>JBNKLF010000022.1:0-53541 GCA_050292215.1 Sulfurimonadaceae bacterium | reverse complement strand
TCCCCACGTTACTCTGCGCGCTGGCCGTACCCGAGTCGTCAGTCGCCGTGTACTCGAAGGTGACCGTCGCCGTCTCGCCGTCGGCGAGCAGGTCGAAATCGCCCGCTACGGTGTAACTGCCGTCGGAGAGTACGACAACCGCGAGGTTCGTGACCCCGGCGTCCGAACACTCCGGGGTTCCGGAAAGAGCGAAATCGTGCCCATCGGCCAGGTCGATGTCCTCAACTTCCAGCTGCCCGGTATAGACCGTGGCGACGCCGTCTCCTTCCAGGATGACACGCTCCCCGCTGCTGTAGGTCATCTTGACCCTGAAATCATAGTGGCTGTAGAGGTGGCCGTTGTAGAGGTAGCCCACGTTGTCCGTGCTGTCCAGCGCCGAAGCGATCTCCGCCCGCAGGCTGTCGTTCGTCATGTAGTAGCGCATGTCGTAGAGTTCGCCCGGTGTCAGCGCGGCGTCCAGATCGATCGCGACGACGTTGTCACCGCTTCCCGTGACGTCATAGAGCGCGCTGGTATAGACCACCTGGCCGTCGGAGTCGAGAATCTGAAGCGCCAGTGAGCCTGTCGAACCGTCAACAAGGTCGATCTCGATTTGCGACAGCGTTTCGCCCGTGGCGACGAAGCGCTGACCGTACGCACCGTCTTCGAGAGAAAAGGCGTTGTAGGTCGTCGCCGGCTGCGCGAACGTATCGAGCCCTACGGTTGTCGGGATTCCGTCGGAAACGTCTGCGACGACCGGGGCATCATTGGTCCCCTCAATCGTGACGGTCACCGTTTTGACGGCGCTGTCCATACCGTGACTGTCGGTCGCCTTGTAGGTAAAGCTTACCGTCGTCGTTTCGCCCTCGGAAAGTTCCTGGAAGCCGTCGCCGGGATGGTAGGTAAAGCTGTCGCCGTCAATGGTGACGCTGCCTACCGCCGGAGCGTCGACCATGCTGAAAACAAGACTTTCATGGGTGTCGTCGCTGTCAACGTCATCACCGGCGAAGGTACCGGTCACCCCCACCGCGACTGCCGGAACCCCTTCGATGGCGTTGCCGACCGTGACGTCTTCGACCACCGGGGCGTCGTTGGTCCCGGTCACCTGCAGCGTCACCGTTGCTTCGTTGCTCGAAGCGCCGTGACGGTCGGTGGCGACGTAGGTAAAACTGACCGTCGCCGTCTCGCCCGGGGCGAGTTCCTGAAAGTCGGCGGCGGGACTGAAGAGGAACTGGTTGCCAAACAGCAGCACCGTCCCTCCCTCCGGTCCGGACACGACGCTGTAAGAGAGATTCGTCGGGCTGTTGTCGTTATCGGTATCGTCCGCATCCAGGGTGCCCATCAGCGCACCCGGGGCATCCGGAATCCCCTCGGTCGCCGTCGCGGAGGTGATGGTAACGTCCCGGGCCACCGGCGCATCGTTGGTACCGGCAACGATGATGGTCACGCGGGCGGGATCGGAGGTGAACTGGGTCCCCAGAACATCGGGAGCGTCGGTCACGGTGTAATCGATGGTCACGATGGCGGTTTCGCCCTGACGCAGGCTGTCGAAGCGGCCGGCGGCGTTGAAGATGAGCTGGGCGTGGCCGTCCACCTGGGCCACCGTCATCATGGCGGGGTCGAAGGGGAGCGCGACGCCGTTGACGGTGAGCGAATCCGTGTCGAGAGTGATGGTGAAGTCGGAGAGCTCAGTATCGTCACGGTCGGTGTCGTTGGCCAGGATGTCCAGCGCCGTTACGGTCTCTTCCGTCGTCCCGCTTTCAAAGTCCCGCAGCACGATGTGCTCGGCGGGCGAAAAGCCGACGGCGATCTCCCCCGTACGATCGTTGCTGTTAAGCCCGCTGATCGCCTCGCTGCTTGAAAAGCTGAAATCGCTGACGACCGCGACATATTCCCCCGGTGCGAGGGTGACCGTAATGACGGAGTTATAAAATGATCCCGCACGGGTTCCGCCGTCATCGTTGTAAGCGATGTAGTCGCCGCCGTCAAGGCTGCCGTCGTCACGGAAGAGGTACATCACCGGGTCGATGGTCGCGCCGTTGGTCGAAATGGTGACCGTCGTCGTCTCCGTCACACTGAAGTAGGTACGGGTCACCGACTGCACCCCTTCGGCGGTGATGCTGTCCATGGCGCCGAAGAGATCGTCCGCGGCTTCGGGAACATGCTGGTTACGCTGCAGGGCGACGGCGTCGCCGTTACCGAAGACCGCGGCGGCGCGTTCGCCGCCGTCACCGTCGTTGAAGGCGGTCAGGCGGCTGCTGACGTCCCCCTTGACGCGGGCGGCGTTCTGGCTGCCGGTTTCGACGGCGGCGACCGACGACGACGCCTGCCCCTCATTACCCGCGGCCGTCTCCGGTGCGTAGCGATCCCACCGCGATGCCAGTTCCGCTTCGGAGATGCTGTCACCGGGCTGCCCCTCTTTCAGCGCATCGGCATCGAGGGCGATACGGAAAATCCCCGCATATTCCGCCGGTTCCGACAGCATCGAGAAGTTGACGTTCAGGTGACTCTCACCGCCCTGTCCGATCAGCAGCTCCCCCTCGTACAGGAGTGTCCCCGCCGTCACGATGCGAATCGTTCCGTCGCTTCCCACGGCCATCACCTCGCCGCGAACACTCTCGACATATCCAACCGGTTTCGATGCTGCCATGTTTGCTCCTGGTAATTCATGTTGTAATGTTGGTCAGATTTTAGAATAAATGTTAATGAATGTAAACAGTACCTGAGTACCGCACTGCTTCTGGCGAGAGGATGAAACGACGTACATAAGGGGGTTTTCGCACTGATGTCAGAGAAAAATTCTGTCAAAAAATATCACATTTTTGCAGTAGATGCCCCGGGAAGGGGCATCAGGGAAGGAGCGTGTCGTCAATAAGCACCGGCACCGTAACGGTTACTTCCGAATGGTCCGAAGCATACCCGTGGTACACATTGTTCTCAACCGTTGACGCCGCAGCGTCATAGGCCCACAGGGCCGTATCCAGTGCGACGTCGCGGCCGTCAGCGGCCGGGAGGTTCCCGGCATCGGCATCGCTGCCGAGAATGACCAGCGCATTCCCGCCTCCCGTCATCACCACCACATCGTCGGGATGGATGCTCTGGAGTGCCGTGGAGAGGGTTGCCCCCTCTTTCACGTCAATTTGTTCCATATTCACGATATTGGCCACGTTACCGAGATCGAGTGTCGTTCCCGCCTCAAGTACAAGGGTGTCAACCCCATCGCCGCCATCCATCAGCAGATCCTCCGGATCATAAACGATGGTATCGTCTCCGCCCCGACCCATAATGATGTCCGCACCCCCTTCTCCGTCAAAGACGTCGTCGAGGGAACTCCCGACATAGGTGCCGTTGATGTGACCGTCGAGATCGGCCACGATCTCTTCCACATCCCGGTTGCTCAGACTGGTGTAGTAGGAGAATGTGACGGATTCGCCCGCGTCAAGCGTCCCCTCCTCGAATGCGATGGAGATAGCACGGTCGGCCGTGATCGTACTGCCTTTCGAGAGGGTGTTGTCGTAAACGTTTGAATCATAAATATTTCGGATAGAGAAACTGTAGGTCGTGACTTTCGCACGGTCGTCGGCGCTGTAGTAGAGAATCGTCGCCGGCGATCCCGTCATCGCCTCATAGTTATCCCCGGGCAGACTTTGTGCCGAGACGACCGCCTTGTCGTCCCCCGCCTCGAAGGTACTCTCCACCGTATTGATCGTCACATAGCTACCATCCTGGTAGACCGTATTGTCCGGGTCGAACGAACGCATGAAGCGGACATCTTCGAGGGTTGCATCGCTGATGTTGGTCAAGGTTACCGTGGTCAGGAAGTAGTCGTCATTCACGCCGAAGGAGACGTAGCTGTCGATACTGAGCGCGTCATTGAGCGAGCCGCTGCCGTGTGCCGCAAGGGTATCACCGCTCGAGACATCTTCAGATGCATAGTCCGTAATCATCTCCGCTCCCGCCAAACCGGCATTCGTGGCGCTCGTTCTTGCACCGTCAAGTACATATCCCACATGCCACGCCTCTTCGGGCGTCCCCGGGAGGAAAAAGTCAATGGCCGAATCAATGCCTGTACCGAAGCCGTCGACATCGGCTACCATCCCGATGCGATTCGTATCGTCGACGCCGTAAAACCCGGCCGGCCGGGAGGAAACGGTCCCGAAACTTCCGGTTTCATGAATACCGAGTTCAATGTACTTCCCGCCGAGGAAAACTTCTTCCCCGACCTGTGCATGGTGTACGAACTCCGACCCGTCGTCTACGACCGGGGTTTCGGCGTTGCCCTCCACCGTCAGCGTGACACTCCGCACTTCACTATGCGCACCGTGCCGGTCAGTAGCCAGGTAGGTAAACGTCACCGTGTCGGTCTCACCGAATCCCAATCCGGAAAAATCCTCTCCCGGATCGAAAGTAAACTGGTTTCCGCTAATGGAGACGCTCCCCTGCCCCGGTCCGCTGACCAGTGAGTAGATAAGGTCGAACGGCGTATTGTCGTCATCGATGTCGTTAGCCATCAGAATGCCCGTGATGGTACTCCCTGCAGCACCTCCGCCGCTCAGGGCGATACCAAGTTCCGGGGAGATCGTCACGTTGTGGGCAACCGGCGCATGGTTGGACGCTTCCGTGAAAAGTGGAGGACGTTCGAAGTCGAACTCCGCTTTGAAAGGATCGATTTTCGTACTTTTGAGCGTACTGGCAACCTCGCCCCGGGCCGCCCCCGAATACGACACGTCAAACTCCGGGGAGACCAAGGATGAAGAGAGGGTGCTCTCTCTACCGGCCGCGGTCTGCTCCTGGTACAGATCCCAGCGCTCCGCAAGGCTTCCTTCCACAACGCTTTCACTGGGTTCACCGGCACTGTAGACGGAAGCGTCGAGCGTCACCCTGAATATCCCTTCGTAGGCCGTCGTTTCGGAAACTCCCAGGTATTTGGCTACAAAATGGCTGTTGCTGCTGCCACCGACAACCTGATCGCCTTCATAAACCGGGCTCCCTTCTGTGAGCACACGCGATTCTCCGTTAACTCCCCGAACCGTTACTTCTCCGTCAATGCTTCTGACAAATCCCACGACTTTCAACGCTGCCATGCCCTCTCCTAGAATTATATTTTGTTGGATTCTATTGTATTTGAAGAGGAAAGTAAATAGTACCGGAGTACCATTTTTGTTCGGATATCACCCAGAAAGCCGCTACAGAAATGCGGTATGCAGGACGTATCGGGGTCGGAGTGTGCAAAATAGACCCATAAACAAAAAGAAATGATGAAGTGTAAATATCCGAGGAAAAATTTGAAAAGTGGCACGCCCGGAGGGATTCGAACCCCCGACCACCGGTACCGGAAACCGATGCTCTATCCAGCTGAGCTACGGACGCATGAAAAAGAGTGCCCGAATATTACCATGTCCGGGACGCCAAAGGCAAGGTGTCGCCGCAAAAAAACGCCCGGAGTCGCTCTAGGCCATGAAAATCCTGTTACGACCCTCCTCCTTGGCCCGGTAGAGCTCCGTGTCGGCGTCGCTGTAGACACCCTCGCATCCGTCCGCTCCTTCCCCCCCGAAGAGCGCGATACCACCCGAAAGCGTCACGACCCCCAACGCTTCGTTACCCGAATGCTCGATGCCGAGCTCCTGCACCGCGTTTCGGATGTCGTCAACATATGTAAAAACCGCTGCCGTGTCGGTAAAGCTGAGCAGAATGCCGAACTCCTCGCCTCCCAGCCGGAAGGCGAAATCCCCCGAGCGGCGGGTGTGTCGCAACAGTACCTCACCCACGGAGCGGATGACTTCGTCGCCCATCAGGTGGCCGTAGGTATCGTTATAGGGCTTGAAGTGATCGATGTCCATGATCGCAAAGGCCATACGGCGGCCATCCCGCATGGCGCGGTGGCACTCCGCTTCCAGGATACGGTTGAAGTGGCGGCGGTTGAAGAGCCCGCTGAGCTCGTCGGTAACGGCAAGGGCTTCCGCCCGCTTCCGGTCCGTAATGTCCTGGCGGATCGCCGTGTATCCGGTAATCCGGCCGACCTCGTCGAACTGCGGAGCGAGCACCGCATCGACCCAGTACGCCGTGCCGTCCTTGCGCCGGTTTTTGATCTCCCCGTACCAGATCTCCCCCCGGCGGACCGTGGCCCACATCTCTTCATAAAGCGTATGAGGCATGTCGGGATGGCGCACGATGTTGTGAGAGTGACCGATCAGCTCCTCCCTCCGGTAGCCGCTGATGTCGCAGAAGGCCTGGCTGACATCGACAATGGTCCCCTGCATATCGGTAGAGGAGGTGATGACGTTGCGATCGACGATCCCGAGATACTCGCCCAGTTTGCGATTGGCCGTCTCGAGCTCGGCGTTGGTCTGCTCGACCAGCTGGACGTCGCGCCGGTATTCGATGTAGAGCATGTAGAAGGCGATCACGTAGGCAAGAAGCCTTAGCAGGTGCCAGAGCCACCACTGCATGTCCCAGATGACCGATGAGACGAAGAGTACCCCGGCCGTTCCGAAAAGCATCGTATGCCCTGCGAAAAGCAGCTCTTCGCGTTCCCGCGTCAGCAGATAGGCAAGCCCGAAACGGACCGCGGCGATGAAAAAACCGACCCCGCCCCCGATGTTGAGCAGGTTGGCCGCATGACTGAAGGAGCCGTCGGCATCGAGCATGGCGGGCAACTGGGGTTCGAAGAGGATGCTCGCTCCCCCGAAAAGGAGCGAAAAGCCGATGAAAAGAAGCGGAACCGCGCGGTAGGTTCCGCTGCGGACCCTGCGTTCGGGTATCCAGACGCTGACGAAAAAGAGACCGCCGAAAAAGACGGCGGTGGAGTGGAGCCACACGAAGAGGTTTCCGGGCATGACCGACGCATGGAAAATATCGATGATCCCCATCGCCAGCAGCGCGCCCGTCGACCAGTTGAAGTGGGTCAGCACCAGCATACGAAGGTATTTGAGGTAGAAGATCACGGAAATGACAAGGGCGATGATGCCCCCCGTCGCTTCCATGACGGAATGGAGCGGGATGGAAACGAACCGAAGGGTCTCCGCACTTTCCAGGGCCACTCCCAGCAGAATCGGCATGGCGACGGCAGCTGCCGTCATCCAGAAAAGCTCCCGTACCGACCGCCGATCCGCCAACATCATCGCGCTATCCTCCGCTATTCACGTTTTACAAGCTTATGCCAAAAACTTTTAACTCCCCATGAGGCAAAGCCGCTGTCACGATTTTAAGGAGCTTCCGGGAGGTTCGGGTCAATCCTGAGTCGATTTTAACGCACTTCCGCAAGAAAACTGCCGAGCTTCTTGTCGGTTTTGTTGATGTGGGTAATGAGCCAGTTGGTCAAAAACGCGATCAGCTCCTCCTTGTCCACCGGGTTGCCCATCTTGATCGATTCGCGGATCTCCACGACCTTCGCCGAAAAGCTACGGTGCTGCTTCATATGGAAATCGAACTCCTCGGGACGTTTTCCCTTGTAGTCATACTCCTGCATCATCTCCTCTTCGGTTTCGAAGTGATACAGCGCATAGCTGAGCAGATCCTTCGTAATCGCTTCGAGGGTTTCCAAGGAGGTGTCCTCCGTCAGTTTGCGGTCCGCTTCGGCCAGGGTGTTGACCAGGATGCGGTGCTGATCGTCGATCTCTTCAATCCCCGTTTCGTAACTCTTATCCCATGCAATTTTTCCGGCGTTTGCCATATTGACTCCTTTTTTCCAAGATTTTGTGTACCAGGTCGTTCTGCTGGCGAATCGTTTCCACCTCTTTGCGGATGCGCTCGAGCGCGTCGCACATGCGGCGGCTGAGCCGTTCGATCGCGGAACGCTCTTCCGGCAGGATGGAACGCGCTTCCCGTTTCAATCCCGCTGCCAGCAGCTGCACCTCCGTATGGATGGCCTGGTGCAGCGCATCGAGTTCACGGAAACTGGAAACCTCGCGGTATTTGAGGTTTTTGGCCAGTTCGAACCACTTGCCGAAACGGCACTGGGTGTAGTCGAGCGTCAGCATCTCCGCATCGAAATCAGGAGCTTCAAATGCCGTTAGGACCGTTTCAAGCCAGTACTTGTGATTCGACATCGCCAGCAGCAGTTCGAAGTCCGCCTTGGTGGGCAGCGTATGAGACACCATCGTCCAGCGCGGGTCCGGACGAAACTCCGTGACAAAACCGTGCACCTCATCGGCCGGCATGGGGCGTGCGATGGCATACCCCTGAATGGCGTCGCACCCCATCTCCAGCAGGGAGATGATGTGCTCGATGTTTTCGGCCCCCTCGGCGGTCACCGTGATGTCGAAGGCGTTGGCCAGGGCGATCACCGCCTGCACGATCACCATGTTGGCGCTGTTGTCAAGCATGCCCGAAACGAAGATCCGGTCAATCTTAATGGTGTCGATATGCAGTTCTTTGAGATGCATCAGGGTCGAGTACCCCGTCCCGAAATCGTCCAGAGCGAAGGAGATACCCAGTTCCTTGCACTCCCGGATGATCTCGTTGGAACGGTTCAGGCTCTCGACGGCGGCCGTCTCCAGGATTTCGAACTCCAGGTAGGAAAGAAGCTCCATCGGCACGCCGCTCTCGCGGATGACCCCTTTGAGCCATTTCATAAACTGACGGCTCTTGAACTGCCGGGGAGAGATGTTAACGCAGACTTTCAGGTAGAGCCCCTCTTCCTGCCACCGCAGCATCTGCGCCAGGGCTTCGTTGACGACCCACGCATCGAACTGTTCGCAGAGCTCCTCGTCGTTTTCGATGAGCGGCAGAAACTCCGCCGGCGAAACGACGCCGAGCAGAGGGTGGTTCCAGCGTGCCAGGGCTTCGACTTCGAGGATCTCCCCGGCGGCAGTATTGACCTTCGGCTGGTAGTAGAGACAGAACTCCCCGGAGGCGAGAGAGTTTTTCAGCTTGTTGATCGTCCGGTAGTTCGCCTTGATCTTCTGATCGGCGGTGATGTCGAAAAAGCTGAAACGGTTCTTCCCGCTGTTTTTGGCTTTGTACATCGCCATGTCCGCATGCCGCAGCAGGGTATCGGCTTCGACCCGGTCGTCGGGGTAGATGCTCACCCCGATGCTGGCGCTGATGGAGACGCTCTTTCCATCCGCCGCCACCGAAAACGGCGATGCGATCACATTGAGCAGGCGATAGAGCGTCACCGCGCACTCTTCGCTCTTCTTGAGGTTGGTCAGGATGACGACGAACTCGTCGCCGCCCAGCCTGGCGATGGTATCATCCCCCCGTACGACCCCCTGCATCCGTTTGGCAGCTTCGATGAGCACCTCGTCACCGGCGTTGTGTCCGTGGACGTCGTTGACCTCCTTGAAACCGTCGAAATCGATCAGACAGACCGCCACGCTGGTACGGTTGCGCTCCGCATGCATGATGGCAAGGTCAAGCCGGTCTGCCAGCAACAGGCGGTTGGGAAGCCTGGTCAGGGGGTCGTAATTGGCGATGCTTTTGTACTTCTGCTCGTCAACTTTGTAGTCGGTGATATCCACCGCCGTCGTCACGACCCCTTCCAGTCCGCCTGCATCGTCCAGAAGCGGTGATGCGCTGAAAACCACCCAGCGTACCTCGTTCGAGGAAACCATTTTGTAGACGCAGTCCGTACATGGTTCCTGCCTTAAAAGCACCCGGTATGGAGGCAGTTCCTCTTTGATCACCGGGTTGTTGTCACAGTCGTAAAACTCCCATTCCGAGAAGAGGTCTTCGACTTTTCCAAGCCGCTCCGGCAGCACATTGAAAAGCGAATAGGTCTTGTTACTGCAAGAACGAAGCAACCCATCCTTGTCCCACTGCTGGACACTCTCGTGAAGAAGATTACAAATCCGCTCTTCAATGTTCTGTTTTGGCAAACCGGTACTCCTTTATGCCTTGTATAACTATTGTCGGTCAATTAAGCTTGGAAACTGCTGTAGCCTTGCGGAAATCCGGCAAACTCGGGTCGTTTTCTCAGGTAATGCACCGTACGGAAGCGGCTGGGAAACGGTGAAAAACGGGAACGACCTGCAACGGTTGTTCCGCAGCGTCGAGCAGCGCAACCGGTACGGAAATACGCTATAGTTAATAGGTCAATTTAATCGAAACGCTCGTACACAGAGAAGGCACTATCATGCAAACCTCAGGATCGGACCTGTTCCACTGCCTGAACCGGACCGTGATCGACCAGCTTCCCGTCAGCATCGCCATCTTCGACACCGACATGCGGTATGTCGCCTGCAGCCGGCAGTGGCTCACCCATTACCAGATCCCGACGACGGAAGATCTCACCGGCCGCGCCCACTACGAGATCTTCCCGGAGATCCCCGAACGATGGAAGACGTTTCACCGGCAGGCGCTCCGGGGGGAAATCGTCCGGGGCGAGGAGGACCGTTTCGAACGGCTTGACGGCACCGTACAGTACGACAACTGGGAGCTTCGCCCCTGGTACGACGACAACGGCGCCGTCGGCGGCATCATCGCACTGACCGAGGACGTCACGGAAACCATCGAGACCCGCAAGAAGCTCCGGGAGAGCGAGCTGCGGTGGAAGTTTGCCCTGGAGGAGAGCGGCGACGGTCTTTGGGACTGGAACCTCCTTACCGACGAGGTCTACTTCTCTCCCCAGTGGAAAGCAATGCTCGGCTTTGAAGAAAACGAAATCTCCGGCTCGCTGAACGAGTGGTCCCAGCGGGTCCGCCCCGAACAGCTCGAAGGGGTCTACGCCGACATCCGCGCCTACCTCGACGGAAAAACCGAGATCTACCGCAACGAACACCAGGTACGCTGCAAGGACGGCAGCTACAAATGGGTTCTCGACCGGGGCGTCGTCATCGAACGCGGCGATGACGGCACCCCCCTGCGGATGATCGGCACCCACACGGACATCGACGCTTCCAAAAAGCTCTATGAACAGGTGAGCATGATGAATCGGCGCTACACCAGCATGTTCCGCGAGCATGACGCCGTTATGATGATGTTCGATGCCGATACGGGGATGATTCTCGACGTCAACCGCAGCGCCGAACGGTTCTACGGCTACTCCCGCGACCAGTTCCTGAAACTGAGCGTCACCCAGATCAACACCCTTCCCCCGGAGCAGATCCGGAACCATATCGCCGCCGCCCGCAGCAACCACCAGAACAGCTTCATCTTCCACCATCGGCTCAAAAGCGGCGAGACACGCACCGTCGAAGTCCACGCCTCTCCCATCCACACCGAAAGCGGCACCGTACTCTTTTCCATCATCAAGGACATCACCCGGGAACAGGCCAACGAGCAGGAGCTTCATCGTACGCTCTCCAAACTCAAACAGGCCAAAAAGATCGCCCGCCTCGGCATCTGGGAGTTTGACGTCAAAAACGGCGTCCTGGAATGGTCCGACGAAATCTTCGACATCTTCGAACTCGATCCGAAACGGTTCGTACCCTCCTACGAAGCCTTCTTCGAGCTCGTCCATCCCGAAGACCGCGAAATGGTTCACAATGCCTACCAGAACTCCCTGAAAACCAGAGAAGAGTACCAGATCACCCATCGGCTCCTCATGCCCGACGGGCGCATCAAACACGTCCAGGAACAGTGCGATACCGAGTTCGACGCCGACGGCACACCCCTGCGCTCCATCGGCACGCTCTACGACGTGACCCAGATGCAGGAACTCGCCGACGCCATGCGGCACGAAAAGGAACGGTACGAGAACCTGATGAAGTACTCCTCCGACGGCATCATCATCATGGACTTCGAAGGGAATGTCGAAGAGGTGAACCTGACCCAAGCCAGGATGCTCGGCTACACCCCCGAAGCGTTCAAATCGCTGAGCATCTCCGACTGGGACGCCCGGTTCGACGAAGCGGAGCTTGCGGAGCTGGTTGCCGGCGTGACGGAAAAGGCCGTCAGCTTCGAAACCATCCACCGCCGCAAGGACGGTTCCACCTACGATGCCGCCGTCACCGCCGTCAAAATCAATCTCAATGACCGCAGCTACCTCTACGCGGCCACCCGGGACATCAGCGAACAGAAGCGGGCCGAGGAGAAGTTCCGCAAACTGCTCGAGTTTGCCTCCGACGGCATCCACATTCTAGACGAAAACGGCCATCTCATCTACTACAGCCGCTCCTTCGCGGAAATGCTGGGGTACGGTTACGACGAACTCGCTACACGAAACGTCTTCGACTGGGATGCCAGCATTCCGCCCGAGCAGCTGACCGGGGCCGTGCGGGCCCTGATCGAGGTCCCCACCATCTTCGAAACCCGGCACCGACGCAAAGACGGTTCGTTTTACGATGCCCAGATCAATGCCAAAGGCATCGAACTCGACGGCCGCAAATATCTCTACGCCTCGGCCCGCGACATCACCGCCGAAAAACAGCTTGAACTTGAGATTCTCGCCGAACGCAATTTCGTCTCCACCATCGTCGACACCGCCAATGCCGTCATCGCCGTTATCCGGCCCGACGGCACGATGAGCCGGGCCAACCGCTACACCGAACAGTTTACGGGCTACACCCAGGCGGAAATCGCCTCCGAACCCTACTTCTGGGCCCGCTTCATCGACCCCGGAATGCACGAGAAAGTCACCGAGATCATTGCCATGGCCCGCCGAGGCGAAATCGTTGAAAACTTCCAGAACAGCTGGCGCTCCAAAAGCGGGGAAGAACGGATGTTCGAATGGTCCAATACGCTCGTCATGCAGGAGAACGGCGCCATGGACTACATCTTCACCATCGGCATCGACATCACCGAAAAGGTCGAAACCCAGAAACGGATGCTGCAACAGAAAGAGGAGTTCGAAACCATCTTCAAGACCACCAAGGACGGGCTGGCGATCCTCGACCTCGAAAGCAACTTCATCGAATTCAACGACGCCTATCTGGAGATGACCGGCTACACCCGCGACGAACTGAGCTACCAGTCCTGCATCGGCATGAGCGTACCCGAAGACATTCCGCGCACCCAGGCAGCCATCGCGGAGGTGATCGCCAAAGGCTCCATCACCAATTACGAAAAGTCCTGTTACCGCAAAGACGGTTCCCTGCTGACCATCAACATGAGTATCGCCCTCCTTCCCGACAAACAGCACCTGCTCATCAGCAGCCGCGACGTCACCGAGGACCGCCAAATCCGCCGGGAGCTGATCGAATCGACCATGACCACCCAGAACCTCCTGCGGGAACAGGCATCACTGCTCTCGCTGTTCGACAAGGGGGACTCGGTACTCTTCAAATGGAACAACGACGAGAACTGGAGCATCGCCTACGTCTCCGACAACGCCGAACGGCTTCTGGGCCACAGCAAAGAGGCTTTTTTAAACGGTGACGTCACCTATGCGTCATGCATTCACCCCGACGATCTCGCCCACGTCAACGAAGAAGTACACGCCGCACTGGAACGGCACGCCGACTTTTTCAAACACGACCCCTACCGCGTCCTCACTCCCGACGGTACGACGAAATGGGTCCTGGACCACACCGTCACCCAGAAAGATGCCGAAGGACGCATCACCCATTTCATCGGCTACATCAACGACATCACTCATCAGAAAGCGACCGAATCCGACCTCATCCGCGCCAAGGAGAACGCGGAACGCCTCTTCAGCTATACGCCGATTCCCCTCGGGTATGTCTCCAGCGACGGCAACGTGCTGCGCATCAACCAGAAATTCATCGATATCCTGGGGTACCTCCCCGAGGAGATCCCCGATGTCGACAGCTGGTTCGCCCTCGCCTATCCCGATGCCGACTATCGCCAATGGGTCTATAAAACCTGGAACGAGGAGGTGGCGAAAGCGGTCTGGGAGCATCGGGAGATCCGACCTCGCGAGTACCGGGTGTGTTGCAAACGCGGTGAGACCCGAACCATGATCATCTCCGGCATCTTCGTCGGCAAGGACCTCATCGTCTCCTTCTATGACGTGACCGAAGCCAAACGGGCCCAGAAGAGCCTGGAACGGGCCAAGGTGGCCGCCGAAAAAGCCAACCAGGCAAAATCCGCCTTTCTCGCCAACATGTCCCACGAAATCCGTACGCCGCTTAACGGCATTATCGGCCTGACCGACATCGTCCTCAACAGCGATCTCGAAGCCGGACAGCGCGGCTATCTTGAAAAAGCGCAGCAATCCTCCCACGCACTGCTGGGCATCATCAACGACATCCTCGACTACTCCAAAATCGAGGCGGGAAAAATGGACATCGTTCCCACGGACTTCGAACTCCGTTCGGTCACGAAAAACGTCTCCAGCCTCTTCGGCTACCAGATCCACGAAAAGAACCTCGATTTCCGCATCCATATCGACCCCGCCATCCCCGCGGTCGTCAACGGGGACGCCCTGCGGCTGACCCAGATTCTGAATAACCTCGTCGGCAACAGCGTCAAGTTCACGGAGCGGGGGCACATCCTGCTCGACATCGCCTCCGTCGATGCGCCCGAAGGTACCCTGATGCTCCGCTTCCTCATCGAGGACACCGGCATCGGCATCAGCCCGGAAAACCTTGCCAAACTCTTTCAGGCCTTCGAACAGGGCGACCAGTCGACGACCCGCAAATTCGGCGGCAGCGGACTGGGGCTGATGATCACCCGGCAACTTGTGGAGCTAATGGGCGGTACGATCGAGGTGGAAAGCGAAGAGGGGAAAGGGAGCCGTTTTACCTTTACCCTTCCCTTCCACCACGATCCCCGGGCGGTCGTCAAAACCTCCAAACTCCCGGAAACGGAGCCGCTTCGCCATAAACGGCTGATGCGCCCGAAAACCGCCCTTCTCGTCGAAGACAACGAAACCAACCAACTGGTGGCCTCACTGCTGCTTGAAGAGATGGGCTTTCGGGTCGAGATCGCCGGCAACGGTCTCGAGGGGATCGAAAGATGCCGCCAGGTCGATCCCGACATCATCTTCATGGACATCCAGATGCCGGTCATGGACGGCTTCGAGGCGAGCCGGAAGATCCGCCGGTTCAACGGCACCGTCCCCATCATCGCCCTCAGCGCGGCCGTCATGCAGCGCGACCGCGAACTCTCCGAAGCGGCGGGGATGAACCGCCACATCGCCAAACCCATCGACCCGGAAGGGCTCAAAGGAGTCATCGCCGACTTCTTTGAACTTGCCGACGGCACACCTGCCATTCCCGGCGACTCAACCGCACCGCTCCACCTGGAGTGTGCCGATCTTGAAGCGGTCGTCGACATGGTAAACAAAGACCCGAAAGTCGTCTACACCATGTACGAAACCTTCAAAAACAGTTACCGGGCCACTCTCGAAATACTCGACGGCGACCCGGATGCATCCGTCTTCAAAGAGTACGTCCATAAACTCAAAGGGGTGACCGGGAACCTCCGCATCCGGGAGCCCTACGCCCTGACGCAGGAGATCGAGGCAGGAAACGGCGTTACCGAAAACTGCAGCCGCCTCAAGCGGGCGCTGCATGATGCCTTTGAGGAAATTGAAAGCAAAATCACCCCCCTGCTTCAAAAAACGGCGAGTGAAGGTAACGACGACGAGAGCCGACGGCTGCTGGCAGAGCTCCTGGCCGATACCCGCCAGGCAAGCTACATCCCTCCCGAAAAGATGGAAGCCTTCATCGCCTCGCTCGGAGGACTGATCGGGGAAGCGGAGCGCAAAAAACTGCTAGAATTGTATGATTCGTTCAATTACGCGGGGATGGAAGCCCATCTCAACGCCATGGAAAGAGTGCTCAATGGAGAGTAACCCCACAATTCTCATCGTCGACGACGAACCGGTCAACATCAAGCTCGTCGCCGACCTGCTCTCGGACCGTTACAACCTCAAAGTTGCGCTCAACGGGGAACAGGCGCTCCAGTTGCTGGAGAGCTTCGACATCGAACTGGTGCTGCTCGACATCCAGCTTCCCGAACTCGACGGCTATGAAGTGGCCCACCGCATCCGCACCAATGAGAAGAGCTCCGATCTTCCCATCATCTTTCTCACCTCCCGCACCGACGAAGACTCCATCGTCAAGGGGTTCGAAGCGGGAGGCAACGACTACCTGACCAAACCTTTCAACCTCCGCGAACTGGAGATCCGCGTCGCCAACCACCTGCGCAGCTACCGGCTTCAGAAGACGGTACGGCGGCAAGAAGAGTTCCTCAGCTTCCTCCTCGACGCGCAGCCGACCATGGTCATCGTCACCGACGTACGGGAGGTGAAATACGCCAACCGCTCCTTCTTGGAGTTCTTCCGGTGCGACACGGTCCAGACCTTCAGAAAACGCTACCGCTGCGTCTGCGACTCTTTCGTGCAGAGCGATAACTTTTTCCATCTGGGCCGCATTGCCGAAAAAGCGGACTGGGTCAAAGCGATGCAGCGGCTTCCGGCGGAAAAGCGGGTCGTCTCCATGGTGTCCCACGAGGACTTCACGGAGAAAGCTTTCAGCGTCTCCATCAGCACCCTCAACGACTATTACGTCGTCGATTTCCACGACATCAGCGAAACCATGCTCAAGCAGCTCGAACTGATCAAACGGGTCGAGCACGACACGCTGACGGGAGCCTACAACCGGGACTACTTCTACCGCCGCATCGGCATCATCGCCAAACGACACGCCACGGTCAACCAGCTGACGGCCCTGACGATGCTCGACATCGACCACTTCAAACAGGTCAACGACACCTACGGGCACGATGTCGGAGACCGCGTCCTCAAAAGCCTTGTCGACCTCGTGCAGCGCAACCTGCGCAGCAGCGACGTCCTGGTGCGCTGGGGCGGGGAGGAGTTCCTTCTGGTGCTGGGCGTGGGGGATGAACAGGGGCTGGCCACCGTTCTGGAAAACCTGCGCGCCCGCATCGAGGCGCTGGAACTCCCGGGAGTCGCCGGCATCACCTGCAGCTTCGGCGCGACGCTCTATGACCCGGAGACACCGGCCGATACTGTGCTCAAACAAGCGGACATCGCACTCTACGACGCAAAACGACGCGGCAGAAACTGCGTGGTACTCGCCTCTTCCTAACGCCGGGAAAACTTCACCACACCCTCTTCAAGACGGATGTTCACGCCGCTGCCGCGGTGTTTTTGCCAGGCGTTCTGAAGGGCGGCCAGCAGGGAGAGGTCGGGACGTTTCTGGGTGACGACCCCCTTGAAAAACTCCGCCTCTTCGAAGATCTCCGCCTGTTTCAGCGGGTCGAACCCCAGGGCTTCAAGCCCCCGGGGGTGGGAAAGCCCCAGGGCGACGGCGATAGCGTGCAGGCTCGATTCGTCTCCCGCTTCGAGGGCATCGTCGTAGACGCAGTAGGTCTCCACCGGGTTGTAGAGGTAGCACTGGTAGATCGCCGCCAGCGCCGCAACGTAGTCGAGGTCGTCGGCAACCCGCATGAAGCTCTCGTCCGACTCCCATTCGCTTCCGAAGTGAAGCACCGCCAGGTCGCTGCCGCGCTGTTGCAGCAGCGCCTTGCCCGCAGCGACCAGCCACTCGGAGAGCGGTACTTTGTAGACGTCGGCGGCGCGACCGATGTAAATGACGTTTTCGAAGCCTCCGAACTCGTACGCGACATGCTCTCCCTCGGTTTCGACGATGGGCGGCAGGGGATGCACCCCGTACGCCTTGAGGCACTCTTCCATGTATTTTGCGGTTTTTTCGAACATACGTCGGGCTCCGATTTCTCTGCGTTTAAAAAACCGCATTGTAGCGGCAAACGGAGAAAAATGCCATGAATCGGCAAAGGAGTCGTTTAACCCCGTTAACATTTGCGGCTATATAATGATTTTCATCACTTTTTGCGATGCCACACTCCCGCAAGGACGCCTTACGATGTACTCCGCCCCGACGCTCCGACCCTTTCTGCTCCCCCTCATCCTGTTCACGATGCTGATGGCCGCGCTCCTGCAGGCGGCTCCGGTTCAAAATTTCGACACCCTCGCACGCACCCACCGGCTCATTGAACACCTCTCCCGGGAACGGGGGATGTCGACGATGCTGATCGCACGCTACTCCGAAGGGACGGCCCGTTCCCTCGCCTCGCAGCGCCGCATCGTCGATGACGCGGTCCGTGCATGCGGCGACACCGGGACCGCGGAGACGCTGAAGAGCCTGCGCCGCCGGGTCGATGCGCGAGACGCCGGAAGCAGCAGCGGGTTCGACGCCCTGGTAAACCGTCTGCTGGGCGAGGTAAGCGCCGCATACGGCGGGGGCCGCTACGGAACCTATACGGCGTTTCTGACCTCCCGGGCCGCCGTCGAACAGCTGCGCGACACCGTCACCCCCTACCTCATCGCGGGCCGTCCCCTCGATGCCAAGACGCAGCAAACCCTGCAGACTCTGAGCAGAAAAACCGGCACGCCCGACTACTCGCGCCTCAACGACCGGCGTCTCAAAGCCCGGCTGGACGACATCTTTGCAAACGAGGACTCCCAGGAGCTGGGAGAGGATGTCAGCGCGGAACTGAACAACGTCAGGACGGGAGCCGCCAGCGGCCGATACCCCGTCACCTTCGAGGTCTTCTTCGTCACCCTCTCCGAACGGAGTAACGAGCTCGACCGGGCCCTGCAGGCGATTCTGGAGTCGCTGCGCTAGCGTCTCTACTCCGAATAGGCGGCGAACGCCCCCTCCACGGCCAGGGCGCTCTTGTAACGCGTTGCCGTCATCCGCACCCGCTTCGTCCCGAGATCGCAAAGCGCCAGCCGGAAATTCGACCCCATGAAGGGTTCGACGATGCAGACCACGGTGTTCCCCACCTGCCGGGTCGCATGAACGATTCCCTCCAACCCGGGGAAGAAATATTTCGGGTAGCTCAGGGGAGTGATCTCGACGATCTCGACACTCTCGCGCTGCTCCAGGGTCCCGGCGATCAGCGCGGCGTCCTCGAAACTCTCGAACTGCACGCACCAGTCGTCGAACCCCTTGTTGAAGTGTTCGAGGTCTTCGTCCAGAAAGCCGCCCGCGGGCGACTGAAGCGCGAAAATTGCCATGATTTCCTTTTCCTCTCTTGTTACACTATAACACCGCATCGGTTACGAATCAATCAATCGAAATCGCGAAATGATAGCGTATGTCTCCCCCCGCGCTCTTTATCTGCCGGGCCTAAGAGTTTTCACGCTAAGATATATGACAACGACACGCGCAAGGGGGCTGCCATGAAACGCCTGATACTCTCCATACTCTTTCTCTCATCCGTCATGTTCGGTGCCGTACACGCAGCTGCCGGCGGAGCTCTCCGGGAGCCTCCCTACGTCATCATCTCCATCCGGACCGACGCCAACGAATACATGCGAGCACTCGTCGAGGGGGCGCGGCTCTTTGCCAAAACCATCGGGGCCGAAGAGAAGGTGATCGCCCTTTACAACCACGGCAACGGCGAGAAGCAGGTGCAGGATCTTCAGCTTACCCTGCAGCAAACGGGGAAGAATGCCATCTTGTTCATGGACCCCAACGACGAATCCAGCGCCCGGGTGCTGGCCAACGTCGCCAAAGCGCACGAAATCTACTTCTCGACGGTCTGGAACAAGCCCAGGGACTTCTGGCCCTGGGACTTCGACCCCTACTGGGTCACCCATACGACGACGGACTACATCCACTCCGGAACGGTGACCGCCCGGGAGATTTTCAAAAAGATGCACGGCACGGGCAACCTCCTGGTCGTACAGGGACGGCTGGACAACTCTTCCAACCGGGGACGGGTCGCCGGTCTGAACAACGTTCTTGAGAAGAACCCCGGCATCAAGGTGCTCGAAAGCGCCTCTGCCAACTGGTCGCGGGTGGAATCGGCGATGCTCGTCACCAAGTGGTTTACCAAGTACGACAGCGGCGAAGTCCAGGGCATCTGGGCCGCCAACGACGAAATGGCGCTGGGGGCCGTTGATATCCTTCGGGAGATGGGGCTGGACAAGAAGATGCCCATCTGCGGCGTCGACGGCACCAGCGAAGCGGTCCGGGCGGTCATCTCCAAAGACCTGGTCTGTACCGTCTCGGTCGACCCCTACTGGCAGTCGGGCATGGGCCTCTCCTTCGCCTACCAGGCCTACCTGGGGAACATCAAACCCTCCGAACTCCCCCACGAGAAGCGGGCCTTCTTCAGCAAGTCCCAGCTGGTCACCTCCGAGAACGCCGAAGCGTTCCTGAAGCACTACATTCTCACCCCGCCGAAAATCGATTACGCGAAACTCTGGGAGGACAAATACTCCCGACCGATGCAATAATCCATGTTCAACATCAAAACGAAACTCACGGCCTTCGGTCTCTTCACCGCATCGCTGGCCCTGCTGCTGACGACGATGTCGATCATCTGGGTCCTCATCGACGACAGCATCGCCCAAACCCGGGTGGAGCTGCAAAACGACATCGAGACGGTTCGCACCGAACTCGTCTCCAACGAAGCGCGCTTCCTCGCGGCGGCGCGGCAGACGGCGGAGCTTGAGGAGCTGGGGCTGAAGGTCAAGCACATCCGCCGCTATAAAACCAACTACAACCCCAGCGTCACCCGACCCCTCTACTCCGCCCTCGCCGGTGCCGCCTACGACTCGGGCAAGATCGCCGGGGACATCTGGAAAACCCTCATCTACGACGAGGAGGGGGATCTGGTAGCCTTCTCCCACATCGAAGCCGACGATGCGAAGAAGGGGTACGTCCACAACTTCCCCAATCCCCAGTTCATGGTTGCCGAGGGGAAAAGCGACGTCGACCCCCTGGCCATCGTCTGGCAGAACCGGACCGACTACCCCGGCATCAATGCCCACTACCCGGGGCCTTTTCCCTCCGGCGAGGCGATGCAGTACGCCCGCAGCGTGAGCACCCTGACCGTCAAGACGTTCTACCCCATCATGGGGTTCGCGTTCAACCCCGAAAGCCGTAAGATGGAGCCCTCCCAGGTCGGCTTCGTCGAAACGGAAAACCCCCTGGACCGCTCCTTCGTCACCAAGCTGACGCGGCTGCTGCCGGACCGGGAGATCAACGTCTACCTGGCGGACGGAACGGGCATGCGTGTTTCGGCCGGGACCCTGACGGCCCACCGTCTCCCCGAGATCCCCTTTGACAGGGGCGGCGGCGCATCGAGCGTCGAGATGGAGGATGCGAAGTACCTGCAGCGGGTACTGCCGCTGTACAACGGTGAGCAGATCGTCGGCGCCGTCGCCGTACTGCAGACCAAAAAGACCGTCCTGGACTACTTTCTCGATCTCTTCGACAGCCTCCTCTTCGCCAGTGCCTTCACCCTGGCGCTGGTCATCCCCGTCAGCATCGCGCTGGTACGCACCTTCACCCGCCCCATCGAGCGCCTCCAGGAGGGCATCCGGGAGATCCAGGAAGGGAGTCTCGGCCAGCAGATCATGGTCACTTCGAACGACGAGATCGCCCAGCTGACAACAAGCTTCAACCGGATGTCGACGGAGCTGGCCGACTCCGCCGAGATCATCCAGGAGCGCGAGACGGCCCTGAAACGCTCCCAGAAGGAGCTGGAGTACCTCTCCAACCATGACGCCCTCACCGACCTCCCCAACCGCCGCTTCTTCATGCTGCGGCTCGAACACGCCATCGAGCAGGCCAAGCGGCGCAATACCAAGATCGCCGTGCTCTTCCTCGACCTCGACGAGTTCAAACAGGTCAACGACACTCTCGGGCACGACGTCGGCGACGAGCTCCTCGTGGAGGTCTCCAACCGTCTGTCCGACACCGTCCGGAGCGTCGACACCCTGGCGCGCATCGGGGGGGACGAGTTCAACATTCTCATCGAAGACGTCAAACAGGTCCGCGACGTCGAGGTGGTAGTCGAGAAGCTGCTGGTGGATTTCAAACTCCCCTTCATCTGCAACGGCCACGAGATCGCCACGACGGCCAGCATCGGCGTCGCGCTCTACCCCGATGACGGCAACGACATGATGACCCTCATCAAACACGCCGACCTCGCCATGTACCAGTCCAAGGACGAAGGACGCAACAACTACAGCTTCTTCTCCCGCAAGCTCTCCGAGTACATCGAGGAGCGCTCCACCTACATCAACGCCATGAAGGCGACGCTCAAGGAGCAGTGCCGCGAGTTCCATCTGCTCTACCAGCCCAAGGTCTCCCTGGAGACCGGGAAGATCTCCGGGGCGGAGGCACTGGTGCGCTGGAACAACCCCTCCCTGGGCTTCATCGGTCCCGACCGTTTCATCAAGATGGCCGAGGAGACCAACCTCATCATCCCCCTGGGGGAGTGGATTCTCAACCAGGCGTTCCGGGACTTCAAGGCGATGCAGGCCCTAGGATGCGTCTACCCCAAGATCAGCATCAACGTCTCCAGCGTCCAGCTCCGCAACAGCGACATGATCCGCACCGTCAAACGAGCCATCCGCGACTCGGGCATCACCCCCGAGGAGGTGGAGCTGGAGATCACCGAGAGCTACATCGTCACCGACCAGGAGAACGCGCTGCGCACCCTGCAGGAGCTGCGCAACATGCACCTCGACATCGCCATCGACGATTTCGGTACCGGCTACTCCTCCATGAGCTACCTCCAGAAGCTCCCGGTCACCCGCCTGAAGATCGACAAATCCTTCGTCGACAACCTCCCCGACTCCCGGGAGAGCATCGCGATCGCAAAAGCGATCATCGCCCTCGCCAACACCTTCGGACTCGACATCACCGCCGAAGGGGTGGAGACCCGCGAACAGCTCGACTACCTCAAAAGCGTCCACTGCCACGAGGTGCAGGGGTACTACTACGCCAAGCCGCTCTCCTTCGAGGAGTTCGTGGCCTTCCACGCCGCCTACGACAGTCAGGGGGGCTGACCCATCCCCCGCCTGCTATAATACGCCCGAAATTCCGCCAGGGAGCCGCCATGGGAACCGGTAAGCGCCGAACCGACCACTACCGCCAACGCTATCTCGACATCTTCGACCAGAGGGTTGCACGGGCCTACAGCCCCGCCGTCTCGCTGTTCGCCCTCGCCGCCCCCCGGTACCTTCGCATCACCGCCGCACGCCTTATGGAATACGCGACGGACGCGCAGGCCCAACGCTTTCTCGAAACGGTCGCGCGGCTGGCGGCTTCCATGAAGGCCAAGGAACTCGACGCCCACCTGCGCTCCGACGCCTTCACCTTCCCCGGCTCCCCCCTGAAAGCCTCGCTGGACGTTCGGCTGAGCGAAACAGAGTACGCGGCACTCCAAGAGCTGGCCGCCTACGAGGGCATCACCCCCGCCGCCTACCTACGCAACGCGCTTTTGAAAGAGGCGCGGTTTGCGGCGGCGCATCGGTATGTTGCGGGGAAGGGGTGAGGGTGCTCTGCATGATCTTTCTCTTGAATCAAAGATCCGCAAAATAATCCGCAAAAAATTCTTATTATTTTATCATTCGAATCAAATAAGCCCAAATAATAAGAGCTTTTAAGACATATAATATCCGCAAAATAATCCGCAAATTTCTAAAAATATGTTATGATCGTATCAGAAATAGGAGCAGTTATGCCATTTACACCGATCGGACCGGCAGATATCAGAGGCATTATTGTCCCCGAGCTGATTGAACGGGCAGATGCACTGGCACTGAAGAGTGCAAAATTAACGGGCAACCATTCCATCGAAATCCTCGATACCATCCGCGAACATCTGCGTATCATCAACAGCTACTACTCCAACCGCATCGAGTCGGAGGGGACGCACCCTTTGAACATCGAGGCGGCGATGCACAGGAACTTTTCAGACAACCCGCGAGAACGCAGCCTTCAACAGCTCTCTCTTGCTCACATGCAAACTCAACGCTGGATCGAGGAGAATGCGCCGCTGACGCCTTCTCCTTATGGCAAACCGTTCATCTGTGCCATTCACGGGCACTTCTACTCCCAGGAAGGGATGGAATCCTTTTTACGTATCGAACATGACGGCATTCGTACCGAAATGGTTCCCGGAGCGCTCCGGGAACTCGATGTTTACGTAGCCAACCACACCGCGCCGCAGAGTATCGACGTCCCAAGCCTGATGACACAGTTCGAAGCGCTCTACTCCCGCACTCTGAGGGATTCGCTCGGTCACTGGATCGTCCATGCCTTTGCATCCCATCACCGCCTGTTATGGATTCACCCCTTTCTTGACGGGAACGGGAGAACGGCGCGTCTGGCGCTTGACGCTCTCTTTTACCACATGAAACTGGACGGCTACGGACTCTGGAATATCTCCCGGGGACTGGCGCGGCGCAGCGATGCCTACAAGGCGCTATTACGCCGGGCGGATATGATCCGGCAGGGGAGTCTGGATGGCAAAGGGGCACTCTCGTCGATGGCCCTCAAAGAGTTCGTCTCGTTCATGCTCGAATGTGCCGAGGATCAGGTCGCCTATATGAGCCGCTATCTGAAACTCTCGGAACTCGGGGCGCGCATCGACGCGTTTGTCGGGAAGTCTCAGAAGAAAGAGCTCACTATCGCCCCTCTTCCGAAAGGCACCAATGCACTTTTCAAAGAACTGCTGATCTACGGAACGATCCCTCGAGGCAGGGTCGCTTCGATCATCGGGGTCAGTGACCGGACCGGTACGACCGTGATTAAAGAGCTTTTGAAGCGCGAATACCTGGAGTCCGATTCCAAAAAAGGTCCAATCCGACTGAAAATCGACACCTACTTCGCGAGCCATCTCTTCCCGGAACTAGTACCTGAACCAAGATAATCATTGCAAGGTTGTAATCGTTTCTAATAGAACCCCTCCATGGAGGAGAACGTTACGATCAAGCTTATGTCAATATGCTCAGAATAGGGATCAGTTGTCACCCATACCTATGAGATAAAAGCAACAGCACCCCACTCGAAAGCACTGCCGATCCTCGTTGATTTTCCAAACATTATGAAATAACTTACCGTAGCCAAATCAAGATCGGTAGGACACATGACACATGTGTTTGATACATTGGAAAATCGTTTCACAGAAAAAAAATCGTTGCGTGGAGGTGTGCTTGAAAGGGTGCGCCCGGAGCGATTTGAACGCCCGACCACGGTTCGAGTGGCATAGAAGCGTGTCCGTCTTTGAGCGTCAGCTCGTTATCTCATAAGGAGAGGAGCGTTTTGGCCTGTTCTACGTTGAGTCCTGCTTTACTGCAGGCGATCTCAATCGCTTCATTGCTATCGAGCAATCGTAACAGTACTTTGACTTTTTCTGTCTGTTTGATATCGATGATAGACATTGGTTTCCTTTTGTCTCTATTTTCCGTCGATCATTCAACAATAGGAAGATAACAACCCGGTGATTCTAAAAGTGGCCTGATCAGGTGATTTAAAACGTTGCTAAAACCTATCCGCAAAGGATCCGGAATTGGTTGCGGAAACAGGATTTGAACCTGTGACCTTCGGGTTATGAGCCCGACGAGCTACCGAACTGCTCTATTCCGCGACATACTATAAATTAAATCAGGGTGCTAACTTGAAATAAGATGTTAGTGTAGTAGAAAGTAAATGGTGCGCCCGGAGCGATTCGAACGCCCGACCGCTGGTACCGCAAGCAAGCGGTCTATTATCTCTTAGAATATTTAACAGCCTATATAGCCCTATATTGTGACACAAACATGTTATTTGAAAATATTTTGAGATATACTATACACAATAAAGGTGTCACCCAAAGTGTCACCTGAGCGCACGAGGAATATCTTGGCAATTGACACAAAAGAATTCACAGAAGACGTAGATAGAGGTTTGAAGGCGAATAAACAGTTCGATCGTTTTCTCTACCGCTTCAAAATCAACGGACGCCAAAAACGTGGGGTACTGGACTATACAGGAAAGGAGTGGGATAAGCGAACCCGCGTTGCAAAAGCGAAAGCGGAATTTCTAACCCAGAAAGAGAAACAGCTTAACAGTGGCGTAGGTTTTTCAGAAAACAGCAGCCTAAACGAAGTATCAAGCATCTTCTTTGACAAAGCGTGTACGAGTTCAAAATGGACGGAAGAGCGTCGGTACATCTACAATCTCCACTGCGAAAATAATATCGGGAAAAAGCGCATCAAGAATATCCGGCAGATCGATTTCGACGACCTTCGAAAACGAATGGAAACCAGGGGACTTTCAAAACAGTCCGCCGATGGCTGTAGCCCCAGAACTATCAGGAAGCTGATGCTCCAGATTCTAAAGCCGATTATGCAATATGCAGTCGACAACAAAGTCATCAGCGAAATTCCAAATATCAAGGCTCCCAAGCAGAATCGTCAGAAAAAAATTGTTGAACACGCTGCAGCCAAACTCGCAACCCTCTTCCGAACTATTATGGCCCTTTACCAAGATGATGCATTTTACCGGGCGCTATTTCTGCTTGCCCTCTATGGTAGACGATGGAATGAGATCCGAACACTCCAGTGGCACGATATTGACTTTTTGAACAACACTTATACCGTACGGGCTAACAACAACAAGATCAGAATCGACCAAACTTATGAGCTATCAGCGCCGATCGCCGAAGCACTCTCTGAGCTAAGAGAGGCTCAAGGCGGATTAGTTTTTAAATCTCCGAGAACCGGCAAAGAACTATCCTCCCCGAAGAAGCAGTTGACTAAGGTCAAGGAGGCCGCTGGAATACCTGAATTGACATTGCATTATTTCAGACATATCCTCGTTTCTGCGATGGGTGAAGCGGGTACAGCTTCCACCGTTCTCAGTGCATCGCTAGGACATATCAATCTTAAAACAGTCGACGACTTTTACCGTTCAGCCAATCATACCAAGGCCTCGAAGGAGGCGAATCATACGATTGAACGATTAACGACGCGACCTCTCTTAGTGCCGG
This sequence comes from Sulfurimonadaceae bacterium, assembly GCA_050292215.1. Taxonomy (GTDB): domain Bacteria; phylum Campylobacterota; class Campylobacteria; order Campylobacterales; family Sulfurimonadaceae; genus SZUA-415. The sequence goes on along the minus strand of JBNKLF010000022.1, from coordinate 26,949 downwards.
AAGGTTGACTGGTCTACGATATCAGCTTATAGCGATTCCTCCACGCATAACACGCCTTGAAAAAAGACGATGGAAACCAAAACCGTAGGAACCATCCGAATACTGCCCGTAATCTTCAAGGATCGGTACAGGCGTAGCATGTATGCCATTGATCACTAGATCAAAGTCGAGTTCCTTCCACATGGAAAGATGCTTCTCAACTTTTTTGACATCGATTTGCAGAATATTCGATATGTCTTCGCGCATGATGGCATTCGATTGCATAACATCATAAATTGTCGAAAGGTAGGTATAAATTCTTTTTTTTTCTTTCGATGAAGAGATGAACTCTACTCTGGCAGTTTCATCCAGCTCGATACCAGCCATTTGATAAAGACTAAATGCCGTTTCCAATTCTTTGGTAGAGATTCGTAATGATTTTGCCAACACGTCATCGATAAAATTTCCAGTTTTGAGAGCGCGGATAATCGCTTCACTCTCTTTTTGTTCTTCGATCAAATAGTGACTATATATCCACTGAGCACGCACTGGTACGAAATATTGGAGATCCGACAACACAAGATAGAATAATTCGGCATAGAACGAATCGATTGAAAAAATATTCCGACCTTTTACTTCATGAATGTATGAAGTGATCGTGTCATGAAATTTCTTTTGCCCGTAACCGAGATATTGCACATACCATACCATCAACTCATTGGCATCCTCTTCATTGATACCAACAGCCTGAATAGCGTGTAGTGCTTTCTTGTATTCCTCATTCGGATCTTGCTCTTGCCCAGTGATAGCTGATGGTTCTTTACTTAGAATCGCTTTGGCAGCATTATAGTTTTCAAATCCAAAACCACGGGCTGCCAAGTTAAGCGATGCACTGTGGGATAATCCTTTGTGGGGATCGTAATCGATTTCTTTGAGTGATTTGGCAAGATTTTTTGCAACGGTTTTCAGTGTATGCAGATCGGTAGGTGACATAGAAGTCCTTTGTTTGTGTGGAAGCGATAACGATGGGTGTGTAGCAGCATGTTCTCGTTTGCAACACTTCGCTTCTTTATTTAAACAAAGGTGCATGATTGCAGATCAATTCTTTGCCATACCTGGATCAGGCGAGAACGGTCGGGCGAACTGAGAACCTTCAGAAGTTTACCAATTCGATTGAGGCTTTGTCAACTCACAAAATCATCATAAATTATAGCCTTTGTTGCAATTTAACCAACATTTTATACTCACGCCTGTAAAATCACAAATGCTTTTTCACATTATAAAATATTTAAGGTGATTCCATGAAGCCTCTGGACGACTTCATTCCCTTTGCTCCGCTCCACCAGCGCATCAACGCCCGGCTGAAACTCAGCGACAGCGAAGCGATGCCCTCCATTCCGGGGCTCGACACGTTCAGCGTCTACGAGCTCAAAGGAAACGGCACTGTTTCGAGATCTTTCTCACACATGATCACTTTTGTCGCTGATCGAGATTTCGATATCGAAACTCTGTGCGATACCGAAGCCGAACTGATCCTCTCCGACGAGCAGCGCACCACGGTCAAGAAAAGCATCTTCGGCCGTATCTTTCGGGCCGAGGAAGCCGGCAGCGTTGCGCGAAGACGTCTTTATACGATCACCCTTGTCTCTCCCCTATACTATCTGGAGTTCAATCGCCGTTATGAAGTCTACATGGACAAGAGCGTCCCGGAGATCGTGAGTGAGATCATCGGGCGCTACGATGCGCTGCTGCATCTCTCCCTGCTCAACAAGACCGACCCCGTCCGGTTCCCCAAACGCCATTACACCACCCAATACGCCCAGAGCGACTTCGACTTCATCACCATGCTCTGTGAAGAGGAGGGGCTTTCGCTTCTGGTCGATCCCTACAGTCACGATCCCTATACGCTGACACTGTGCGAACTGAACGAACACGCGCCGGTGCTGAACGAACGCATCGGCTGCACCTTCAACCGAAGCAAGAGATTCAACGCTTCTGCGCAGGTACAGGACTACTTCGATACCTACAGACCTTCGGTGGATTTTACCACCGAGACCGGCACTGCCATGAGCGGCGGTACGATGGAGGACAACGCCTCGACCCAAGAGCTGCGTACCGCCCTGAAACGCCAAAGCCTCCGTGACCGGATCGAAACCTACGACGGGGCGCTGCAAAAAGACCTGAACCGTTACAAAAGCATCGATGCCCAGAGAGACTTCGCCCCTTCATTGCGCATCACCGGCAAGAGCGGCGATCTCGATCTGTTCGAAGGGTGCTGCGTCACCCTCTACGATCCCAAGGTACACAAAGAGGTCGAGGCCATTGTCCTGAAGGTCAAATACACCGGGAAGTTTCCCAACGCCCTGGACGAATATCGCGAAGAGAGCAAGGACCAACCCCAATACATCGCCGAGTTCGAAGCGATCCCCCGGAGTCTGATCTACCGCCCCGAATCCACTCTCTCCAAGCCGCGGATCAGAAGTTCGGTCACCGCCATCGTCAGCGGAGGGGATCAAGACACCCCCTCCCACGCCAACGAAATCGACGTCAACGAGTTCGGCGAGATCCGGGTCATCTTCCACTTCGACGAGAAGCGCCCCACCAGCTGCTACATCCCCCTCTCCACCGCCTGGGCCGGAGACGGCTACGGTACGCAGTTCCTCCCCCGGGTCAATGCGGAGGTGATCGTGAGCTTCGTCAACGGCGATCCCGACCGCCCCATCATCATCGGCACTCTGCACAACGGGGAGAACCGGCATCCCTACACCCTCCCCAAAGAGAAGACCAAGAGCTTCATCAAAACCCAGACCACGCCGCAGTACGCCGACGAAGAGGGGTACAACGAACTGCTCTTCGAGGACAAGCAGGGTGAAGAGCTGCTGAGTATGCGGGCGCAGAAGGACCACAGCCTGCATGTCCTCAACGATAGCACGACTCACATTGGACATGACGCCAGGACGGTGATCGACCACGACATGCATCACACGGTCGCCAACGACCGTACCGAAACGGTGGGCAACGACTACCGGCTCAACGTCACCGGCAACAAGATCACCACCGTCGAAAAAGAGGAGCTGACGACCGTCAAGGAAGACAGGGAAACTCACCTGCTCTCCAACGATACCGAAGTCGTGCAAGTCGATCGTAAAATTATCATCGAGCAGAACCTGATCGAGCGGATCAAAGGCGAGGCGACCCGCTACGTCGAACTCGACCAGAAAGAAAAAGCCCTCTCCAACCTCTTTACAGTGATCGGAAAAGAGTACGGGCTCCGGGTCACCGGCGCCTATCATGTCACGGCCAACTCCATCAAAGCCAAAGCGGGGTCGACGATCGAGCTCGACGCTCCCTCGGGCATCAGTCTCAAATGCGGAGGCACGGTTCTCACCGTCGACGCTTCAGGCATCCATCTCAAGGGTCTGGTCGATACGGCATCGTCCAACGGCGGTGTCAGTGCCACCGACGTCACGCTTCCGGAGATCGAAAAGCCGCTTTACAACAAGCTCCGCGTCACCGCCCTGGAAGCTTCCGTTGCCAAGCAGAGCGACATCGCCGAGACTCTCACTTACACCGCCACGGTCGAGAAGTACGAAAACGGCGCGTGGGCCGAGACCACCGATCTCACCCCGACCCAGAAAGCGCAGCTGCAGTGGTACTTCATCAAGAACAATGACGATACCAACACGGATATCATCACCGATGCAGCTACAGACGATGACGTGAGTATCGATGGCCTGATCATGACGGTCACCCTCGACCCGGAGAACATCCACCGTTTCGGCCACGGCCATTGTTTCGTCGCGGACGTGGATGAGGAGAACGGGCATGCCCTTACCGAACTCAAGCGTGCCCTCGACGTTGTCAACGTCCGGGGCAGGAACGTCATCGAACCCGACGCGACGGAAGCCGACTATCGCGTCTTCCTCAACCTCGAAGACGCCACAGCCGAAGAGATCGCTTCGCTGCAGGTGAAGATCGTCGAAACGAACGCCGACGAATCGCAGAGCGAGAAGAGCGGCACAGTCGAACCGGACCTGACGATCAAGCATCTTCTCGAAGCCGAACATACCATCACGCAGATTGACATCACCGTCTACCCCGAAGGCAAAGAAGAGAACTACGCCAAGGCAATCACCTACTGCAGAGCGCTGGAAGGTGAAGAGGTGGTAAATGCTCGCCCGGACAACCAAGACGACACCTACATCGGTGGCATCGGCGACGAGACATACATGGCGCGGGCCGATACCAGCCTCAAGGATGGTACGGAGGTAACGGTGGAACTCGACGCCGTCGGCAAAGACGGCTCGGTTCTCGCATCGACGCAGGAAAAGACCACGGTCTCCGGTCAGAAGATCGAACAGCCATTCGATATTACGAAGCTCATCGACGACAACGGCCTCGACCGTGGTGAAGTCGCTAAATTCAAAGGACGCATTCTATGGCCCAGGAAGTAACGGAGCTCCACGACGTCGAGTACAAGATCCATCGGGTCCTGCTCAAAGCTTACTACGAAGACCGTTGGCAGACTCCCATGGCGGGAGCGACCTTCGACCTGTTCATCGACGAGGAGAAGGTCGTCGCCGACGGCAAGCTCTCGGGTTACGGCGAAAAACTTGCCCCCGGCACCTACGAACATATCGCCAAAGCACCCGGCGATGTCCGCTTCGAGATCACCGCCAAACACAAAGAGGCCCAGATCAAGCAGCTCAAACAAGAACTCCGCGGCGAGTTCGAACAGCCCTTTAGCGATCTGCGGACGGCTATGCGCCCTTACAACGAGGAATGGAACCAAAGCCCGGCGCTTGCTTTCATCAGTTCGACAGGCAGCGGCATCGCGGACGGCGCGGAGTACGTCTGGGACTCCACCAAAGAGCTGGGCAGCAAGGAGTTCTGGTCGGGGGTGGGAGATAGCATCGGAGGCCTGTGGGATTCCATTGAAAGCAGCGGCATTGAAACGCTCCAGCAGATCAAAGAAGCCGAACTCCCCTCCACGGACGATCTCGCACAATGGAAAGAGATGACCATTCAAAAGATTGACGAGCTCCAGGACGACGCCGCCGACATGGGCCACGATACGCTGGTGCTGCTCAACAACCGCGAACGCATCTTTAACGTGCCGGGAATGATCCTCTCCGGGGACGTGAACGGCGTGGAGGCGTTTATCTCTGAAGTGCTGATGCAGATCGACGCAGAGACGGCGACGAAGCTGCAGACGCAGGCGGAGTGGCAGGCGATCATCGAGCTCGTCTACGACCGCGAGGCGATCGGGATCATTCTGACTTACATGAACCTCTTCTACGACGAGGTCCCGCCCAACTTCCTCGCCGAGAAGTCCTCTAGCCTCGGCGCGATCATCATGCTCGAAATCCTTATCGGGGTGATCCTCGCCATCTTCACTGCGGGCGCGGGTACGGCGGCACGGCTGACGTTGGTCGCAAATAAGGTAAGGAACGTCGCCCAAACCGGCAAGAACGCCGCGAATTCGGCAAGCGCGCTGAAAGCTTTCAGCGGTTTTCTCGACACCTTTGTTGCATCGCTAAAAAAGCTGGATAATACGGCAGACGCCCTGACGGCGGGACGGCGGACCAAAAGTGTCAATGGCAAAACGAACTGTACGACGGAGAGCTCCCGGAACCAAGATAAGGCCAAAGAATCCGCGTGTAAAAACGTCAAGAAGAAAGACAAAGTCAAAAAAGGAACGATCGAGTATGTATAGAGAGGTACCCCGTGGGCTATAGAGAAACATGGAAACTCAAGAAAAACGGCAATGCGGACCTACTGAATGGGAAGTTCCCCTTTCAGGTCCATCACCTGATTTCTAAACACTCGGTGGAGCTCGCCAAGATGAAGCCCCTGTTGGAGAAAAACGGGTACGATATCAACAAGATCGAAAACCTCGAAGGTTACCCCTGTAGTTTTGAGGGGGCATGTACGCTCGCAGTACAGCTCCACCGCGGAAATCATGGAGATCAGAGGGATGAAGAGGACGATGAGCTTGAGAGTCATGCGATCAGTTATCACAAGAGGGTCAAAAAGGAATTTTTAGAGGGTGTCAAGGACCATGACAAAAAACAACCCTTTTGCGGAAACAAAGAATCGAGTAAAAAACTCGAAAAGATGATGGATGGGATTTCGAGTGACATCCGTGATCGAATAGATAGCTACAAATATAAACTCACCGAAGCCAGCATTGCCAACGGTTTCAAAAAAGACAGTCTTATTGGCTGCTGTAATCACACTTCGATACCCGAAGCAAGAAGCGATACCAATCGCCAGCCTTGCCGTCACAATAGACATCATCAATGAGGTAAAATTAAACATGGTAGATATCAATCAGCAATATAAGTTTCTAACCTACAACCATATGGAGAGTCGGCTTGATGAGTTTAAAACTCTGTCGACAACGCCTGAAATGTGGATGCTGGATATGGACCAACACCTGTTTTATGAAACGGAACTTACACGACCCGCAGAATTTCGTATTGATTATTTTACAAAGATGGAAGAAGCCTTTGGTCCTCTCGAAACACTTCCGCATGACTTTATGGTCGCCGATGTTTACGGACTTTTGTTCCACGAACGTCACGCTCCTTTTTTCCGGACCCTCAAACAAAAAGATATCATCTTGCACCCGGCAATCCTTATTGGCGAGCGGAAGGATAAAGCCGATGCAATTTTCGAAGGCTATTATCTGATTGCCAATCCTCATCGACCACTCTCATGGGCTGATATTGAAAAGTCAGAGGTACTTCTAAAAGAGGGTGGTTTTAAAATTGGGGAAACAGATCCTGAAAAAGTAAAAAAGCTCGAATCTCTAGAACTCAAACAATCCGTAGCCAATATCCCTCTGGAAAAGCGGATGTTTTTTAACATCGCAGAGATGGTCGATGGCTCTACACACACCTACATATCAGAACCTTTGGTCCTCAACTTCATTGCCGAGTATATCGCCAAGCATGACAGCACTGAGCAGATCCTTTTCCTGACGACGGAGCAGGTGCAGGAAGATCCGGGGATTTTATATAATTGAGATCATCTACACCGGACACACCCATGAAAACAGACGAAGAAATCATCGATTGGTTTTTCGAGCATTACACTGATCCGGCCAATTGCCTTCCCTACGAAAGTAAGGAAGGTGGGTATATCCCCATTTATGGTCAACTGGAAGAGACGGCCGACATTCTGTATAGTAATTTTCCCGAATTAAATGACAATGATGTCGAAAGACTTGTCGAGTTGATTGAGTGGGGTGAATTTGAGCATGGAAGTGATATCTGGTCGCCGGTGCCCGGTCCAGAATGGTATGGGGAACATTTTGATGAAGTCGTTATAAGCAGCTCCGAAAGTGTTCTTCTAGACACGATAAGAGCCTTTGAAAGGCTTCGGGAACTCTTGCAATACAACATCTATTTTATTGAAGAAGAATACACCCTTTTGCAGTTTGCTCAAGAAATCGTCAATGATGACATCACGCTCAAGGAGTATGTTGCCGAAGAGCGTTCAATGAGGTTTGAACAAGAAATGCTTCATCTACTCTTCATAAAGACATTTGCGGTTATGGAGTCGTTTTTGGAGGACTTCATCATCAACTATGCGAAAGAGAATATAACGACCATTCTCAACGATATCAACCGTTTTAAAAAACTCCGCGATCAAAAGTTGAACGTCGGTCAACTCATCAGAGGAATCGATAATAATCCGGCTGAATATCAAGAACAGATACGCAATGAAATTCAAAAATGCATGTGGGCTTACTACCAATCCATACTCTGGCATAATTTTTCTGACGCGAAGAAGGAGTATGAACGCTTTAAACTCAAAATAGACTTACCCAAGTTTCATGCCGCCATTCCCGTTCGACATGACCTGATCCATCGGGATGGAAAGAAAAAAGAGGATATGCAAAGTCGGCATGAGATTTCACGACAGACACTCCGAGATCTGGTCGATGAAGGGCTTGCTGTAGTCAACAAACTTTTTGAACAAACTCAACCATCTCTTGAGCATACCCAGGAGCCTTCCCATCGATCCGATCACTAAATCCATCCGCTATTGGTTTACCCAGGAATTCCTTATCCCCCAGAGCCTAGAATCCCCAGGTAAACTCCGCCAACATGACAAAAGCAATAATCTTCTTGTTGATGCCCTCGAAGGCACTTGTGACGAAGTTATGCATTGGGCAAGAAATCTGCCAAATCCGGACCCGGAGACATACCGGTGGGATATCTCGATCAATGGCGGCATTTTTCAAATCGAGGACATAAAAACGAACCTGCTTAAAGCATTTAAAGCCAAGGACGATGACGAGAGTCAACCAGTCAAGGGTAAAGCCGCTTCCTACGTTTTTTCTCTTTCTCCGGACTTTATCGCGAAAAGCGAAACACTTGGAATCTCTACGGCGTTATGGGCCACCCGACGGTTGATAGAAACTAAGTCCGATCTAGACTTTACTGTGTTCTCCGAAATGGTCGAAAACCTACGCACACGGTTTTCCGATGCCTCAAACGAAAAGCCTCTTAATGCAGACCTCCTCAAAGAACTCGATACATTGATATTGCAAGGCTCTGACAGTGCCCCGCTTTGGGAGTCCGGCCTCATGCGGGGAGTCGCCGTGCGTAGGAAGCTCAAAAGCGAAGTCGAAGATCAATCCGGTACCGATCTGCTCAATAGCTTTTACATCCAGGATCTCGGTAGGGTCCTGGAGGGACTGCAAAAAGGAAATACCCCAGACCTACTGCAACGGTATATGCTGCCGGAAACCACACCTTCTCCCGGCGGCCGCTACGATATCAGGAAAGAACTCGACGTCATGTATCGGGAACTCTTGCCTGAGCGGATGCCCGATGCGTGCTGGCCGGCAAAGGGAAATCACCCACTCGTGTTCAGTCAGCAATTCGCCGTCAACTCCATCATCAATCGCCTGGGGAACTCTAGCGGCATCTATGCCGTCAATGGGCCTCCGGGTACCGGAAAGACAACCATGCTGCGCGATCTGATCGCCCATGTCGTGACCGAACGCGCCAAAGTCCTTGCCGATGCGAGAAGCCCTCAAAAATTCTTTTCCTCTTCAGTGAGAAAGGCATGGTATAGCGCGGAATACGACAGTGCGCAGACATATTATCATGTGGATGAAGCATTACTGGGGTATGAAATCGTCGTTGCATCGAGTAACAACGGAGCTGTGGAGAACGTCACCAAGGAAATTCCCTCTTTGGAGAGTATGGCACCGGATCGTGCTGCCGCCATCGACTTTTTCAAGTCTTTCGGCGATGCTCTTTTATCGTCTGGGGCCTGGGGTTCCGGTGCCGCGGCGCTGGGTAACGGCAGGAACAAAAATGCGTTTGTCCAGACAACGTTCTTCGGCACTACCAAGAAAAACGACTATATCGATTATGTCGGTTTGATCAATGAGCTGAAAGAAGCTTCTGGACGCGATCAGGAAGCGGTAGTTGCCGAATGGAACAAAAGGCGGAAACGGTTCCAGGCAGCCCTGGCTGACGTCACGCGTTTGAAAGCACTGAAACAGGCCATCGTACAGAATGTGAGAAATAAAGAACGTCAAGTTGAGGATGCACGGCGTGAGCTTGAAACGATAGGCCGGACCATCGTGTCCACCACTGACAAGCTGAAGCAGTCTGAAACAGCGTTGCACGAATGCCAAGTGCAGCGTGAAAGGGCACATTTACTGCTCGATACCGCTACAAAGGATAGAACTCTTGCACTGCGCGAGGCCGAATCCTGTAAGAAAAAAGTAGATGAACACTCCGAGGTGATCCGCAGACATCGCCAACATCGGCTCGGGATCGTCGAGATCATCATGGATGTCCTATTCAATCGACGTAAGCGCTTTCAGGCATGGCAGCAAAAGATGCATGCACTAGAGATGCAGAGAGCTGACCTAGAAGAGGATTTGCAGCGGGCTAACACCGACTTCGACGGTAAGGGGTATCTGCTAGAAGAGGCAACAACGGGCCTGCACGAAAGAACAGCGGAACTGACCCATGCAAATGCGGTCGTCAAAGGGTACATGGTACGGTTGGCGGAGCACCGTGAACATCACACTACTCAAAAGAGGACACTACAAGTAGCTATTGAAGAGCACGCAAATGCTGTTGCAACGATACACCAGCATGAACAGCGCAGCAGCGACGATCAGGAGCGTGAAAAGTCTTCACCCTGGATGGACAAGGAACTGCAAGCGGCACGTTCCATTCTCTTTATCGAGGCACTGAACCTACATAGTGCCTTCATTCGTCTTAATGCCAAATCCATCATACGAAATCTATGGGTCTTTAGAGATGTTTTACAAAACAAGGCACCCATCAAAGAGGAATACCTCGATGCCGTCAGGAGTGCATGGGCAACCTTATTTCTCTGTGTCCCCGTCGTCTCGACAACCTTCGCGTCGTTCAGTCGGCTCTTTCCGCATTTCTGGAATCGGGAGATCGGCTGGCTACTCATCGATGAAGCTGGGCAGGCACAGCCGCAAGCGGCTGTCGGCGCGTTGATGCGGAGTAAGCGTGTAGTCGCAGTTGGTGATCCCCTGCAACTTGAACCGATCATTGGACTTCCACTCTCTATTCAGCAAATATTGCGCGAACGGTTCCAGGCTCCTGATTCGGCATTGACCCAGATCAGTTCCGTACAAAAACGTGCCGATCATACGGAACCTTTTGGTACCTATCTCGACGGCTTGCATGACGAATGCATATGGGTGGGATCGCCGCTACGGGTTCATCGACGATGTGAGTCCCCCATGTTCGAGATCTCAAACAAGACCACTTACAACGGTATGATGGTACAAGGAAAAAAAACGTCAGATTCACCACTCCCTCCCAGCAAGTGGGTTGATGTCCCCTCTGGTAGTGGAAATAGCGGGCATTGGATTCCAGCAGAAGGTGATATGACTGTTACGATCATCGATTACCTACTTAACAAGCAATCTGTTAAGCAGAAAGACATCTATGTTATCAGCCCATTCCGGGATGTTGTCAAAGGGTTGAATAATATACTTGAACGATATAAAGACATCCAGAGAGGCACCGTACACACAGTCCAGGGGAAAGAAGCAGAAGTTGTAATTTTAGTTCTAGGAACGGCACAAGATGCAGAAGGTGCGCGAAGCTGGGCCGCATCCAAACCCAATCTCCTTAATGTATCCGTCACCCGAAGCAGAACAAGACTTTATGTTCTAGGGAGTAAAGAACTATGGAAGAAACAATGGCTATTTAACCAAGCGATAACTCTACTTGATGCTAATGCCCTATAAAAACCGATTTTCTTTAGTAATAACGCACATACAAAGACATGTAGAAGCTCTATTGAGTTGGCATGTGGTTAAAATGTTCAAACGAACTTTGGTAAAATCAAAAAATAATTATTTATTGATAGGCCACAAGAGGGAAAATTAATGGTTACCATCATTCAAGGTACAACAAAAAAACCAGTTTCATCACAACGACTGGCTGATTACTTCACCCGACATCCAGAATATGATGGCTTTTTATATATCGGCTACCCAATAATTGGTACAGCAGAAGGCCCATATCCTATTGATGCATTGTTTGTATCGCGAAATAAAGGACTTGTTGTATTCCATCTTGTGGAAGGACGGGAAATTGTCGATACACAAGAAATTCAAGACGATAGTTACAATAAGCTAGAATCGAAATTGCGCGCCCATAAAACACTTATGAATGGCCGCAACTTACAAGTAAGTATATGGCCTATTACCTTTGCACCTGCACGCGATGATGTTACACCTTGGTTTAGCGACGAATATCCGGTTTGTAATGAAAACAATCTTGAGCAATGTCTTACTGAGTACAGTTGGGACACTCCTACATACTATGAGGCATTAGTCGCAGTAATACAAGCAATTTCCACTATACGAAAAGGTCGCAAAAAACGCGAAATTCAAAAAGAAGATTCACGTGGAGCCAGACTGAAGAACTTAGAAGATTCCATTGCAAATCTTGATAATCTCCAAGGCAGAGCTGTAATCGAAACGGTAGTGGGCGTTCAGCGTATTCGTGGTCTTGCGGGCTCAGGTAAGACTATTGTTCTGGCTCTCAAAGCTGCGTATTTACATGCACAACACCCAGATTGGAAAATTGCCGTTACTTTTAATACAAGGTCTCTAAAAGGGCAATTCCGACAGTTAATAAACACTTTTACAATTGAACAGACCAATGAAGAACCAAACTGGGAAAACCTCCAAATCCTTCATGCTTGGGGTGCACCAGGCGGCGGCGACAGGAACGGTCTTTACTACAGTTTTTGTGAAAAACATGGAGTGCAATATTTCGACTTTGGTACTGCAAAACGCAAATTTGGTTGGGGTAAAGAGTTTGAAGGTGTTTGCCAACTGGCATTAGACGAATGTTCTAGTCCAACAGGCATATATGATGCAATTCTTGTGGACGAGGCACAGGATTTTCCACCTGCCTTTTTACGAATATGCTATGAGTTACTTAAGCCAGAAAAACGCCTCGTCTATGCATATGATGAACTTCAGAACCTGAGTTCGCAGTCATTGCCAGGACCTGAAGAAATTTTTGGTAAGAATGAAGATGGCACCCCTAAAGTACAGTTCGCACCAAATCAGCCAGGTAGACCACAACAAGATGTGATCTTGGAAAAATGCTATAGAAATTCACGTCCAGTGCTAGCTACTGCTCACGCTCTTGGGTTTGGAATTTATAGGGCACCTGATGCGGATATTGGAACAGGGCTAGTACAGATTTTTGACCACAATCAACTTTGGCTTGATGTTGGCTATGAAGTGACTGCTGGTAATTTAGCCGATGGGGAAGATGTGACCCTTTCACGCTCTACTGAAAGTAGTCCAGTCTTTTTAGAAAATCATTCACCTGTTGACGATTTGATTCAATTTCATTGCTTCAATTCTGTAAATGAACAAGATGAGTGGGTTGCTAATGCTATACGTGCAAATCTGACCGAAGATGAGTTACGTTCGGATGATATTGTTGTTATTAACCCTGACCCTTTGTCGACAAGAGATGCCGTTGGGGCGATCCGCAAAAAGCTTTTTGAATTAGGGGTAAATTCACATCTCGCTGGGGTTGATACCTCTCCAGACGTTTTTTTCGACGCTGACAATGAATCAGTCGCCTTTACCGGAATATTCCGTGCTAAAGGCAATGAAGCTGGTATGGTTTATATCATCAATGCTCAGGATTGCTACTCCTCATTCGGTAATCTGGCAACTATACGCAATCAACTTTTTACTGCTATCACACGAAGTAAAGCTTGGGTCCGTGTACTAGGAGTTGGTACCAAGATGACGTCACTTATGCGTGAATTTGGCCAAGTTCAAGAAAATAATTTTAGCCTTCATTTCCGTTATCCAACCGAAGAACAGAGAAAACATCTCAATATTGTAAATCGTGACATGACCGCAGATGAACGTCGTCGTGTCCGTCAAAAAAAGGATGATTTTGCCCAACTACTTGATGATTTAGAAGCTGGCCGGGTTTTTCCAGAAGATCTTGGAACTGAAAAGTTAGCACGTTTAAAGGCTTTGTTGAATAAAGAGAAAGAATAATGCTGACTCCTGAGCAGATTCGACGTCAAGTGGAAAAACTTACTGCAGATGTAGTGGGTTTGAGTTTATGTGATCGACAAAACTTTCCAGCTCTTCGGGACCTTGGCAGTGGGTATAAAGAAGTTGGAATCGGGGAATGCGAAAATCTCAGCTTTGCCCTTAAAAACGTCCCCTATCACGAAATCTATTCTGAGTTAGACCGGACTCAGACTTACAATATAAGAATGCTAGACGGTGCACTCATCCAAATGATGTATCGCTTCAAAAACAATCGTATTGAAACACATCGTTTAGCGTTTTTCCCTTCCCCGTTTTTGGAAGAATTTCAAAACAACCCTGAAATTTACCTAGAAGATGAAATTTACGCAGAAGTAATAGACAAGAATATTGTACCTTTCCCTTTGCGTTTTGATTTTGATTGCAGAGAAGGAGTTTTTGTAGAAGTAGATCATCCTAAATCTCATTTGACTTTAGGACAGTATCAAAATTGCAGGATTCCAGTAAGTGCACCAGTGACACCATATAGTTTTATCAACTTCCTATTAAGGAATTTTTACAATACGGCCTACAAAAAGTATTGCGAAAGAATTGGGCAACATTCAGAACTCTTCGTATCCACAATTATGCCACTTGAAAAAAATTCAATTTTTGTTTGCACACCTGAAAGATTCAATTAATAATTAGTGGATTTGTCAACCCGACTCATTAATATCTTCAAGAGTCCTTACAATGTTTTTATACCAATGATAATCTGCATTCCATGTACCTGCCGGTGAAAGGAATAGACCTAATGGCCCATCGCTACGTATAAACTCAAGAAGTCGGTCATATTGTACATCCACTATTACATTGCCACAAATGCCTGAAGTGACTTCATATTCACTAAAAATAAACTCGACTCCTTCATCTTTTATGAAAAATCTTGGGATAAAGCTTGCATCATCAAAACGATCAAAAAAACCGCATGTAGACTTCCGTTTGATAATTGCCTTGATATCTTTCAAAGCATTTTTTCTCGCATCAAAAACATCAAAGAAGTCATATACAACAGCACTTTTAGGATTGATGTTCAATGCCCAAATGGAGTGATTTCCATTAAGCGCTGGATAATGAAAAGTATATTGTTCGAATTCTATCGATAACAAAGTAGGAGAAATTATTCCTATTGTATACCCAGAATTGAATTGAACCAAATTCTCGGTAAAGGATTCGAGAACGCTTTTTTTGATTGCATCGTTTATATAATCTAGAAATTTATTACTAAATGAGTATTTGATTTGCGGATATATCGCATCTTGAACATCTCGATCTATACCTTTGTATGTGGCAGTTTGAAATCTATGTTTGTATACATTTTCATTAATTGACATAGAATCAAATATATAGTCATTAATATACTTTTCTGCTTTCAAAGTCAGATATGATGTTGTTGACACAACAAATGCCAAAATTCCAAGTACGGAACCTATATAGCCTATCTTAGTTGGTAAAGACCATTTCTTCCATTGAGGCCATGTTGGTATCATCACAAATTACCTTGAAATTTTGTCATCGGCAAGTCACATGTGTCCTCAAGTGTTGCTTCCGAGATATTAATTAGTCAAGTATAGTGGGGAATCGTTGTAGGCAAATTTTTTATTACAAAATGCAAAATTACTATGAGGTAATATGTGAAATGAGACAAGACAGCTCTGTGTAGATACCCGCCGCCGAAACAGGGTGGTGGCAGCGAGCGCATGTAGCAAACAGGATTAGGGGTCCGTTTGAACACATAAAGTCTACCACTCTTTCATTCAAGAGTCACGTATTTATGCATTTTCTAAACATGATTTTGACTACCTTCAATATCAGCTATATACACCATGCTCGATGCGGCCGAGTAAATCCTCAACGGCCTCAGCACCGACACTCGTACCGATCAGCTCAAAGGGAACGCAGTTACCCAGCGCGGCCTGCTTGTCTCTTAGCCAGTGAATCGCCTCTTTCTGGCTGCCGATGACCTCTTCAGCTCTTGCGACCACTTTGGCTATACGGTAAGCGTGATCGTCCTTACTTTTTATATTGTTGACCTCAAGCATGACATTATTGAACTCCTCAATGTCTCCACGCTTTGCAATTTGAATCAAATATGCCACTAGCGCTTCGGGAGTATTGGGAATAGCGAGATCTGTCGATTTCATTTTTTTTCCTTGGTAATCATGATAGTTCAACCGTTGTACCAGCTGCCCCCTCGAAGTCGTGTTTGCGGAACATAAGCGAAAGAAAGCGAATCTCCTTTCTTACAACGGTCTAGCAGATACTCCTCTTCGACCTCTGCTTCGTTGAGGCACTGTGTTACAATCGCCGATACTCCACACGAAGATTTTTTACCGGCCATCTTTCCAGATATGGTAATACCCCGTGTGCATGCATGGTTATGGATAGTGTTCCGAGCGAACTTCGTCGTTTCCGCATTGCCACGATAAAAAAACACTCCTACAAGTTCATAGAAAAGACTAAAAACTATGAATGGCAATGCAGCTATGCCGACACCTTGCAGGATTTCAAATAGAAGGCTCATTTTAGTCCTTTAACTCTTCTTCATATTCTTTCTTGGTGTTATGATAGCTCAAACTATAAAGTAATAGCCAAGTCCATTGATAACGGAAGTAATATAAGGGCAAGTGGAAGTAATTTAAGGGTGTATGTAGCCGAATATAGGGATTCGCAAGGGTATTAAATCCTGCAAGCATGAGCTGTCTTTGAAAAAAGAAGCTTTTTCTCGATAGAAAAGCCTGATATTAGGGCTCAAGAAGGTATGTGGAAGTTATATAAGTCAATTATTATCGAACTCCCGTACATAGTCCATGCATTCATGGGTATCAAAGCGAACTCCGTGGTCAAAAAGCATGATTTTGAAAAGATCAACCTTTTCTTCCGGCCAGGTTTCCTCATAGGGTTTTAATGATACGCCACCGCTCCCCCATCCTCTGCTATTTTTATTGAGATATCTGATGGTTGCATAGACGTGATCCTTATAGGTCAGGCCTTCTTCCTCATCAACAATATCATCAAGACACTTTCGAGCATTCTCGATTTCTTCCCGGGATGGTTCAAGCATTGTTCCGTTCTCCTGATTTCACTAACTCTTCTGCGATGTCGACGGGGATGATACGCGCATCTTCTTGCAAAAATTTCATCACAACGGTCGGAGCAGCACAGATCACGATCGAGTAAAAGTCAACCGATTGAAGCTGTCGCATTCGCAGTGATGGATGGTCTGGTTGCAGCTCCAAAAGTCGCAGAGACTTTTCGTACAACGGCAACAGCTCCGGACGAGCATTCAAAAATTGTTTTGCCCGGGCAATAAAACTCGCAGTGAAAATGAGTTTATTGTTCACCGGCAACTTCCTGGATATGTTCATCGACGGTCACTTCTTTCACATTTCCACTACTTAGATCACGTCGTGCTTCGATCAATGCTGCTTCAAGTTCCAGTTCACGAAGCTGAGTGTACTTTTCAATTGGCATAACCACGTATTTCGGTTTGCCACGAACGGTGACAACCACCTCTTGTTCATCCCCTTTCTCAAGGATCTCATCCAGTAGTGTAACACCGTTTCTAAGCTCTTTCGCATTAATAGTCATTAAATAGTATCCTAAAGTCAATACTAAAGTATACACTTAAGTGTTGACTTTAGTATTCTTTCTGCGTATAATATTCTCGTGCTTCTGAGTTATGGTGTTGGGTGGGGCCAACATTGGGGGGCCAGAGCACGCTCGCTTTATGGGACTAGCGGAAAGAGGCCGCTGGTCAACAATGAAACTTTTCCCTTTCATTTTATCATAGCTCGGCATCTTTGCGCAGAGACGTCGAGCTCTTCAAATATATGCCTATTTTTCCAGATTACAATAAAAAACCGAACATCTTTACGAACATTACAGACAACGTATAAGTCCCTTAATTCCTTGCTTCTCGGCTTTAGACAATGTATATAAATGCAAAAAAACCGAACATCTTTTTCTTTCGTTTTGGTGCATCTTGTTTGACACAGCTGAACTTTGGCTCACCTTCAAATCTCCACTTTCAATAAATATATACTCATTGAAACCTATATTTCAATAAATAACAGCATATTTATACATTTATATTTCACTTTATGCTTGACTTTACATAAATAATCTGCAAAAATACCTATTATCTACCACTGAATGGTACATTTGAGGAAAATAATATGGTCATTGAACGTCGACGCGAGACTAAAAAACTTAAAGCCCAGTGCGAACTGGATCGAACCGCCCTCGTCGCCATCTACGGTCGTCGCCGCATCGGCAAGACGTTCTTCGTACGCGAATTCCTCAAGAAGCATGCCGAATCCTGTCTTGCCATACAGTTCACCGGCACGACAAAAACCAAGACGATCGACCAGATCAAGAACTTCGTATTTGCTATCGAGGAGTGGCTGGGGCATATCCCGCAGCAACAGCCGGATAACTGGACCGATGCTTTCCTCGAGCTGCGCCGCGCCTTCACGGCCGCTGCAAAGCGCGAACCCGATAACAAGCTGGTACTCTTCATCGATGAACTCCCGTGGGCCGCGGAAAACAACGTCGAGGGCGAGTTCATGGCCGCGTTCTCTCATTTTTTCAACGACTACTTTGACCGCATCGGTAATGCGATCTGCATCGTTGCCGGTTCTTCCGCGACATGGATGCTGACGCAGTTCATCGGCAACAAGGGGCCTTTGCACGGCCGCATCACCGAGAGGATCATGATGCGTCCTTTTACATTGATCGAAACCGAGCGCTACCTCCAAGGTATTGGCTTCGACCTTGATCGCAAAAGCATCTGCGATATCTACATGGCTACCGGCGGTGTCGCGAAGTATCTGACCTACTTCAAAGCAGAAGAGTCGGTGATCCAGAATATGCAGCGTATCTTCTTCACCATCGATGGCGGTATGTCCGGAGAGTATCACGAGATCCTGCAATCGCTTTTCGGAGACGGCGGGCTTCACGGCGACGTCGTGGCGGCGCTTGCCTCCGACGGTGCTTCCCATGGCCTGAGCCGCAAAGAGATCGCCGACCGCATTGGTCAGGGAGTAACCGCCACCAATGGACGGCTTATCGCTGCGCTGAACGATCTTGAAGCTTCGCATTTCATCATGATCTCCCACAAACTCAACACGACGGAACGTTACCCGATCTATCGCCTCAGCGATCCGTACTGCCACTTTTACAACAAATGGCTTGCTCACCTCAAACGCAATGATCTCATGCGGATCGCCGGGAGTCACTGGGACAATATCTATCGATCCCAAGATTGGAGCAGCTGGGCAGGGCATGCTTTCGAGAACATCGCTCATCTTCAC
Source organism: Sulfurimonadaceae bacterium (assembly GCA_050292215.1). GTDB lineage: Bacteria > Campylobacterota > Campylobacteria > Campylobacterales > Sulfurimonadaceae > SZUA-415. The sequence goes on along the minus strand of JBNKLF010000022.1, from coordinate 8,049 downwards.
GTCGACGAGTACCTGTACTCCCGAGGGCTCATCCACGCCGCCCCGAACGTCTGCTACTGGAAATATATTCCCAAGAGAGGAAGTGGAGAAGACGGTGCGGAGATCGACATGCTCATCGAGCGAGAAGGCAATACGTTTGAGATCGTAGAATGCAAGTATTACGCCGGGACTTATGATATGCCAAAGGGTTACGCGGACAACATTATCAACAAAGTCGAGGTTTTTAAAGAGAAGGGACTGAAAGCCAAGCGTTTCGACATCAAGGTCGTGCTGCTCACCACCTACGGTGCTAAGCCAAATGCAGAATACAACCGTGCCGGCATCTCAAAGACCTTGACACTCGACGACCTTTTCGTCGAAGTGCCCCATCTATGAGCCTGAAGTAACTGGCGGGTCGAAACAAGACGCTACAGGAAGAGTGTTGGTAGCACTCACTGGGCGTAGAAATCCAAACAGACCTCAAGTTGAGTTCCGACTTGCTTCTCTCATTATAACCACATTTATAAAACTATCATTTATGACCATGCAAGCAGACCCCGATAAAGTACCTTAAAAAGACTGATCAGAAAGATACTCTAGGACGATTTCATCAGTATACTTCTCATTGTACGACACGACTTCTCTTCGACCATCAGGATAGGTTTTCAGCATTGCACCTTTGGGGAGATCTCCTTCTTTAGTGTACGAAGGAATACCCCGGTCACGGACCTCTTGAGCAAAATCAAAATGCTCTAAATCCACGAGTGCACCCTCAATCGAGTCTGGAATTGAATCTTCCTTTCGCATGACCGTTAAATTTCTGGATGAATGGTATGATTGTGCCAATTAGCAATATCGGCAACACATGCCGATCTTGAGAATTTCCCCGCCCAAATCTTTGCCATACCATCCGGTACGCCCATACCCTTGATTAATCTGTAGATAGCTTGTTTTTCTTCCGTCAATTTATCTTCCAAAACAATCTCCGTCAGTGCGTCCGTGCAGCTTTACGTTGATCTTTGATCTTAGAGGCCATCTTCGTTATAGGCCATGCTGGCAGCAGGTGGGCACTTTGAAGGGATTTAGTCGTCAAATCAGCCATGATCTTGCCGTCCTTTTTAAAGAACCCAATTGGTTCTTGTCTGTAGTCTTCCCCGAATGCATCAAGTGCTCTAACTTTAATATTTAAGACGCCGCGAGGGTCGGTACGACGATCGCTGATACTCGGTTTATTAAAGTTAACAACATAACTTGGGCCAGTGTAGAACTCGCCACAGGCATCGTTAGGAGTATAGCCTTTTTGTTGCAGGTAGCGAGAAAGAATTAGGGTTTTCATTGGGACCATTCCGGTATGTTCAGGTACCAGTTTCCCTTCCCTCATTTCCACAAATACATCATATGCCGTCTGCAATACCTCTTTCTGAACAATGCTAATGGTTGGTTCAAAAGCGTCCAGGACAGCTTTAAGCATTTTGGGACTTGCAACGTATTCCGGACTCCATGCAGCCCATCGTGGTTGATCTATAGCAATTTTTATGTAACCTTCCAGCCATTCATGCGCTTTCGTGAGAGCACTGTTGGAGTACATCCTAACAAGCGCTTCATCTTCAGCTATGTGATATTTAGCCGCGGTTTCACTTGTAGCTTTTACGCATTGATCGATTTTAGTCTGGAGTTCCTGTTGATACTGATCGAGACCGATAAAATCGATAATACACTCGCTTCCGCCGTGCTGGCGACATTTCATCAGCGCTTCATATCCCATTTTTGCCTCTTGCTCCGAAAGCGATGGAGAGTATGTCGCGATATTGGGGCGAACTTGATAGGCGTATTCAGCAAAAAGTGAAGTGCATGACAGCAACATGGCCGCGGCGGCGATTGTGTGTTTGAGAGGTTTAACCATGGTTTCAATCCTTTTCTTTTCCACGTGTTTAATTATATGTACACTTTTTATAATATTTTCTGTTATTGAAATATAATCAATGAGAAAAGATTTGTCAAGAAAACAACAGACGAAGAAAAAAATGTACCGGCCGTCAAACGACCGGATTGGCAATCTTGTTGGTCTTCTCAGACACCTCTCTCATCATCTGTCCACCTTGTGTTTCACCTTCTTTGTATCCGAATAGTTTCAAGAACCAAGCCGGCCCCTCGTAGAGGATCTTGTAGGCTAGAAAGAGAGATACGAGCAACACCGTCAGTTCAACGGCCGCCTCCATTGTATAGAGCTTCAGGTAGTCGAGCCATGCACTCACCCAGTTCGTTTCTCCTGTAGAGTTCAAAGCTTCATATTGGGTCTCAAGCTGGCTTACCGTGCTCCCCAGCAGCATACCTGCCAGCGCCTGCATTAGCTCGTAAGCAAACACAAAGATCGTCGCACTCAATACGATCAGGGCTGGGTACAGCGTCAGCACGACACCCTGCCCAATGAATGCACTGATTTTCTGGTACCCGCCCTGTACTGCCACCGACCACATGACGACGAACGGCGATACGAAGAAATACTTCAACAGGTCGACAAAGTAAAGAACGATCTTGAAGATGATCATCATCGCGATGATCGACAAAAAGATGATCTGCAACACGAACATGTAGAGCCAGGCCGCGATTACCGTTGCGATGATATATAAGACCGAAGCACCTATGCCTTCAAGCGCGGAGGTGGCAAATCCTGCAAACTTTCCTAGTGGGATTACCGAAATGATCTTCGCCACCGCCTTCTTCATCAAGCCTCCCTTGTCCTTCTTCGTCTCCGTCCCGAGACCAAATGCGTTGAAAAGAATATCCTTCACGTACTTTTGAAGATCTGCAAACATTGGTGCCATAAAATAGACACTAAGATTTAATGGCTGAGACAACAGCCACGCCCCAGATTGATTTACAGCATCCACACTGCTTTCGAGCGTAGTGCTTAGATTTTCGTTTTCTCTATAGCTCATCGTCACCGAGTCAGTTAAGTCGCTAGCCATCTCGACCCGTGTCTTGACACCGCCACTCTTTTGACCGTCCTGGAATACACCCGCTTCTTTGAGGAAAAACATGGATGTGGGCAGCGTTGCAATATTGATCCATCCCAGATAGCTTTGCATCGCCATCGAGTTATGAATGATCATCTCCGTTGCAGCGATGACGTCTTTGTCGACGCCTTCGGCCATATTATAAATCTTGTCAAAACCTCGGACAGCGGCATCGGCATCGCCCTTATAGCTGCTTTCAAGCGTTCGACAGACGAAAGGGCTGACCGAATTTACGCCGGAATCCACAACGAAATCTGACCAACTATCATAGGCGCTGCCATTCCACGCACCAACATTGAATCGGCGAGGCATGTAATCGGCGAGATAATGATCGGTCAAACGAAAGGTTCTTTTCTCGGCATAGCCGGATTCGTACATCGGTATACAGACGTTCTTGAAAAAGAGGTACTCTTTCTGCGCCACCATGCCTTTAATATAAGACTGTTTCATCGCCGTACCGTATTCGGCTCCACCGGCGATCTCTTGGCGTTTTACAAGGTAATCCAGATATGAAACCTGAGAGGCATTCGCAAGTATGGTGGCGAAATCGTTTCCCAGCTGCGCGAAGAACTGAATGAACTCCTTCACAACTGTTGTCTGATAGGCATAGTTTGACGTGAATGCACCATCGGTTGACGAAGGATTGAAGTCAGCCTCAAACGAGCTCAAAGGACTATTTTCTCCGCTTGCCGTACCTTCGACATTGCCCAGCGTAATAGCACTGTTCGGGGGGATGGGGGCGAAGAAAAGAACAAGACCTATCATGGCGCCGACAAACTTCATACCGTACTCGGTTGAGTCTTGCGTCCTGGCGATCGAGCGTATGCCTTTCTGGGCAACAAGCACTCCGACCATGAAGATCCCCGCTAGCAAAAACATGTAGGTATTGATGTATGAATATGCCATCTGCATATTCGACATCAAAGTGATCCAGTATCCCCAAAGTTTTTTATCGAACAAATCGAGCATCGACGGTTCTTCAGTGATGTAATCCGTATTGAGCTTTCCTTGAGCCTCACTGACCGCTCGAATTGTATCCGCGGTATCGTATTCCGTCGCGGCACCGGTTAAATCGTTCCAGTAGTCTTTCAAGCCAACGGTTTCGGCCACGGCCTGTACTTTGGCCTGGGCGGCAGCGCTAAGTGAGCGGCTGCCAAGCTGCTGAGCAAACTGTATTTCCCCATCAATGTCTACCCCAGAGAAATACCTGTCATCCAGAGTGACCAGACCGGTGATCGCCGCGGCGATCGTATATCGATAGGGCTCGCCAGACCCTGAAATAGTATCTTCGGTGTCATTAATACCGTAGTATTGTGCAATTCGGTAAACGTTCACTGAGTGATCATCGATGCTCCCCAGTGCATTCTTCACATGCGTCTGAAGGTCATGATAGTTTAAACCTTGAACACCGTCGTAATCGGGATCATTTTTATAGATTTCGCCTGCTGCGAAGCCGATGAAGCCCTGGCTCTCGCCCAGTTGCTTGTTCGGCCATGCAAAAGTCGGCCCAACGACCGTACCGTCTGCTTCGGTATACGGTGCAGCGTTGAAGCCGTATTTGACGGCATCAACGTCACGAGCACATGCGATGTTTTTATAGTCACAAGTCAAAATACGTTGTCCCGATGCGCGGTTAATGTAGTTGCAGGTGTACTCACCGGTTGCAAGGTTAATCTGCGAAATCTCGACGCTGTAGAACTGACGATCGGATTCGACGACATTGCCTTCGGAATTCACCATGTTCGGACAATGGAATGCACCGGTACCGGTGAGGGAACCACCATTCAAATTATCGATATCCAGCCGCTCGCTGACAAGACTGGCGTAATCGGTACCGGTAGTCGAAGGTGAAAACGATGAAAAGCCACATGAGGTAAAAGCAGCTGGGGCTCCACAAAGATAACCGTCTGCGATCGCCACATGAGCCAAAAGCAGAAGTGAAACAAATAGCTTTTTCATTGCGTCACCGCCGCATTCCACTGTATTGCGGTTGACTGGTAACTTCGGCCGCTGCCATATATTGTCGACCGGTCTGTTCGGCTATACTGACCCGCGTCGCATCTCTTGCACTACGGGCGTTGGCGAGATTGGCTTCGACGCTTTCGACCGAGAAGTTGAACCCTTTGGTATGCTCGTTAAGAATCGACGCATACTTGGCCGTCGCGATGCGATCGCCTCGATCCATCGCTTCCTGCCGCGCCTCTTCGAGCATCATCGCCCGAGCATTCGTGACAACCAACAGCGACGACGTATTATCTTGAGTGCTATTTTCCATTTCCCGCACGGTAATGCCCGCGGCGTCGCGAACAGACTCCATGACATCCGGAGAGGCACTTTGGTAAACATCGCGCATGTTGTTGGCAAACCTTACCGCATCGATTGAACTTCCGTCAAGCTCTTCTGAGCCTAGACCGGCGATCGCCTCGAAACGCTCCTCGTATTTCAGTACCTTGTCCCCCAGATTGGAACCGACTTCGGAGACTCGGTTCTGCTCGGCCTGCACTACTTTCTCGAATGAGTTTTCATCACCGTTAGGCCCCTTTGAGGTCAAATCATACCCCTCAGTTCCCATTTTGGAAACTGCCCGGGATACGATGTTGCGTTCGTCGTCGGCTAGACGGTCGGCCACGCCGGACATACGGCCCGCCAGTTCCGCAATCTCTTCCCGGGAACCGTGACGCAGCTGCTCACTGATCTTTTCTAGTTCACGCTTGTTTCTGTCGGCCGTGGCATCGACCTCCTCAATGACCAGCAGGCGGAAGCGCAGATCCCGCTCCAGCTCCGGCAACCGGTTCTGCTGGTTTTTGAGTTTTTCAAGATCCCGTTTCATCTCCCCGATCATCTCTTCATGGACAAGGCGATGTTCCTGACCCGCGAGAAGCTGCCCGCTATCATGGAGATCCGCGGCAACCTTGGCGTCGGCTATCTTGTGTTCAAGTTCGGCGATGCGGCTATCGACCGACTTTTTAAGCTGAACAAAGGCTTCTTTGTTCATGCTGCCGTCATCATTGAGCGGCGACAACGCTTCCTTCTCCGCCTTCGTAGGTCCGACGGCCATACGATAGACGGTCTTGAACTCGGAAATAAAGCTGTTGGTCGACAATGCCTCTTTAGTGTGTTCGAGATCGCTTGTACGACCGCCAAGCGAGCGCCCCTCGGCAATGCCGGTCGCACCGAAGCTCATAGCGTAAAGCTCTTTCACCTCGTTATCGAGGCCGTTGACGGCACCCTTGCGGAGCATCGCGAACGCGATCTTCTCGCGCATCGCCACGATCTCCTCGATCATCGCATTTTCCCGCTTGCCGTAACTCGGGGATTCGGCCAACGCGATGCCCTGACGTCGAAGGGCCTCGGATAGCTCGCGCAACGTTTCGATCGATACGTTCTCGCTGGTAAGATCAAGAGTCTTGTCATTCCGGATCGTCGCCCTCGCTTCTGCTGCATGGTGCAGAGCCTGCTCTATTTTCTCGATATTGGCATTGACCGTCCGCAGCTCTTTCTCAAGGGCTTTCGCTTCATTCAGGACGTCTTGCGCATTACCCCCGGCTTTCGAAAACGCTTCTAGCGCCCGGTACTGAACCGTCAGTGCGCTCAGCTCTCCGCTGAGCGTGGTTTTGCTCCCTTTTAGAGCTTCGAGCTTCTCTGCACCGCCCGGTACTACCTCACCCCGCTCCAGCGCTGCTTCGATCTCAGCGATCTGCTCCTCAACCGCACGAAGCTCGTCCGTAACCCGGGTGCCCTCAGCAAAAACCTTATCGATATCGACTTCCATCATAGTGTCGAGTTTTGCGAGCAGAGGTTGCAAAGCATCCATTCGCTCGCGCAGCGCCGCACGGTCGGCGGTGAGTTTAGTCAGCGCCTCGCGCTTGAATTCGTCACTCGGGATGAACTGCTCCAGCGACGGGTCAACCCGGATCGCGAGGTTCTCGTTGGCGAAGACGTTCCGACCGGCGATCGCATTACGATGAACAGTCTCAGTCAGCTTCTCTTCGGTCATCTCGTCGATGAAGCGATCCTTAACTGCCGAAGCGATTGTCGACAATGCAATGCCGTTATTTGCAAGAGAGCTCATGACCGTCGTACGGGCCTTGTCGTTTTTCTGATCATGCGCGCTCTGAGAGTAGGAGAGGATTTCCAGAATACGCGAGTGAATCTCGCTTGTACGACGTCTCGCGTACTGGTACTCAGACCCGGCCATGGCGTGATCGGTCAGCATGATACCGATAAGTACGCCATTGAGGGCCCCGAAAGGAGAAGAGAGGAGCTTGTTCATCTGGTCCTCTTTTTCCCGGAATCCACGCTCCACCTCGTCGCGGTATTTCTCCATACAGCCTTTGAGGTTACTCGAAACGGTATCGGCGTTCCGGTCGAGCGTAATCCCACTCTGCGCACACTGCGTCAGTTTGAGGAACGCGCGGTTATTCCGGAACATCTTGCCCACGGAGAAGCGGCTACGGTTCTCCGACTCTTTGATGAAGCTCAGGATCTCCGTGGCGACCGCATCATCTTTCAAGCGTTTCTTCTCATCGCCTTCGTGTTGTTCCCAGAAACGGTAAAGGTCTTTGATGTCTCGTTCGTCTTTCGCGGCATAGACATCATCGACCGTCTGCTTGAGCGCTTCCCGGCTTTCGGGGTCCATGTCGGAGAAGATGGCCGTCTTGTCGATGATACCGCGGGCTTGCGTATTGTCGATCTCGTTGTTAACGACCTTGGAAAAGAGCGTCGCTTTGTTCATCAGGCGGTTGATCGCCTCCGTATCATCTTTGTTGGCTGCGATGGACGTGGCATAGCTTCCGCCGGCGATCTTTTCGTTGATATCGATCACCGGCCGCTCGCCGTTGCTGGTCAGTTCTTCCCAGACCGCGTTCTCTACCTTTCCTTCCGGGGTGCGAAGACTCTCTTCGAAGACCTCGTTGTAGATCGCATCGCGCACGACTGTGGTAGCAATGGAGTTCAGGTCCGAGAAGATGGTCATTTTCTCCGGATCGTTCTCACGAGCATCGACAAAGTCCTTTAGAGCATCTCGGTAGCCTCCCTTTGCTCGACCGTCAAC
>JBNKLF010000021.1:0-53855 GCA_050292215.1 Sulfurimonadaceae bacterium | reverse complement strand
AAAAATTATTAAAAAAGTGGTTGGAAAGGTTCAGGAGTGGGGCGGGGCGCGGGCACCGAAGCGAAAACCGGGGGTCGAAGAGAAGAGCGCTGCGCGCACGCGCAGGGGCGCGGCTGTTTTGAAACGCGTCGGTTCCGAAACAGGGGCGAGGGGAACGAAGGCGACGGCATGGGCGTGTACGAGACAGATCGCACAGGCGTCGTCCCCCTCTTCCCCCGCCGGGCTCTCCGCATGCGCGTCGTGGTGGCACTGCGCCTCCCCCGGAAGGTGGAGGTGCATCGCGCTGTGCGTACCGGCAAGGAAATAGCCCGCTGCCGCCATCAGCAGCAGGGATCGCAGCAACCAACGTTTCATGGAGCGCATTCTATTGAGAATGGCTTAATGGTAGTTTAGATAAAATTCGCGAAAACTATCCGGCGGCTCTCCTCCGGGTATTACCTGCCGGTACCGTTCCGGCGCATCACTCCAAAGGACAACCCACCATGAAAAAACGCGCGCTCCTGAATATCAGTGACAAAAGCAACATCGTCGAATTCGCTAAGGGCCTCGTTGGCCTGGGCTACGAGATCATCTCTACCGGGGGCACCTTCAAGATGCTCAAGGAGTACGGCGTCGCCGCGATCGAGATCGACGAGGTGACCAAGTTCCCCGAGTGTTTCGAAGGACGGGTCAAGACCCTCAACCCCTTCGTGCACGGCGGCATCCTGCACCGCCGGGACAAGCAGTCCCACCTCGACCAGGCGAAGGAGCTCGGCGTCGAGGCGATCGACCTCGTTTGCGTCAACCTCTACCCCTTCAAGGCGACCATCGAGCGCACCGACGACTTCGAGGAGATCATCGAGAACATCGACATCGGCGGCCCGGCGATGGTTCGCTCCGCGGCGAAGAATTTCGACTCCGTCATGATCGTCACCGACCCCTGCGACTACTCCGCGGTGCTTGAGGCCGAGACCAACGGCACCAACAGCGTCGAGTTCCGCCGCGGCCTGATGATCAAGGCTTACGAGCACACGGCGGCCTACGACGCCATGATCGCCACCTATATGAACAAGCGTTTCAACGGCGGTATGGGCGAGAAACAGTTCATCGTCGGCTCGAAGGTGATGGATACCCGCTACGGCGAGAACCCGCACCAGAAAGGGGCGCTTTACGAGTTCGACGCCTACTTCAGCAAAAACTTCAAAACCCTCAAGGGCGAGGCGAGCTTCAACAACATGGGCGACATCAACGGCGCGGTCAAGATCGCCGCGGCTTTCGGCGACGCCAACGCGGTCTGCATCGTCAAGCACGGCAACCCCTGCGGTTTCGCCATCCGTGACGACCTCACCGACGCCTACGTCGAAGCGCTCAAATGCGACCCGGTCTCGGCGTTTGGAGGCGTCGTCGCCGTCAACGGCACGGTCGACAAGGCGATGGCCGAGACAATGAACGAGATCTTCCTCGAAGTCATCATCGCCGGACGCATCACCGAAGAGGCCCAGGCGGTCTTCGAATCCAAAAAACGCATCAAGCTCTTCGAGTACGGCGCGGAGCGCATCGTTCTGGCCAACGACGAGAAAGACTTCAAACACGTCGACGGCGGCTTCATCTTCCAGGATGCCGACTTCGTCCGTGACGACGAGATTTCCAACGCGGAGCTCAAGTCCAAACGCACCGCGACCGAGCAGGAGCTCAAAGACGCGGAGATCGCCTGGAAAGTCGCCAGCCTCACCAAGTCCAACTGCGTCGTCTACGTCAAGAACTCGGCCATGGTCGCCGTGGGCATGGGAATGACCTCACGGGTCGACGCGTCGCAGTGCGCGCTGAAAAAAGCGGCGGCGATGGGCCTCGACGTCGAGGGCGCGGCGCTCGCTTCCGAAGCCTTCTTCCCCTTCCGCGACTCCATCGACGCGGCGGCGGCTGCCGGGGTCAAGACGGTCATCGAACCGGGCGGCTCCATCCGCGACGACGAGGTGATCGCCGCCGCCGATGAAGCGGGCATGGCCCTTTACTTTACCGGGGTCCGTCACTTCCTGCACTAGGTTGAGTGCTCAAACGGCATTAAACCGTATAAAACGGATTTTATTTTATCAAATTATATTTTTTTAAAATAAAATTAAAATTTTTTGTGCTAGCATGAATGTCAGCTATCTGTTATTTTGCCTGCCGCAGACGGCGGGTGGAGTAGGGAGGAGGGCACCATGCTGGAGTTCGACCTGGATGAAACCGTCGGCATCGCCGTACTCAAACCCCTCGGTCCGCTGGTTCGGGACGACTTCTCTTCGCTGACCCAAACCGTCGACTACTACATCAACCGCACTGGGCTGCTTCCGGGTCTGCTTATCGACGCCGGCTCCTTTCCCGGCTGGAAAAGTTTCGACGGCTTTCGCGCCCATGTGGCCTTCATTGAAAACCATCACATGAAGATTGCCCGGGTCGCCGTTGTCAGCAACAGCACCATCTTCTCGATGCTTCCCGCCATTGGGGACTTTTTCCTTCAGTCGGAGGTGCGTCTTTTCCACGATCGTGACAAGGCGATGGCGTGGCTGCTCGCCGCGTAAACCTGCATAAACTTGATTGACATCGGCTCAACTTATGTGATATAATCCCCGAAAAGAAGATGCTGGAGGTCGGGACGGAATCCCGACCCCTCCGCACCCATATCGTTTTTCAGGAACCAATGAGATGAGCAAGAGTCTTTACGATACCCTCGGTGTCAGCAGCAGCGCCAGCGAGGCGGAGATCAAGAAAGCCTATCGCAAACTGGCGCGGCAGTTTCACCCCGACGTCAACAAAGATCCCGACGCCGAAGACAAGTTCAAGGAGATCAACGCCGCCTACGAAGTCCTCAGCGACAAGGAGAAGCGTTCCAAATACGATCAGTTCGGCGACTCCATGTTCGGCGGTCAGAACTTCCACGATTTCGCCCGCGGGCAGGGTGCCAACGTCGACCTTGACGAGATCCTCCGCAATATCTTCGGCGGGGGCGGCGGCTTCGGCGGTGCAGGATTCGGCGGTTTCGGCGGCGGGGGCTTCGGCGGTGCCGGGTTCGGCGGCGGCGGTTTCGGACCGCAGTCCGTCAACCTCGACATCGACGCCAACGTCACCGTTCCCTTCAGTGTCGCCGTACTCGGCGGGAAACATACGGTCTCCCTGCAGGGCGAGCAGTTCGATATCAAGATTCCGGCGGGGATCAAGAACGGGGAGCGGATGCGCGTCAAGGGGAAAGGCAAAAGCCACCAGGGGCACAAGGGCGACCTCTACCTCCACATCCAGATCGCCCCCAACTCCGAGTACAGCCGTGAGGGGGACGACCTGGTCAAAAGTTTCGACGTCCCCCTCAAATCGGCCCTCTTCGGCGGCAAGGTCTCCGTGCCGACCCTGGAGAAAGAGATCACCCTGAAAGTGCCGCAGGATACGAAGAACGGGCAGCGGTTCCGTGTTCGTGAGATGGGAGTGGTGAACCGAAAGACGCAGCAGCGCGGCGACCTCTACCTCAAGGCGAACATCGTCCTTCCCAAGGCGGAATCCCTCGATGCCTCCCTGGCGGAGGCGATGAAGGAACAGCTGCCCGAAAGCTAGCGAAAAAGGAGAGGCCATGCACCACTACGACGAACCGGTATATCTGATCAGCATCGTTGCGAAGATCCTGGACATACACCCCCAGACCCTGCGCCAGTACGAGCGCGAGAACCTGATCTGCCCGTCGCGCTCCGACGGCCGCATCCGTCTCTACTCCCAGCGGGACATCGACCGCATCAAAATGATTCTGCGTCTCACCCGGGAACTGGGCGTCAACCTGGCGGGCGTGGATGTCGTGATGCGTCTGAAGGACAAGATGGAGATGATGGAGCAGGAGATCGCGGAGCTGCGCTACGAACTCTCCAAGGCGAAGAACGCCACGACGGTTCCGCCCCAGAAGTCGCTAGTCAAGACCCGCAGCAGCTACGAGATGATCATTTTCGAAGAGAAGTAATCCCTCCGAACCGGGCGCCTACTCCCTGAGGCGTTCGACTTTCGCACCCAACCCCTGAAGTTTCTCCTCCAGTTTTTCATAGCCGCGGTCGAGGTGGTAGATGCGGTGGACGTCGGTTTTGCCCTTGGCGACCATCCCCGCGAGCACCAGTGCGCTCGAAGCCCGAAGATCGGTCGCCATGACGTCGGCGCCGAAGAGTTCGCTCGGGCCCGTCACCATGGCGACGTTGCCGTTGAGTTTGATGTCGGCCCCCAGGCGCTGCAGTTCGCTGACGTGCATGAAGCGGTTTTCGAAGAGGCGCTCCTCGATGGTGCTGGTCCCCTCCGCCTGGGTCGCGAGGGCGAGGAACTGCGCCTGCATGTCCGTCGGGAAAGCGGGGTACTCCTGGGTGACGATCTGGATGGGGCGGATAAACTCGGTGGGAAGGATGGTGATGGTGTCGCGGCCGACTTCGAAATCGAACCCCATCTCCCGGAGCTTGGCGATGACGGCGTCGAGATGGTCGGGACGCACTTTTTCCAGGGTGATCTGCGAGCGGGTGATCGCCGCGGCGCAGAGGTAGGTTCCCGCCTCGATGCGGTCGGGGATGACGTCGAAGGGAGCAATCTCGACCAGGCGGCGGTCGGTGCCGTAGATCACCAGTTCGCTGGTGCCGATGCCGTCGATGGAGACCCCGCTTTTGCGCAGAATGTCGCACAGCTGTACCACTTCGGGTTCCCGGGCGGCGTTGGTGATGACCGTCTTCCCTTTTGCCAGCGCCGCGGCCATGACGATGTTCGCCGTACCCGTGACGGTGATCTTGTCGAAGATGATGTGGGCGCCTTTGAGTCCCTCTTCGGCGACGGCGCGGACGTAGCCGCCCTGGATGGTGATGGCGGCGCCCATCTGTTCGAGGGCCTTGAGGTGCAGGTCGATGGGACGCTGGCCGATGGCGCAGCCGCCGGGAAGGGAGACTTCGCAGTGGCCGTAGCGCGAGAGCAGCGGTCCCAGGACGAGAATGGAGGCGCGCATCGTCTTGACGATCTCGTAGGTCGCCTTGGTGCTGGTGAGGCAGCAGGTGTCGATGGTGACGCTGTTGGGAGAGATTTCGCAGCTGCCGCCGAGATTTTCGAGCAGTTTCAGCAGGGTTTTGATGTCCACCACTTCGGGGAGGTTACCGATGGTGACCGGGTTTTTGGCCAGGAGGGTCATGGCGATCAGCGGCAGCGCCGCGTTTTTGGCACCCGAAACGGTGACGGTGCCTTTGAGTTGAGTCGGTCCGTGTATCTGCAGGTAGTCCATAGCACTCTCTGTCGGGCGCTGCCCGGTAATGTGATGGAGAATTATAGGTGATTCATGGTTAAATGGATATAATGACCCCGATATCGGGCTCCAAGAGCGCGAATATGGAAGGAGCGAGCGTGAGTTCGGCACTCGACCGTCTGAAGGACCTGACCGCCAAGATCTCCGGCTACGAGGTGGCCCGCAAAGAGAACATGCGTCTGCTGCGCGAGCTCTACGGGGCACTGAAGATCGACGAAAAGGTGCCGGAATTTTCCGACCTGTTCGACTTCAAGGCGATCAACCTCTCCGGGGTCTCCCTCTCCCCCGACGATCTCGGGACCCTGCGGGAAGGCAAATACGTCCAGATCATCGCCATCACCTACGACGCCGAGGCCGCGGTGCGCAACCGCAACACCTCCCTGGGCTATTTCGGCCGGGCGGAGAAGATCGACCCGGAGCTCAAAAACCGCATCGTCGCCTTCGTCCTGCGGTGGCGCTTCGAGAAGAGTTTCATGACCCTCGAACACTACCACGGAATGATCGATTCTCTCCCCAAAGCGGCCGATGTTTAGATTCTGGGCGACGCTCTGGTTCCGGTGGGCCCTCTGGCTCACGGTCGCAAGCCTCGCCGGCGCCGCGATTCTGACGTTTGTCGCAACGGCGGGACTCTACTTCCTCAACGGCGCTCCCTCCCTTGAATCCGACGTGCGCGGTGCCCTGGCGGATCTGGCCCGTTTCGGCTTTCCCCTTTCCTGGAGCCTCAGCGTTCTGGGGGCCTTCTACGCCTCCGTCCCGAAGCTCTTCGGCCACTGCGCCTCGGGCTTTCGCCTGGCACTCTACGACTGCGACGGCGAGACGGAGATCGAACGTCCCGGCGTGGCCGACACGGCGAAGCTCTGGCGCAAGTGGCTCTTCGTCATCATCTGGCTCGCCGCCGCCCAGACCCTTGTCGCGGCCCTGGCGTTCCGGCTGGCGGGGGCGGAGGGGGGCGTGATGGCCTGGTTCTCCGCCGCCTGGCTCTATCTCTTCGTGCTGATCGCCGCCCTGGCAAGCCTGCCGGTGATGGGGGCGCGCTGCACCATGGTCAGGATCGTGCGATGCTGATCTGGCTCGATGTCGAGACGACGGGACTCGAACCCAAAGACCGCATCTGCGCCGTCGGAGCCCTTTCCGGAGAGCGGGAGCCGGAGCGGCTGCACTACGACCTGGTCAAACCCTCCCGCAAGATCCGTCCCGACGCCATGGCGGTGCACCACATCACCAACGAGGCGGTGAAAACGGCGCCCGCCTTTTCCGAAAGCGAGGCCGGACGGTGGCTGGAAGCGCACAACGGTCCCGACGCGGTCATCGTCGGCCACAACATCGAGTTCGACCTGGGTATGTTGCAAAAAGAGGGGCTGGTGTGGCAAGGCGGGGTGATCGACACCCTCAAGTGCACCCGGCGGCTGATTCCCGAGTGCGAGCAGTACGGTTTGCAGTACCTCCGCTACGAGCTGGGGCTTTACAAGAAGGAGCAAGAAGCGGCGGAGGCGCTGGGGATCGAACTGCGGGCCCACGACGCCCGCAGCGACGCCCTGCATGTCTGGCTGCTGCACCGCTATCTGCGGGAGACGGCCGACGACGCTCGGCTGCTGGAACTGACGGTGGAACGGGCGCTGATGACGAAGTTTACCTTCGGAAAATACAAGGGACGCCATATCGAGGAGATCGCCATGAGCGACCGGGGATACCTGGAGTGGATGCTGGGCGAGATGTTTGATATGGATGAGGATTTGCGCTATAGTGTCGAGTACTATTTGCAGATGGTCTAGGAGGTAAGGATGAAAGTGGCGGTACAGTGCGAATCCCCCCTGCTTCAGCGCTCCCTGGAGCGTTTTCTGGCTCCCCATCTGAGCACGCTGAAGCAGTGCGAAGTCGTGGTGCGCGACCGTCCTTCCGTCGACGACGCGGTCCCGTCGCTGCTGATCTCCAACGAGCTCGAAGGCGCCCTTCCCAAACCCTTTACCCGTTCCCAGCTCATGCTCGCCCTCGAGCAGCTGGTGGGGAAAAAAAAGCAAGTCAGCGAGGCTGCCGCCCTGGCCGCTTCTTTCGATGACCCGCTTCCGGCCGAATCGGAACAGGCCGCGCCTTCGGAGTTCGCACTGCTAGAGAAGCGGATCAATCAGCTGACGGAGGAGTATCGTCTCAACGTGCTCAACGCGGTACGGGCCTTCTATGAGCGGTAAGCCCCTGACGAAAAAGATCGTCTCCGGCCGTTTCAAGGGAAAGACGCTCAAACTCCCCTCTTTGGAGACGACCCGCAGCTCCAAGGGGATCGTCCTGGAATCCTTTTTCAATACGCTGCAGTTCGAGATTGTCGATGCGGTGTTCGTGGAGCTGTTTTCGGGAAGCGGCTCCATCGGCCTCGAAGCCCTCAGCCGCGGCGCCAAACGGGTGCTGTTCATGGAGATGGACCGCGCCGCCCAGAAGGTGCTGCGCGACAACATCGCCCAGACCGACCCCGCCGCCTGCGAGGTCTACGGCGGCGACAGTTTCGAACTCATAGGCCGGGTGGTCGAGCGGCTCGAAGCCCTGGACGAATCGGCCTACTTTTACATCGATCCTCCCTTCTCCATCCGGGAGGGGAAAGAGGCGATCTACGACAAGACGATGAAGCTGATCGCCTCGCTTCCCCCGGAACGGGTCCGGCTGATCATCATCGAGCACATGAGCGGGCTTGAACTTCCCGAACGCCTCGGGGCGTTTGAAAAGGGAAAAAGCAAGAAGTTCGGAAAAACCTCGCTGACCTACTACGCCTAGTCCGATACCCGGTTCCGCCCTCCCGCTTTCGCCCGGTAGAGGGCTTCGTCGGCCCGGCGGACGGTGTCGAAGATGTTCTCTCCGCTGCGGTACTCCGCCACCCCCAGACTCACGGTGATGTTCTCCTCTTCGCGGTAGCGGTAGGATGCGACTTTTTGGCGCATGCTTTCCGCCAGCGCCAGCGCCCCATCGCGGCCGGTGTTCGGCGCCAGGACGAGAAACTCCTCGCCGCCCCACCTGCCGACGCTGTCGCTCTTGCGCAGGGAATCTCTGAGCTGTGCGGCGCAGTCGATGAGCACCCGGTCGCCGACGAGGTGCCCGTAGGTGTCGTTGACCTCCTTGAAATGGTCGACGTCCATCAGGATAAGGGAGAAGGGACTCTCATAGCGGACGGCACGGCGGTACTCTCCGTCGATCAATTCATCCATTTTGTTGCGGTTGTAAAGACCGGTCAGGTTGTCTGTCATCGCCATGTGTTCGAGCTCGACCTGCGCGGCGGAGAGCGCTTCGTTGCTCCGCTGCAGCTCCGCCGTACGCCTGTCGATCTCCGTCTCAAGCATCTCCTGCTGGCGTTCGCGAACCTGAAGCAGCTCCTTCTGGATGCGGAGCTTTTCGAGACTCAGCGCCCGGTATTTGCCCGTCAAAATCAGGGTGAAGAAGATGATCTCCACCAGCGCGCCGGCCAGAAAGAGGTGACGGGTGGCGTCGTTGTAGGGGAGGATGGTGTTGAAGGTAAGGATCATCAGCCCCATCAGCGGCGCATAGACGATGAGGGCCATAAGATAGTAACGGGCGACGTGCGAGCCCCGCAGCATGATCTTCACGGCGGCGAAGAAGAGCACGGAGAAGAAGAGCGACGAGTAGAGGTTGAAGGCCAGGCTGGCGCCGCTGATGCCTTCTGCGATCAACAGGGCGAAGAGCATGAAGACCCCGGCGGAGAAACGGAAGAAGCCGTGGACTTTCGGCATACGCCGCTCCAGGTTCAGGAAACGGTCGGAGAAGAGCAGCAGGAAGAGGATGACGAAGGTCCCGACGACATGCAGCCCCTCGTTCCATCCCCCGAAACCGAGCATCAGGTAGAAGCCGCTGTGCATGGCACTGAAGAGGATGGAGGCGAGGATGTAGCCGATGTAATAGATGTAGACGCGCTCGCGGGTGAGCAGGTAGCTGTAGATGTTCAGCAGTGCGATTGCCCCAAGGATGAATGCGAAGACGATGTAGAGATGGGTCCAGCCGAAGCGGCTCGGGTCGAAATAGGCGTCGGCGGTGAAAAGTTCG
Source organism: Sulfurimonadaceae bacterium (assembly GCA_050292215.1). Classification (GTDB taxonomy): domain Bacteria; phylum Campylobacterota; class Campylobacteria; order Campylobacterales; family Sulfurimonadaceae; genus SZUA-415. The sequence goes on along the minus strand of JBNKLF010000021.1, from coordinate 44,560 downwards.
AAAGCCCCGATCTGGCTGGCGACAGTCTCTCCCCGGAGGTAGAACGTCTCTTTGCCGCCGGGGGGGATCGTGATTTTGAATGCCGGAAGGACGTCATGGACGCTGCGCGCCTTCAGGGGGACGTCGAGGCCGTTGGGGGTGATGTCCCAGCGGCCGTCGCGGTCGCGGTAAAGATCGAGGTGTTTCCAGATCGCTTCGCTGAAACGGAGTACGAAGGCCTCTTGCTCCGAACGGTTTTCGATGTCGATCCGAAACCATAGGGCGCCGTGGCGGTAGCCGAAGGTAAAGCGGTTGGAACACTCTCGCAGCTGGCCGGAGGATGCGACGGCGTCGACGGATTTTGCGCCGGAGGGGTCGTAGTAGCAGGCCATACCGAAGTCGTCGAAATGTGCCGAACCCTGCTGGATGATCAGCGCGCCCCACGCCGGTACGAACGCGACAAAGAAAACGAGCAGCAATGTCCGAAACACCGTCGCACCTTCTGTGATAATGGTTCTATTGTATCAGACTGTCAGAGAAAATGAAGGTGATCCGGGGCAATTTTGTAAAAACGATACCGGGAAATGTTACAGGCGGTACTCCGATTTGAGAATCTCGTAAAACGTCTCCGCCATCATACGGTAACCCTCCGCATTGGGGTGGATGCGGTCGCTTTTTAGCGCCGCATTGCGTTCAATTTTTCCGATGACGCCGCTTTCGAACATCGTGCCGTAGGTTTCGGCCACCTCTTCGTAGAGATCGAGGTCGCCGAATCCCAGGGTCGACATGTCCGGAAGGCCGACGAGGAGAACGTCGACGTTCTCTTTTTGGGCGATGCGGACCATGGCGGCAAGGTTCTCCTTCAAGGCACTGCGAGAGAGACCTCGCAGAACGTCGTTGCCGCCGTGGCAGAGGATGAGCATGGCGGGGCGGTGCTCCCGGAGGGCCCCTTCGAGGCGCTTCAGTCCCTGGGCGGAAGTCTCACCGGGGACCCCGGCGTTGACGACCTTGACGCCGCTCATGCGCTGGAGCATGGCGGGGTAGCTGAGGTGGGGTTCGACCCCGGTGCCGAAGGTGAGGCTGTCGCCGAAGGCGAGAATGGGGCGCTGTGCGTAGGCCCGGGCGTTTTCCGGGGTAGCCGGGACGTTTTTCCCGAGGATGAGTACGAATAGGACGACGGCCATGGCCGCCAGCAGGAGGAGCGGTTTCTTCATGGCGTCATTATAGCCAAGATGGGCGACTGAAGTGGAACACCGTTTGCTTCGTAGAGAAACATGAACGGAAGGATGTCAATGAGAATCGTGCTTTTACTGGTTGCCGCAGCGCTGAGCCTAATGGCCAGCCGTATCAGCGACGTCGCCAACGTCGTCGGCGTGCGGGACAACCAGCTGATCGGCTACTCCCTCGTCGTCGGCCTCAAAAAGACCGGGGACGGGACGACTTCGCAGTTTACGCTGCAGTCCATCGCCAACATGCTCAAGGCGATGAACATCGACATGGCCCCGGCAGACATCAAGTCCAAGAACGTCGCGGCGGTCGTAGTGACGGCAAAACTCGGCGCATTTTCACGTCAGGGCGACCGTCTGGACGTGACGGTCTCCTCCATCGGCGACGCGAAGTCGCTGGAGGGGGGCACCCTGCTGATGACGCCCCTCAAAGGGGTCGACGGCAAGATCTACGCCCTGGCCCAGGGGGCGGTGAGTATCGGCGGCAAGAATGAGCGCGGGGCAGGCTCCGAGTCGCACCCCACCTCCGGAGCGGTGTACGGCGGCGGCCTGGTGGAGCGGGAGATCAGCCACGATCTCTACCACCAGGAGTACGTCACCCTCTCGCTGAAAGAGGCGAGTTTCAACAACGCCGTGGCGGTACAGCACAGCATCAACGGCTTCTTCAACACTGAGGTTGCCGTGGCGGTGGACCCGCGCACCATCCGCCTCAAACGCCCTAGCAACCGCTCGATGATCGAGTTCCTCGCCGACGTGCAGCAGCTTGAGATCGACTACCGGCCCGAGTCGAAGATCATCATCAACGAACGGACCGGAACCATCGTCGCCGGGGTGGATGTCGGTGTCAAACCGGTGGTCATCACCCACGGCGATATCACCATCAAAATCCTCTCCCAGGGGGAGATGCCCAATCCGGAAGGGGGCGTCGTCGTCGACCGGAACCTGGTCATCGGGCTCAACGAGAACGAGGTCTATACGAAACAGGGGACGACGACGGTGGCGAACATCGCCCGTTCTTTGCAGAAACTCGGTGCGACGCCCAAAGACATCATCGCAATCCTCGAGGCGATCAAAAGCGCCGGCGCCATTACGGCGGACCTGGAGGTGATCTGATGGTCTCAGGCATTGACAAGGCGATGCTCGCCGTCGGCAACAAGGCGCTGCCGGAAGTGACGTCGAAAGAGGACGAAGCGGCCCTTCGCGAGAAGACGGACCAGTTCGAGGCGCTCATCGTGAAGATGCTCCTTGATAACGCGATGAAGGACGAGAAGAATCTCTTCAGTGACCAGAACGATCCGGGAGATCGGATCTACAAGTCGATGTACCGCGACGAGCTTTCCAAGGCGAGCGCCGGCGGTTTCGGCTTTTCCCAGCTCCTTTTCGACTACCTGTCGCAAAAGGGTTCGGAAGGTTAAAGAATTTCCGGGTTTTGCCGATCTAGCGGTATAGAGATTCTCCCCCTCGGGGGCCAAAGGACGAAAGATGATTTCGCAAGTCAACGGCGCCGCGGTCCGAAGCGCGTACCAAAACGGCGAAACCCAGATGAAACAGGAACGCAAGACCGAAACGCGGGAGGTCACCCAGCAGGGCGACACCAGCAAGGTCGATTCAATCAAAGAAGCCATCGAAAAGGGTGAATACCAGGTCAATCTTGAAGCGCTCGCGCGCAAGATTGCCGATGAGCTGATGTAGTACCCGCCATAAGGAGGTTAGGATGCTGTCGCGCTATTTGCAAAACGCCGTCAACGATCTGCGTGATCTGATCGCTTTTTCCGAGAAGGATATCGAGGATATCATCGAGGCACGGCAGGATGCGCAGTTCGAGCGTATGGCGCTCAAGGACGAAAAACTCAAGAGCTTCGAACAGAAGAAGGCGATGATCGACCACGAAATTTCCAAACTGATGACATCCAATCCGGGCACGCCGCTGCCCGAACTCCTGAACGACGAGCAGCACGAACTGCTTGAGGCGCTCAAAAGCGAACTCGGCCGGCTGCGGGAGATCAATCAGCGCTACGCAAAGCTCGTCGCGGGCGTCAGCGCGTTTTACAACTCCCTGCTCGAGCGGGTCGTTCCGACGGAGATGCAGGGATACAACCGGGTCGCTTCCAAGGAGGCGTCATTCCTGAAGGTGAGGGCATAACATGGCATCCATTTTCAACGCGTTGCATATCGGCTACAGCGGCCTGAACGCTTCGCAGGTCGGCATTAACGTGACCGGCCACAACATCTCGAACGCCGAAACCGAAGGCTATACGAGACAGCGCGTTGTTCAGTCGGCTGCCCAGCCCATCACCGTTCAGCCCGGGGACATCGGCAACGGCACCACCGTCGACGCGATCGTCCGCGTCTTCGACTCCTTCGTCTACGACCGCTACACCTCGACCTCCGAGGAGAAAGCCTACTCCGACTTCATGCGCCAGACCATGGAGACCCTCTCGACCTACTTTCCCGAGATCGACGACGTCGGCATCAAGGCCGACCTCCACAGCTACTTCGACATGTGGGAATCGCTGGCCGCCAACCCGGACAACTCCGCGGTGAAAGTCGCGTTGGCCCAGCAGGCGCAGAGCCTGGCGGACCGCATCACCCAGACGCGGACCCAGGTCCGGAGCCTTCAAGACGAGGTCAACACCCAGCTCGAGGCGGCCATCGCAGAGGTGAACCGCCTCGGTGCGGAGATCGCCGATCTCAACCGTGCCATCGCCAACTCGGAACTGGCGAACCAGAACAACGCCAACGACCTGCGCGACCAGCGCAACCAGTTGGAGCTGGCGATGTCCAAGCTCGTCGGGTCAGACATTTTCGGCAACGGTACCGTGACCGACGCGACCGTCGACATGAACGTTTCCGAGCGTTCGGAACACTACAACATTCATGTCGCCGGTTTCAACATCGTCGACGGCATCACCTTCCATCCCATCGGGATCACCAACGAATACAACGCGGAGGGGTTCTACGACCTCTACTACGAGCGTCAGGACGGACAGCAGATCCCCTTCTCCTACAACATCCAAGAAGGCAAGGTCGGTGCCATCCTCGACCTTCGGGGCAGCGATCTCGACGCGGCTACCGGACTCCCGACCGACGGGACCCTGCAGGAGGTTCTCGACATGCTAGACGCCCTGGCGGGGGGGGTGATCGAATCGACCAACAACCTCTACGCCGCCAGCGCGACAAGCCGGATGCAGTCCGGCGCCACGGGGATCACCAGCACCGATCCGCTCATCAACTCCGGCTTTAACATCCGGGAGGGGAGCTTCGACCTGGTGCTCTACGACGTCGACGGCAACGAGTCCGCCCGCAGAACGATCACCATCGACGCGCTCACCTCCATGGACGACGTGGTGGCGCAGATGAACGCGGTCATCGACGATAACGACGACGGAAACATCACCAACGACATCGCGTCGCTCCTGGGCGTGACGCTTCTGGCGGACGGGACCCTCGACATCGCGGTCTCGGACCCCGCGTCAGGGTACACCGTCGCCATCGAGGACGATCTCTCCTCGGGCTATTCGGGCGGCACCAATTTCGCCGGCGCCCTGGGGCTCAACCGCTTCTTCACCGGCAGCGACGCCACCGACATCGGTCTGAACCGCGAGCTCAGGGAGGACCCGGCCCTCATCTCCGGGCACACCGCGCCCCAGGAGGGGAACAACACGCTGGCGCAGCGGATGGTGCAGCTGCAATTCGAGGACGTCTCCTTCGACAACGGCTTCCGCGGCATGACGAGCGACACCCTCTACGGCTATTTCGACGTCACCGCCACCTACGTGGGAACGACGACCAACAGCGTCATTACGCACAACAACGCCATCACGGCGCAGTACAACGCCATCGAGCAGGAGTACGCCACCATCTCCAAGGTCAGCATCGACGAGGAGCTGACCAACCTGATCAAGTACCAGACCGCCTACGGCGCCGCCGCGAAGATCATCACGACGATCGACCAGATGATGGATACGCTCCTGGGTATCAAGAAATAGGGCGGTTCGGTGAAACCGCCACGTTACAGTATCGCGGTGCTGGTCGCCGTCTTCCTCTTCGCCTTTGCCGGCGATCTTCTCTATACCGTCTCCCCCTATGCGCTTGACCCCTCCGTCATCCTGGCCGCTCCCGGGTTCGACCACCCCTTCGGGACCGACCGTCTGGGACGGGATCTGCTGGCGCGGCTGATCGAGGGGGGCAAGGTCTCCCTGCTCATCGGCGTGGGCAGCGCCTTCGTCGCCTCCTTCATCGGTCTCATCGTCGGTGCGACGGCGGGATACCTTCGGGGGAAGACGGACAGGCTGTTCGTCGTGGTGGTCGATCTCTTTCTCACCTTCCCGACCTTCTTTTTGCTGCTGGCGCTGGTGAGCTACGTCAACGCCTCGGTCTGGGTGCTCATCTTCATCATCTCCGTCACGGGGTGGATGACCACGGCGCGGCTCATCCGCTCCGAGAGCTTCGCCATCACCTCCCAGCCCTTCATCAAGGTGCTCAACATCGCCGGGGTCGGCCGCTGGAAGATATTGCTCAAGTACTACGCCCCGCTGCTCGCGCCGATTTATTTCGTCAGTTTTACGTTCGGGGTGGGGGGCGCCATCCTGGCGGAGTCGGGGCTCAGTTTCCTGGGACTGGGGATCGTGCCGCCCCAGATGAGCTGGGGGACCATATTAAGCAACGGCCGGGAGGTGATCGACATCGCCTGGTGGGTCAGCCTCTTTCCCGGACTCATGATCTTTCTTGTGACCCTGAGCCTGGTCAACATCTCCAACTATCTGCAGCAGCTTACCAATCGCCGTCAGATTCAGCAGTAGTCTCCGTCTCCATCTCGTCGGAAAAACCGAAGATGGTGGTGTAGAGGATGCCGTAGACGATATAGCCCATGGGGAGGGTCCAGATGAGGCCGATGCCCAGGGGGATGGCGCTGACCAGGGTGATGAGCGAAACCCCGAGGAGAATGCCGAAGATCGCGAACCAGTGGGTGGTGACCGCTTTGCGCGAGGTCTCCATCGCTTCCCAGATTCCCATCTTCTTGTCGACCATCAGCGGGTAGGCGAAGGCGTAGGCGACGGAGAGATAGATGCCGGGCAGGATCAGCAGCAAGAAGCCGGCGACGACGCAGAGGTAGATGGCGATGGAGAGAAAGACCAGGGGCCAGACGACCACATAGTAGTCGAAGAGGTTGGAGATCTGTACGGGACGGTCGTTGACGCGGCGGATGCCCATCATCATGAGCGCCACCATCATCGGCATGGCGACGGGCATAGTGAGCAGGTCGACGCCGACCTGGGCGATGATGGAACCGGCGCCCCCCTCCTGCTCCTGCAGGTTGACGCCGAGGATCATGCTGAAAACGGCGGTGGCGATCATCAGGATGACGAGGTAGACGAAGAGCGAACCGATGAACGTGAGCTTCACCCCCTCCGTACCGTTCCAGGCACTTTTGACGGTTTCTGAAAAGGAGAGTTCGTACTCTCCCGCCAACGCTTTTTCTACGGAGCCCTGAGTCGTGCCGTGCATGATCACCCCTCTTGTGATATGATATGTTCAAATATCATAGCATAAGGCAGCTGATGGATGCTCCCCCGACCCGTTTCCTCGTCATGGCCGCGGCCCTCGTTATCGTACTTGCCGGGCTGAAAAGCGCCTCGGTCATCGTCGTTCCCTTCCTGCTTTCGCTGGTGCTCGCCATCATCCTCTCGCCGCTCTTCGAGTGGCTGGTGGGCAAAAAAGTTCCCCCGGCGGCGGCGGTGTTGGCGGTCATGTTCCTCTTCATCGCCGTCGTCGGCGGTGTGGGGGCGATGGCCGGCTCCTCGGTGCAGGAGTTCAGCGCCAACCTTTCGGGGTACGAAGCAAAGTTCGAAACCCTCTTTTCCGAAACCACGGCGCGTCTTGAGTCCTGGGGCGTGCTGCTTCCCGAACGGGAATTGACGGCGGTCTTCGATCCCAAGGCGGTCATGCGCTATTCGGCCATCCTGCTTAAAAACATCGGCTCCCTGCTCGCCGACGGGATGGTGATCCTCTTCACCGTCATCTTCATGCTCCTCGAAGCGGCGCAGTTCCGCGACAAAATCCGCCGCATCGACGCCTCGACGGAGGGGTACGCCCATTTCGAAAACGCCGTCGGCCAGATCAAGCACTACATGGCCCTCAAGGCGCTCATCTCCGCGGGGACCGGGATATGCGTCACCCTCTTTCTCATGGTCGTGGGGGTCGACTACGCGGTGCTCTGGGGCGTGGTGGCGTTCCTGCTCAACTTCATCCCCAACATCGGCTCCATCATCGCCGCCCTTCCGGCGGTACTTCTGGCGCTCATCCAGCTCGGTACGGTGAGCGCCCTGGTGGTGGCCGGGGGGTACGCCGCCATCAACATCCTCATCGGTTCGGTGCTCGAACCGCGCATCATCGGCAGGGGGCTGGGGCTGTCGACCCTGGTGGTTTTTCTGTCGTTGATTTTCTGGGGGTGGCTGCTGGGACCGGTGGGGATGCTCCTCTCCATCCCGCTGACCATCATGGCCAAAATTCTGCTGGAGTCGCAGCCCAACAGCCGCTGGATGGGGATCGTTCTGGGGCAGTAGCCTAGAGGTAGGAGAAGGCCCGGACGATGGCGAGGTTCTCCTCCGCCGTGGCGCCTCCGGGGCGAATGGCGACGGAGGTGACCCCGGCTTCGCGATAGGTTTCAAGCCGGGCGCGGCACGCTTCGGGAGTGCCCGAGAGGGAACGCTCCGCCATGGGATGGGAGGCAAATAGCGCGTCGCGGGTCGGGGCGAACCCCCGGGTGTCGTAGGCGGCGCTTCCCGCCTTGACGCGGCGCATCCGTTCGGAGAAAAGGGCGGCGGAGCGCTGCGCTCCGGCTTTTGCCCGCTCCGCGTTATCGTCGATGCAGCACAGCCGCAGCAGCACCAGTTCGGGAGCCTGTCCCGCGACGTCGCGGTAGCTGCGGACGACGGTTTCGACCTCTTCGAGGGTCGCCGTCTGTCCCATCATCACCCCGAGCCCCTCCTGCGCGGCGAAACGGACACTCTCCTCGGAGCCGAAGGTCGCCAGGTAGGCGGGGATGGGGCGGGGCGCCGAGGGGACCAGAACGGCCTCTTCCAGATCGTAGTAGACACCGCTGTGGTTCACCCGTTCCCCGGCCAGGAGGCGTCGGGTCAGGTGCGCCGCCTCGAAGAGGGCGTGGCGGTTGCGCTCCGGGGAGGAGCGGAAGTGCCGGTCGTCGAGGGGGAAGGAGCCCTTGGCCATGCCGAAACGGAGCCTGCCCGGGTAGAGACGTTCGAGGACGGCGAAGCTCTCCGCGACCATGACCGGGTTGTGATAGGGGAGCAGAACGCCGGCAGACCCGACCGCGATACGGCGGGTCATGCCGCATACGGCGCCCATAAGGGGAAGGATGGGGCCCGAGAGGCTGAAGTCGTTGAAGTGGTGTTCGCTGACCCACACCTCGTCCAGACCGGCATCTTCGGCCTGGCGGATCAGAGCCATCTGATCGTTAAGCGCCCGGTCGGCGTCATGGCCGGGGTTGTCGAAAAAAGCGAAAAGGGAGCGTTTCACGGGATCACCGCCGAGCTCTTAAGAGGCCCGGGTCTGGTGCCAGACCACGACGCCTTTTTGCGCCTCGGTACGGAAACAGACGCCCCGGTCCGATTGAAAGGTATCCAGTACGGATGCGACGACGGCGGGGTCGGGAAGCACGTTTTGCTGCTCCAGCTGCGTCAGGGCGTAGCGCTCCGCCTCGGCGGGCTCCATGTACTCTTCCCACGCCGTGTCGAAAAAGCGGATCGAGACCTCGATGCCCCGGGAGCGCATCGTGTCGGCGAAACGGTGGGCGCTGCCGTACTGCATGGGGTAGTCGCACCCGTGGGCCTCGAAGAGACGCTTGAGGGTGAGATTGACGCGAAAGTCTCCCCATCCGACATAAATGCCCGACTCTGTTGCGGATTGTAGCATTTTGTCGATATGCGTTGCTTCCGAAACGGCGGGGGTCATGGAAGCGATGACGATATCGTAGGGGGCGTTGACTTCGAAATCGTCCCAGGTGCTTCGGGTGATGCAGACCCGATCAAAGACGCCGGCGCCCTGCGCATCGCGTTCGAAGGCCGCAAGCATCCCCTCGGAGAGGTCGATGCCGGTGACGAACGAGCCTTTGCGGGCCAGCGGAATGGCGACGGTCCCCGTGCCGCAGCCGATGTCGAGGACGCGGCGGCCGGAGAAATCGATGCCGAAATCTTCGCTGTGGGCGATCATGAGATTGACGTCGCGGGACATCGACGGGTTGTCGTAACTGGGGTAGCGTTTGGCCATATCCTCCCAGAAATTCGGTGAAGTGTACATGATGACTCCTTATGTTAACTACTGGCGAATATGCACGTTGTATTCTTGACAATATAGCGTAAAACCATTAGAATTTCCGACAATATGACGTAAATAGTGCTGGAATGCCCGTTGCATATCTCGGTTTCGTAAGCGTTATATAAATAAAAATATAAAGGATAGCCGTGTTGTTGAAGATTATTGCGATCACCCTGTCGGCGCTTTCTCTCGCAGCGTCGGAGTTGCACGAGTGTACGGCGTACGACGGAACCGCCTCGCGGGTTTACGGCGCGTCGCCGCCGGTCAACTACCTGCTCTACGCCCTCGATCCCGAAGTCATGGTGGGGTTGAACTTTCCCCTGCGCCAGAGGGAACGTCCCTACCTGCCCAAAGCGGCAAACCTGCCGGTCATCGGCGGATGGTACGGCCAGGGGCGGACTCCGAACCTCGAAGTGCTCGCTTCCATCCGTCCCGAGCTGACGATCGCCTGGAACTACCGCGGCAGTTTCGGGCGGATCGCCAAAACCCTTGACACCCTCTCTCTGCCGTCGTGTTCGATGGCGCTGGACCGCCTCGAGGACTACCCCGCGGCATTGCGGACGCTGGGCCGCATCACCTCCCGGGAAGCGCGGGGGGAGCGCCTCGCGGAGGATTTCGAACGGCGGCTTGCCGATGCGAAGGAACGGCTCGAATCGCATCGGGGTACTCCCCCGCTGCGCGTCTACTACGCCGAAGGGGTCGGCGGACTGCAGACCGAGTGCGGCGGTTCGGTTCATGCGGAGCTGATCGAGCGTGCCGGAGGGGTGAACGTCCACGCCTGTACCCCCGCCAGCGGGTACGGCATGGAGCAGATCACCCTCGAGCAACTGCTGCTCTACGACCCGGACGTCATCGTCGCCTTCGAGCGGGAGTTCTATAAAAGCGTTTTCGGCGACCCCCGTTTCGCCGGCATCAAAGCCGTGCGGGAGGGGCGGGTCTACCTGATTCCCGATGCTCCCGTCAACTGGTTCGACCGTCCCCCGTCGTTTATGCGCATCGCGGGGCTGGAGTGGATGCAGTGGGTGCTTCATGACGGTCGCGACGAGCGGGCGCTCCGGGCGTCGCTGCAGGAGTTCTTCGCCCTCTGGTTCGGCGACGCGATGCGTGATGAAGCGGTAGCCATGCTGCTGCACCCCCTCGGGGAGGCGGAGAAATGATCCGCCTTTTCCTGTTCGGATGGTTCAGTCTCGTCTGGCTTCACGCCGCTTCGCTGCAGCTTACCGGAAGCGTCGCGGCACCGATGACGCTCACTCCCGAGCGCTTCGCCGCTCTGGAACAGACGACCCTCGAAGGGGTCGCGCTGGTCTGCCGCAGCGGCGCCGTCAAAGCGCCGCCGAAGCCTCGCAGCGGGGTGCTGCTTCGCACGCTGCTCAAAGAGGCGGAGATCGTCGCGCCGGGCCGCGGCGCCTATAACCGCATGGGCGTGCTCGCCCGGGCCGGGGACGGGTACGCGGCGCTCTTCAGCTATCAGGAACTCACCAACACGCCCGTGGGCGAGGGGGTGATCGTCGTTTACGAAGGGGGAACCTTCGCCCTCTACTCGGCCCGTGACGTCGTCACCGGCCCGCGTCACGTCAGGGACCTGCAAACGGTCGAACTGATTCTCATCAATCAATAAAGGAATTCAATGAATCGCATCATCTTCGGGGCCGCGGGCCTCTCACTGGCGGCCAGCGCAGTGCTGGCGGAAAGTTTCGACCTCGGCAAGGTGGCCATCGACGCCGCGGCCGAAACGAAAGACGCGGGTTTCGAGACCGTCGTTGACAGCGAACGCATCGCCATGCACGGCAGCGAAAATCTCGCCGAAGCGGCGGACACCGTCAGCGGCGTCTACATCGGCACCCTCGGGGGGCGGAACGAGACGACGGTCAGCATCCGCGGCTTCGACGCGCGCCGCGTCGGGGTCTTCGCCGACGGCGTGCCCATCTACGTTCCCTACGACGGCAACTTCGACTACGGCCGCTTTCTCACCTCGGACATCTCCGAGATCACGATCGCCAAGGGCTTCTCCTCCGTGCTTTACGGGGCCAATACGATGGCGGGGGTGATCAACCTCGTCTCCCGCAAACCGGACGCACCCTTTGAAGCGGAGGTGACGGGAAGCCTCGTCATCGACGACGGCGGCGACCTCTCCCGCTACCTGACGGGGATCAATCTCGGAGGCCGGGAAGGGGGGGTCTACGCCCAGCTCGGCGCCAGCTACGCCTACCAGGACCACTTCCGTCTGAGTGACAGCTACACGGCGACGGCAGAGCAGCTCGGAGGCGACCGGCTCCGTTCGGAAAATCGCGACCGCAAGGTGAGCCTCAAGGTCGGTTACGTTGCCGACGACGCGAGCGAGATCGCGCTCTCCTATGTCAACCAGGAGGCGGAGAAACAGCAGCCTCCGGTCACGAGTACGGCCTACAGCCGCGTGAAGTACTGGGACTGGCCCTTTTGGGACAAGGAGAGCGTCGCCCTCAACGGCAAGAAGATCTTCGACGGCGGTTACCTGAAGGGGAATCTCTACTACGACAGCTACAACAACTCTCTCTTCTCCTATGACGACGCGACCTACACGACGATGAACTTCGGCTACGCCTTCAAAAGCGAATACGACGACTACAGCTACGGCGGGCGTCTCGAAGGGGGTGTGGACCTCGGCCGCCACACCCTTAAAGCCGCCCTCAACTACAAAAACGACGTCCACCGCGGCTACGACATCGACAAGGCGACGGAGCTTCATACGCTGGCCGAGGAGTACCACGACGCCATCTACTCCCTGGGCGTGGAAGGGACCTTCGTCCTCGGCGGCGGCGCGGAGCTGATCGCCGGGGTCGGGTACGACCGCAGCGAACCGGGACGTTTCTACGACACCAACCCCGACCAGAGCATCACCTCCGGCGACGACCAGAGCGCGGTCAACCCGCAGATCGCCCTGGTTTACGAGGCATCCCCGACATCGACGCTGCGCGCCAGCATCGCCCGGAAGACCCACCTGCCGACGATGAAGGAGCGCTACTCCCGCAAACTGGGCTACGCCGTGGCCAACCCCGACCTCGAAGAGGAGCGCGCCACCCATTACGAACTGGCTTACACCACCGCGTATGCCGGCTTCTCCGTGGGAAGTTCCATCTATTACTCCCGCATCGAAGACGCCATCCAGAGCCTCTACTACGATACCTTCGCCGGCAAGGAGCGCACCCGCAACGAAAACAGCGGCGATTTCGGTCACACCGGTCTCGAACTCGACCTGGGGTACGCTTCGGACGCTTTCGAGGCGGGCCTGAGCTATGCCTACATCCACATCCGCAATCTCGACGACGGCAGGAACAAAACCATGGGGGTACCCAAACACGACCTTCTGCTCTACGGCACCTACGCCTTCAGCGACGCCCTTTCGCTCTACGGCAACATGCGCTACCGCAAGGGAGTCTACTCCCAAGACGGCAGCGGCAACTACCTGAGCGTTCCCTCCTTCACGACCTTCGACCTCAAAGCCTCCTACGAGATCCTCAAGGGGCTCAAGGCCGAAGCGGCCGTCAAAAACCTGTTCGACCGCAACTACGCCTACGACCTGGGATTCCCGGAGGCGGGCCGCGAGTTCGTCCTGAGTCTCGCCTACCGGTACTGAGATGGATATCGGTTTAACGCTGGTGGCGGACGCGACGGGGAGGGCGGCGTCCGACGCCCTCGAGTCGGTACTGCACCTCTGTGAAACGGCCCAACACCGGGGGATCAAGACCCTCTGGTTCACCGAACACCACCACAACCGGACCCGGGCCCTCTCCTCCATCCCGGTGCTGATGGCCGCCGCCGGTGCGCGGACCGGGCTCAAACTCGGGGCCGCCACCCTGCTGCCCGCGCTGCACGACCCCGTGCGGCTCGCCGAGGCGATGGGGAGTCTCGAGGCCCTTTACCCGGGAAGGATGCTCTGGGGATTCGGCAAGGGGGGACGCAGCGAAGTGGCGTGCACCCACCTTTCTGAGATCACCCCGGACAACGTTCGGGACCGGATGCTCGACGCGGTCGATGCCCTCTACGCGCCGGAGCCCGAGTGTGCTATCGTGCCGCCCCTTTCGAGCACGACCCCCCGCTTCATCGCCTCGCGGGACGCCGGAGCGGTGCGGTATGCCGCGCAAAACGGCATGGGGCTGATGTTCGGTCACAAGTGGCCCCTAGAAGCGCTGGCGGGGCTGATTTCTCTCTACCGCTCCCACCATCCGGAGGGGAGCCGTCCCCGTGTGATGCTTTCACGCTATTTCCATTGCGAAAGCAGTGACGCCGAAGCCCGCCGGGTCACCCTCGATGCTTTTGAGCGGCGCAGGGAGAAGATGCGCGCGATCGGGCGTGCCCAAGCGACGGAGGCTGAGGGCGTCGATTTCGGCCGTTCCCTGGTCGGTACCCCCGATGCGTGCCGGGAGCGCATCGCCCACTACGGGGGCCTCGGCATCACCCACCTGAGCCTCCGACCGGCGCTCCCCTCCACGGAAGCCGCACTGCGCTCCCTGGAGGCCCTGGCACTCTGAGCCCGGGCCCGGGCGCATCCGTTCCTCCTCTGCGGGTGCTCCCTGGCGCGGGCTTGCACGTTCACGCCCCGGTGCCGCCACGGCGCGGCGTTAGATCCGTTACGACCATTCGATTTACAGGAGTTTTTTTCATGCTGCCACGACGTTTTTCCCTGCTTCCCCTGCTGCTGCCCTGCTGGGCCCTGGCCGCCTCCACGGCCGATACCAATGCGACGGCGTCGCTGGGACTCATTACCGTCGAAGCCCCGGCGGTGCCCTTTTACGACTTCACGGACGCGCAGAGCCGGGAGCTGGAGACGGACTCCGCCCTGAGCACCGCGACGGCGAGCTCGGCCAACCCTTATGCGGCGTTGAAACTGCTCCCCTCGGTGCAGACGGAGTCCCACGACGCCTACGGCCTGACGGCGGACCAGAGCACCCTGCGGGTGCGCGGGCAGGTCGGGGATACCTTCAGCCGCCTGAGTACCACCGTCGACGGAGTGCCCGTGGGCATCAACGTCGGCAACGCCGGGACCGGCTACATTATCGACCGGGAGAATCTCTCCGGGATGAGTTTCTCGACCGGCATTCTGCCGGGCAACGCGGGCAACGGGCTGGGGACGACCGCCGGGGCACTCGACCTGCACCTTCGCCGCCCCTCGGAGACGACGGGGGTCCGGGCGGACCTGGCGACGGGTTCGGACCGCTACGACAAGATGTTCCTCCGGTTCGATAGCGGGGAGTTCGCCCCCGGCGCCAAACTCTTTATATCCGCCTCGACGGGGAGTAATGAGAAATGGCGCGGGGAGGGGGGCATCTCTCGGGACAACGCCGCGGCGATGCTCGACGTCGCCGTCAGCGACGCGCTGCGGGTCGAACTATTCGGGGCCATTAACCGGTTCGAACGGGACGAGTACCGTCCCCTCGATTATGAACAGGCGCGCGACCTCGACGTCTACGGCAGCTACGATTACACGACGGCCATCAGCGGCGACGCCGCGACCGACGCGAGCTTTTACGGCTTCAACCGGCAGTATTTCGACGAGTACGCCGCCTACCTCGGTCTCTACGCCCGCTTCGGGGAGACGACGCTGAGTGTCAAACCCTACCTTCTCTCCAACGAGGGGGAACGTTACCTCGGCGATCCGGCCAAGCGCATCGTCAAGCGGATCGAACAGACCCAGGAGGTCTACGGCGTCACCCTCGAAGCGGAGCGCCCGCTCTACGGAGGAACGTTTTACGGCGGCCTCTGGTATCAGGAGGCCGATTCGACCCCGCCGCCGAACCTGATGAAGATGTATGACATCAACGCCGACGGCACCCTTTCGTACCGCACTATCGGGATGCTCACCGAGAACGGCGACCGTCGTTCCCTCGCCCCCTACATCGGCTATAAAGGGGAGTTCGGCGCGACCTCCCTGAACTTCTCTCTGCGCCGTTTGAGTTTCGATTTTCCCTCTGTGACGGGGTATCTTACGGCGGGGATCGGCGACGTCGACTACGACACGGCGCTGGCGCTTTCGGGCGGTATCAAGCCGGGGATGCAGGTGTCGGAGAAACGGGAGAAGCTCTGGCTTCCCTCCCTCTTCGTCGAACAGGATCTCGGGGGCGGGCTCGGCGTCGGCGGCGGCTACGGCCGCAACTACGCCAACCCCTGGCAGGGGCCGCTCTGGTCGGTTTACAACTCCAACACGGCGAAATTTTCCGCGGCGGGGATCTCGCTGCAGGATCTCTGGAACGAACTCCGCCTGGAGACCTCGGACAACTTCGAGCTCTTCGCCCGTTACGCGGAGGGACCCGCAGCATTCAAAGTGACGCTTTTCTACGGGGATTACCGGCACAAGCAGGTGACGGTTTACGATCCGGCGCTGAACCTCAGTTATTACAAAAGCAACGCCGAGGCGACCTCCAGGGGTGCCGAGGCCGAAGCCTCCTGGCGCTGCAATCCGCACCTCTCCCTCTTCGCTTCGGCCTACTATAACCGGTTCGAATTCGACCGGAACATCCTGCTGGCGACGGACACCTACCTTAACACGAAGGGCAAACAGGTTCCCGACGTCGCCAAGGTCGGTTTCAAGGCGGGGTTCTCCCTCGATTACGGCCCGTGGCGTTTCGCCCCGCTGCTGCGTTTTGTCGGCAAACGGTACGGCGATGCCGAAAACAGCGAGAAGATCGGATCCCACGCCCTCGTCGACCTGGGGGCCGGTTACGAGATGGTGCCCGGCGCGGTGCGCTGGGAGCTGAGCGTCCAGAACCTTTTCAACCGCCGCTACGTCGGCGTCATCAACAACGGGCTCGACGATACCCGCACCGGGGCGACGAGCTACTACCCCGGCGCACCATTTTCGGCGCTGCTCTCGCTGCACGTCGCCTTCTGACCTTTCGGCGGCCGACGTTTTGGTCCGCCGCCGACAAGGAGCGACAAAAACGTTATATTGTTGACAATATAGCGTTAACTTTACTACAATTCCCGTATAATCCTTACTGTATGCGATTTGGAATTAAAAATGCAATCCTAAAAAGTATACGTTATATACACAGTAATATAATCAATTTCACCCCGCTTCGGAAGAGCTTGGGGCCAACCAAAAGGATCGCCATGTCAACGGATACGCTTTCGGACTTCAGCAGCTGCAACGTCCAGGCGCGCTTTACCCCCGCCGCCGCCGAGGTACGCCTCGTCGAACCCAAGATCGACTTCGTCTTTCCCGAAGTTCCCTTCCCCTCCAAAAAGATCTACGATGCGATGGGGCCGGAGAAGATCACCGCCATGGTGCATCACCACCATAGCCTGCTGAGAAAAAGCGTCGTCGGCCACATGTTTCCCGAAGATGACGCGCTTTTCGACGCGGCGACGCAGAAGACCGCCGCCTTTTTCATCGAAGCGACGGGCGGTCCCGCGCTTTTCAGCAAGGCCCACGGCCACCCGGCGCTTCGGGAGCGCCATTTTCGTTTCATCATCGACGAGAAGGGACGGGAGATCTGGCTGATGATGTATAAGAAGACCCTCAAAGAGATCGACTTCCCCAAAGCGCACCTCGAAGAGTTCTGGAACTGGATCGAGCCCCTCTCCATCCGGATGATCAACCGCCGCACCGGGTTCGAAGCCCCCAAACGCTACCCCTTCGCCGCCGTTGCCGGCGAATTCGGCATGTAGGGGCGGGCCATGCTGCGACTTTTGCTGATTTTATTCGCACTGCTGAGCGCTCTTCAGTCCCGGGAGATCACCGACATGGCGGGCCGTACGGTGACCCTCGATGCGCCCCTGGAGAAGGTTTTCGGGTCGGCGCCCCCGACGGGTTACCTCGTCGCCCTTTACCGTCCCGACATCCTCGTGGGACTCAACATCCCCGTCGACAGCGCCATGAACCGCGGTTCGGGGGTGCTCGACCCGCAGCTGGCCGCGCTGCCCATCCTTCGGGGATGGCACGGCACCGCCGGCGGCAGCAGCGCCGAGACCCTGCTGGCCCACGGCACCCAGGCCATCATCGCCTGGAACAACCCCTTCCTGGGGGGGATGATCGAAAAGAGTCTGCAAGGCGCCGACATCCCGCTGATCTACATCGACCCCGACGACCCGGCGAAGCTGTCAGAAACCTTTCGCTTCCTCGGATCGCTCTTCGCCATGGAGGCGCGGGGCGAGGCCCTTGCGCGCTACGCGGAGGAGGTGAATGCCAAGATGGCGGCGCTGCGCAGCCGGGTGGAAGCGCCCAAACGGGTCTACTACGCCCTGGGCCCCAAAGGGCTTATGAGCGAGTGCGACAACTCCTTCCACGCCACCTTCATCGAGGAGGCGGGGGGCGTCAACGTCAACCACTGCCGTCAGAGCAGTCTCGTCGGCCTCGAAGCGGTCTCCTTCGAGTCGCTGCTGCAGTGGCAGCCCGACGTCATTCTGGTGCAGGACCCGGTGTTTTACAAGGCGATCTTCACCGACGCCAAATGGAAGCTGCTTACGGCGGTCAAAAACCGCGCGGTACTCTACGTACCCAAGAGCCCTATCAACTGGCTCGACCGTCCCCCGTCGTTCATGCGGCTTCTCGGGGCGCCCTGGCTTGCTTCGAAACTCTACCCGGAGCAGTACAAGTCGGCGTTCGAAGCGGAAGCGCAGCGCTTTTTCGCGCTCTTTTTCGGCTATGAACTCAGTGCAGAAGCGCTGAAGCGGATGGAGCGGCCATGAATCCGGCACTGCGATTCTCCCTGCTGGGGACGGGACTGCTTCTGGCGATGCTGCTCGCGCTCAGCCTCGGGAAATACCCCATCGGCATCGAGGGGTGGAAGGGGCTCTTCGACGGGACGGCCACGGAGGTGGTCCGCAGCGTCGTTTTCGAACTGCGCCTGCCGCGCATCCTTGCGGCGGTCCTGGTGGGAGCGGCGCTCTCCGTCTCCGGTGCGGCTTTTCAGTCGATGTTCGTCAACCCCCTGGTCTCCCCGAGCCTTCTCGGGGTGCTTGCCGGGGCCTCCTTCGGCGCGGCGCTTGGGATTTTGCTGTCGCAGAGCTGGTTCGTGGTGCAGCTGCTCACCTTCGCCTTCGGCGCCCTGGCGGTGCTTTTCGCGATGGGGATCGCGGTGATGTACCGGGGGGCGGGGATTCTCATCCTCGTGCTCGGCGGGATCATCAGCACCTCGCTTTTTACCTCGCTGCTTTCGGTGGTGAAGTACACCGCCGACCCCTACGATCAGCTCCCCTCCATCGTCTACTGGCTGATGGGCTCTTTTGCCCTGGTGGAGCGCAGCACCCTCACCGCGATCGCCCTTCCCATGCTGCTGGGCATCGCGACGCTGATGCTGCTCTCGAAGTACCTGAACGTTCTGAGCATGGGGGATGACGAGGCGAAGGCGCTGGGGGTCAACGTCCGCGCCATCCGCATCGCCGCCATCGCGGCGGCGACGCTGATCAGCAGTCTGACGGTCGTGACCGCCGGGGTGATCGGGTGGGTCGGCCTGGTGATTCCCCACATCGCCCGGATGATGGTGGGACCGGACAACCGCGTCCTCATTCCCGTCAGCGCCATGGTGGGGGGCATCTACCTTCTGGCGGTCGACACCCTCTCGCGGACGCTCTTCGATTCGGAGATCCCCATCGGCATTCTCACCGCCCTGGTGGGGATCCCCGCATTCGTGGTGATTCTAAAAAATGCCCGGAAAGGTTGGAGCTGATGCTGCGCGCCGACAACATTCATTATGCCTATGATCGCGGCAAGGTTCTCGACGGGGTCTCCCTGCACGTGCGGCCCGGTGAGGTGGTCTCCCTGCTTGGACCCAACGGGACCGGAAAGTCGACTCTCATTCGCATCCTGACGGGTTTGGAAAAGCCTCAGGAGGGGAGCGTGACACTCGGCGGCGACCCGATGGAATCCCTCTCCTTCAAGACGCGGGCCGAACGGGTCGCCTACGTGCCCCAGTCGCACCGCAGCGCCTTCGGCTACAAGGTGCGCGACGTGGTGATGATGGGGCGCATCGGCGCGCAGGGGCTCTTCGGAGGCTTCGGACGCGACGACCGGGAACGTGCGAACCGCGCCCTCGAACAGGTGGGGATGAGCCGCTACGCCGAGCAGAGCTACACCCGTCTCAGCGGCGGGGAGCGGCAGCTGGTGCTGATCGCCCGGGCACTGGCCCAGGGGGCGAATCTTTTCATCATGGACGAACCGGTCTCCGGACTCGACTACGGCAACCAGCTTCGCCTGCTCGAACAGATCGACGCCCTGGCGGAGGAGGGGTACACCTTTTTGAAGTCGACCCACTACCCTGACCACGCCCTGATGGTCTCCAGCCGGGTGATCATGCTGCGCGACGGCAGGGTGCAGGCCGACGGAGCGCCCCGCGAGGTGATTGACAGCGCGAACATTGCCGCCCTTTACGGCGTCGGGGTCTCCATGCTCGACCACCCCGGCGGGCTGCGCCTCTGCGTTCCTGAAGCCTTCAGTGGGAGAGGGTGAGATGCGGCGCCTGGGACTCTGTTTTCTCCTCTCCTGCCTGGGGGTGCTGGCCGCGCTCAACGGCGCACTGGCCCACAGCTGGCAGGAGCTCGGCGCACCGGCGGAGAAGCCGGCCCGGCAGACGGTCGTCGCCCTGGAACTGGTACAGCCGCCCAAGGCGGAGCAGAAGCGGCCCGAACCGGAGCCGAAACCCCGGCCCGAGCCGGTGAAACGGCCGGTGGCGAAGCCGAAACCCGAACCGCTGAAGCCGCCGGAACCGAAACCGGAGCCGCAGGCGGCACCGAAACCCGAACCCGTCGCCGAACCGGAAACGCCGCCGGAACCGGCTGCGGCGGTCGCGGAGGCGCCCGAACCCGCGGCGAAGACTCCCGATACTGCCGCGGTACGCCCGGAAGAGGCGGCGGCCCGGCGGCAGGCGGCGGAGAACTATTTCGCCCGGCTCTACCGGGTGATCGCCGAACACAAGACCTACCCCTCCAAGGCACGCCGCTTCGGCGTGGAAGGGGAGGTGAGCGTCCGTTTCGTCATTGACGATTCGGGAGCCATCATTCGCACCGAGATCACCCGCAGCAGCGGCAGCCGCGTGCTCGACCGCTCCGCGCTGGCGATCTTTGAAACGATTCGCGATTTTGAAAAACCCCCGGTTGACGTTGCGCGCCGGCATTACGAGATCGTGCTCGATTACAACCTGGGTTAGGAGAAGTTATG
Organism: Sulfurimonadaceae bacterium; assembly: GCA_050292215.1. Taxonomy (GTDB): domain Bacteria; phylum Campylobacterota; class Campylobacteria; order Campylobacterales; family Sulfurimonadaceae; genus SZUA-415. The sequence goes on along the minus strand of JBNKLF010000021.1, from coordinate 23,887 downwards.
GAACCTGTGATGACATTTTTAGAGCAGAGCGACTGGGTCGTCAAAATCTTCGTCGGGACGAGCATCGTGCTCGTCACCGTCGTCGCCGACCGCTGCTACGAGCTGTTGAGGACCCAGCGGGAGCTGGGACGGGTGGAGAAGGAGCGCGCCAGTGCGATCCGCACCCACTCCCCGGTGCGGCTGTTGACGGAGTGTGACCGCCTCGACGAGCGGGGCATCGACCTCCAGCTCAATCTTTTCGAGGCGCGTTTGCGCCGTTTCGGTACACTATTGGGCCTCATTGCCGTTTTGGCGCCCATGCTGGGGCTGGTGGGTACCTTTCTCGGGGTCTTCCAGGTTTTTGAGGGGGTCTCGGACATGGGTCTGAGCGACCCGAAGGTGATCGCCGGGGGGATCCGCAAGGTTCTGGTGGACACGGTGGCGGGGCTTGCGCTCGCCATCCCCGCCATGGTGGTTTACAAGAGTTTCGAAGTGTGGGCGCTGCAGCTGGGACTTCGGGGCGAAGCGCTGCTGATGGCGCGGCAGGAGGATGCGCATGGCGCGGCGTAGGCGTAACGTCGACTTCGCCATGGAGATCGCCCCGGTCAATCTGATCGACCTGGTGCTGATTCTCCTGATCTTTTTCATCACGACGACGACGTTTTTGAACCTGAAGCTGATCGAACTGACCCTTCCGGAAGCGTCGGCGAAGAGCCTGGATCGCGACGATCGGACCCTGGTGCTCTCCATCGACCGCGACGGCAACCTTTTCGCCGACAAGCGTCCCCTGACCCTGGAGGCGCTTCCGGCGCTGCTGCGCTCCCGGCGCGCCGCGGAACCGGAGCTCGGCGTTCTCGTCGCCGCGGATGCCCAGAGCCGCCACGAAGCTTTTGTCGCGCTCCTTTCCCTGCTCAAAGCGGAGCAGGTGGGGCGCATCGGCATCGTGACCGAAACCCATTCACACAATTAGGAGTATCATGCTTTCCAAAACACTGCTGCGTTCCGTCATCGGCGGAACCCTCGTCTCATTCGCCGCGCTGCACGCCGCCCCCTCCGAGGGGGAGCGGCTTTTCGACGCCAAGTGCGTTGCCTGTCACATCAAGACCCGGCCCGACCCCTCCATGCGTTCGACCTTCGTCGCCCCTCCCATCATGGGGGTGATGCTTCACGTCAAGGAGGCGTTTCCCGGGGACCGGGAGGGTGCGGTCGCCTTCATCCGCTCCTACGTCATGACGCCCGACGCGGCGCAGGCGAAGTGCATGCCCCAGGCGATTCAGCGTTTCGGATTGATGCCCTCGCAGAAGGGGAACGTTACGGAGGAGGAGCTGGCACGGATCGCCGGGTACATCTACGACACCTTCCCGCCCGCGGGGTTCAACCCCGGCGGCGGCATGGGCGGTCCCAACGCCCGTTAGGGCGCAAATATGCCGCGCTGCGGCATGAGATGTGAAAATGTTACGGTCCGGAGGGTTGCGATGCGCGCTCCGGAGTCGACGGGTTTTAGCAGAAATGGTCGAGGAGAGAATGCACACATGGGCCGAGGCGCATCGCGGAATGAATGAAGAAGCGATATGACGCAGTGTCCTTGAAGGAGAAGACAATTCGTTATATCTATAAAAATATAACGTAAAGAAGTTTACGATTTTCTTAATCTCCGAAAGGGTTGAAACGGTTCCGAAAGATAAGTCGGGAACCGGTATTGCATATCCTTATATAATCGAGTATACTTCGACAGACCCCTGCGAACGCAGAAAAGGAAGATCATGGAAAACACCCTCGACGGCAGATTGTGGCTGAGCAAGTCCGACAGCAGCTTTCTGGGAAAGGGGCGCATCGAGCTGTTGGAGCAGATCGGCCTGACGGGCTCCATCTCCAAGGCCGCCAAGGCGATGAAGATGAGCTACAAGGCGGCCTGGGATGCGGTGGACGCGATGAACAACCTGGCCGAACAGCCCCTGGTCGAACGGGCCACCGGCGGCAAGGGGGGCGGCGGGACCCGTCTGACCCCCTATGCCGAAGAGATCATCGCCACCTACCGGGTGCTTCACGAGGAGCATCAGCGCTTCTTGCACAATCTCTCCCTGCGCATTAACGAGGAGAGCGGCCACCTGCGCCTTCTGGAACGGATGACCATGCGCGTCAGCGCCCGCAACCAGCTGGCCGGGAGGGTCGTCAAGATCCACAAGGGGGCGGTCAATAGCGAAGTAGTGCTGCAGCTGCGCGGCGACGACGCGGTGACGGCGATCGTCACCAACGACTCCATCCGGGAGCTGGACCTGCGCATCGACACGGAGGCCTACGCCCTCTTCAAGGCGGGGTCGGTGATGCTCAGCACGGAGCCGAACCTGCAGCTGAGCACCCGCAACCGGTTCGAAGGCAGCGTGGCGCGCATCAACCGCGGCAGTGTCAACAGCGAGGTGATCGTCAACCTCAAAGGGGGCAACACCCTCTGCTCCATCGTGACCAACGCCTCCCTGGAGGAGATGAAGCTGGAGGAGGGGATGGACGTGGTTGCCTTCTGCAAGGCGAGCAGCATCATTCTCGGCCTGCAGTAGCGGGCTGCATTTTTTTTGTACAGCGTTATATACGCGATTATATTAAGATTACGTTACCGATGCGGCCTTGCGTCAGGCCGTCCATCAAAGAAGTAAGGAACGCCATGAAACCGAACCCATACCGAAGGAGCCGGGGATGATGATCAGTGCCCGCAACCAGATCGACACGACGATCGAGCGTCTCGAACGGGGCGCCGTCAACACGCTGCTGCATCTCAAAACGGCCAGCGGCACGGCCATGACCGCGTCCGTGACCAACCCCAGCACGGAGACCATGCGCCTGACCCCGGGCGACCGGGTCATCGCGTTTTTCAAGGCCTCGCACGTCCTTATCGCGACGGGCTGGGCCATTCCCATCAGCGCCCGCAACTGTCTGGAAGGGAAGATCGCTTCTTTGACCAACGGCGCGGTCAACTGCGAGGTGTCGGTGATGCTGGAAGGGGGCGACCGCATCACGGCGATCATCACCCACGAGGCGGCGCGCAACCTGGCGCTGCAGGAGGGGGACGCGGTGGCGGCCATCATCAAGGCGAGCGATCTGATGATCGCCAAACATGTTTAAATGAAAGGCAACTCCATGAAAAAACATCTTCTTTCCCTGCTCTTCGCCGCGGCGACGCTTGCGGCGGGGGAGATCAACATCGCGGTGGCGGCCAACGTCAGTTACGCCATGGACGATCTCAAAAAAGTCTTCGCTGCGGTGCACCCGGAGACGACGGTACGCGTGACGCTCGGCAGCAGCGGCAAGCTGACGGCGCAGATTAAAAACGGGGCGCCCTACGGGCTCTTCATGGCGGCGAACATGAAGTACCCCGAGGCGCTCTACGCCGAGGGGATCGCGGTGACGGAGCCGGTAGTCTACGCCCAGGGGGCGCTGGCGATGCTTAGCACCCGCGGGGTCGATTTTTCCAAGGGGATTTCTCTTGCGGCGGAGCCGACTGTGGGCAAAATCGCCATCGCCAACCCCAAGACGGCGCCTTACGGCAAAGCGGCGGTGGAGGCGATGAAAAACGGCGGCGTTCTCGATGTGGCGGAGGCGAAGTTCGTCTTCGCGGAGTCCATCTCCCAGACGGTGACCTACGCCCTGAGCGCGGCGGACGTCGGCTTCGTCGCCAAGTCCTCGCTTTTCAGTCCCAAGATGGCGCAGTACCGTGAGGGAACCCACTGGGCGGCGGTGGACCCGGCCCTCTACAAGCCCATCAAGCAGGGCATCGTCGTGCTGAAGCAGGGGGAGGGCAACGGCGAGTACCGCGCCTTCTACGACTTCATGCTCTCGGCGGAGGCAAAGGCGATTTTGGCGCGCTACGGGTACATCGTCGAATGAACCGCATTCCGGCGACGGTCACGGGCCTGGAGAGCGTCGAGAGCATCACGGTGGTCTCTTTCGACGCGGGGGGCACGGTGCTCAAGATGATGGCGCTGGCGCTCAACGCCTCGGTGGAGCCGGGGAGGGCGGTGACGCTGGGGGTCAAGGCGTCGCACGTCTCCCTCGCCCGCGATCTCGATGGCGAACTGAGCATCTCCAACCGCATTCCCGCGGTGGTGGAGTCGGTGGAGAAGGGGGCGCTGCTGTGCAGCGTCACACTCCGTTTCGGCGAGGCCTCCATGGAGAGCATCATCACCCGCGACTCCGCCGAACGCATGAACCTCCAACCCGGCGACCGGCTCTTCGCGCTGGTGAAGGCGAGCGACCTCTCTTTGCTGGAGATTTCGGGGTAGGGTTTTCTGCTTCGTTGTCTCGGCGTCTCTTTTTATGACAATTCTCGCAAATGGAAAAATTGTATTCTCTTTCCCTTACAGAGTATATTTCTCTCCGGTAGAGGTGTAGATAACACGCTTACCGTAAAACTCTCCTTTTTCTATTTCTTCAGTAGATGGTCCATTTACGATATATTCCACAAATAAATCTCTATTGGAAGAGTGGTGCAGATATGAGTCTTTCAGTTTTTTATATAATTCTGCGTCATCTTTTGAATCTTTAAGAGCTTCGCTCGTTTCCAGGAGTCTCTTATAGGTAGCTTCGAGTGTATCATCATCTGCAAACGGATACTCTTTTAGCCCTCCTAGCGGTACCATCTCTCCACCGTCTTTTCTCTTTTTATTGAGTGTGTCATCATATATGGCTCTATCGTGCATAAGCCTTAGTGTGACATGTTCATAAGAGTTTTGAACAAGTGGTTTGTACATGTACACGGTAGCTGTATAGATAGGGCGGGAAGGTATTCCCTCGGCTGAAACAATCGAATGTGTATTGACTCTATAGTAAAATCCTTCTTTATCTTTCCCCTCTAACTCATTTGCCGAGTTTATCTTCTCTACCTGAACATTTAAGAGCCAGCGGTGTTTTCCATTCCAGGCGTCTATTTTGCTTTTCAGATCGTCATGGCTTATAAATGCCAAAGAGCCCAATTTGACACTTTCAGCTTTTTTGTTGTATCCGCCACCGACATCTGCATGAGCGCCGGGAAATGTGATCTCTTCAAATTGCAGTTTTTTTCTTTCATCATTCTCTTGAGTTTTTCTGAACCCTGTTCTTGCATTTGGAAAGATAGAAAAAGTTGCAAAGTTGCTTCTGTATTCATCATCAGCCATAAGATGGAAAACTTGTCCCAGCTTTTTCTCCCCCTCATTTGCAAAAAAGTCTATATTGAGATTTGTATGATCATCTGCCTGCTTTATACCGTAGTGAGTCACTGTGTCATAAAGTCCCGTAAACCTAAAGGAGAGTGAATCTATGGTGATAGGACCTTTTTGATAAAACGGGTTGTTGAAAGTGAATTCTTTTCCATTGTCTCTTATATCTGTTCTTAGAGGATTGAAAAATGTTTTTCCTCCATATTCCACATAGCCATTCTCTCCATAAAAAGGCTCAAATATATCTTTGCCGTCTTTCATCCTTACACTGTAAGCTCTATTGCCTTTAGGTACAAGTTCGGCATTTTTGAGTATGGAGCAGATGAAATGTCTTGCAGATGTCGCCCCGCGTGAAAAACCAAATATATCCAGTACCAGTTCATCGATATGGTATATATTCGCGATTCGTAGTTGTTCGGCTATCTTTTCACAACTATAGATGATGTGTGCAACAGCTCCCGTTGCATCTGTTCCCGTACCTAGCCCAAAGAGAGCGTTATCTGATTTGTACTTCTCTTCCACAAAAGGGTTGTGTGTTCCTGAGCCACTCTCATAGAGTTTAAAACGGGTAACGGGGAGTGCGTCTTTGTTGTTCCTTGCATCATCGCCGTCATATATCTGGTAAAGCCTTTCAATATTTGTTTTGCCGTTTGTATAACTGCTGTCTCCGTCTTCCGGGAGTATCTTGTCTTGAACAAACTCCCCAAGTGTTTTTTCGTCCGTCTCTTCTTTTCCATGTTTTACGTCCACAAGGTATCTAAATACCTCTTTTGCATGATCGGCTTTTACGCTTTTTAGGACTGTTTTAAAAACTTCGGCATCGTTTTCATCCAGGTTCGAAGGTTTATCGAAGTAGCGTATCTTTTGTGGCGCGTTATCTATTTGGTTGATAATGATCTTGATAACATCGGGGGAGAGTTTTGGGTCCGGGGTTCTTAAAATGTACTCTTCGATTTTTTCGTATTGCCATATTGGTAACGGATCAAAGTATTTCCCTTTATTCTCATAAATATACTCTGCCGGCTCTTTTAAAAACTCTCTAAAGTTTCTGTAAAACTCTATATTGTACATATTGTTTTTCGTGCCGTCGTAAAAGATCCCATACTCAACCACTAGCTCAGGCATGAAGGAGATGGCAGTGCTTTTTGCATAAGTGGTAACTTCCAGCTCCTCTGTTTCTGTGTCTTTTTTTAAGTTATAGACATAGGGTGCAGAGACGATGATGTATGATCGTGGAGCGATATTGAGTGCATCACGCAGTGTTTGAGCATTATTGAAACGTTGCTCCTGCTCAAGGATGTCATCACTTGAACTTCTTGAAAATTTCAAACGCGAATAACTTTTCTCTTCGCCCTCTTGTTTCAAAGAGTCGTCTAGCTTCTTATAGGCATGGCTATAATCACGAGTCAGTATCTTTCCGTAAGTGTTTGAAATGGCAAGTCCATTGGTTTGAAGCTTGACAAGTTTATTTTTCACCTGCTCTTCATGAACGCTCTTTAATTTGGGAAGCGTAAGATTTTCACTCTCTTGTTCGATGGCTTTTGTAAGGTATGGGGCGTATTTGTCTTTTATGATTTCTAAAATACGATCTTTATCGTATTCATCTTTTGCGTCCTCTCGTGTTTCGTCTATGCTGACGATCAGATAGGCGACCCTCGTTCTATTCACCAGGTACCCATTGTTAACTGCTTTTCCGGTTTCAGTATGAGAAAACTTGTTTACATGCATCCCCTCATTCGCTTTAAAATGGACATCGCCTTCAAAAATATTATTGCTCATTGTCTTCTCCCAGATCTTTTAAATTATTAATAGCTCTGGTGTTCCCCATTTGTATAGATTTTTTATACCACTCTATGGCTTTTTCTTTATCTTTCAACCTCGCATATAAATACCCTAGATTGTTTGCACACCTTGAGTCTCCGAGTTCATATCCTTTGTTGTACCACTCTATAGCTTTTTCCATATCATGCAGATCATCTTCATAGGTTAAACCTATACTTAAGGCACAGTCTTCACACCCTAATTTCTCATACCCTTGTGTATACCAATATAGAGCTTGCTCTTTATCTTTCAAAACATTTTTATAGAGATACCCCAGTCGGGTGATAGAATCTTTACTTCCTAGCTCAAATCCTTTTTTGTACCACTCTATCGCTTTATTGTAGTCTTTAAAATTGTCTTCGTAAAGTGTCCCTAAGCCCCAAACAGCATCTATGCTTCCAAGCTTAATGGCTTTTAACGCATACTTTTCAGATTTATTAAAATCTTGATAGCCTTTTTCTGTTTTATAAAAAAGTGCCAAAGCTTCATACCCACCAGCTTCACCAAGTTCCCCAACTTTTTCAAATGTTTCTATGGCTTTTTGATAATTGTGTTGTTTTCTATAAATATGTCCTACCGCCAAAAGAGAGTAGGTATTTCCCATATCAGCAGCTTTTTGATACCACTTCAGAGCTTCTTCGTAGTTAAGTTGTCGATCGTACTCTACACCGAGGTTGTGCGCCGCTTTTATATGACCGGCGTTTGCGGCTTTTACGTAGTAAGGAATGGCTTTATCCGCTTGTTGAAATGCAGAAGAGTAGAGACTTCCTAACTGAGCGTAGGATTCTATACTTCCTTTTTTCGCACCTTCTTCAAAATACTCTTTTGCTTTTTGTAGATCATCTTGTCTTGAATAATACAAAGCTGTACAGTTATACCCTTGTATCTCCCCTTGATCTATAAGAGCTTCATAACTTTTCAGATCATCCGGGGTATAGCTCTCTTTGTTGCATTGGTCTATGTTGTAGGTGCTTTGTTTGAGTTCACTTGCGTTGACATTCAGTAGATCTTTTTCGCTGTCACAGCCGCTCAATAGCAGCAAAAAGGGTAAAAAGGTCAATATTGTTTTTATTTGAGACATGTGAATTTCTCCTGGTAGGTTTCATAATATATAGAAAAGATACTGAATAAGAAGTTAGAATATGTTTTTTTTGGATTATTTTTATATGTAATTGTCTGTAAGAAAATAGAAAAAAATAGAGCTCAGCCCTTGAACCGCCACTTTACAGACCGTTGCCGCATTAGAGATTCGTCAGCCATGCCGAAAGCCAGATAATGAGATACGGAATCATCGATACCGCCTGAAAACGCCATGCGATTTTTTTGTAGTTCCATAGCATCATTACGAATTGGGGAAAGAAAATGACGGCGGTGAAGAGTGCCATATAGACGGTCAGGTCGGCGGATTCCGAATGCATCGCTCCCGGCGTAAAATAGCCGTACAGACCAAGCAGGGAGAGTCCTGCGGGAAGATAGACCAGTGCGCTGTACAGCAGCAAGACTCGCTCAATTTCCGTCAACCGGTCGACTTGGTCCGTGAGCTGACTGCTTGTTTCATGGAGACTCATGGCGGAACCTTTTAATAGAGGGTATATGTCTTGTAGAAAAGGGGGTCATCGGATGTCACCGACGAGCCTGATATCTTCGACAATGTAGCCCAACGGCGACTGCGTGATATCCAGTTCGGCGATCAGGGATTTGCCGGGGAGCCGATCGTATAGGTTTTTGGAAATACAGTGATAGAAAAAAATCTGATCAACGGATTTCGGTTCCAGGATGTAACGGCAGGAGGTGGTTGACGCGTGCCACTCCTTGGCAACGAGATCCACCATGACGTTCTTTGTTCCGAACGCCGTGGTATAGAGCCAGGGAAGTGCGATGGCGATGTTGACCCAGTACAATGAGAAGAGGAAAAAAGGGATGAGCGGAAGGGTCAGGTAACGTTTGAGTTTTGAACGCTTTTCCCAAAGCGGTGAAGGCTTCCAGAGCCCTTTGCGGTGCAGGTAAAGCACCGCGAAGCAGTACAGAACCACCAGAAATATGGAAGCATAGACGGCAAAACTGAAAACGCGGGGTTCATATACGAAGTTATGCGTGAGCATCAGAATCGCCGGTCCGATAAACGCCACCAGATTACCGTAGGCGAGGATGTTCTGATATTTTGAAGCGCTCTGTTTCAAAAGACTCCATGTGAAATGCTGCGAAGACAAACGGGAGGATGAGGGAGCACCTGCCGTGCGTCTAGAAGTTTGCATCGTACCATTCCCGATCATAGACCCGGATCATGTCCGTCATCGCCTCGTGAATCGCAGGGGCAGAGCCGTCGATGGTGCGGCGGAGCCAGAAGCCCATATCGAGTGCCTCTTCGTAGGCCCGGTCCTCACCGTACGTCTCGACCAGGTACGCCAGCATGTCCCGGTTTTCATCCATGGCACGCCGGTAGTTTTCGCTCTCCTGCCCCAGACCTTTCGTCTTCAGGTAGCGGTAGGACAACGCCGCGCGGCGAACGGCGGCTTTGTGGTGATTCCGGTAAATCGACTTCGCCATGTCGTGCAGCGGCGATTCGGGTTCGTGAACGAACACCCTTCTCACCCATGTCACAAACTCCGGGTTGACATGGATGAAGTGCTCGTTGCCCGTCCAGGTGTAGCAGCGTTCGCTGCCGCGGTAGCAGACGGTATCGATCTCCCCGCTCCGGTCGAGCCGTATGCCGCTCAGGCTCTCCAGGGCCGAAATGTCGTAGAAGTCGCCGCGGACCTGTCCCGCCGCTTCGGCCAGACACTCCATGGCATCGCCGTAGAGAAAATAGGATTTGATCCAGCCGTCGGCGGAACGGTCGAAGCATTCCATGATGCGGCGGGGTTCCGCCGCCGCGAGGGCAGTCAGCATGGCGGCGAGCATGAGCGTGGGGATAACGTATCTCATACCGGGTTCCTTTTTGAGATGATATGACGGGAATGAAGGGGGCATTATAACAGTTTATCCCGCATGAGAACAGAGATCTTGGTCCCAAACGTGATAAATGGCTAAAGGGGAAGTTTGCGCCGGAAAGCCCCAACCGCAAAAAGCGGCTAGAACTTCAGCGTGACGCCGGCGTAGATGCCAAACGGGGCACCCGATTGGTAGCTGGTTTTGGTAGTGTTTGCCGAGAGGGCGTTGTCGGGGGTGATGATGGAGGAGACGTACTCCCGGTCGAAAAGGTTGGTGACGTTCAGGCGCAGGACCGCTTCGTGGGCGAAGGCGAGCTCCTTGAAGGTGTAGGAGGCGTCGATGTCCACCAGCGTCGTGCTCGGAATCTTCTGCGTGCTGTCGACGTCGCCGTAGCGCTTGGAGAAGTAGCGCAGCGACGGCGTCACCTGCCACCCCGCGTTGCGGTAGGTCAGGGCCGCGTTGGCGGTGTACTTGGGCGTATCGGGAATCTGGTTCCCCTTGATGGTCGTCGTCGCCGTCGCGCTCGTCTTGAAGTCCTGGGTGTAGTAGTAGCGGTTGTAGGAGCCGCTGAGCAGGAAACTGAGCTGTTCGTCGATCTCGCCCGTCACCGTCAGCTCCGCGCCGTAGCTTCTCGCGTCGGCCTGGTTGGTCGGGTAGGTGACGTCGTAGAAGGCGTCGTAGGCGCCGATCTGCTTCCCGCTGACATCGGTGAAGAAGAGGTTCGGGTTGATCGCGATCTTACCGAAGGCGTAGTGGAGCCCCAGGTCGAAGTTGTCGGAAAGCTCCGGCTGCTGGAGGTTCCAGAGATCCTGCAGGGAGACCCCCTTGGCGACGAAGGAGGCCCGTTTGCTCACATAGGTCGGGAAGAGGTTGACGTCGTAACCGTAGCTGCGGGTGTAGTCGGCGTAAACCGTCAGCTCCGGCGACGGGGCGTAGGAGAGCATCAGGCTCGGCAGCCACTCGGTGTAGGTGCGGCTCGCGACGCTGGCCATGGGGTCGATGTTCCCCTGGGCGATGGCCGTGTCGTAGTCCATGCTCGTCGCCGCGCTCGTACCGAACTGGTAGCTCTTCAGACCCGCCAGCTTGAAGTCGAGGTAGCGGATGCCCGCGACGTAGCTGAAGTCGCCGTGGCTTCCCGTGAACTCCAGAAAGGGCGAGGTGAACTTGTGTTCTTCCGCCACCGCCAGCTCCCCGTAGCCCGCGAAGACCGGGGTGCCGGAAACGACGTTGAACTTGCGCTGGTTCGTCGGAGGCCCCGGGGGTTCCTGACGGTGGATCCAGAGGCCGAGTTTCATCCCAAGACTGGTGGTCAGGTCCCGCTCGTACTGGGCGACCGCCCCGTAGAGCTGGTGTTCGATGAGCCACTGCACCACCATCGTGTTGGCCGCGTTCGCCGGTGCGGCGTCGAACCAGTACTCGCCGTCATCTTTCAGGTAGTAGGGCTTGAAACTGAAGCTGCTGCCGTCGGAAAAACGGTAGCTGAGGTTCGAGAAGAGGGCGATGTCGTCGAACTCCTGCTTGTTGTACTCGGAGTAGGCCGCCAGCGCCGGGCTGGAGCCGTAGTCCTTGCTGTAGTAGAGATCGAGATTACGCGCCTCGTTGTAGTTCATCTGGTAGTAGTTGTAGTGGGTGTCGCTGCTTGTCACCGCGAAGAGCTCCGCCTTGAACCCGTTGTCCGGGGCGTAGGTGAGACCGAACATCCCGTTCGTGCGCTCCAGGTCCCCTTCGCCCTTCCATTTGTCCCCCTCCATATGGGAGAAGGAGGCGAACATTTTGACGTCCCCCAGCTTCCCGCTGTCGACGCGGATGAAGGTCCGGGCCGTGTCCTCCGAACCCGCCATCTGAGAGAAGATGACCCCCGCCTCCTTCTTCGGACGGTCGATGACGAGATCGACCTTCCCGATGAGGTTGGAGAAGCCCAGGCTCTTGTCGACGGGGACGTACCCCTTGTAGAGATCGATGTAGCTGACGTTTTCCATGTCGTAGATGGTCTTTCCGCCGCCGGGGTTGGAGTTCAGCGGCAGCCCCTCCACCGTCAGCACGCCGCCGGGACCGGACTGGTTCTTGCCCCGGATGCGCATCGGGTCGTGGAAGGAGCTCTCGTTGGAACCGAAGGCGTCGACGGAGTGGAAACTGACCGAAGGCGACAGGTCGATCACCTTCAGCGGCGACATGTTCGTCTGGGCGCCGAAGGTTTCGATCCCCTCCTTGTTAAAAGACTGGGCCGCCGCCTGTTCGGCGGGGACGGCGCTCTCAAGCAGCGGCGCCTCCCCCTCCGCGTCGATGGCGATGCTCCCCAGGGAGAGGTCGTCCGCGCCGAGCAGCGCGGTGGCGGCGCAGAGCGAGAGGATGGGCCGGTAGAGTCTGTGATTTAAATGCAAGGGTTTCTCCTGAATGGATTGAGGCACCGGGTGCGCTCTTTCGTTATATCTGTGCAAATATAATGCTAGGCGGATTAAACCCTGCTGAGGCGAGATCCTGCAAAAATGTCGTTAAATGCCTTAATGTATGGACATTGTGTGCAAAAAAATAACGAAATACGACAAAATTGTTTCGATGCTCCATATAGCGTTATATGCATAGATATATTATGATATCATCCCGTTATCCACCGCCCCCATGTGCCCGCTGCCTCTTTTTGGAGCGGCACTTAAAAACGCAGAGGCGGGAAATTTTATATAATGTCTATGACAAAGCGAAGGAGCATATGTGAATCGACTATCCGACCCGGAACTCTGGGAGTACATTCGGCAGGACCTTCCCTATTTCGATCTGACCACCCGCCTGCTGGAGACCCCCGCCGAACCGGCGCTGCTGCACATTCTCACCCGCCATGAAGTCGTGGCGGCGTGTACCGAGGAAGCGGGGCGCATCGGCGAGCTGCTGGGGTGCCGGGTCCGCGGTTCGGTCGCTTCGGGCGAGACGGTCGAAGCCGGAGGCGTGCTGCTCACCCTGGAGGGCAACGGCCCCGACCTCCACGGCGCATGGCGGGCGGCGCAGATTCTGATGGAGTACGCCTGCGGCATCGCGACCTACGCGGCCCGGATGCGCCGCGCCGCCGAGGCGGAGAACCCCCACTGCGAGATCTTCACCACCCGCAAGAGCTTCCCCTTCGCCAAACGCTTCGTCGTACGCGCGCTGCTTTGCGGCGGCATCATGCCCCACCGCCTCGGCCTCTCCGAAACCGTGCTGGTCTTCGACAAGCACCGCTCTCTCTTCGCCGACGCCGACGTCGAAGGGGCCTTCCGCGCCCTCAAACGCCGCTGCATCGAGAAGAAACTCGTCGCCGAGGCGGAGAGCCTCGAAGAGGCGGCGCGGTTTGCCGAGTGGGGTGCCGACGTCATCCAGCTCGACAAGTGCGACGCCGCGACCCTGCGCGAAGCGGTGGCCCTGCGCGACGCCGGGTTCCCCCACCTGCGGCTCCTCGCCGCCGGGGGAGTCAACCTCCAGAACGTCGCCGAGTACGCCGCGACCGGCGTCGACGGCATCGTTACCAGCAGCCCCTACCAGGCGGCCAAGGCGGCGGATTTGACCGCCCGGTGGGAGCGCCCTTGAGCGGCATCGAATTCGAACCCTTCTGGCTCTCTTTTAAACTCGCCGGCGTAACGACGCTCATTCTCTTCGTCGTCGCGCTTCCCGTGAGCTGGTGGCTGAGCCAGACCCGCTGCCGTTGCAAACCTTTCGTCGAAGCGGTCACCTCGCTGCCCATCGTGCTTCCCCCTTCGGTGCTGGGCTTTTACATCCTCTACGCCCTGTCGTACAACTCCCCCCTGGGGGCCTTTATGCAAGAACACTTCGGCATCACCATGGTCTTCAACTTCACCGGCCTCGTCATCGCCAGCTGCTTCTACTCCTTCCCCTTTATGGTGCAGCCTCTTCAGGGCGGCTTCGAAGGACTCAACAAGAACATGATCGAAGCCTCGCGCATCGCCGGGAAGAGCACCGCCCAGACCCTCTGGCGGGTGGCGCTGCCCAACATCAAGCCCGCCCTCATGACCGCCGTCATCGTCACCTTCGCCCACACCGTCGGCGAGTTCGGGGTGGTGCTGATGGTCGGGGGCTCCATCCCCGGGGAGACCAAGGTCGCCTCCGTGGCGATCTACGAGTTCGTCGAGGTGATGGACTACGGCACCGCCCACGTCTACAGCGCAATCATGGTGGTGCTCAGCTTTGCGGTCCTTCTGGGGGTCTACCTCTTCAACCAGCGCCAGAACCGGCGCATCGGAGTCTCCTGATGATCTCCCTGAAGATTCGAAAACCCCTTATCGGCAGCGGCGGGGAGATGCTTCTCGACGTCGCGCTGGAGATTGAAAAAGGGGCCTTCGTCGCCCTGGCGGGACCCAGCGGCAGCGGCAAGACGACCCTGCTGCGCATCCTCGCCGGACTGGAAGAGGCGCAGGGCCGCATCGAAGTGGAGGGAGAGACGTGGCTGGAGGGGAAACGCTCCCTCGCGCCCCGGCACCGGGGCATCGGGTTCGTCTTCCAGGATTACGCCCTGTTCGAGAACATGAGCGTGGAGGAGAACCTGCTCTTCGTGCGAAAAGACCGGGAACTGGCGGAGGAGCTGCTGGAGATGACGGGGCTGACCGAACTGCGCCGCCGCCTCCCGGGTACCCTCAGCGGCGGGCAGAAGCAGCGCGTGGCCCTCTGCCGCGCCCTGATGAACCGCCCGAAACTGCTGCTGATGGACGAACCCCTCTCCGCGCTGGACCCGCAGATGCGGGCGAAGCTTCAAGACGACATCCTCGCTCTGCACAAAGCCTTCGGCACGACCACGCTGATGGTGAGCCACGACCCCAGCGAGATCTACCGCCTCGTCGGGCGCGTCGTGGTGCTCGAACACGGCGGCATCATTCGCGACGCCTCCCCCAAGGAGGCGCTGCTGCAGACCCAGGGGAGTCAGAAGTTCTCCCTCGTCGGGGAGCTGCTCGAGATCGTCCGGGTCGACGTCATCCACGTCGCCGTCGTGGCCATCGGGCAGCAGCTCGTGGAGGTGGTGCTCGACAGCGAGGACGTTGGGCGCTTTACGGTCGGGGAGCGGGTCCGCGTCAGCACGAAGGCCTTCGCGCCGTCGCTGGGGAAACTCTAGAGGCCCGTCAGCCGGGAAGGATCGAGGAGCCTTCGAAGCTCCTCTTCGGGGATCTCGGTCATCTCCCGGGCTACTTCCAGCACCGGCCGGTTCTCCCGGTAGGCCGTCCGGGCGATCTCCGCGGCCCGGTCGTAGCCGATGAGGGGGTTGAGGGCCGTGGCGAGAATGGGGTTTTGCGCCAGCGAGGCCTCCACCGCCACGGTGTTGACCCGGAAGGTGGCGACGGCCCTGTCCGCCAGCAGGCGGCAGGCGCTCGAGAGGATGGCGATGTTCTCGAGCAGGGAGTAGGCGACGAGGGGGAGCATCGTGTTGAGCTGGAAGTTCCCCGACTGACCCGCGATGGTGATCGTCGTGTCGTTGCCCATCACCTTGGCGCAGACCATCGCCACCGACTCCGGGACGACCGGGTTGACCTTTCCGGGCATGATGCTGCTGCCGGGCTGCAGCGCTTCGAGCTCGATCTCCGCCAGGCCGCTCAGCGGGCCGCTGTTCATCCATCTCAGATCATTGGCAATCTTCATCAGGCAGACCGCGAGGGTCTTAAGCTGGCCGGAGAGCTCCACCGCCGTATCCTGGCAGCTGATGCTCTCAAAGAAGTTGGTGCTGCTTTGAAACGGCAGTCGGGTCAGCTTGGAGAGGGTGGTGGCGAAGGCCTTGGCGAACTTCGCGTGGGCGTTGACGCCGGTGCCGACGGCGGTGCCCCCCTGGGCGAGGACGTAGAGCCTCGGAACCGCCTCCTCGATACGGCTGCGGCAGGAGCGCAGCTGGGCGCTCCATCCCGAAAGCTCCTGCCCGAAGGTGAGGGGCAGGGCGTCCATGAGGTGGGTGCGGCCCGTCTTGGTGCACCCCGAAAGCTCCTGCTGGCGCGCCTCGACGCTCTTGACGAGGTGGTCGACGGCGGGAAGGAGGTCGCGGTGCAGCTCCAGCGCCGCGGCGACGTGGATGGCGGAGGGGATGACGTCGTTGCTGCTCTGGCCGAGGTTGACGTGGTCGTTGGGGTGGACGGCGAGTCCCGACTGTCGCGACGCCAGGGTCGCGATCGCCTCGTTGACGTTCATGTGGGTGCTGGTCCCCGAACCGGTCTGAAAGAGATCGACGGGAAACTGGTCGTCGTACTCGGGGTTGCGGATCTCCCGGGCCGCCGTCTCGATCGCCAGGGCGACCGGGGCCGGGAGCAGGTTGAGCCGCCCGTTGACCGCCGCCGCCGTCTCCTTGATGAGGGCTATCGCGTCGATGAAGGGACGGGGCATCCGCAGGGAGCTGACGGGAAAGTTGTCGACGGCGCGCTGGGTCTGGGCGCCGTAGAGGGCCGAATCGGGAACGTCGACGTTCCCCATGCTGTCGTGTTCGGTACGTGTCGTCATGGCTTCTCCTCGGGTGGTCTGGAAGCGCCATTGTAGAACAGGGCGTATTAACGGGGGTAAACGTTTCCGTATTAAAGGGCGTTCATCGCCTCGTCGAAAAGGTTCACCTTCTTCATCGCTTCGACGATGATTCGGTTGACCGCGGCGGGGTCGAGGCGCTGCTCCGAGACGAAGCGGTCGATCGCCGCGACGTCGTTGTTCTCGATGTGCCGGGTCATGATCAGCAGCCGCCCCAGGAAACAGTCCGCCTCGAACATCGCCTCCTCGATCTCTTTGGAGACGTGGAGGTGGGTGAGGATCTCCCGGTGCTGCATGTGGAAGAGGAGGTGGATGAGCGAGAGCATCCCGACGAGGTAGGCGCTCTCGAGTTCGTCCCGGCTGCAGCCGGGTTTGATGAGCTTCAGCAGGCCGGTCATGATCTCGGTCCGGTTGACCACCATCAGCAGCAGGGGGTGGCTGCTTTTATGTTCGGACGCCTTCTGGGAGGCGAGCAGCAGCATCAGCCACTGCAGCAGCTGCTGCCGCCCCAGCAATACGATGAGATGGCGGATGGAGGTGACTTCGCGTTGGAGGCTGAAGAAGGCGGAGTTGATGAAGCGCAGCAGCTGCACAGCCAGGGCGTGCTGGGACTCGAAGGCGGCGACGATGGCGTCGGTGGAAGCGTCGTCGTGGATCAGGTTCCAGATCTTCAAAATCGCCGCCTCGGAGGCCTTGATGGTGGCGTTTTCGAAGATCTTCGGCTTGCGGAGGTAGTACCCCTGGAAATACTCCGCCCCCGCCTGGTAGTAGGCGTCGTAGACGTCGTGGGTCTCCACCTTGGAGGCGATCACCGAAATCCCGTACTCCGCGCACTGCGCGATGAGCCCCGGAGCGCGGTCGCGGTCGGCTGCGACCGCGTCGATCTTCAGGTAGGAGAGGGCGCGCAGCAGCTCCGGGTCCTCCGGGAGACGCTCCATGTCCGTGTCGTTGACGGCGAAGCGGTACCCTTGGGCGGCGAGGCCGACGAGCTTCCGGCAGGCGGCGTCCTGGAGCTCCCGGTCGAAGAGGGAGAAGACGAAACGTTCCTTGGGAAGGGAGGCGAAGAGCTCGTGTTCGAGGAAGGTGAGGTTTACCTTGATGAAGCCGAGGTAGTTCCCGATGACGTGTTCGATGCCGAAGATGTTGACGATGCTGCTGACGACCGAGGCGGTGATGACGCTGTCTTCGCGCAGGGACGTGAGGGAGCCCGGGTCGCGGTAGAGGATCTCGTAGCCCAGGATCTCCCCGGTTTTTGAGAGGATGGGCTGGCGGGCAAGGTAGGTCATGTCCATGCGTCGACTCGCGGTTGGTGTTGGGGTATGATACCGAAACTTCGCATAGGAACGGGCACGCGCCCGCCGCCGCAGCTAGAGGCCGAGGGCTTTTTTGATGTGGACGAGGGTGCTGTCGGGATCGACGCTGTGGTTCAGCCGGGAGCTGTAGTTGCCCTGTTTGTCGAAGAAGTAGACGTAGGAGGTGTGTCCCACGGTATACCCCATGGCGTCACTTCCCTGGTCGATGAAGATGTACTCGGTCCCCTCGTAGCGGGAGACCACGGCGTCGATCTCCGCCTTGGTGCCGGTCACCCCGATGTAGGAGGGGTGGAAGTACCGTACGTACTCCTTGAGGTGTTCAGGGGTGTCGCGCTTGCCGTCGACGCTGACAAAGATCACCTGAAGCCCGGCCGCCTCTTCGGGGCTCAGGCGGTTCAGCGCCGCGGTGAGGTTGCCGAAGGTGGTGGGACAGATGTCGGGGCAGAGGCTGTAGCCGAAGTAGACGGCAACGGCTTTCTTGCCCCGGAAGTCCGAGAGGGAGACGTCGCCGTCGGCTCCGTGAAGGGTGAAGTCGTAGTGGTCGCGTTCAAAGGCCGGAATGACGTAGAAGAAGGCCACGGCGGCCAGAAGCAGGGGAAAAATGATCAGTAACAGGCGTTGCAGCATGGCTTACTCCGTCATAAAGGTAAAGTAGGTGCCGATGCGCTTGGTGGGCGATTCGGCGATGATGTTGGCCCGCCACTCCATCTCCGCGACGCAGGAGGGGATCATCCCCTCGCCCCGGTAAACGCCGTCTTCGTCCCGTTCGAGATTGTAGCGGTAGCGTCCCATGTTCATGTTGAGGCCGTAGAACTCGACCGTCAGCGTCTGCTGTTTCAAAGCGTCGGCATGGACGGTGAACTTGAGTTTCTGCATGACGGGAATGGGGCGGGGCGTGACGGAGAAGCTGAGTGCCGTTCCGTCGATGAGGTTTGCCTCGCAGCTTCCGGTATGGAGGTCGCAGGGGAGTTTGGGCGGGGTAAAGGTGACGTCGCCGCTAAGCCACTCGTAGAGGGCGTCGGAATCCCAGGCGAGGTATCCCACCGCCAGAGCCGCGACGACCGCGACCTGGAGCAGCAGGATTTTGAGAAGTTTCGGCGTGGTCACACGGCTACTTTCCGCACTTGCCCGAACCGCATTTCATACCGCCCTCTTTGGAGGACTTGCCGCATTTGCCGCTTTTCATCATGCCCGCCATCACTTTTTTGACGGGAGCGTCGAGGGTCACTTTCTCGCCGTTGGAGAAGTTGAGGGTGACGGTGACATTCTCGCCCTCTTTGAGTTTGCGGGTCAGGCCGATGAGCATGACGTGCAGGCCGCCCGGTTTGAGTAAGGCGGTGCCGTTGGCGGGAACGGTGATTTTGTGGATCTGACGCATCTGCATCATGCCGTTGACGTTGGCGTGTTCGTGGAGCTCTACGGTCGCGGCGGCGTCGGACTCGGCGCTAACGAGGTCGACGGCTTCCGCCGTGGCGTTGGTGAGGGTCATGAACGCCGCGCTGTTGGGCATGTTCGGCGGAACTTCGCGGACGTAGGCGTCGCTGACGGTGACGGATTGGGCGTAGAGGGTCGCGGCGGCGAAGAGGGCGGCGGCAACAGCGGTAAAGCGTTTCATGGAACTCCTTCGGGAATGGTGGGTTTATGGTAGTGCGTCAATGCGAAATTTCAGCTTAACGCAAGTGGCGCGTAGTATACGACCGAAACGTTACAGAAGTGTTAAACGGAGGGGGCGAACGCCCCTTATGCCGCTATTTGCGATGGCGGACGAAACTGTCGTAGAGCTCTTCGAAACCGGTTTCGCTGGAGTGTTCCACCTCTTTCATGCGATCGACCGCTCTGCGGTATTCCGCTTTGTCTACCCAGAGTTCGATGGCTTCCAGGATCCCCTGGTGGACCGTCGTGTGGTGTTGTCCCAGGGAGTTGATGACCTGGGGCTCGTCTTTGATGAGCTGTTTGTTCAGCTCGAACCATTTCCCGAAACGGCATTCGTGCTCGGACTGGACGGTCGGTTTGATGCCTCCGATGAAGGCGTTGTAGCCTGAGAGTTTGAGCAGAATATGGTCCGCTTTTCCGTTGCCCAGGCCGATCTCGTTGGTAATGTTCGCCGTGATATGGGAGATGCGCGCGGAGTTTTTGATGACGAATTCCAGCTCTTCGAAAAAAGCGTTGAGGGTGGTTTCGATGTTCTCGCCGCTTTGACGGAACCGTTCGGTCATGTCGAGAATCTCCGAAGAGTTCTGCTTCAGCTGCCCGATGTTGATCTCCACCTCCTGGGTCGCCTTCTGGGTCCGTTCGGCCAGTTTGCGCACCTCGTCGGCGACGACGGCGAAGCCCCGGCCGTGCTCCCCGGCCCGGGCGGCCTCGATGGCGGCGTTGAGGGCCAGAAGGTTGGTCTGGTCGCTGATGTCCTTGATGAGGCTGATGATGGCGCTGATGGAGTTGACGCTTTCGTTAAGGGTGTTGGCGCCTCCCTCGAGCGAGGCGCTCTCCTGCCCGATCTGCTCGACGCTTTGGATCACCCCTTCACGCTGTTCGCCGACCCGGTCGATCCGCATGGCGGTTCTGCCGTTGAGATCCGTCGCCTCTTCCAGCGCCTCGACGTTGGCTTCCATGATTTTCCGTAAAAAGGTGATGCCGCTCCGGTAGGATTCGAGCAGCATTTCGATCATGTCGTCGCGGGTTTCGGAGCGCACTTCTTCCTGCGTTGTTTCGGCTGCGCCGGCGCGCAGTGCGTCCAGGGCTTCGTTGAGACGGGCGACTTCCGCCGTCAGGGAAGCGTTCTCCATTTTCAGCGTTGCATTGTCCGTTTCCAGCTGACGGGTATTTCCAAAAAGGGCCATAAGCTTTTCCTTAGATGAATTGTCATTCATTATACAGAAAACGAAGGTGATTGCGACAAATTTTGTAGGATAGAGAAATATCAATCATATTGTATTGATTTATCAATGCTATTTAATTGGGTTTCTATCGAAAAAACAATTGGCACCTCATGCAGATTTTTCCTTTATCACAAAGTCGCGATGGATCGCGGTTTGCAAAAAGTGGACCGTGTTCTATTCCGTTCCGTTTGTGATAGCTCTTCCGGTGTCTCAGACGCAACGCGATTAAACGGGCTGCGCCGGATCTTATACTGCTGTTGTGCCGGAACGGGCTAAGAATTTTTTGTGCCCAAAGGCATATAATGTGGATATGAACCAAGAAAGGAGACGCCATGCCCTATCTGCTTTCATTGATGGTACTGCTGCTGCTCGGCGGCTGCAGCACGCTGCGCGTGACGAACGATTACGATCCGGGGGTTGACCTCGCGTCACGCGCCTCCTACGCGATGCTTCACGACAGGGAGTGCGGCGACCCGCTGAAACAGCAGCGGGTCGAAAGGGCGTTGAAGCGGGAGATGGCGCAAAAAGGGTACCGCGAAGCGGAGCCATCGGCGGCGGACTTTCTGCTGGTCTTCCATGTCGACGTCCGGACCCGGACCCAGATTGAAACGACCTATGAGCACCTGGGGTATTTTCCCTATACCTTCTACCCCTATTACGTCCCGATGCACGTTCCCGTCAGCCGGAGCTACACCTATACCGAGGAGCAGCTCGTCGTCGACGCGATGCTGCCCGAAGAGAAACGGGTCGTGTGGCGGGGGACGGCGACGGATCGCGAACGCGATTTCAAAACTCCCGAGGCGCGCATCGGCTACGTTGACGGCGTCGTCGGAAAAATCATGCAGCCGTTTCCCGCAGCCGGAAGCGCCGGGGTGACACCGTGAAGCGTTTTTGGACGGCGCTGTGCGTCGCGGCGGTGATGGCGGGATGCGCGGGGATGGAGGTCAGGGTCGACTACGATCCCGAAGGGATGGAACAGCCGGGCGAAAGTTATGCCGTCGTTGCCGATGAGGGAGCGGAACGCGGCACGCTGGAGGAGCAGAGAGTACGGAAGGCGATCGCCCGGCATCTTGACGCCAAAGGGTACCGGCATGTGGCGGCGGTGGATGCGGATTTTCGCGTCCGCTACCGCAGGGAGATGCGGCACGACGTCGCGGGGGGATTCACTCTCGGTCTGGGGATGGGGAGTTTTTCGGGGAACGTGGGAGGCTCCGTCGGGACCTCGGTGACGCCGACTCACGACGAGGAGTTCTGGACCCTGGAAATCCTGATGGTACCCGATGACCGGGTCGTATGGCGCGCAACGGCCGGCGGCAGGGCGTCGGAGGGCGACACCCCCGAGGCGAAGGACGCCGGGGTCCGGCGTTTCGTCGATGCGCTGCTGGAACAGTTCCCCCGCTCGGGGGAACCCTTCGGGAGCGGACCTAGAAACTGATCACCTTGTCGCTTTCGAGGATGCCGTTGAAGGTCATATCGCCGTCGCTCATTTTCACGCCGGGGATAAGGTCTTTTTCGTCATACCCCTGGGCTTCGAGACACATCGGGCAGATGATCACCTCTCCCCCTTTTTTCATAAACATTTCAAGCATCTGGTGCACATTATGCCCGTTGACGGCATTGGTCGGGGAGTTGAAGCCTTTGACGGCGAGTTTAACCCCCTCGGTATTGAGGAAGATAGTCATCTTGAGGCCGCGCTGCAGCCCCTTGGTGGCGAACATGACCGCCATGGGCGCCTTCACGTTGTCGCTGGAGGTAACGTTGACGAAGATACTCTTCTGAGTATCGGCGGAGGCGGCGGTACCGAGGAGGCCAAGGGCGAGAAGCAGGGTGAGAAATAACGTTTTCATAGGAATCCTTTTTGTGAGATTCTATGATCTTAACACAAAGAGTGTTACGAAAACGTTTGCGGCGCGGATGCTTAGGTGAGCAGGTGCCCCGCGAACTTGCTCATGTTGTCGAGAATCTGTCCGCCCCGGCGGAAGCCGAGGCCACACGCCTCGTAGGCGAAGAAGACCCCCGCCTGGTAGCGGTTCCCCCCGTTGTCTTTTGGGAACTCCGCATACTCCTGGTAGACGGGACGGTAGTTGCCGTAGGGACCGTCGGTCTCGGCGACGACGCTGCCGTCGGCGGCGAGGATGCGGGTGTTGGCCCCTTCGCGCCCGAACATCCGTTTCTCCACCTGGGCCCCTTCGAGGGGTTCGAAGGCGGTTTTGAGCAGGTAGGGGGAGTCGGGGAAAAGATCGCAGAGCACTTTCATCATCCCCTTGGACTGGAAGAGCAGGGTGTAGGCGGGGTTGAGAAGGATGGCGCGCTGGTTGTGCATGATGGCGTTGAGCAGCATCGCCAGCTCCGGTTCGTCGGTGCCGACGTCTTCCCAGGGGTAGAGCTTGAACCAGTACTCGTAGCCGCTGTCGGCGGCGTCGTAGATGCCGTCGTCGTCGAAACGGACGTTCTGGAGAAACTCGAAACCGGTGTTGAAGCCGGCGTCGGTCGCGATCTGGCGCAGCAGCTTCGTCGTCGTCTCCTCTTCGGCGTTGCCCTCGACGGAGGAGAAGAGAATCTTCCAGCCGTCGTAGCGTTCCGCGAATTGCTCCGGGTCGTCGAAGAGGGTGATGAGTCGGCGGAAGTTGTCGGCGATGGCCTGGTAGACGTTGTTGAACTGGGCGTCGTCGGAGCGGCCGTTCTTCTTCAGAAGCGCCCACTGCAGTACGGCGGTTTCGAAGAGCCCCGTCGGGGTGTCGGCGTTGAACTCGATGAGCTTGATGGGATGACCGTCGATCCCCCCGGCGAAATCGAAGCGGCCGTAGATGTGCCAGTGGACGTCGTTCTCCCAGCTCTTTTTAATGGCGTCGACGAGGTTGAAGGGGATGCCCAGCTCGAAAAACAGCTCGTTCTCGATGACGTGTTCCGCCCCGGCGACGTACATGTCGTAGAGGGTGTTGGCCGCTTCGTAGTAGGCCTCCGCTTCGGCGGGGGTGACGTTGACCAGGGCGTCGGCGACGTACTTGCTGCCGTCGGCGTCGGTGTGCCAGGAAAAACCGAGGGATTCGAGTTCGGCGTCCTCAAGGGGACGTACGGGGGTGAGGGTGACCATGATCAGCCGCCGTAGCTGCCGGTTTTGCTGTAGCTTCCGGAGGTGGAGGAGGTGCCGGTCTTGCTGCCGCCGAAAAAGCTTTTTTTCGTGTTGCTTTTGGTCCCGGACGTCCCGGCGGCTTTGGAGCGGTGGTAGGCCGAGCGGTTGACCGAGTCCTGATGGCGGCGGAAATTGGCGTTGTTCATCAGCGCGTTGCCGATCATGTTGCCC
>JBNKLF010000020.1:0-54320 GCA_050292215.1 Sulfurimonadaceae bacterium | reverse complement strand
CGCCGCCGCCGACATCAAGCACTTCCGCTTTGGCCAGGGTGCCCGGGTTGACGCTGTTCTCATCCCACGGGTAGGTGATGGTCTGCCCCATCTTCGTCGCCGCAATCAAGACCGCTTCATGGAGCAGGTTGTTTTCGGTCTGTCGTGCGTTATTGATAAGTACGACCGGGATGGTCAGGGAGACGATGCCGATGATCACGATGGCGAAGATCAGTTCGATCATCGTGAAGCCGCGGCGGCGCAGAGGGGTTACCATTCGATCCTCCTGTTGGTGTTGACCGAGGCGTTGGAATCGACGGCGATGTTGCCGCTGTTTTCACCGGCCCACCCCCCGGCGCTGTTGAATTCGAGTTCGAAATCGACCAGCGAGGCATTGACATCGTAGCGGTCGTAGATGAGCCAGTTGTCCGTCGTCATGTTCATGGTCGCCTTGAAGGGGTAGCCTTTGGATTGGTCGTACTGCATTCTCCAGGTCTGCACGTTCGGGGTGGCCGGATTGAAAAGCTGGTTGGTCTCGGTGATCTCGTTGAAGGCGTTTTTACGCTGAACGATTACGGTCGTATTGCCTTCGGTCCAGTTATGATCTTCGTTCTGGTACCAGCGGATGTCGTCGACGCTGAGGAGGCGGTTGGGCATGGTGACGTTATGATCCGTAAACGCCGCCAGGACACAGGGGTTGGGGAAGTTGATACTGGTGGCGATGGGGTTCTGGTCGCAGTAGACTTCGTAGTAGAGCGTGACGGGGCCGTCGTTGCCCGCGATGCGGTAGCGGGGCGCATGCAGCCGACCGTAGTAGTGGGTCATGTTCAGATCGACGGGCATGATACCGTGGGTGTAGTTCCGTGCTTTCAGGTCGGCCTGCATCCGGCAGTTGGTGTCCGGGCTGGAACAGGTGACGTTGAAGTCCTGGTAAGCCACCAGGAGCGGGTTGATGGGGACGTTGCGCGCACGGTCGAAGTTGACGTTCAGGCTGATGATGGTGCTGCCGTTGAGCTCCTGAGTGAAGTTCCCGTCGTTGAGCGTCGGCTGGGGCCCGGCGATGATGTCGGAGCCGTTGAGATCGCCGTCCATGTCCGTCATGATGGTCGGGCTGCCGATGAAGTAGGTCGTGTCGTTGGTGTCGTTGACGTCGAGCAGGCGGTATTTGAGCGGGACCGGAAGTGCGGGAAGGGCCGGCAGGGTCTTCTCGAGGTAGAGATTGATCGGTTCGCCGTAACAGTTGTCGACAAAGTTGAAGGTGAGTTTCCCGTCATAGCCCACCGCGTCGATGCTGCCGCGGAGGTGGGTCGCCTCGTTCATCTCCATGATCGAATTGTTGACGTCGCTCATGTAGATCCACGGGAGGGTCCGGTTGATGTCCTCGCTGACGCCGTAGCTGGCCTGCATGCTTATCAGTGAGAACTTGTACGGGTAGAAGCGCACGGCATAGTTGCGGTACTTGAGATCGACGGCGGTGTTGGTCAGGTCTTCATTGGTGTGGACGTTGTCGTGGGTGCCGCTGACGATGCTGCATCCCGCGACGTTAAGCATGTCGTCGGGCGTCGTGGTGATTGACGAGCCCACCGCCGGCACGTCGGCATTGCCCAGAACACAGTCGCGCCCGGCGAGGTAGTGGATGCCGGTCTGGTGCTGCATGGAGTGGGGGTCCCAGTCGACGGCGGTCCAGTTGGTGTCGACCATTCGGAGGACGTACTCACCGACCTGGCTGATACTGAGGTTCAGGTCCGTTCCGCCATGAATCATGTTGAAGTCGAAATGTTTTGAAACCGTACCCTGGGGACGGCAGCCGCTGATGTCGCGCAACGGGTCGGGAGACCAGATAAGCGAGAGGTTGACTTCGTAATTGGGAGCGGAGTGGGAGTAGGGCTGGGTATAGCCCGAGACGGCCTCGTTGCCGTAATGGTTGGTGGCATTGATGTCGAGATCGTACTGGTAACCGGCGGAGAGGTTGACATCCCTGAGGTTCAGGGTGCTGACGCCGGTACGGTCGTTGGCGAAGCGCACCTGCTGAATCTGGTTGGTCTGGTTCTGGTCGTTCAGTTTAACGTTGAAACTCTGGGGCCGGATGGCGAAGTTGTCCCGGGAACAGGAGTAGCCGACCTTGACGCCGTAGACACACTCCATACAGATGTGCAGCTGTTCCCTGGAGATCCCGTTGGTGTCCGAAGCGTTACCGCACGCTTCGGGCATAGTGGTGTAGGTCTTATTGCCGTAAACAACGGGCTGGACACATTTGTTCTGATCTTGCGGGGGAAGATCGATATTGTAGTCCTCGAGGCCCTGGGCCAGTTCGGTAAAGTTGTTGATGGCAACGTTTCCTGCATGAGCACCGGAGGTGATGTAGCTGGTTTTGACCAGGTCGCCTTCGTCGCCGACGGCGTTGTAGGTGATCCGGAAAGCGGCGTTGCGCCGCGCCTTGCCGATAAATTCACGGCTGGGGAAGGCGTTGTCCGAAAGGGAGTTGGTGTTGATGACGGAGGCGTTGAAGTCCGCCACGCCGTTGACCAGGTCGACCCAGATCCGTTCGCTGATGGAGCTCTGGGGATCCTGACAGGCGGCATCGGTGTCGTGGTAGCCCGCGATGTCGATCAGCTCGATGGCGATACTGCTGTTGACGTCGTAGCGCCGGTCATGGGGGTTGGAAACGGTTTTGTTGATGTCATAGCTGGCGATTTTGAAGGCGTCGGCCCGTTGGACGACCTGCGTCGGGATGTCGTAGAGAGGCACGGTACCGACGGCGGTGCTGAAGAGTCCGCCGTACTCGATGTTGAAACGGCCGTAGGTCGGTTCGTAGGTGAAGCCGCTGTCGACACAGAGCGGCATTTCGTTACCGAGGGTCTCGTTGCGGTCGATGTTGATGTAGCCGCCTGCGCCGTCGGGCAGTCGGAGGGTGTAGAAGAGTTCCCCGTCGATCGGCATGTTGACGGAAGTGGCATTGGTTTCTGAAGGGTCCAGGGAGTAGTAGAGCCAGGCCGATTCGTTGCCGGCCATGGTGCCCATGGGAACCCCCTGGAAGCCGCTGGGTCCCGCGCTGATGAGCGCGTCGTCGATAGGCTTGCGGGTTACCTCCCCTGCTTCGGCGACATAAACGGTGTCATCTTTGTAGGGGGCCTGGTCCGTATCGATATTCTTGATGGTCAGTTTCAAATTGCTGGCGACAACGTCGGAGGCTTCCTGATTTTTCAGGTAGATCCGGACGTCGATGGGACCGTCTCCCAGCAGGGTCCCGACGATGCGCGGCATGTTGGAACCGTCGTTGTTCTCGGTGAAGTCGCGGTCGTACTGCTCGTAGGTGTAGTCGTAGCAGAAGTGGGGGTTGTAGAGTTCCGTGGAGAAGGCGAAAACACCGGGAAAGTAACCGTCCCCGCTAGAGTTGAGGGTGACGACGGTCGACGTCTGATCGTTGTTAAGGATGGCGCTGGCGTCGTAGAAGTCGATGTCGATCCCCAGGGAGTTCCGCCACGGCGTACCACCGGCGTAGGTCGCCTGCGGTTCGAGGGTATCGATGTAGGCGCCGCGTTTCGAGATGGTGGCGTTCTGGACGTTGCTGAGAGGGTTGACGGTATTGGTCAGCGCGTGATCGCCTCCAAGCTTGTCCTGCAGGAACATACTGTCCCCGGAAATCCCGATGTCTCCTTCGCCGGAGAAGATGGCGAAGGAAGCGTTGACGTCGTTGGACTGGGGCGTTTTGAACCCGGTGAGGGGAATCTGTACTTGGTTGGTGACACCCAGAGCGCTGGTGACGGTAGAACAGCCGTTACTGTTGGCGTGGTTGAACGCTTTGAGCGGGTCGCCGCTCATCGGAGCGGTCAGACTGCCGCCCATTACCCCCATGTAGCCGTTGTAGACGGCGAGGTTGCGCACGGAGCGGTTGAGGTTTTTGTAGACCAGAACGATGGACCAGGCGCCGAAGCTGCCCCCGATAGGCTGACCGGTTCTGGAAACGATGTTGGCCACGGTGTAGTAGCCGTTTCCTCCGGCCTGAACGATGGAAGTGATGTCCGCATGAGCCTGGTAGTACCAGCGTGACGAGGTACTAGAGTCCTGAACATAAATCCAGTTGTGATTGGGAACCGTAGCTGAAACGCTGGTGTAGCCGCCCCCGGGGGGCGCGATCTTGACGGTATTGCTCGCCGCCTGCCAGGATGCTACCGTACCGGCACCGGGAAGGCCGGATCCGTCGGTTGTGAGCATCCCCTGCCAGTAGAGTCCGGCCCAGAGAACTTCGGATTCGTCGGGAAGGTGCAGGTCGGCGGAAGAGTTGTTGAAGGTAGTGCCGTCGCCGTCACTGTTGATGTACATCATGTTAATGTTATTGTTGGTGTTCGTGCCCGGATCACCGCAGACCCCGCCACTGTTCATACACATGACACTGTTGCCGATGATGTCGATTTCGCCGGCAATGTTTTGGGAGTATACGGCCCTGTAGTCGGCCGGGTTGGCACAGCTGAGATTGGGTTTGTGGATATCGGTATTGACGGTGTTGCTGGTGACCGGGTCCGCGTTGACGGCGCTGGCGGATGCGGTGTTGGAGATGGTGGTGCCGTCCGCCGACACACCCGGACCGGTAACGTTGATGGTAAAGGTCTCCACGTCGCCGACCGTCAGGTTGGTCACGCTGCAGGTGACGATGCCGGCGGATTCCGTACAGCCGGTGCTGGGGCGGAAGGTGACGCCCGAGGGGAGACTGTCCACAACCTGAACGCTCAGGGCATCCACGGTTCCCGCGTTGGTGACGCTGACGCTGTAGGCGAACTCCTCTTCGGGCATGATGTCCGAGGGGCCTGTCTTGGTAACGCTCAAAACAGTGTCGGTCATGGCCAGGGGGGTGAAACTGGCACTGATCGTGTAGGGTGTGGCCTGGTTCGTAACGGCCCCCTCCAGCACCAGAAAATAGGTGGCGGTTGCCGCCGTGGAGGTGACGCTGAAGTTGGTTGAAGTGGTTTTAGCCAGGGTATAGGTTGCCGTGGGACAGGTAGTAGTCAGCAGGGAGTATTTCAGATCCTTGGCCGTACCGGTGTTGGAGAGCGTTACCGTCAGTTCGCCCGGGCTGTCGAGTTGGAAGACGAAAACGTCCAGGTCGGGACTCTGACTGCTGCCGCTGATAAGCCCGGAGGAAGTGTCGCCGTACGCGATAGCGACCTGCGGTGAGGCACAACTGTCGTTGGGCTCGCTCTCCGCCAGGCCGTTAAGCGTGGCAAGACATAGCGAAGCGATCAGGAAAAAGAAGCGTAATTTGTTCATCGTGGAAGCCCCTTCTGCAATGGTGACACTATATGTCATGTGCAAATAATTATTCGGGTGATGATCTCTTCACTTGTAGAAGTTGCTGCATACCTAATTTGCAGAATTGAGCTCGTGACAATTCGAAAGTTATGCAACCCTACCACCCACCAATATCTCATAATAGCACTGGTTTATTGATGGAATGCTTAAGGCTGTGAAATAAAGTGTCAGGAGATGTAAAAAATGTTTCAGAGCTCTTTGGCACGGCGGTGGGCGGCGGCGACGGCGGCGATGCAGCCGCGGCGCACGCCCGCCTCTTCGAGGGCGGCGTAGCCCGCTGCGGTAGTGCCGCCGGGGCTCATGACCCCGTCTTTGATGAGGGCGGGATGCTCGTGGCGGATCAGCTCTCCGAAGCCGCCGAAAAGCCCCTCGACAAGCGTCATGGCATCGTTGCGTTTGAGTCCCTCTTTCACGGCGCCGTCGGCCAGAGCCTCGGCGATGAGGGCGAGGTAGGCGGGACCGCTTCCCGCCAGGGCGGTAGCGATGTCAAGCTCCTTCTCACTGTTGAGCCAGAGGGCCGTTCCGATGGCGCCGAAGAGCTGCTGTGCCTCCTCTCGGAACGCAGCTTCTCCGGTCAGGGTGGTCATGGAACGGCGGACCGTTGCGGCGAGGTTGGGCATGGCCCGGACCACGGCGTCGGCGTGGAAGTGCTGCAGCAAGGTAGCGACGGAGGTGCCCGCAAGAACGGAGTAGAGTACGGCGGCCTTCCCCTTCAGTTGCCGTCCCACTTCGGTGACGTTGGCGGGTTTGATGCAGAGGATGAGGGTTTTCCCGGTGACGTCGAACCCCTCCAGCGCCGCTTTCGTCACACCGGTGCCCAGCGCCGTTTCGAAGGCGTCGAGCCGTTCGGGATTGCGGCCGGCGACTTCGATGTCGTACTCCCCGCAGAGTCCTTTCGCCATGGAGAGCGCCATGTTCCCGTTGCCGATGAAGGTGAGGGTTTTACGCATCGCCGTCGCCTTTGAGATAGCGGGAGATCGGTTCGGCGATGCCGTATTCGGGATTGTTGTCGATGATGATCTGGGCCATGGTTCCGGTGTCCGCGTTGAAAACCAGCGGCGCAATGAAGTTAACGACCGACTCCTCGATGGGCGTCTGGACGACGATGATGTTGAAGATCAGCAGGTTGCTGCCGTCGGTGATGCCCATCGCCTCTTGCAGCTGGGTCGGGATTTCGAAGGCGTAGTCGCGCAGTACGAAGGGATTGATCAGGGTAAAAGAGGGCTCATCGGCATCGGGAGTTTTGAGGCGCATGAAAATCTCGTCGATCTTCTGCAGTTCCATCCGCTTGATGGTCTCGAAACCAAGCAGGGGGGCTTTCAGGTCAAACAGCATCGGCAGTTCCTGGGAGTTGGCATCTCGTGGTCGAGTTGTCAAAATTGTAACATAAGTTTGCCACGGAACGGCGAGAGGGGTCTAGCATGCGGAAGCAAACCCAACATTAACGCCTTTCTGGTAAAATACGTCCAATTCATATCAGGACCGGATTTATGCCTAAATTTTTCATCGCCCTGCTGTTCGCTGCGGGAACCCTGCTCTTCACGGGCTGCGGCTCCAAAGAGATCGCCGAATACAACAAACCCGCCGCCTACTGGTACGACAAGATGGTCGATGCCGTCGCCCGGGGGAGCCTTGAACGCGCGGACAACTACTACAGCTCCCTGCAGAGTGAACACATCGGTTCTCCGCTGCTCGGCGAGGCAACGATCATCCTGGCGATGGCACACATCGATGAAGGGGAGTATCTTCTTGGGGAGCACTTTCTCGAGGAGTACATCAAGCGTTATGCCGATGTCCGGGAGCGGGAATTCGCCGAGTTTCTGAAGATCAAGGCAAAATACAAGGCGCTCCCCAACCCCCGGCGGGACCAGGGACTTATCGACGATGTGATTACGGGGGGCGAAGCCTTCATGAAGCGCTATCCCGATTCCCTCTACTACGCGACGGTCGATACGATGGTGACTCGGCTCTACATCGCCCAGGCAGCGCTGAACGAGTCCATCGCCAATCTCTACGACCGGCTGGATAAACCGCGTTCGGCCTTATACTACCGCTCGATCGAACCGCAGCCGTGGATTGACTGGAACGCGGTGGAACCTGCCGATACCCCCTGGTACCGCTCCATCTTCGAAGGTGACGGTACGGGAAGCTGGTACGGTTTCATGATCCCCGACACCCAAAGTGTCGTCTCCCGAAACTCCGAAGGTGTGGAACGGGAGGATTAGATGCCCCTGCGGCAGTCGCCTGCCTTTTACCACTTCGAAACATCTTTGAAACATACAGGATTTGACCCATGCAGTTAAGCAATTACGGAACGTTTCCGGCAGACCTGCCGGTAATCTCCGAAGACGAACTTTTTTTATACCCTTTTATGATCTCCCCGCTGTTTCTCAGCAGCGACAGCAACATCGCGGCCGCCGCCGAGGCGATCGACAAGAACTCCCTGGTCATCGTCTGCCCGACACGTCCGGGACACGAAGGGGAACACTCCCACGAAGCGCTTTACGACGCCGGCGTCATCGGTTCCATCATGCGTAAGGTGGCCCTTCCCGACGGGCGGATCAAAGTGCTCTTCCAGGGGTTGGCGAGGGGACGCAGCGTCGCCCCGATTGCCACGGAACCGTTCCTCTCCGCGCGGGTCGAGATCATCGAGTCGCGTCCCTACAACGAGTTGCGCATGGACGCGGTCGTCGAGGTGGTACGCGAGAAGGTCCGCTCCCTTTCCCAGGTCAGCAACCTCTTTCCCCCGGACCTGCTGCGCACTATCGAGGAGAACCACGAGTACAACCGGATCGCGGACCTGATCTGCAGCTCTATCAAGCTGCGCAAGGAGCAGGCATATGCGCTCTTCATCGAAGCGGACATCGAACAGCGTTTCCTGATGCTGATCGATGTGCTGATCGAGGAGATCGAGGCGTCCCGCCTGCAGAAGGAGATCCGTTCCAAGGTGCACACCCGTATGGAGCAGGTGAACAAGGAGTACTTCCTTAAGGAGCAGCTCAAGCAGATTCAGCGTGAGCTCGGCACCGACAGTCAGCGTGACGAGGAGATTGAGGAGTACCGCGAGAAGCTCGAGGCGAAGAAGAACAAGATGGGCGAGGACGCCTACAAGGAGATCCACAAGCAGATCGAACGGTTTGCCCGGATGCATCCCGACTCCGCCGATGCGGGGATGATCCAGACCTACCTCGAGTGGGTGCTGGAGATCCCCTTCGGGGACGAGGCGAAGAAGCCGCTGAAGATTCACGATGTCGAGCGTCAGCTCGATAAAGACCACTTCTCGCTCAAGAAGCCGAAAGAGCGGATCTCCGAATACTTTTCCGTCAAGGAGCTGCTGCAGCTTCGCGGTCTGAAGGAGCCGAAGGGGCAGGGCGCCATTCTCTGCTTCGCCGGACCTCCCGGCGTGGGCAAAACCTCCCTGGCCAACTCCATCGCCACGGCCCTGAAACGTCCGCTTATCCGCATCGCCCTGGGAGGGCTTGAAGATGTCAACGAGCTGCGCGGCCACCGTCGCACCTATATCGGCGCCATGCCCGGCCGCGTGGTTCAGGGGCTCATCGACGCCGGGAAGATGAACCCGGTGATCGTTCTCGACGAGATCGACAAAGTGGCCCGCTCCCACCGGGGCGACCCGACGGCAGTCCTTCTTGAGATTCTCGACCCGGAGCAAAACAGTGCGTTCCGCGATTACTACCTGAACTTTAACATCGACCTGAGCAAGGCGATTTTCATCGCTACCGCCAACGATGTCGGCTCCATTCCCGCCCCGCTGCGCGACCGGATGGAGTTCATCAGCGTCAGCAGCTACACGCCCCAGGAGAAGTATGAGATCGCCAAGCGCTACCTGCTTCCCCAGGAGCTCAAAAAACACGGCCTGCACCCCTCGGAACTCGCCGTCTCGGCTCCCGCGCTCAAAGAGCTGATTCACAAGTACACCCGTGAAGCGGGGGTACGGAACCTGCGCCGCCGCATCGCCGACGTGGTACGCAAATCCGCCCGGATGATTCTCGAGGAACCCGAACGCAAAAAGGTCTCCGTAACGCTGAAGAACCTCTCCGAGTTCCTTGACAAAACGGTCTTCGAAATCGACCGCACCGACAACGTTCCCCTCGTCGGCGTCGTCAACGGTCTCGCCTGGACGGCGGTCGGCGGCGACGTGCTTAAACTCGAGGCGATCCGTATCAAGGGCAAAGGAGTGATGCAGCTTACGGGGAGTCTGGGCGACGTCATGAAAGAGTCCGCCCGGATCGCGCTCAGCGTTGTGAAAACGATGATCGACTCGGAAAAACTGGCGATCGATCACGCCATCATTCCCAAGAGCTTCAAAGAGGAGGAAGAGGAGATCGTCGTGGATGCCAGCGAGGTCTACAAACGCTACGATCTCCACATCCACGTTCCCGACGGCGCAACCCCAAAAGACGGTCCCAGCGCCGGTATCGCCATGGCGACGGTCGTCGCTTCCATCCTCAGCGATATGAAGGTACGGGCCGATATCGCGATGACGGGTGAACTCTCCCTCAGCGGCAACGTGCTGCCCATCGGCGGCTTGAAAGAGAAGCTCATCGCCGCGCACAAGGCAGGCATGAGCCGGGTACTGATTCCGAAGAAAAACTACGAGCGCGATCTTGACGAGATTCCTGATGAAGTGAAAGCATCGGTGGAGATTGTCGCGGTTTCCCGCATTGAAGAGGTATTGGCCCAGCTGCTGATCAGCAAGTAGGGCGTTTTAACAAGTGGGCACGCAGAAGCGTGCCGGAGGATCAGATCATCAGCTGATCGATCTTCGCAATAACGTCTTTTTCTCGGACCGGTTTCATAAGGAAGCCGTTCGCACCGAACTCCAGCGCTTCGGACTTTTTGGTCTCGTCCGTGGTCAGGACGATGATCGGCATCTGGTGCAGATTCTCGTCCGCACGGACGATCTGCAGCATCTCCAACCCTCCCATGACCGGCATGATGATGTCGAGCAGAATGATGTCGATCTCATTGCCGCGGGCCTTGAGTACTTCAATCGCTTCCTGGCCGTTTTTCTTTTCGATCACTTCACTGACTTTCCCCGACCGTTTCAGGATCGAATTGAGCAGCTTGAGATTGATAAAGTCGTCGTCGACGGCCAATACGGTTAGTTTTTTCTCTTCTGACATGTTACGGTCCCTTTATAGACTAAATAAATTTTTCAAAGACCAGGCGGAGCAGGTCTTTGTTGATAACGTTTCTTACGATTTCGTGGACATAGGCCGCATCGGCGGCGTCTTCGGGCTTGGACGGGTCGATCAGCATGACCAGTACCGTATCGGGGTCGCTTTCAAGTGCACAGCGGTTCAGTGATTCCAGATTGATCCCCGGGAGGCCCTTGTCGAAGAGTACCAGCTTGTAGCGGCCGTTCTCCAGGGCGGTTTCGAGGGCATCGGCGTCGGAGACGGTTTCGTAGGTATAGCCCAGGTCGTCGAGCAGACGCGAGAAGAGTTTGGACTCGATCGCGCTGCGCTTGGCCATGATGACATCGGCGCTGGGCGCCGCCTCGGTGACTTCGGCTTCGGCAGCCGTTTCGGTTTCGACCGGTTCGGCGATCTCCGCCGTTTCCGGTTCGGATGCGACATCGGCGGCCGGGGTTTCCGCTTCGGCTTCAGGTGCTACCTGCGGCGTCTCTTCGGCCGGGGCCGGAGTCTCCTCGGCGACATCGACGATTTTGTGGGAGATGAACTGGTTGAGCAGCGAAATGATTTCGGCGCGGATCAGCGGCTTGGTCGTATACTCGTCCATACCGGCTTCCATAAAGCGTTCGCGGTCCCCTTTGAGGGCATTGGCCGTCAGGGCGATGATCGGGACGTGAGTCGCGTCAAAGTCCTCTTCGTAGTCGAGGATTTCCTGGGTTGCTTCCACCCCGTCGAGTACCGGCATCTGGATATCCATGAAGATCAGGTCGAATTCGCCGTTTTTACGCTTCTCGAAGGCTTCGAGACCGTTGCTGGCCAGGGTGACGTCCAGACCGAGTTCGGCCAGGGTGCGCTTGATGAGCTTCTGGTTGATGATGTTGTCTTCCGCAACCAGGATCTTGGCGTCGAATTTCGAAGTCTTCTCGTCGAACTTCCTGCGGCGCGCTTTCTTCGCTTTGGCCTGTTTGAACTCTTCGACGTCATGCGCTTCGAGGGTGGCCTTGAGTTTGGTATTGTTCAGCGGCTCGTAAAGGACCTTGAAGAGTTCCATGCCCATGGCATCGATCTTCTTCATGTAGTAGGACTTGGTAATCAGTACCAGCTGCGACGGCGCTTTTTCGAAGACCTGGAGGTCCTCGTCTTCGCAGAAGTCGTAGTCGATGAAGAGGAGGTCGTAGTTGATCTCGCGCTGCATCTCCTGCATCTCTGCGATGGTGTGGAAGATCTTGTAGGTGACGCCGTAGAAGTCGAGGTACTCTTTGAGGTAGGTCTCCTGGATCTTCTTCTTGGTCTGGCTGGAGAGGATCAGGGCGTTGATGTTCGCAAAGGTGCCTTTGTTGGACTCGTTCAGTGTCTCGATCTCCTCGAATTCGAGGGAGAAGAAGAAGGTCGTACCTTTACCCGGTTCGCTGGTAAGGTCGAGTTGACCGCCCATCAGCTCGACGAAGCGGCTGGAGATGGTCAGGCCGAGGCCGGTACCGCCGTATTTGCGGGTAATCGAGGTATCCGCCTGGCTGAAGGCTTCGAAGATACGCGCCTTCTGCTCGCTGGTAACGCCGATACCGCTGTCCTTGACTTCGAAGCGGACGATGGCACGGTTGCGCTCTTCGGTCGGCATCCGGCGGACGTCGACGTGGATGGCGCCGCCGCTGTTGGTAAACTTGACGGCGTTGGAGAGGAGGTTGATGACGACCTCTTTGATCTTGGTCGGGTCGCCTTTAAGCGGCCGTTCCAGGCTCGGGTCGATGAAACAGCCCAGGTCGATGTGTTTCTCGGCGGCGCGGACGGCGTAGACCTCCACGGCGCTTTCGAACTCTTCCATCGGGTTGAAGACGATCTCTTCGATCTCCAGTTTGTTGCTCTCGATTTTCGAGAGGTCGAGGATGTTGTTGATGATCTCCAGGAGGTTTTCTGAGCTCTTCTCGATGATGTCGATGAATTCGCGCTGCTCCTCGTGGAGGTCGGTGTCTTTCAGCAGCTCGGTAAAGCCGACGATGCCGTTAAGCGGGGTACGGATTTCGTGGGACATGTTCGCGAGGAACATCGATTTCGCTTCGCTGGCTTCGAGGGCGAACTCTTTATCGCGGCGGGTCTGTTCGATGACCTTCTCGAGGGCGGCGTAGGCCTGGGCCGTACCTTCGGCGGTGTCGAGGTTGATGCCGCTGCTGATCAGCTCGCCCTCTTCGCCTTCGTGGGTGCCTTCCGCGGCGCGGCGGAGAACGGCTTCAAGGTTTTTGATGTTGCGGGCGATGTCGTTGGCCACGAACATACCGAGCAGACCGACGAGGACTGCGACCAGCCACATGGTGACGGAGGCGATCAGGATCTGGAGGGCGTTGGCCTGAACCTCTGCCGCCCGGGCGTCCATCGCGCTGATGAGGATCTCTTTCGCTTTGCCGATCAGGTTGACTTTTTCGGAGAGCATGGTAAACCAGATGCCCGGTTCCGTATCGTAAAGGCCGTCGCTGACCGCCTGGACGATGGAAGCACGCTCGGTGTTGATGTCTTCGAAAAGCTCGACGCTGTCTTCGCTTTTGAAGATGCCGTCGAGGGATTTTTTCACGTCACGGTTGATGAGGGTGGCGTAGTTGATGGCATCCGCTTTACCGATCAGTGAGAGCCAGCGGTTCAGCTCCTCGCTGTCGAGGGTTTCGGAACGGCTCAGAACGTAGGCGATGTAGTCGCGCTCCTGCCCGGCGTACTCTTCAACCTGTACCAGGGAGAGGTAGGTGGCCGAGAGCGATGTCATCTCTTTGTCGATGGTGAAGGCGCGTTCGTCGCCGAGGTGACTGATCAGCTTGGCAATGCTGCTGCCGTAGACGTCGTAAAAGAACTCTTCGAAGTCCGTTTCACGGTCGTCGACGGAAGGGCGGTTTTGCTGAATGGCCTGAGTCACGCCTGTGATGTCTTTGAGTGTCTGGGCCTGACCGCTCAGTTCAGGGTGCTGCTGGGTAAACGCTTTGTAGTCATTGAGCGTCGTGTCCACCAGACCGCGCTGGGCGACCAGGGATCGGTGGGTTGTCGGCGATGCGTTCCCGAGGTAGATCGAACTCATACCCCGTTCGCGCGGAATATGGGTGATGAGCTTGTTGAGGTCTTTGTTCTCCGCGAGTTTTACCTGAAGGTACTCGGCCAGTTTGTAGCTGGTATAGGAGTCGTAGACGTAGTAGGTCGCCAGACTGAAAAGGATCAGAATCGGCATCAAACTGATGACCCGTAATTTGTTCTTAATTCCTATCTGCATAATGTGCTTACCTTTCTGTTAATAATTCATAGCTGATCGATGTAGCCGTAGAGTGTCTCAGCCGCCTGGGCGGCGCTTTCGGCATCTTCGGCTGCAGCGAGACGATTAAGTTCGGCGGCGATTTCGCTCATCCGGAGATTGTCCGCTGCTCCCTTCATCTGATCCGCTTCATGCTGCCACAGTGCGGCATCGCCGGTGGCGACGGCATCGTCGATGATGCTTTTGACTTCGCGGGCATGAGCGGCGAAGTCACCGACGAGTTCGGTGACGACGTCGAGGGGAAGACCGACTTCATTGGCGGCGTTGACGGGGTCGAACTCCATGGCCGGCGTTTCGGACGCCGCTTCGGGTGCGGGCATTTCCCCGATGTCGTCGAAGCCAGCAAACGGATCGTCGTCAAGCTCAGGCAGTGCCGTTTCTTCGGCTGCCGATTCCTCTTCATCTTCCTCGGGAAGGGATACGGGAAGTTCCGCGTCGTCAAAGCTGTAGAGATCGTCGGCTTCCTCTTCTTCAGGTTCGAAGCTTGCTTCTTCCGGTGCCGAGGCTCCCGGGATATTCAGCTCGTAGAGGTCATCATCTTCACTGTCCGCTTCGGTCGGCAGCGCTTCGGCCTCACTGTCGCTTTTGACGTCGAAGGAGTAGATATCGTCCTCTTCCTCTTCGGCAATCTCTGCCGCAGGCTCGAAGGATGCAACCGGTTCCGGCTCTGAAACAGGTTCGAACTCCGGTTCGGGCATGGCGGCGGGGGCTGCTGCAGCCGGCGCGGCAATGGTTTCAAGCGAGGGCACCTCTTTGCCTTCGAGTTTGGCGACCGTGAGATAGAAGATCTTCAAGTAGGCTTCGACTTCTCCCTGATCATGGGAATTATTGATGACCGAAAGCATTTCAAACGCGTCTTCGATGCGGAGGTTGGCCGCGACACCCTTGAGTTTATGGGAGAGGAGCTTGACGTTTTCGAAGTCGCCTTTCGCCGCGGCTTCCGTCAGTTCGTCGTGGAATTCATGGGACTGGTTGATGAAGTCCCCGATGAACTCTTCGATAAGGTCGACGGGAAGACCGAGCTCATCGGCGGCGATGTGCGGATCGTAGACGTAGCCTTCAAAATCTTTCAGTTTTTCGGCGTACTCTTTCTCCTGAGCGGTCAGGTAGTCTCCGAGCATCGGCTTCTCTTCACGGGAAGCGGCCGGTACCTCGGGAATCTCGGGGGCCGCTTCGGGTGTCGGCGCGGGAGCCGGGATCTCTTCGGATTCGGAGAGGAAAATGTCGTCTTCGATCTCCAGCGGTTTGCTGAAGTCGACCTGGAGATGTTCGGGGATGTCGTAAGGATCGTGCAGGTGCCCCTCATCGGGGATCTCGACCGTCTCCGGCTCATCCAGGGGCATCGGTGCGACGTCATCAAAGCTGGGGAGCTCTTCATGAAGCGGAGCCGGAGTGACCGGCGCAGGCGTCTCCGGGATGACCGGTTCGGCAGTACGCGGCGCCGGTTCCGCTACGGGTGCGATGGGAGCCGGTTCCGTTACGGGACCGCTGGGCGTACCGGCTTCGGCGGCACTGAGGGGTTTGATGTGCTGCAGGGTGACGGCGTAGGCCTCGGCGGCAGGCTCTGCCAGGAGGTGGAAGGGTCTGATCTGGATGTCGCAGGCAAAGTGTTTCGGGCCGGTATTGACGATCGCCTTGAGGTTTTCAGAATCGGAATGAAGGACAAAATCGATCCATTGGAAGTTTTTGAAGTTGTGAACGTACCCCGGTTTCTTGACGAAAAATTCGGCAATGTCGCTGCAGGCGGCTTTCAACTCTTCGGTGGTGGAAAAACCCAGAAGACGGAGATCGTCGTCGTCGATTCCCACAAAATTTTTGTTGTGGTCGTAGATAAGCACTGCTACTCCTTATTGTTCTTGTTCGATCATAGCGCGGTAAACGGGAATGACATCGTCGATGTCTTTGCGACCCGCCGGTTTGCGTGCGGCGATGTAGCCGGTGACGGTGCCTTCGGCATCTCTGACGGGGCTAATCTCCGTTTCGACCCAGTAGTAGAGACCATCTTTGCGCAGGTTTTTCACCAGCCCGTGCCAGGTCTCTCCCTGCTTGATCGTGTTCCACATCTGTTCGAACGCTTTTTTCGGCATGTCGGGATGTCGGATGATGTTGTGGGGCTGACCGAGGAGCTCTTCCTTCTGGTAGCCGGAGATTTCGCAGAACTTGCGGTTAGCGAAGGTAATGACACCGTTCAGATCGGTTTCACTGATAATGGCACGCCCTTCGAAATGGAACTCTTCGTCCACTGGTTCGATTTTTTCCATGACACCCCTTTGGAAAACGCTTTCGGCTTCGGTTTTTACGGCGGAAAACGCGTTTATAGTCTGGTAGCCAGAAAATATAACATAATAAAATCTAAATGAAACTTATTTGTATAGATTCTTAATAATCTTTGCGTCCCGACGGTCCAAAACCTCCGCGATTTCCGACTCTGAACAGCTGTAAAGTTTTTCAAAGGTTCCGAAGTGTTTGAGCAGTTTGGCGACTTTTGCCGGGGAGATCCCTTTGGCTCCGAGCAGTTTGCTCTGCTGGTCGAGTTTCAGTTTGGTCTTTTTGTGGAACGTGATGGCGAAACGGTGGGCCTCGTCCCGCAGCCGCTGTACCCACTGCAGCCGTTTGTCGCTGCGTTCGAGCCGGAGGGTGCCGTCGACGGTATGGATGAGGTCCAGCGCACCCCCCTTCGCCCGGTGGGCCTTGGCGTCGATCTTCTCCTTGCTGATGGCGATGACGTCGAGGTTGGTTCCGTTGGACTCCAGAAGGTCTTGGGCCAGCTGCAGCAGGGTCGCGCCGCCGTCGATGACCCAGAGGTCCGGCGGCGGGTTGGTTTCGAACCCCTCGATGCGCCGGGTGAGGGTTTCGCGCATCTGGGCGTACTCGTCCCGGCTCTCGAGATGGTAGTGGCGGTACCCCTTTTTGTCGAAGGCATCGGCTTCGAAAGCGACCATCGCCCCGACCGGGGCCTGACCGGCAATGTGGGAGTTGTCGAAGGTTTCGACCCGTTCGGGGAGGCGTTCGAGGTTGCAGAGCTGCCGGAGTGCTTCGGGCATGGGGTCCCGGCGGGTCGCGGAGGGGTGTTCGAGCAGCTGCCGGGCGTTGGTCCGGGCGAGGTCGGTCAGCCGTTTTTTCGTCCCGCGCTGCGGTACCGTCAGGGCGGCTTTTTTACCGAAGAGCGCCGTGAGGTGTTCGGCGACCAGGGATCGGGCTTCGAAGTCGTCGGCGAGGAGAATGGGGGCGATGACCGGCGGGACGTCGTGCCCGTAGAACTCCAGCAGTGTCCGTTCGTAGGCCTCGTCGGCGTCGAACCCCTCGTTGAGGGTGATAAAGTCGTGGGAGCCGGAGACGATTTTCCCCTGCCGCATGAACATCCTGACGACTGCGGCCCTGCGGCCGTCGTCGGCAACGGCGAAGATGTCGAAATCCTCCCGGGTCGCCAGGTCGATCTGGCTGAGCTGTTCGCTCTTTTCGATCCGTTCGATCCGATCCCGGAGCGCCGCCGCCTCTTCGAAGCGCATCATCTCCGCATAGAAAGCCATCTTCTCTTTCAGGGGGCGCAGCAGCGATTTCTTCTTCTCGATGTAGGCGGCGGCCTCCTCGACGACGGCCCGGTAGGTTTCGGCGGAGACCTCCATCTCGCAGGGGGCGAGACACTTCTCCAGCTGGTAGTAGAGGCAGGCTTTGCCCGATTTGAGGCACCCCTTTTTCTGCACCAGGGGGCAGAGCTCGTAAACGGCGTCGAGAATGTCCCGGGCTCCGACGGAGTAGGGGCCGAAGTAGCGGATGTTTTTTCCTTCGACGATTTTGCGGGTGATCTCGAACCGGGGGTAGGGCCGGTTGAGGTCGATGTAGATGTAGGGGTAGGTTTTGTCGTCGCGCAGCAGGATGTTGTATTTGGGCTTGAGTTGTTTGATCAGGGAGTTTTCCAGAATCAGCGCGTCGTGTTCGCTTTCGACGACGATGGTCTGGAGCGATGCCGTCTCGCCGAGCATCTTGACGATGCGGGGGGAGAGGTTGCGGTTGGGGGCGAGGACCGGGGTGAAGCGCCAGTAGCTTTTGACCCGGTTGGCGAGGTTCTTGGCTTTTCCGATGTAGAGCAGGCGTCCCCGGGTGTCGAAATACTGGTAGACGCCCGGCGAGGCGGGGAGGGATCTAATCTGCTCGAGCATGGATGATGGCGCGGATGGACTCGATGAGCGCATGTAACTTTTCGTTACTGACCGGGTTGGTAAACTCGCCTTGAGCCCGTTCCCGATACCGCTCTTCCGCAGGCCGGGGCGTGGCGGCAAAGTGGGCGGGGCGATGGGTGACGAAGCCTTTGATGT
Organism: Sulfurimonadaceae bacterium; assembly: GCA_050292215.1. Classification (GTDB taxonomy): domain Bacteria; phylum Campylobacterota; class Campylobacteria; order Campylobacterales; family Sulfurimonadaceae; genus SZUA-415. The sequence continues at coordinate 36,279 of JBNKLF010000020.1, read as the reverse complement.
CGGTGAACGGGCAGCTCCGGCAGCTCGCGGGTGGATGGGTTTTTAACGGTGTCTTGATCGATTCTGCTATAATATCGAACTCCTGTTTCGCCCCCGGGTGGGCGAATACGAAGAACATGACGCCGTTACGGATGTACCCGTAGCGGATCATCCGCTGCAGGTGGGGCGGAAAAAGCTTTTGAACGCTTTTGATGCACGCATACTGCGAGAGTTTTGAAAATTGGGGCTGATGTTGCAGATGAGAAAGAATTTGCGTGCTGTTTTTCATGGGTTGATTATAGCATCAACCCTTTTAACCATGGCTGGCTGCGGCTACAAGGCACCGCCGTATTACGAGCAGAGCCGGACAAAATGATGCGGTACGACGTCGTTATCGTCGGCGCGGGTGTTGCGGGGCTCTACGCCGCGATCAACCTGCCGGCAACGCAGAGAGTCCTGATCATCAACAAGGTGCACCCCTGGGAGTGCAATACCTTTTACGCCCAGGGCGGCGTGACGACGGCCGTCGACCGCGACGACATCCCGCTCCACATCTCCGATACCCTGACGGCGGGCGCGGGGCTCTGCAACGAAGAGGCGGTCCGGGTGCTCAGCGAGGGAAGCCTTGAGGTGATCGAAGATCTCGTCAAGCGCGGGTTTCGATTCGACGCGGCCGAAGACGGCCGGCTTCTCTACACGAAAGAAGCGGCCCACTCCTGCAGCCGGATTCTCCATGCCGGCGGTGATGCGACCGGCCGCTACCTCCACTACTTCCTTTTGGAACAGAACCCCCACCCCATGCTGGCCAATGCGACGGTCGTGGACCTTCTCATCGACGACGGGGAGTGCTGCGGGGTCGAGGTACTGCATGCGGGAAAACGCAAAACCATCCTGGCCAAGCACGTCATCATCGCCAGCGGCGGGGTCGGCTCCCTCTACGAGTTCCATACCAATGCCTACAGCATCAGCGGCGACCTGCAGGGGATCTGCGTCGAGAAGGGGATTCCTCTCGATGCGATGGAGATGATGCAGTTTCACCCTACGGTCTACGTCGGCAACAACTCGGTTCAGAAACAGCTGCTGACCGAGGCGCTTCGGGGCGAAGGAGCGAGAGTGGTCGACGAGGACGGGTACGCGTTTTTGCAGGAGTATGACGCGGATGCGGAGCTTGCGCCGCGCGACATCGTCAGCCGGGCGATTTTCGACTACTCCCAACGGACGAAAAAACAGGTTTACCTCTCCTTCGAGGCTTTCGACCCCGACTATTTCCATGAACGGTTTCCCAACATCAGTCTGAAACTTAAAGATCTCGGTTTTACGGTCCCGGAGGACCGGGTCCCCATCTCTCCCGCCTTTCACTACGCCATCGGCGGCATCCGCACCGACCTGGACGGCTGTGTTTCCGGGATGCCGACGCTTTTTGCCGTCGGAGAAGTCGCTTCCACCGGAGTTCACGGCGCGAACCGCCTTGCGAGCAACTCGCTGCTGGAGGGACTGGTCTTCGCCAAGCGGGCGGCCCGCGCGGTGTTGCAGAGCCGGGCGGGGCGTTGCGGGAAACCTTTTGAACCGGGCACGGAGCCGCTGGTTTTAAGTGGCGATAAAGCTAAAAAGGATGCGTTACGCCGTATAATGTGGGAGAAGGTTTCCATCGTCCGGACCCCGGAGGGACTCGAGCAGGCACAGTCGCAGATCGCTGCGATGCTCGGGGGAGAGATCGGCCGTTTGCTGCGGCTTCGGCTCTTGACGGCCAAGGCCATTGTCGATGCCGCGCTGAAGCGGCAGAGGTCGGTGGGCGTACATTTTATATATGAGGAGAAGTAATGTTGAAACTGTTACTGCTTGCACTGGCAAGCACGTTCGCCCTGGCAAGCGGCGGCGGAGAGGCTGAGGCCGGGATGCACGGTGTCGACCTGGCGGTCGAACCCTTCGGATGGCTGCTGCTGGCGATCTTTATCGTCGGGTACTACTTTATCGCTGCGGAGGAGAAGTATCACATCAACAAGGCCAAGCCGGCCCTGTTCACCGGTACCTTCCTCTTTATGCTGATGGGGGGCTATTACGCCCTGCACGGTCTTGATTTTGCGCCCTTCGAGACGGAGATCGCCCACCTGATCCTCGAGATCGCCGAGATTTTCTTCTTCCTCTACGTCGCGATGACCTACATCGAGGCGCTGATCGACCGCGGGGTGTTCAACGCCCTCAAGGCGAAACTGATCGCAAAAGGGTACGGCTACCGCCAGCTCTTCTGGGTCACGGGTCTTTTGGCCTTCTTCATCAGCCCGGTGGCGGACAACCTGACCACGGCGCTGATTCTCTCCACCGTTTTGATCACGATTGAAAAAGAGAACAAGGCGTTTTTGGTCCCCGCGGCCATCAACGTCGTCGTCGCCGCCAACGCCGGCGGTGCCTGGAGCCCCTTCGGCGACATCACGACCCTGATGGCGTGGACCGCGGGCAAAGGCCATTTCATCGATTTTCTCTACCTCTTCCCGGCTTCCATCATCGGCTGGTTCGCGACGGCCTACCTGCTGAGCCGCTTCGTCCCCAACGAACATCCTAACAGAGAAAACGAGGCCGCTGCGGAGAAGATCGAGATCCTCAAAGGAGGCAAGGGCATCATCTTCCTGGGCGTCTTTACCATCGCCACGGCGGTTGTCAGCAAGCAGGTGATGCACCTGCCGCCGATGTGGGGCATGCTTTTCGGCCTCTCCCTGCTCAAGCTCTACACCCACCGTCTGCAGAAGAAGCACCAGCAGGATTTCAACATCTTCCACGCCATCAGCAAGATCGAGAACGACACGCTGCTCTTCTTCTTCGGCATCCTGGCCGCCGTCGGCGCGCTGCACTTCGCGGGCTTCCTGGCCCATGCGGTCAAGCTCTACGAGATTTTCAGCCCGACCGGCGTCAACATCGGGGTCGGTCTGCTCTCCGCCATCGTTGACAACGTTCCGGTGATGAGCGCCGTTCTGAAAGCAAATCCCGACATCTCCGTTTCCCAGTGGATGCTGGTGACGCTTACCGCGGGTATCGGCGGGTCGCTGATCAGCTTCGGCAGTGCCGCAGGCGTCGGCGTCATGGGGAAACTGCGCGGTGTCTACACTTTTGCCGCCCACATGAAATACGCCTGGACCATCATGGTCGGTTACATTATCTCCATCAGCATCTGGTTCGTCCAGTTTGAGATCATGGGGCTTTATTAAACTACTTTATTGTATCCTTCCGCTACACAAACGGGGTAACTCCCCGCTATCAGCATCCCTCTCCGGGCCCGGAGCTGCGGATGCCCTCTACGCTATTTTGAAAAGGTGCACCTTTGAAAGACGTCAGCATTATCGTCCTCGATTTCGGCTCCCAGTACACCCAGTTGATCGCCAGAAGACTTCGTGAAGAGAAGATCTACTGCGAGATCGTTCCCTACTTCACCGAGCTTGAAGAGATCAAAGAGAAAAACCCCAAGGGAATCATCCTCAGCGGCGGTCCCGCATCGGTTTACGACAAGGATGCCTACGAAGTCGACAAGGGGATCTACGACCTCGGTCTGCCGGTGATGGGGATCTGTTACGGCATGCAGCGCATCGCCGTCGATTTCGGCGGTTCGGTCATCCGTTCCGATCACCATGAGTACGGCAAAGCGGAGCTGATCATCAACAAGGAGCACGGGGAAGGTTCCGTGCTCTTCACCGACTGCGAAGACAACCGCGTGGTCTGGATGAGCCACTCCGACCGCGTCGACGTGCTTCCCGAAGGCTTCAAGCCCATCGCCCACTCCGGCAACTCCCCCTTCGCGGCCATTGCCGACGAGGAGCGCCGCGTCTACGCCATGCAGTACCACCCGGAAGTCCAGCACTCCGAAGAGGGGTACCTGATGCTGCGCAACTTCGCCCGCAAGATCTGCGGCATCACCGAGAAGTGGGATATGGGACACTTCCTCAAAGAGCAGATCGCCAAGATCAAAACCCAGGTCGGCGACGGCAAGGTGCTCTGTGCGCTCAGCGGCGGGGTCGACTCCTCCGTCACCGCGGCGCTGCTCTACGAAGCGATCGGCGACCAGCTGATCCCGGTCTTCGTCGACAACGGCCTGCTTCGCAAGGGCGAGCGCGAATCGGTGGAGAACATCTTCCGCGTGCACCTCAAGGTGCCCCTGGTTACCGTCGACGCGGTGGATAACTTCCTGGGCAAACTTGCCGGTGTCACCGACCCGGAGCAAAAACGCAAGATCATCGGGCACACCTTCATTGAAGAGTTTGAGAAAGAGGCGAAGAAGCACGACGGCATCAAGTTCCTCGCCCAGGGAACCCTCTACCCCGACGTCATCGAGTCGGTCTCCGTCAAAGGCCCCTCCGAGACGATCAAATCCCACCATAACGTCGGCGGTCTGCCCGACTGGATGGACTTCGAGCTGATCGAACCGCTGCGCGAGCTCTTCAAGGATGAAGTGCGCAAGCTGGGTATCGAACTGGGCCTTCCCGAAAGCATGGTCTACCGCCACCCCTTTCCCGGACCGGGTCTGGGGATCCGCATCATGGGCGAAGTCAACCGCGAAGACCTCGACCTGCTGCGCGAAGCGGACGTCATCTTGCTCGACGAGCTCAAGGCGAGCGGCTACTACACCAAAACCTGGCAGGCCTTTGCCGTCTTGCTCAACGTCAAGTCCGTCGGCGTCATGGGCGACAACCGCACCTATGACAACACGGTCTGCGTCCGGGTCGTCGAAGCGGTCGACGGCATGACGGCGACCTTCGCGCATCTGCCCCACGACCTGCTCGAGCGCATCAGCCGCCGCATCATCAACGAGGTCAACGGCATCAACCGCGTCGTCTACGACATCAGCTCCAAGCCGCCGGCGACCATCGAGTGGGAGTAGTCCCGATGCGGTTGCCGAACCGCTCCCGGTAGGAGCGCGTCATGCCCTCCCTGCCGCTCTACCTCTTCTCCCTGACACCCCATCCCGGTGCCATTCACGTCCCCGTTCTCTCCGTTGCCTATCTGAACCCCGATATCGATTTCAGTCTCTATGACGGTCTGATCGTGACGTCGAAAAAAGCGGTTGACGCCCTGGAACGCATCGGCGGCTGGCAGGAGCTTCCCGTCCTCTGTGTGGCGGAACAGACCGCGCAGAAGGTCCGCGAAGCGGGAGGCCGCGTTCTGGAGAGCGGCAGCGGCTACGGGGACGACCTGGAGGCGATCGTGGCGGAGCGGTACGCGCAGATGCGCTGGCTCTACGCCCGCCCCGAAAAAGTCGCCTCGGGTTTCGCGGAGCGGCTGCGGGAGCGCGGCATCACGGTCGGTGAAGCGGTCGTCTACCGCACGGGATGCAACGGCGCCGTCGATACCACCCCGGCCGATGCCGCGGTGCTCGCGTTCACCTCCCCTTCCGCCGTGGCCTGTTTCGAGGCGCGTTTCGCTTTTCTTCCGACGCACCGGGTCGTCGTGATCGGGAGGACGACCCTGGCGGCGCTTCCCGAAGGGGTGACGGCCCGAATGGCCGCGGAACCGACGGTGGCTGCGCTGGTAGCGGCGGGACGGGAAGTCGCGGCTTCCGGGAAAGAATTTTAAGGCCTTCAAAGGTATTTTAAACTATAATCCTAGATAGCCTGGGTGGTGCGAGTACTCGCATATCAGGGGGTTCTACATTTTCACTTAGCGGACTACGTAGTCGCCTTTGTGTGTCGGTGATCGTCGGCTTGTTTCGGCGACTGTCGCCTAAGAAGGGATTCGCTCCGCTTCATTTCGGCTTTGAGAACCAAAGCTTCTTTGCGGAACGGCCACCCGGACCCCGAAGTCTTCGGCAGTATTGATGGGATGCTACAGCGGTGGTTTCGCCTGAATACTTCTCGATTGCTTCATTTTCATTTTACTCATACGACGGAGAACTGCATGAACGTTATGGTGGTTGGCAGCGGCGGACGCGAATACTCGATCGGTCTGGCCCTTTCGAAAGACCCGGCGGTGGAAACGCTCTACTTCTGCCCGGGCAACGGCGCCACGGGGAACCTGGGGACGAACGTCGCCATCAAGGATTACGGCGAGCTGGCGGAGTTTGCCGCCGCCAACGGTATCGACCTGACCATCGTCGGTCCGGAAGGCCCGTTGGTGGATGGCATCGTCGACATCTTCAAGGCCAAAGGGCTGACGATCTTCGGTCCCTCCAAAGAGGCGGCGCAGCTTGAAGGTTCCAAGGTCTACATGAAGAACTTCCTCGCCAAGTACGAGATCCCGACGGCCCGCTACATCGAGACCGACCACATCGACACGGCCTTCAAGTTCATCGAGACCCTCCCGGTTCCCGTCGTCGTCAAGGCCGACGGTCTCTGCGCCGGCAAAGGGGTCATCATCGCCCAGAGCCACGACGAAGCCAAAAAGGCGGTTTCCGAGATGCTCAGCGGCAAAGCCTTCGGCGACGCGGGCAAAAAGGTGATCGTCGAGGAGTTCCTCGACGGCTACGAACTCTCCATGTTCGCCATCTGCGACGGCCAGGACTTCATCCTGCTCCAGGCGGCTCAGGACCACAAGCGGCTGCTGGATAACGACCAGGGGCCCAACACTGGCGGCATGGGCGCCTACGCCCCGACCCCGCTGGTCAACGACGAGATCTACGAGAAGGTCAAGGCGCGCATCGTCCGCCCGACCCTCGATGGCATGCAGGCCGAGGGCGCTCCCTTCGAGGGCGTGCTTTTCATCGGCTTGATGATCGTGAACGGCGAGCCGATCACCCTGGAGTTCAACGTCCGTTTCGGCGACCCCGAATGCGAGATCCTGATGCCGCTGCTCAAGACCCCGGCGAGCGAACTCTTCTACAAAGGAGCGACCAAGCAGCTCGATACCCTTGACGTGCGCTTCAGCGACGCATACGCCGTCGGCGTGGTGATGGCGAGCCGCGACTACCCCTACGGAAGTTCCGAACCTGCGGAGATCGTCGTGGACGCGGCGGTGCATGATGAGATCGCCGCCCATACCCACGTCTCCTATGCCGGGGTCAGCGAAGAGGACGGAAAACTCTACGCCACCGGTGGACGCGTCCTTGTCTGCGTCGGTCTGGGAACGACCATCAAAGAGGCCCGCGACCGCGCCTACATGCTCTGCGGCCAGGTCCATTTCGCCGGCAAGAAACTTCGGACGGACATCGCCTACCAGGCGCTCTGATATGGCTGATTTCAACGAAGAGATCGAACGCGAACTCGAACGGGAAGAACAGCATCTGGCAACGGTGCGCCAGCGTGCCGCCGCCGCCGTCATCGACGAACTGCTGATGACGGCACTGCTGCTGATCCTGCTTTGGGACCGGTTTGCCGAGGTGACCACCATCGAGGAGAGCATTGCGCTGACCAACGCGTTCATCCTGGAGTTTATGGCGATCAAGATCATCTACCAGACCTTTTTCGTCTACCAGTACGGGGCGACGATCGGCAAGATCGTCATGCGGATTCGGGTGGCCGGGCAGCAGGGGTTCGACTCTCCGACTCTGGTCGCTTCGTTTAACCGCGCGGTCTTCAGAATCGTCAGCGAGATCATCTTCTATCTCGGTTTCCTCTGGGGCATGCTCGATCCCCTGCGCCAGACCTGGCACGACAAAACCGCGCGTACCGTGGTGGTCGATGCGTAGATTTCTTCTCATTGCACTGATCGGGTTGTTCACGCTTCTGCAGGCGGAAGATCAGGTGCAGATCTTTGCGACCCACATGCAGAGCAAGGAGCAGATCGTCGAAGCGGAAGAGGACGTCCTGGTCCTCTACCAGGACTACTACCTCAGTGCGAAGCGGGCCCGCTACGACCGTGAAAGCGGGGTGATCGAGCTTTTTGGCGACGTCACGGTGATGAAGGGCGCGGTCTACCATATGATCGGGAAGTACGTCCGGTTCGAAATCCCGAAAGACCGCCGCCGCATCGAACCCTTCTACCTGCTGGAGAAGGAGAGTCAGGTCTGGATGAGCTGCGCCTCCGCCGCATCGGAACAGGATGCGATCGAACTCTCGTCGGGGATGCTTTCGGGCTGCGACCCCAACGACCCCATCTGGAAGCTCTATTTCAGCAGCTCCGACTACAACAGCACGACCAAGTGGCTTAACCTCTACAATACGCGCGTCGTCATCGGCGAAGTCCCCGTCTTCTACCTTCCCTATTTCGGCTACTCCCTCGACACGACCCGCCGTACCGGCCTGCTGCTCCCCTCCATGGGCTTCTCCGAACGGGAGGGCTTCTTCTACGAGCAGCCCATCTACATCGCCGAGCAGAACTGGTGGGACCTTGAGCTGAATCCGCAGATCCGTACAAGCCGGGGCTACGGCCTTTACAGCATGTTCCGTTTCGTCGATACGAACCTCTCCAGCGGCAGCCTCTACATGGGAACCTTCAAGGAGAAGACGGAGTATTACAACAAGTACAACCTTGAAAATACCGATCACTACGGGGTGAACTTCAAATATACCAACCAAAATCCCCTGCGGACCTGGCTGGGAATGGAGAGCGAGGGGCAGTCGGGCATCTACGCCGACATCAACTGGATGAACGACATCGAGTACATCAACCTTAAAAACAACGATGAAACCCTCAATGCCACCTCCAGCCAGATCTTTTCGAAAGCGAACCTCTTCTACAACGGCGATGAAAACTATTTCGGTACCTACTTCAAGTACTACCTCGACCTGAAGCAGGACAACAATGACGAGACGATCCAGAACCTGCCGATTCTGCACTACCACCGCTACCTGGAGAGCTGGCTCGAAGATCACCTCTTCTACACCGTCGATCTGACCGCGAACAACTACTACCGCAAGGTCGGCAGCACGGCGCAGGAGATCGCCGGGAACATCCCGCTGACGCTGCAGGGAACTTTTTTTGACGGCTACCTGGACGTCAGTCTCGGGACCCAGCTCTACGGGAAAACCATCCGTTTCGACGACAGTGCCGGCAGTTACGACTCCGGCCGTTTCGGGCGGAGTACCAACTACTTCAAGGTCGGTACCATGCTCACGCGCGGTTACGACGCGCTGATTCATGTCGCCGGGCTCGATGTCAGTTTCGTCAAGAATGGCGCGGAGAGTCGTTCGGGTTACTTTGAGGAGCGGAAGCTCTGGTGCGAACTCTATCCCGACAGTGACGAGTGCAGTTATTACAATATTACGGACATCGAAGAAAGTACGCAGATCCGGTTTCACCAGTACCTTTATGACTACAACGGCAGCCAGGTGCTCTACCACCAGCTGACCCAGTCCATCGACGGTGACGACAAGCTCCAGGATCTCGAGAACGAGCTCGAATGGAAACCGTGGCCGACGGTCACGCTTTACTCCGATACCGTCTATAACCACGATATCGGGACCATCGTCAAGCAGTCTACGACGCTCAGCTACAACGGCGAACGTTTCGATGCGGGCATCGGTCACCTCTATGAGGACAAGAGACGCCATAATCGCACCACCGACAGCAGCTACCTGACGATGAATTTCAGTTACAAGCCCGATGATCATTACCGCTATTTCGCACGTTTCGCCTACGACATCGAAAAGAGCATGAAGAAGAAGCTCCAGGCGGGTTTCCTCTACTCGAAACGGTGCTGGGATTTCGGTATCCGCTACGTCGAGCTGAACCGTCCGGTGCTCCAAAGCGGCAGTGTGGCGAGCAGTATCTACGACAAATACATTTACGTCACGATCATCCTCAAACCGATGGGAGGCAGCGAGTTCAAGTATGAACTTAACGATCTGCTCGGCGGTGACGAGTAATGACGCCTTATTCCATACCCTTGTCCTATCGGGAGGTCAGCCGTCGGCAGGCAGGCTGCGATCATAGCCAGGCTCAGGTATACTATGGTGTGAACAAATCGTCAACGCAGGCCCCTTGCCGATTATCGGCGGCGGTCTAGAACGGGGAGAGCGATGTCGAATCCGAGAGTACTGTTTCCTACGCGCAAAGATGCGGCGCTTCAGCTCAAAGAGCATCTGCCTATCGACCAGATGAAAAGCGAAAACTGGCATCTTGTTGCCGTTTCGCGCGGCGGGCTGCAGATCGCGGCCATGATCAACGAACGGCTCAAGCGCCCGGTCGATATTCTGCTGAGCGAGTCCATCACCGCCCCGCATAACCCCGGCTGTGAGATCGCCAGGGTCAGTGAGACCGAAGAGATTGTCATGCATGAGAACCTGGTCAAGTCTTTCGATATCCAGGTCGACTACATCTACGGCGAAGCGCACCGGAAACACGAGGAGAAGATCCTCTCTGCCGTCTACAAACACCGTAAGGGAAGACCTTTTGAAAGCATGCGCGACAAGGTGGTGCTGCTGATCGATGAAGGGGCGGAGACCGGTATGCGGATGATGACGGCGATCAAAACCCTGATGAGTATGAAACCCCGGGCACTGCACATCGCCGTGCCGGTACTTCCGACCGATGTCATCGAGGAACTCGAGCCGCTGGTGGACCGCATCTACAATCTTTACGAGATTGAGGATTTCGTTGAAACAGCCATGTATTACGGGGAGCTGCCCCCGGTCGACGACAAGACCGTTGCAAGCATTTTAGGAGTGTAGTGTGTTGACAGAAATTTCCATCGACCTTGAGAACAAGACAGAGGCCTACGGCTTCAGTAAAGTGGCCCGTCAGGCCAATGGTGCAGCGTGGCTGCAGTGCGGTGATACGGTGATCCTCGCGACGGTCGTCATCGACGAGACCGACTTCGTGACCGAAGAGTTTCTGCCCCTGACGGTGCAGTACATCGAGAAGACCTACGCGGCGGGTAAGTTCCCCGGCGGCTTCATCAAACGCGAAACGAAGCCGAGTGACTTCGAGACCCTGACGTCGCGCATCGTCGACCGCTCCCTGCGGCCGCTCTTCCCCAAGGGATTTGCGAATCCGGTGCAGATCACCATCATGGTGCTCAGCGTCGACCCCGACGCGGACCTGCAGGTTCTGGCGCTCAACGCCGCCTCCGCGGCCCTCTTCGTTTCCGACATCGACATCGCGACTTCGGTGACCGGCATGCGCGTCGGCAAGGTCGACGGAAAGATCGTGTTCAACCCGACGATGTCCCAGCTTAAAGCGAGCACTCTTGATCTCTACCTTGCCGGGAGCAAAGAGGATCTGCTGATGATCGAGATGCAGACCCTTGGTTCCGCGGAGACGGAGCTGATCGCTTCGGCGATGGTGGACCCGATGATCGACCCGACACTGACGTCGGACGCGGTGACGCGCTACTGCTCCAACGCGATGGAGGAAGCGGAACTGATCGAGGCGATCGCCCGGGCCCAGGAGCTGCTCAAAGAAGCCAACACCGCCTATGAGAGTATTTTCGCCGGTTACGCCAAACCTCCGATGCCGCTGGAGTGCATCATCAACCATGCCGACGAAACAATGGCCGCCTACGTCCGTGAGAACCATACCGCCGACGTCAAGGAAGCGCTGAACCAGATGGCGAAAACGGAGCGCTCCACGGCGCTGCGAGTGTTGCGCAAACAGATCGTCGCCGAAAAACCCGACTGGGACGAGACGGACCTTAAGCGGGCCATCGAACTGGTCAAGCGTGAAACGGTTCGCAGCCAGATCCTCGACGAGAAACGCCGCGCCGACGGGCGTGCCCTGAATGAGGTACGCCCCATCACTATCGAGACCAATGTACTTCCCTCCGCCCATGCGTCGTGCCTCTTTACCCGCGGTCAGACCCAGGCGCTGGTGACCCTGACGCTTGGGGGCAACAAGGATGCGCAGATGTTCGAGAACCTGACGGACAGAGAGACGCAAAACGAGAGCTTCATGGTGCACTACAACTTCCCCGGCTTCTCCGTGGGCGAACCCTCTCCCGTCGGCCCTCCGCGCCGCCGGGAACTCGGACACGGCAACCTGGCAAAACGGGCCCTCGAAGCGGCGATGACCGACCCGGGCCATACGGTCCGGCTCGTCTCCGAAATCCTCGAATCCAACGGCTCCTCCTCCATGGCGACGGTCTGCGGCGGCTACATGGCGCTACGCGCCGGTGACATCACCATGACCGACCCCATCGCCGGGGTGGCGATGGGCCTGGTGCAAGAGGGCGATCGTTCGGCCATCCTGACCGACATTATGGGGCTTGAAGATCACGACGGGGACATGGACTTCAAGGTCGCCGGTTCCAAAGAGGGGATCACGGCGCTGCAGATGGACATCAAGCTCGGCGGCATCAGCCTGGAACTTCTGAAGGAAGCCTTCTACCAGGCGAAAGAGGCGCGTACCCACATCATCGACATCATGCTCGCGGCCGAAGCGGCGATCGAGATCAACGAAGATACGCTGCCCAGCGCGGACCTGTTTCACATCAACCCCGAAATGGTCGGCGACATCATCGGCCAGGCGGGCAAGACGATCCGCGAGATCATCGAGAAGTTCGAGGTGGCCATCGACATCGACAAGAAGGTCGGCGCCGTCAAGCTCTCCGGTAAGAACAAGAAAGGGGTGCAGGGCGCCCGGGCGCACATCGAGCAGATCGCCAGCAACGCTCCCGAGAAAGTGGAGTACCATGTCGGGGACAAGGTCGCGGGCAAGGTGAAGAAGATCGTCGACTTCGGGGCCTTTATCGAACTCCCCGGCGGGGTCGACGGCCTGCTGCACATCTCCAAGGTAGCGGACTACCGGGTTGAGCGGGTTTCCGACGTGCTCAGCGAGGGCGAATCCATCGACGTGGAGATCCTGGAGTTCAAGGGGAACAAGATCAGCCTCGGCAGAGCCTGAGCCCGAATGCTCCGCAGTGCGAAAAAGTGACGCCGTTTAAACTTCGTTTTATGCACGCGTTACTATAATGCCGAACGCAAAGTGATAAGTAGGGATACGCAATCCGAACGGACTTTGGACATAAATTTTGGAGAACATAATGAAAAAGATCGTTTTCATGATCGTTGCTCTCGCTGCTGTTGCCTTCGGTGCAGAAGAAGCGGTTGTTAACGAAACACTCAAAGCTTACTCTATGATCGCTGCCGGTGTCGGCCTCGGTCTCGCTGCTCTTGGCGGCGCGATCGGTATGGGTAACACCGCTGCCGCGACTATCGCCGGTACTGCCCGCAACCCGGGCCTCGGCGGTAAACTGATGACAACCATGTTCATCGCCCTGGCGATGATCGAGGCTCAGGTCATCTACACCCTGGTTATCGCGCTCATCGCGCTTTACGCCAACCCGTACCTCGGCGCGTAAGCCCGACGTACACCCTCCGCAGGCTTCGGCCTGTGTTTTTTTTCTTTAATTTTCTGCGACCGTGGTGGAATTGGTAGACACGCTATCTTGAGGGGGTAGTGCCAACAGGTGTGCGAGTTCAAATCTCGCCGGTCGCACCATCTTTTTCCTTTAACCCTTAAAACAAACCCCCCCCAAAAAAATTGAACGACTCAAACACTTCTTTACCCGTTTTGCTTCACTTGCCGCTTTATCGATTCCTATAATGGCCGATGAGTAGGATAAGAACAGGGCAAGGAGGTCCAGATGGCACGGTTTATGAGCGGCGACGCCGTTCAGGGCGTCCGGACAGACATCAAGGGTACCGTCACCGAAGTCCACGTCGGTGCGGACAGCATCTTTTACACGCTGGTAAGCGAGGACGGGCAGCTGCTTTACGCCTATGAGTGCGAACTCGTCCTCTGCCGTCGGCGTATCGGCCGGAAAAGAGCGCACCGGGAAGTACCTTCTCATCCTTAGGTATGGGCGGGCTGCGCTGCGGCGCTAACACTTCGCTTACACTTCTGCTGTATGATTGTTCTAACCAAAGACAAAAGGATCTTCCATGAAAAAGACGACACTTCTCATTGCGACTCTGGCCCTGCTGGCGGTTCCAGCGGCATTTGCAAAAGGGGGCGGCGGCAACAGCCACGGCGGCGGTATGCAGCAAAGCAGCGGCAGCGGCATGCAGCATAAAAACGAGCATGCGTACGAGTACAAGTACCAGCATCAGAACAAGGGTGAAAGCACCGACAACGCCTACCAGCACTCCAACCAGAACGCTAACGGAACGGGTGAGGGTGCGAAAAACGGAAAGAAAACGACGGACGACGGCGACGAAACCGAAAGCAAATAGTGTTGCTTATGGGTTCAGACTTCGGATGTAGCTGGCGAGGCTGAGCATCTGTGCCGTCGTGAGCCTGCCGTCGAAGCTGGGCATGGTCCCGATAGCCCCTTTTTTACCATTGGTTAAAACCGTCCGCACCAATGTGTCGGAGTAAATGCGGAGATTCGGAGCGACGAAGGAGATGCCCTCGCCGCGTTCTCCATGGCATGGTTGGCAGCGCGACCATGCATCGGGAGGCGTTCCGGGCATTCCTTCTGCGACATAAGCGGCAAGAATCTTGGCATCGCGATCGGTGACCAGCCCTCCGGGCATTCCCGAAGGGTAGACGGACTGAAAATTGTTCGCTCCGTATCGAATCGCATGCAGCACTGATTTCTCGGAAATTCTTCGGGTATGGTCCTGTGCCTTCCCCCGGTTGCCGCGGCCATCGCGACCGTGGCAGGAAGTGCAGTAAACGGCATAGAGGGACCGCCCGGTATGAATGCGCGCATTTTCCGAGCTCTTTTCCGGGGCAGACGCCAATCTATAATGGCGAATATCGTCAACGTAAAAAACCGGCAACAGCTTCGCAATTAGCAGAAAAACCATCAGAATGAATCCACTGACTATATATTTCATCCTCTCATCTCCTTGCAAATGATCTTCCGAATATAGCCCGAATCCCCAATATGGTATGTGACCTTTGTCACATACGGTAAGGGGGAAGATGCACTATGATCGCTTTATAAAGCAGAAGGATGAAACATGAAATACCTGTGGATACTCGTCTTTACAGCGGGCTTGATGGCGTACGACGATGAAGCGCTGGTTTTGCTGGCATATCAAAACGGCTTGAAGCCGGTGCCGGAAAATTTAAAGAGCCTGCGCTACCAACTCGATACTCCGGAAGGGGAACTCACCAGTGCGAAGATCAGGCTGGGGAGAAAACTCTTTTTTGATACACGGTTGTCGCACGACGGAGCTATCAGCTGCGCATCATGTCACGCTTCTCAATACGGCGGCGCAGATGGACGGTCTGCCGCCGTGGGGCATATGGACCGGGTCAACCCTTTTCACCTGAATACGCCAACGGTATTCAATACCGCGTTTTCGAAGCAATTTTTTTGGGATGGCAGAAGCCTATCGCTTCAAGATCAAGCCAAAGGTCCGATCCAGGCCCCCTTTGAAATGGCGATGCGCCCTGAAGCGGTGGTGCGCATGGTACGAAGCGACGGGGAATACCCGGTGCTGTTTTCCGAAGCCTATGGAAGTGATACCGTCACGTTCGATACGATCGTCGATGCCATTGCCGCTTATGAAAAAACACTGGTGACCAAAGGGCGGTACGATGACTTTCTGCTGGGAGACTTCAATGCATTGAAGAATGAAGAGAAAGCGGGGTTGCGGTTATTTATTACCAAAGGGTGCGTCGGGTGCCACAACGGCATCGGACTCGGTGGGCAGACGATGCGGAAGTTTCCTCTCTCCTATCACCCTGTCTGGAGCATGGCCAGACCCGCGGATGTCAATCGGTTGGAACGCGACTACGAAACGGCGCGGAATAAAAGCCGTGTTTTCAGCGATGAAACGCGCAGGCTCGATGCCGTCCGCATCGCACTCGGAGAAGCGGACTTCCATCTGCTGGAAACCGGTTTTTTCGACCGGATCGATGCCGATGTGCGTGTTCACGCGATGGCGTCGTCGGGATGCGGAACGTGTCATCGGGAGGGGGTAAGCGACGTGAATGATCCTAAAACGGCATTTCCCATCGACAATCGGGGAGGCTTTACCGGGGCGCAAAATGCTTACAAGTATTTCCGAGTCCCCTTGCTGAGAAATGTTGTACGCACCCGGCCCTACTTTCACAACGGCAGTGTGGAACGGCTTGAAGATGCGATTCGCACTATGGGCATCCATCAGGTCCGGACCCAACTGAACGATCACGAAGTAGAGCGGATCGTGACATTCCTCAAAGCGGTCGACGGCGAACTTCTGGAGCTTGGGATTGACTGAATGCGGTGTCAACTCCAGCGGTATCGAAACAGCTTGTTTCCCTTGAGAAAAGCGAGGCCACATGCAGTCGTGTGACTTGAGTCACTGACCGGAGTCCGATCCATCCTCTACAATTATGAAAAAAGGATTACCGATGCAGATGCAACGCAGTATCAGAATTATCCAGATTGCTATTGGAATCGATTTCCTGTGGTTTGGGACCCTGAAGCTTTTTCCCGGGCTTAGTCCGGCGGAGACCCTGGCAGCCATAACTATCGATCAGTTGACTTTGGGGCTGATGGCCCCGGAGCTTTCAATCGTACTGCTGGCAATTTGGGAGATGATTATCGGCATCGGCTTCATAGCCGGAGTGTTCGAACGGATCGTTGTCCGCATCTTCATGCTGCATATGCTGTTGACATTAACCCCGCTGTTTCTCTTTCCGGAGCTCTGCTTTACGGTTGTTCCCTTCGGTCTAACTCTGGTAGGGCAGTATATTATGAAAAATACGGTTTTCATCGCCGCAGGGCTCCTCCTGTGCAAGGTACGTGTCAGGGGCACTGCCGTGGGTGGCAGCGAGGAGAGCAAGTGTGCGGGGCAATGTGACCCGGGTCACGGAAACAGCTGCACTTAATGGGCTAAGCTTGCAAGAGAGGCTGCGGCCTCATCTACATCAAGGAGGCTTCAATGGGCCAGGCAATGCATTTCTACATGGACACCCACGACAGGAACAACGGTACGTTTCCGGATGCGATCTCTCCGGAAGCACTCGCGGAGTTTTACAAAACGTATGAGCAAGCGTGCGAAGAGGAGGGGGTGGTTTCCCTGAAGATCCACGTCGGTTTCGAAGAGGGGCGTGCTTTCTGCCTCAACATCGCTCCCGATGTCGACGCCGTTTTTCGGGTACACCGGAAAGTCGGGCTACCCTACGACACCATCACGGAGGTGAACTCTATCTCTCCGGCAGATCTGCTGCGTATGTGATAGGTACAGAGGCGGGCTTGCCCCGTCTTACGGTTCGAGAATTTTGATCCATCCCCGGCCGATTGCCACAACCCCCTCTTTCTCCAGGTTTTTCAAAATGCGGCTGATCACTTCTCGGGATGTCCCCAGGATCTGTGCAATCTGCCCGTGTGTCGTTCGGATGGTTTCTCTTCCCTGAACATGGAGCCAGTTGAGAAGGCGCTGATCCATTCGCTTGAAGCGCAGCTCTTCGACCAGATGCATGATCTGGGAAAGGCGTTCGGAGCAGAATGAGAGTTTGAAGTCCCGGTATGCGGGCGAATGTTCAAGCAGCCACCGAATGGTCTCCGCCGGTACCAGCCATCCCTCGATGCTTTCGTCGACGATAGCCGTGGCGGAAGCGGGGGATTGGGAGATGGTGCTCAGGGTGTTGACCAGACACTGCTCGCCAGGGGTAATATAATAGAGGGTGATCTCGCCTTTTCCGACTTCATCGGCATACAAAAAGACTTTGACACACCCTTTATTCAAAAACAGAATGTCTTGGTTGACGTCACCCTGATAGTAGAGAAACGTTCCGACGCCCAGGGAGATTTTTTTGGCGTCGGAGCGGAGCCTCTCTAGCGATTCAGGCTCCAGAGCGTGAAAAAACTGATAGTGATCCAGTTCCATGGCATCCCCTTTTTACACGGTTTTTGAAGTATATCAGAATGTCATGTTACGTGCATTCGGAGCATACAGGGCCCCGGCAAGGTCGGCGGGCGATGCGATTTTGATACCTTCGACAAGGTCGGCGGGTTTGAGGCCGCCAAGCTTGACGAAACCTTCACAGATTTTGACCTGCCCCCCTTTGCGAATCAGACCGCTGATCATCTCTTTTGGGGTTATTCCGGCAAACTTCGGCTGGTTACTGTCTTTAAGCGCAAAATCGACCGCATCGGCGGCAATGAAGACGGTGCTTTCGACCCCGGCGTCCTGCATGGCATTGGCGACGGCCAGGCCGAATCCCGCTTTGACGATGGCGCCTTCGGTGATGACGACAACCATACTGTCGGCCGTTGCTTCATGAGAACGATCCGCATGGGCGCTTGAAAGGACCAGTAAAAGGCCCACGATTCCGGTGATGAATATTTTGAGGTTCATAATACCCTCCTGTTTGGTTTTGCATGATTCATGCATGTGCATTCTAAAACAGGTGAGGGGAAGAACTCTGTGACCGATGTCACAGAGCGAAGGAAATAGCTATCAGGGTTTCACGGAAGAAGCGGTTTGTTTGAGGGGGACGATTTTTTGTACTTCGTGACTGCCGTGCCCGCCGCGCTGTTTGACGCCGTAGGTGCTGAAGACGTAGCCGATGTAGAAGTTAAGGCCGAGGTAGAAGAGGATCAGCGCTCCCGCAAAGGGGTAGGCGACGATCTTGCGCAGCTTCGTACTCTCTACAAGGCGGATGCGTCCGAAGAGGATCACCAGCGCCCAGATGATGGCGATGTAGTTGAAAAGACCGAAAACATGCACCCAGGCGTCCTTGCGGGAGGCCAGGGGTGTCATTTCGTCGAAGGGAAGGCCGAAGCCCTGGATAAAGCCGTTTGCGATGTCCGAGGCCGTATGGAGGAAGAAGGACTCTCCCAGGTGTGACATACCGCCGATGATGAAGATCGGCGCAAAGGCGTAGCCGAGGCTGTAGAAGGTCTGGCTGAACGGGGTCTTGAGAATCTTCGATGCGACGAACATGCCGCCTGCTGCCAGCATGACCGCGATACTGATGGCGTAGAGGAAGGCGAAGATGCCGACCGCGTCCGCCGTACCGAAGCTGAAGACCCCCTCGAAGTAGCGGGCGGTTTTCACCCAGAAGAAGTCGTCGACGACGGCGCTGCGCCCCAGGGCATGATGGAAGCTCATGCTCAGGGTAATGGCCCCGGTGATGAGGATGAACCCCCACACCTCCGCCTTGTGGCTCTGAAATTTTGAAAAGAGCGACTTGGAGGGTTTCCGCACCCGGAACGCCACCCCCTCGCACGCCCCCGCGCAATCCATACAGAGGGTACAGTCGGTCATGGAGTTGCGGCCGTCGAAGGTAAAGGGTTTGAGCCCCTGGGGACAGGCGCTGGCGCATTCGAAGCTGCGGCATTCGCCGCAGGCATCTTCCCGGTAGGTTCCCAGCCAGGTGAAGGAGACTTTCGAGAAGCCACGGCTGACGGCGCCGATGGGGCAGATGGATTTGCAGTAGGCCATCTCGTCATAGACGAGGTAAAACGCCGCCGCAACCAGGGTCGTCACCGCAAAGAGTGCCGCCGTGGCCCAGGGGGTCCGGAAGAAGGAGGGGAAGGCGTAGTAGACCGCCCACCAGCCGATGACCAGCAGCAAGACACCGATGAGGGGGTTTTGCAGCGCTCTGGGCAGTTTCTTCTTCAATCCCCACTTCGTGAGGTATTTTCCCATGAACCCGTGGGGGCAGATGCCGCAGAAGATGCGTCCGAAAGTGGCCAGGGTGACGACCATGAAGAGCGGCCAGAAGAGTCCCCAGAAGAGGTTCCGCGTAAAGAGGTTGTCGCTGTCGGGGTGGGTAAAGCCGTAGATGATGCCGTAGGCGAAAAGGGCGAGAACGGCAAGTTTCAGAGTCAGCAGGAAGCGGGGGTTCTTAAAAAGAAACCCCAGAACCGGCCAGCCGAAGAGATCGTTTTTATCACGTTTGATCTGGTTGACCATGACCGGACTCCCTCGTTAGAACTTGAGAGAGATGCCGGCGGTGAAGACGCGCCCCGGGTTGACGACCAGGGAGAGGTCTTCGTAGTCGAAATCGCCGTCATCGTCGCTGTCCCCGCTGCCGCGGGCGGTGTTGTAGTAGTATTTGTCGAAGATGTTGTCGATGCGGCCGAAGATCTCAGCATCCATGCCGGCGATCTTGGTTTTGTAGTTACCCAGGATGTTGACGACGGTGTAGCCGCCCATCTTGTTCCAGTTCAGTTCGTCCGCGTAGTAGCTGGAGCGGCTGGAGATCTCCGCAGTCAGGAAGAGCTTGTTGTCACGGTTAAAAGTACCGGAGAGGTTCAGGTTGTGGCGGGAGACCCGCGGAATGTTGTTTTCGGAGAGGTCGAAATGCTGGACGCTCGCGGGAACCCCCAGTTCAATGCCGAAGTTGCGGTAGTTGGTGTATTTGGCCCGGAGGTAGCTGTAGGCCAGGTCGAAAGAGAACATCTGGCTGCGGTCACTGTTGATGGCGAGTTCCAGACCCTCGTTGCGAAGTCCGCCGATGTTGGCGTACATTTCATCGGCATCGCTATCGCCGTAGTTGCCGGAGGTTTTCATAATGGCGTCTTTGCGGTCGATACGGAAGACGGTCACGTCGTAGTCGAGGCCGGCCGCTTTGCCGCGCATACCGATCTCGTAGTTGGTTGCCTGTTCTGCGTCAAGGTTGGGGTTACTTTCGGTAGAGCCCCAGGTACTGATTTCACCGGCGAAGAGCTGGGAAATGGTCGGTGCGCGGAAACCGGTGGAGACGTTGGCGTAGATCGCATGGGTGTCATTGAGTGCATAGGTCGCCCCGACACGCCAGGAGTAGACGTCGAATTCCCGGTTGAGCTGCAGACCGCTGACATCCTGGTAGTCGAGCTGAATGTTGTCGTAACGCATGTTGAGCGTCGCCGTCAGTGCCGGTGTCACGGCGTACTTGTATTCGCCGTAGAGGGCGTAGACATTTTCGTCCGTGGTGTTCTTCGAGCGTAGGTCACCTGCCAGGTACTCGGTCCAGACGGGGCCCCAGGCGGGAGGCGTGGCATAGCTCTGTGCGTTGGTAGCCATGCTGTCGTATTCATTGGCCCGAAGGTCGGCACCGATCATCCATGCCATCTTCGTAAGAGACTGGCGGAGTTCGGTTTTGAAGCCGCGCTGTATCTGCTCATAATGGGTACGGGTCGTTTTGGCGTGGGGGTCGGTGACCGGGTTGTGAGCCAGGTCGTACTCAACGTATCCGGACAGGAATTCGGTGGTATCTTCGTACTGGTAGAGGTTTGCGATCAGGTTCAGGTCGTTACCCAGGTCTTTGGAGTAGGTGGCGAAGATCTTGAAGAGGTCGACGTCAAACATTGCCGTGTAGTCACCGTCTAAATAACTTTTCGGGTCGGTACGGGCTGTCGTGATCCCCCGGACGGAACCGTGGGAGTCTTTTTCGCGGTGGGAAAGTTCAAAACCGACGGCGATGTCGGAGGTGTCGTCGATGTAGTACTGCAGTTTCCCGTTGGCGTACTGCACGTCATAGTCGGAGTCGACATAGTAGCCGTCTGCCTTGCGTTGGCTGACCTGGATGTGGGCATCGAGATTCTCGTTGCTGTACCCGCTGCGGGCAAGGAGTTTGCGGTAGCCGAAGCTGCCGACTTCGACCGCCCCGTAGTTGTTGGCGTATTTCGCACCGCGCTTGGTGGTGATGATGACGGCACCGGCAAGGGCGTCGTCGCCGAAGAGGTAGGAAGCACCGCCTTTAATGACTTTGACCGACTCGATGTTGTCGAGGTCAATGTTGACCGCACCCGTACGCTCGAAGACGGGCACCCCGTCGATGACGATGGCGACGCCGGGCTTTTCACCCATGTAGTACTGATTCTCGACCCCGCGCATGTGGATCTTGATGGATTGGCCGCTCTGGACCTCGGTCGTGATGCCGGGAATGCGCTGAAGCACCTGTTGGAGATTTTCGGTGTGGGCTTCGTCGATCGCGTCGCCGCTGAGGGTGGAGGTCGTGGAGGCTTCGTTCATCTCGTTACTGAATTTGTCGTCGATGGTGGAAGCGGTAACACTCAAGGTGTTGAGTTCTACGGCCGCAGCGGACAGGCTGCCGGCAAGACAGGCGGCTGCAACAAGGGAGTGGGTGAGTTTCATAAGGCATACCTCGAAAAAGTAGAGTTGCGCAATCATTTCGAAAAAGCGTTACATTAATGTTAAATTAGCTATCAGAATTAATGTTTTATATCAAACGGTGACTCAATGTGGAAAAACGGCGGTTATAATCGGGGGAAAATGACAATCGCGGAGCGCTCGTGGTATACTACCGCATCACTGAATAAGGATTCACCTTGGCCCGGCCGACCCGCGAAGAAAAAAAAGAAAATATTATGAATGCTGCGCTGCAGCTCTTCTCAAATAACGGATTTTACGTCACCACGATTCCCGATATCGCCAAAAAAATCGGGATGAGCGTCGGAAACTTTTACAACTATTTCGCTTCAAAAGACATTCTTGCCAAAGAGCTCATCATCTACATCGCCAACTATCTCGGAACACAGATCCGAGTTATTAACGAAACCCCGGTATCGGCGCAGGAGAAGATCGCGCGGATTGTGACGATGTATTTTAAGACGGCCCGGGATCATCCGGAGATGATCGAGTACTTTCTTCGGGTCTACCTCTCCAACCGGGAAGTCTTCAAAGACGAGTGTCAGGGGATGGTCTGCGTCTCCTCCTTCGTTACGGAGATCATGATCTTTTTCGACGACGGGGTGGCTTCCGGCGAGCTACGCAACCAGGACTTTTTCAGCGCCTTCGGGCTCTTTATGGGATACCTGGGCGGCATGGTCTTTCTTAACGGGGAAAAGATCCTTCCCGAAGCGCTGACCTACTACGAAGACTCCATTGCATCCAACATCTACAATGCATTGAAAGCGGATGAAAAGTAGAAAAATACGCCTGCTCTGGCTGCAGGGAGTCACCTGCAACGGCAACACCCACTCGTTTCTCAATTATCCTCAACTTGAGGGGCTTCTTGAGCGCTACGAGCTGCTTCACCACCCCATTCTTCCCGCCTCTTCGGATCTTGAAGCCATCGCCGCGTGCGCGCTTGAATGCGATGTGCTGGTTTTCGAGGGGGCCTATCGGGCGGATTTCGAGCGCGGCGGAACGCCGTTGGAGACACTGCTCGGACATTACGGCGGCGCTGCCGAACATATCGTCGCCGCAGGGAGCTGCGCCAGCTTCGGCGGGATGTTCAAAGAGAGTGATCCGGAAGCGTGCAGCGGCATCCTTTTCGACCGTGACGTGCCGAGCGGTCCTCTCGCGGCACATCGGGAGAAGGTGATCAACATCCCCGGGTGCCCGCTGCATCCGGAGTGGCTGGCATTCGTTTTGTGGCAGATCGCATCGGATAAACCCGTCGCCCTCGATGCACTTCGCCGCCCTGCCGAACTTTTCGCCCACCTGGTCCATCACGGCTGCAGCCGGAACGAGTATTTCGAATGGAAGGTCGATACCGAAAGTTTCGGGCTCAAAGAGGGATGCCTCTTCTATGATCACGGGTGCCGTGGGCCGATGACCCATGCACCGTGCAATGTGATTCTCTGGAATGAAACGGCTTCAAAAACCCGGACGGGGCAGCCCTGCTTCGGATGTACCGAACCGGACTTCCCGCGACGCAACCTTTTTGAGACGAAGAAGAACATGTCGATCCCGGACGAAGTGCCGACGGGCATCTCCAAACGGGCCTATCTCACCGTGACGGGGATTGCCAAAACCTTCAACATCCCCCGACTTCATGAAAGGCTGATCGATGATCACACGGAAACTGATTGAACGCATCGAGGGGGAAGCCTCTGTTGATTTCGAGTGGTCCGGGGAGCGCATTGACTTTGCCTCCATCCGTTTTCCCCATATCCGTGGAATGGAGCGCATTTTAAAAGGGCGTCCGGCACTCGACGCACTGATCGTAACACCGAGGACGTGCGGTATCTGCGGCCACTCGCACCTCATGACCACCGTCAAGGCGCTTGAGTCCGCCTATGCGGCAGCGGGGGTCGCGGTAACGGTGACGCCCAAAGCGGAGAAGATCCGGGAACTGACACTGATGATGGAACTGGTACAGAACCATTTCAAATGGTTTTATCTCGTCATTTACCCCGAGCTGGCGCGCATGGTGGACGCACCGGTGAAACAGAACGTCGCGCTCAAGGGGGCGTTTGCCGCTGCGACACTCAACCGCGCCCTGGCGATCTTCGCGGGACAGTGGCCCCACTCCTCCTACGCGTTGCCCGGTGGGGTGACCTGCGATCCGACGCAGGTCGATTTGGTGCGGGCGGAAGCCGCGGTCGATGAGGTGATCCGATTTTTCGAGCGCGAACTTGCGGGGATATCGCTTGACCATTTTCTGGTGCTCAAAAGCTGCAAGGAGATCAACCCCATCAGCAGCGACATGGCCGATGCCGAAGTGATGCTGATGCGCAGCGGAATGTTTGAAAAGGGGCACGGCTTCGACCGCTTTATCGTTCTTGGGGAGGAGGGATACGGCTATCCCGCCAAAATCGTGGGAACGACACTGCGCCGCACGGACACGGCGCTTGCAGAGACCAGCGCTCCCTATATAACGAGGGGCCGCAGCGAAGCACTCAACGCCCGCTATAACGGTAACTATTACGAGACGGGCCCTCTGGCCCGGGCAATGTCCATGGGCTTTCCGCTGATCAAGAACATGCACCGGCGTTTCAAGGATTCCGCCTATACCCGCGTCTTCGCCCGTATTTACGAGACGGCGCAACTGCTGCACCGGATCAAGCAGCACCTGCATGAAATCGATCTCTCCGAGCCCTCCTACCTCGCACCCGGGCTTCCGATACGCGACCTCTCGGCACGGGGAGAGGGTGTGGTCGAAGCGCCCAGAGGGCCGTTGATTCACCGGCTTGAGATTGAAAACGGCGTGATCTCCGGCGCCGAGATGATCACCCCGACCCAGTGGAACCTCGGAAGCGGGACGAAAGAGGAACCCGGTATCGCCCAAAAAGCGATGAAAGGGTGCCGCAGCGTCGAGGAGGCCATCTTCATCTTCCGTACGTTCGACGTCTGTTCCGTCTGTACGACCCACTGAACCCGCTTACTTCACCGCGTTCTTGCATAAGACGATCACATAAATATAATATAAATAAATAATAATACCAATAAAAATGATTTTTGCGCTATTCCAAATAATCATATCCTGATCATTATACTATGAAATAAATCAATAAAATAATGTCGCGCAAACCCAATAAAATAGGGATTTATGTAGGAAATATTTTTTTTACTCGAAAAAATATAAGCGATAAGGTTGACAATGAATGAACATTCATTTATGATTTTCAAAATTTAAAAAAGGACTGATCATGAATCAAGAAACCATTGCCATCCATCACGGGTATGCCAGGGATGGTCAAATGACCATGGCGGTACCTCTTTACCAAAGTACGGCTTTCGAATTTGAAAGTGCGGACCAGGCGGCGAACCGTTTTGCGCTCAAAGAGCTCGGAAACATCTATACGCGTCTGGCCAACCCGACAACTTCTGTGCTCGAAGAGCGGATTGCGGCGTTGGAAGGAGGTGCCAGTGCGGTGGCGACATCAAGCGGCCAGGCGGCCATTTTTTACGCCGTCGCAAACGTTGCCGAATCCGGTGACAACATCGTTATTTCCGACAAGCTTTACGGCGGTTCGGTGACGTTGCTGACCCATACGATCAAACGTTTCGGTATTGAAGCCAGGCTGTTCAATGCGACCGATCCCGAAGGGCTCGAATCGCTCATCGACGACCGGACGAAGGCGATCTTTTTTGAGAGTCTCTCCAACCCGCAGATCTCCATTCCGAAGATCGACGCCATCGTCGAAATCGCCCGACGCGAAGGGGTGGTGACCATCTGTGACAACACGGTTGCGACGCCGGCACTGTTTCGGCCCATCGACCACGGCGTCGACGTGGTCGTGCACAGTACGAGCAAGTACATCACGGGACAGGGGCTGGCCATCGGCGGCATCGTCGTGGACCGGCCCGGGCTCGATACGCTTCTGCGGGACAACCCGCGTTACGCGCATTTCAACGAGCCAGACGCGAGCTATCATGGGCTGGTCTATACGGAGCTGCCCTTTCCGCCGTTCAACCTGCGGGTGCGGTTGAGCCTCGCACGGGACATCGGGGCGGTACCGGCTCCTTTTAACAGCTGGCTGCTGATTCAGGGGACGGAAACGCTTCCACTGCGGATCCGCCGCCACTCGGAGAATGCGCTGGAAGTGGCGAAATTTCTTGCGGCGCACCCGAAAGTCAGGCGGGTCAGCTACCCCGGACTCGAGGGAGACTCCCAGTTCGACCGGGCGCAGCACTATTTCCGCGACGGTCTGGCGAGCGGCCTGCTGAATTTCGAAGTGGAAGATTTCGAAACGGCGCGTCGTCTCATGGACAAGACCCGGCTTTTCGCCATCGTGGTGAACATCGGCGATTCGAAGTCGATCATCACCCACCCGGCCAGCACGACGCATCAGCAGATTCCCGAAGCGCAGCAACGCGCCGCGGGCATTACTCCGGGTCTGATTCGTCTAAGCATCGGACTCGAGCATGCCGCGGATCTGATTGAGGATCTTTCACGGGCGCTGGACGAAACCGAAGGAGGGGAGCATGCGGCGGAGTGATTCTTATTATGGTAACGATGGCAATCGAACCCGCTTGCGGGCTTTTTTTGCCGTTTTGGTGATGACGGCGTTTTTGCTGACGGGAGCGACCGGCTGGCTGTTCGTACTGGCGTACGACTACTTCGCGCTGCTCAACCTTTCACAGCGTTTGAGCCCGTTGGCGCTTGTCGCCGCAACGGTGGTGCAGCAGGCCGGTTGGGAGCCAAAAGAGGCGGATGCAGAAGAGAAGCGTTTCGCGGATCAGATCAAGTTCACCCTGATTCTCGGAGCGTTGACGGCATCCCTGGCGGATTATTCCGCCATTGGCGGTCTGATCGCCGCACTGACGGGAATCTGGACGGCAGTTGAGGCACTTGACGAACGTTGCCCCGGATGTGCGCTCTATCGGCTGTTGAAACGCCACGGTATCGAAATCGCGGCACTTTAAACCGGGAGCGGTCCGTTGAAGACCAAAACCCGTGATCCCGAAGGAGGGACCCATGAAAATCGCATCCAATGTAACGGAACTGATCGGCAACACACCTCTGGTGAAGCTCAACGGCGCTTCCAATGCAACGCACACGACGCTGCTTGGGAAGTGTGAGTTCATGAATCCCTCGGGATCGGTCAAAGACCGGATCGGGATGAACATGATCCGGCGCTCCCTTGAAAGCGGCGCCATCACGAAAGAGAGCGTTATCGTCGAGCCTACCAGCGGCAACACCGGCATCGCGCTGGCTTCCATCGCCGCGGGACTCGGTATTAAGCTGATCCTGACGATGCCCAGCTCGATGAGTGTGGAGCGGAGGCAGCTACTGGCGGCGCTGGGGGCGAAACTTGAGCTTACCGACCCGGCCCGGGGTATGGCCGGTGCCGTGGAACGGGCGGTCGAACTCTCCGAAACGATGGACGGTGCGGTGATGCTGCAGCAGTTTGAAAACCCGGCCAACCCCGAGGTCCATACCTTGACGACGGCCGAAGAGATCTGGCGCGATACCGAGGGCCGGATCGATATCTTTGTCGCAGCGGTCGGCACCGGCGGAACCATTACGGGGGTAGGGAAGGCGCTTCGGGCCTATAACCCCGCCATCGAGATCGTGGCGGTGGAACCCGAAGCCTCCCCCGTACTTTCCGGCGGCCGGCCCGGCCCCCACAAAATCCAGGGGATCGGTGCCGGGTTTGTTCCGGGGGTCCTTGATACGCAGCTCTATGACGAAGTCGTCACCGTCGGCAACGACGAAGCGATGGAAGCCTCCCGGAAACTTGCCCGGGAAGAGGGGCTGCTGGCGGGTATCTCGTCGGGAGCGAACCTTTTCGCCGCGGAGCGGGTCGCAGCCCGGCCCCGGAACCGGGGGAAGGTGATCGTCACCATGCTCTGCGATACCGGAGAGCGCTACTTGTCGACGCCGTTGTACGACTTCGGCGATACCGCCGGGGACGTATGAAGCGAAAATTTTTAACGAAACCGAGAAGAACATGCAAGAGAAAGCCTACCGGAGTGCGGTAAAGACGCTCTCCTGGCGTACGGTCGGAACGATCGACACCATCGTGATTTCATTCCTCGTCACGGGGAACCTGACGATGGCCGCTTCGATCGGGAGCATTGAAGTGGTCACGAAAATGGTGCTCTATTATCTGCACGAACGGACCTGGAACAAAATCCCGATCGGCCGTCACCGGGCATCGGAAAACGACTATCAAATCTAGGAGATGCAATGCACGAGTCTATTGAAGCGCTCAACCGCCGTTTCAAAACGGCGTCCATTGAAGAGGTGTTGGCATATTTTGCCGACCAATACAGACACAAGATCGCCCTGGCGTCGAGCTTCGGCGCGGAGGACCAGGTGCTGACCGATCTGTTGCAACGACATCGCGGAGCCGTCGGGATATTTACCCTGGATACGGGTCGGCTGCCCGACGAGACCTACGATGTGATGGACCGGACCAATCTCAGGTACGGTATCCGCATCGACGTCTATGCTCCGGATGCCGCTGACGTGGAGGCGCTTTACGCCATCCAGGGAGCCAACGGGTTTTACGACAGCATTGAGAACCGGAAACGCTGTTGCCATGTCCGAAAAATCGGACCGCTGAAGCGTGCGCTGCAGGGGCTTGACGTCTGGATTACCGGGTTGCGCCGGGAGCAGTCCCCGACCCGCGATGCCATGCGTCTCGTAGAGTATGACGCGGCCAACGGCCTGATCAAACTCAATCCGCTGATCGAGTGGAGCGAGGCAGAGGTATGGGAGCATATCCGTTTTCGAAATCTGCCTTATAACAGGTTGCACGACAAGGGGTATCCCAGCATTGGCTGTGCGCCGTGCACCCGTGCCGTCTCACCGGGTGCCGATGTCCGCTCCGGCCGTTGGTGGTGGGAAAACCCGGAACACAAAGAGTGCGGCCTGCACCTGAAGGAGTCAACAGCATGATCGAGAGAAAGACCCACCTTAAACGGCTTGAAGCCGAAGCCATCCACATTATGCGGGAAGTGGTTGCCGAGTTCGACAACCCGGCGATGCTCTACAGCATCGGCAAGGACTCTTCCGTGATGCTGCATCTGGCGATCAAAGCCTTCTGGCCGGCAAAGCCGCCGTTTCCGCTGCTGCACGTGGATACCACGTGGAAATTCAAGGAGATGATCGCATTCCGCGACCAAAGGGTCAAAGAACTCGGCCTGGAGTTGCTGGTGCACGTCAACCCCGACGGGATCGCCCGGGGAGTGGGGCCCTTCAGCCACGGCAGTGCGGTGCATACCGACATCATGAAGACCGAGGGGCTCAAGCAGGCTCTGGGGAAGTACGGTTTCGACGCCGTTTTCGGAGGAGCACGCCGGGACGAGGAGAAGAGCCGGGCAAAAGAGCGTATCTACTCTTTCCGCGACGCGAACCACCGCTGGGACCCGAAAAACCAGCGGCCGGAGTTGTGGAATATCTATAACGGAAAGGTCCATAAGGGGGAGAGCATTCGGGTGTTCCCCCTCTCCAACTGGACGGAGCTGGACATCTGGCAATACATTCAGCTCGAGCAGATACCGATCGTGCCGCTCTATTTCGCGCAGAAGCGGCCCGTCGTCGAACGTGACGGCGTAAAAATCATGGTCGACGATGCGCGTTTGCCCCTTCGCGAAGGAGAGACGCCGGTCTACGAGAACGTCCGGTTCCGAACCCTGGGGTGCTACCCGCTGACGGGGGCCGTGCCCTCCACGGCAACGACGCTTTCGGAGGTGATTCAGGAGATGTTGCTGGCAAAGACCAGCGAACGCCAGGGACGGGTGATCGACGGCGATCAGGCAGGTTCCATGGAGAAGAAAAAAATAGAAGGATATTTCTGATGACGGCACAAGAGACGCGGATCGCCTCGGACATCGAGGGGTATCTGCAGGAACACCGGAACAAAGAACTGTTGCGATTTATCACCTGCGGCAGTGTCGATGACGGCAAAAGTACCCTGATCGGGAGACTGCTGCATGATACGAAGATGATTTTCGAAGATCAGTTTGCCGCTATCGCCAAAGAGAGCCGCAAGTCCGGAACGACGGGGGAACAGGTTGATTTGGCACTGCTTGTCGACGGTTTGCAGAGCGAGCGGGAGCAGGGGATCACCATCGACGTGGCCTATCGCTACTTCACGACGGAGAGACGCAAATTTATCATCGCCGATACCCCCGGTCACGAGCAGTATACCAGGAACATGGCGACGGGCGCTTCGACGGCGGACCTCGCGATCATTCTCATCGACGCCCGTCACGGCATACAGACCCAGACTCGGCGCCACTCGTTTATCGTCCGGCTTCTGGGCATTACCCGAGCGGTTGTCGCGGTCAACAAAATGGACCTTGTCGGGTTCTCGCAGGAGCGTTTTGAAACGATCAGGAGCGCCTATCTCGCATTTGCTTCGGAGCTGGGCATCCGGGACATTTCCGTGATTCCGATCTCCGCGCTCGATGGAGACAATGTCGTCCAGGCGGGGCAGCGTACGTCATGGTATGACGGTCCGACGCTGCTGGAGCTGCTTGAGTCCGCCCCTGCGGCAGGAGAGACCGAAACCGGAGCGTTTCGCTTTCCCGTGCAGTACGTCAACCGACCCCACCTCGATTTCCGGGGCTTCGCGGGAACGGTCGCGTCGGGGCGGGTCCGAAAGGGCGACGCGGTAAAAGTCCTTCCTTCGGGGAAACGTACCCGGGTACGCAGTATCGTCACCTATGACGGAGCGCCCGTGGAAGTGGTGGGCGGTGATGCGGTGACGTTGACCCTCGAAGATGAAATCGACATCAGCCGCGGCGATCTTCTGATGCATGAAACCGATCCGGTTGCCGTAACCCGGTCGCTGTATGCCGATCTGGTCTGGATGAACGAGACGCCGCTCATACGGGGCGGCAGCTACAGGTTCAAGCGGGCGTCGACCGTTGTAACCGCCGTCGTGGAGGAGATTCTCTACCAAAGCGACGTCAATACGTTTGAAAAGAGTGCGACGCAACGGCTGGAACTCAACGGTATCGGACGGGTACGGCTGCGCCTTAACGCTCCGATGGCATTCGATGCATATGCGGTGAACCGCACCATGGGGAGTTTCATTCTGATCGACCGCATGACGAATGCGACCTCGGGAGCGGGGATGATCGTCGGTGCGGCCGATGAAGCCGATGCAACAGCGGATGAGGCCCCGTCGGCTTTTGAGGTGGAGCTGAATGCTCTGGTACGCAAACACTTTCCGCACTGGGAAGCCAAAGCGATTTTAGGGAGGTTTCAAGATGGCACCGGAGAACAAAGCCGCACGCATTGAACGCATTAAAAAGGAACGAGACGGACTCGATGTCTTTGAAGGGATCATTCGCTACGCCCGAAGCGGTGCCGAGCCGCATCCCGAGGATATCGACCGTTTCAAATGGTACGGTCTTTACACCCAGAACCGCAATCTGCAGGCGGAAGACGATGCGACGCTCTATTTTATGCTCCGCGTCAAACTCGAAGAGGGGAAAATTACCGCCGAGCAGCTGCGTACGCTGGGATACATCTCGACGACGTACGCCCAGCGCAGCGCCGATTTCACGACGCGGCAGGATCTGCAGTTTCACTGGATTCAGTTGCGGCATCTTCCGGCGATCTTCAAACTGCTCGAGTACGTCGGGCTGAGTAGCGCCCTTGCCGCAGGGGATTGCCCCCGTAATGTGGTCAGCTGCCCGGTCAACGGACTCGACCACGAAGAGGTTGCCGATGTGCGCCACCTGGTTCAGGCGGTCAACGATCTGTTCCGTGAGAATCGGGCATTTTCGAATCTGCCGCGGAAATTCAAGATCGGGATCAGCGGGTGTAGCAGGCACTGCATCTCCCACGAGATTCAGGACCTGAGTTTTACGGCGGTCGAACACCCTTCGGGCCGGATACTCTTCGATGTCAGTGTCGGAGGCGGTCTGGCGAAGAACCGGCGCATCGCGTCGCACATCGGCTATGTCGATGCAGACCGGGTCGTCGACGTCGCCCGGGCCGTGGCGACGCTTTACCGGGACGAGGGAAACCGCGAGAACCGTTCCAAAGCACGACTGGGGCATCTTCTGGATGCCTGGGGCGTGGAGCGGTTCGTTGAAAGGCTGCATGCCGTTTTGGGATTTGAACTGATCGCGCCTCTGGCGCAGCACTATACCCCCTCGACCCGCCGGGGCCATTTCGGCGTCACTGCCGCGAAGATACCGGGGAAAAGCATCATCGGATGTGCCGTGACATCCGGACGTATCGGAGGACATGCGCTGCTGCGGCTGGCGAAGATTCTCGAACGGCACAGGGCGGAGACCATCAAACTGACGACTTCGCAGAACTTTGTCATCCTCGATGCCCCCAGCAGCCGGGTCGGGGCCATCGTGGCCGAACTCGAAGAGGCGGGTCTTTCGGCATTCCCGACGCCCTTCAAGGCACGGACACTGGCATGTACGGGGCTCAATTTCTGTAAGTTTGCCGTCAGCGAGACGAAGGATCTCGCCCGCTGCATCGTGGAATTTCTCAACCGTCGATTTCCCGACTTCAGCGAACCGGTCAGCATCAGCGTCAACGGTTGCCCCAATGCCTGTGCGCATCCGCATACGGTGGATATCGGCATGGTCGGGACGGTTTTGAAACGCGGCGACGTACGTGTCAACGGTTTTGAACTGATATTCGGCGGGCACCTGGAGGGCGAAAAAAGCGTCTTCGGTGAGAAGAGCGGGATCAAGGTCGCTCCGGAAGAGGCGGCCGGAGTCATCGAAAGCCTGTTGCTCCAGTATCAGGTGAGCGGCTACGGCAGTTTCGGAACGTTTTTACGGGAGCGGGCCTATGACACGACAGCTATTCCGGCCGTTGCTTGAACCCGGCGACAAGCTGCGGATCATTTCAAAGCGGACGATCGGTCTGCATAAACGGCGTTATTTCGATTACACGGCTTCCGGGCTGGCGTACGATGCGGTGGAGCGCCGCATACGGGAGGTACTTGACACCTATGCCAACACCCATTCGAAAGAGGCGGAGATGGCGGCACGGACCAATCGGTATTACACAGGTGCGCGCGACCGCCTGAAAGAGCTGCTCGAACTCGATGAAAGTTTTGCGGTGATTCCCAGCGGTTGCGGTGCGACGTCGGCCATCAAACGGATTCAGGAGCTCTTGGGGATCTATATTCCTCCGGCGACGCTGCGGCGCTGCGGGTTGGAAGTCTCCCGGCAGAAGCGCCCTTTGGTGATTGTCGGCCCCTATGAACACCATTCCAACGAGATCAGTTACCGCGAAGGGATCTGCGATACGGTCCGTATCGGGCTTGATGACAATGGAGAGATCGATCTCCCCTCTCTTGAGTCGCTGTTGCGCATGAACCGGCACCGGGAAATGATCGGAACGTTCTGCATCGCATCCAACGTCACCGGAATGATTACGCCCTATGTCGAGATTTCCCGTCTTTTGCGGCGTTACGGCGCACTGGTCTGTTTCGATGCGGCGGCTTCGTCGCCCTATATGAACGTGCCGTGCACGTTGTATGACGCCATGTTTCTTTCTCCGCACAAGTTATTGGGAGGACCGGGGTCGTGCGGGATTCTCGTGGTGCGAAAATCGTTGATCGATGCCGACGATGCCCCGACCTTTGCCGGCGGGGGTACCGTCGCCTACGTCGACCGGAACACGCACCGTTTCGTCGAGGAGAAAGAGAGTCGCGAAGACGCGGGTACTCCGGCGATTCTTCAGCTTATTCGCGCCGCGTTGGCCTATCAGCTGCGCAACGAGCTGGGACTGGAGTGGATCCGGGAACGCAAAGAACACTTGACGGCGCATCTGCTCGAAGGCCTGTCGGCCATTCGGGGCTGCATCGTCTATGGGAACCGAAGCGGCAGAAATCTCGGGATCGTCTCCTTTAACGTCGAAGGGGTCGATCCCTATCGGCTCTGCCAACTGTTGTCGGAGGAAAACGGTCTTCAGACGCGGGCGGGTTGTTCCTGCGCCGGTCCTTACGGCCATGACCTTCTGGGACTCCCGGACAACGCCGAACTGTTTCGGCGTCCGGGCTGGTTGCGGATCAGCATCCATTTTTCGCAAAAGATCGCGGACATCGACTATCTGCTCGAAGCGATCCGCAAAAGTATTTACCGATTGAAAGGAGAAGATGATGAATGCTTCACTGCCGGTACTTCTTAAGCCCCGGCCCGGACGGGTTCTTCTCGTCGGCGCCGGGGCGGTGGGATACCATAAAGCCAGCGTGCTTGAACGCAACGGGATCGCGGCGACCGTGGTCGCCGAAAAAGTGGATGGACGGTTTGCCGGGCTTCACCTGCATACGCTCCTCTGTCGGAGACTGCGACCCACGGATTATGAAGCGGTCGATATCGTCATCGACGCGACCGGAGACGACGAAGTGACGCAGACGCTGCTCGAAGCAAAAAAAACGTGCGGCTTCTGTCTCAACGTCGTGGATGTCCCCGAGTTGTGCGATTTCTATTTTTCGTCCCTGCTGTATTATGGAGCGGTCAAAATCGCGGTCTCGAGCGAAGGGGCGAGCCCGACGCTGACCCAGTGTGTCAGGGAGAAGATTCGCCGTACGCTGCCTGTGGGTCTTGAGGCGCTGGCGGAGCGCAAAGCCGCCGAACGCGCAACGGGTCGTATCGATATCGAGGCGACGCGCCGCGAAGCCGATAGGCTACTGTCACAGGTATACCTTGTAGGCTGCGGCATCGGGGACGCCGAACTGCTGACGCTCAAGGCGTATCGGATCATCCGCGAAGCCGATGTCGTCCTCTACGACCACCTGATCAGCGACGCAATCCTGGAGCTCGTTCCCGCGACGACGGAAGCGGTGTTCGTCGGAAAACGCAAAGGATGTCACAGCCATACCCAGGAAGCGATCAATGCGTTGATCGCGGCATATGCGGATCGGGGGCTCTGTGTCGCGCGGCTCAAAAGCGGAGATCCCTACATCTTCGGCCGGGGTGCCGAAGAGGCGCTGTTTCTGAGCGAACGGGGCTATCGTGTCGAGGTGGTGCCCGGCATCAGTTCCGCCGTTGCGGGGCCGGCCAGCGCCGGAATCCCGGCGACGGCCCGGGGGTATGCCGCCGGATTTTCCGTCGTTTCCGCTCATCTCAAGGGGAACCGCGTCAATCTGGAGTGGATCGACCTGCTGAAACTTCCCAACCACACGACGACGGTTCTGATGGGACTGAGTCTGGCGGGAGCGATCCGGGAAGTGGCACTCGCCAGCGGTGTCGACCCGGAACTGGACGCCGCCATCGTCTCCAATGCGAGCCGTCCGAACCAGCGTACGCTGATTACGACTCTTGAGGCGCTGGAAACGGCGGCCGTTTCAGCCGAAGGGCCGGCGGTGATCGTATTCGGAAAAGCTGTGCGTCTATGCGGGCAGCTCCCCTCCTATGAGCGGGAAAATGGAGAGAAAAAGTGCCGGCCGGCGGCATGAGCCATTGTACATATAAGCTATTTGTATAAGAAAAGCTTGCTTTTACATAAGTTTTTGTTACAATGGAGAGTGTTTCGAAACGGGACGAATCATGGGTTTTGGTCCTGAAACTGTATAAGAAGAATCGCCAGGCACTTTTTTTAGATCCCTTTAAGTTGGGGCTACCTAGAATGTGAATGACTATTCATTTATAAATGGGAGGGTGATATGACAGATCGTAGAGAAGCAGTCAAAAAACTGTTTACAGCGCAGAGTGCCCAGGTCGATACCAACAGGGGTGATGCCTATTATCAGGAGCTCTTTGAGCGCTGCAAAGCCCGGTTGGCCGAACTGCGTGCCATGGAACCGACGAACAGCGTCGACATTCACGAAGTGTTGAAGGAGGACGGGTACGACCGTCGCGAATTCATGAAGTGGGCGAGCGCCACGACGGCGGCACTGATGCTGCCTTCCATGTTCACCCCGCTGGTCGCCGAAGCGGCCGAGTTGATGACCCGCGTTCCGGTCATCTGGATCGAACTGCAGGATTGTGCGGGCAACTCCGAAGCGTTGCTGCGCAGCGACGGACCGAAAATCGACGAGATCGTACTCGATATCATCTCCCTGGAGTTCCATGAGACGCTGATGGCGCCTTCGGGCCACCAGGCGGAGAAACAGCTCGAAGACGCGATGCACCACTTCAAGGGCAAATACCTGCTCTTCGTCGAGGGGGCCATCCCCGTCGGCGCAGGGAAAGAGTGGTGTACCATCGGCGCCAGCGGCGAGACCTTCGAGGAACACCTGCACCGCCTTGCAAAAGATGCGGCGGCGGTTGTTGCCGTGGGCAGCTGTGCCACCTACGGCGGCATTCCGGCCGCGGCCCCGAACCCGACCGGTGCGGTCGGCGTCATGGACGTTCTCAAGGGCAAACCGCTTATCAACATCCCGGCTTGTCCGGCCAACCCGGCCAACATTCCCCCCACAAAAATGTAAAAATAGCGCAGCCGGTACACGCTGATCCCCAATGCATCAGCAGCAGCAGGATGTTCCCCCACCGCGCGCAG
>JBNKLF010000019.1:0-55413 GCA_050292215.1 Sulfurimonadaceae bacterium | reverse complement strand
GGCGGCGACATTGAACTCAACCGCAACGTTACCGCCTTTACGACCGATTTCCGTGTAGGCCATTTCATAGAGGCCCTGCACCGCCGTATGACACCGCTGAACAATTCCCGAAGCGCCACACCCGTCGCCAATCTCGGCAGCGACGCCGGGGACCGGGACGACATCGACGATATCATGGCGGACCTTCCCGTCGTCACCACCAACAACGCCGAAGGGTACAAACATAATTACGAAGTACGCACCGTTGTCGGTTACGCCAACGACGCCGCCGTTTACGGCAATGCGATCATCTTCTTTAACTTCAACCCCGGCATTGTCGGCAACGTCACCAACCTGAAGGTCGTCGAGACCAGCGTCTGGCGGGAAGACGACCCCATCGGCAACGCCGGAGTTTATGACGACGAAGTGGTTACTTTCCGCTCCTTCGCCGCCAACATCGGGGAAACCGACTACTACAAAAGGACCTACTGATGAAGCGACTGCGTCACGGCTTTACCATGCTCGAGCTGGTCTTTGTCATCGTCATCCTGGGCATCATCGGGGTGATCGGTGCCAAAGCCCTCCGCACGATGTACGACACCTACAACGCCAGCCACGTCAACAGCCGCCTCCACATGGAAACGGAACTGGCCCTGGAACAGATCGCCAACCGGCTTCAGTACCGCTTCAAGGACTCGGTGATCGTCCGCCCCAACGTCGGAGGCGCATTTGTAGGACTGAGTTTCGCTCCCGCCGGGAACTACACCATCGTCGAATGGGTCGGCTACGACATCGACGGCTGGCTGGGGGACTGGAACAACACCACCAACTTCCATGCTCCCGCATGGAGCGGCTTTATCGACCTCGACGCCGGGGACCCCGACGGTGACGGCATCATCAACAATACCAACCTGATCAGGAGTCCCGGCACCGATACCGTCGTAGCCGGCAACATCATCACCGATATCCGTCCCCAGGGCTCGGGTACCGTCTTCAACAGTACGGCCATCTTCTTTACCGGGGCAAATACGGACGTACAGAACGGATACGGCTGGGGCGGCGCGGTGGCGACCCAATGGAATGTCGCGGCCCACCCCGTCAATACCGACCCGCTCACCAGCAACTCCTTCACCTCGGGATTGGGACCCGTCGATTTTGCCGCAACCGATATCTACGAACAGTACAAACTGGCCTGGACGGCCTACGGGCTGGAGCTGAACAACCGGGACCTGATCCTCCACTACGACTACCAGCCCTGGAACGGGGGTAGTGCCTTGCAGTCGGCCCAGCAAGTCCTTGCCCAAAACGTCGACACGTTCAAAGTGCAGGCGGTCGGCGACATCATCAAGGTGCAGCTCTGTATCGACAACAACACCTCAAACACCATCCCCGCCAACCAGATCTACGCCATATGTAAAGAGAAGGTCGTATTTTGAAAAATCATACCCCCCATCGCAAAGGTATCGCCATGATGACGGCCATCGCGTTTATGCTGGTGATGGCCACCATCCTGGCGCTTATGGTCATGGAGACCTCGCAGACAACCAAACGCGGTGCCGACGTCTACTTCCAGGAGCAGGCCCACATGCTGGCCAAAAGCGCCACAGAGTACGCGCTGCTGGCCATCTCCGGGCATGACCGGATCGCGAGCAACAACTGCGTCAACCAGATTCGTTCCAGTTACCCGGCGGTCAACCCCATCTATGACATCAATACTACGATCCGCTACATCGGTTTCAACAATGCCGGTTTCGGCGCCAACTGCAACCGCTACGTCGGCACCATCAGAACGCCCGAGTCCAACGGGACCGTGATCATCGACGTCTATGTCGAACTCGACGCGGCGGCCACCAGCACCTCCGAGGCGCTCCGCTTCCACCGCCGCACCATGCAAAAACCGTAAAACTCCGTTCCTCCCGGGACGGAAATTTTTCCCGAATCTTTCCCCTGCTATGCTATAATCAAAATCACCTCTCTTAGAAAGGCTGACACCATGAACATCTCTCTGACCGGACGCCACGTCGAACTGACCGAACCGATCAAGGAGCATATGAAAAGCTCCATCGAGACCCTGAACAAGTACCGCCTCGATATCATCTCCGTAAGCGCCATCGCCTCCCTGGAAGAGCGCAAGGGCAAGCGGGGTGTCGCCATCGAATTCACCATCAACCTCGCCGGTAAAAACACCGTCGTCATCAAGCAGCGCGACGACGACCTCTACGCGGCCATCGACATCGCCGTCGACCGTGCCCAGAAAGCCCTGCGCCGTCTCAACGACCGCAGCAACAACCATCAAAACGACAGCCTCAACGAAGCGAAGAACGAGGCCCACCGCCCGGTCAGCCTCAGCGACGAAAGCGAAGCCCTTGACGACGAGATCGTTCCGGTCGAGATGGAGCTCTACAAGCCCCGGGAAGTCGCCGACGTCCTGGAGGATCTCAAGGCCGGCAACAAGCAGTTCGAGATCTTCAACGACCTCGGGGGCAAGACCCGCGTCCTCTACAAACGCAGCGACGGAAAATTCGGTCTCTATTGAGACCGGCGTGAGAGGCAGCCGCTGACCTCTTTGACCAGCGCTTCGTCCTCCGCCATCTCCGCCCACTGAAACTTTCTGCCGCTCTGGGTCCGCCCCGTCAGCAGGTCCCCGCTCTGGCGGTACTTCAGATCCAGCGCCGCGATGTCGAAGCCGTTGTCGGTTGTGGCAAAGGCTTCGATGCGCTCCGTCGTCTTCTGGTGGGTGAAGAGGTAGCAGTACCCCTTCAGCCCCGTCCGGCTCACCCGGCCCCGAAGCTGGTGCAGGGTCGAGAGTCCCAGCCGTTCCGCCCCGACGATGACGACGGTGCTCAGCCGCGGCAGGGAGATCCCCACCTCCACCACCGTCGTCGCCAGCAGAATCTCCCCCGACTCCCGGAACCGCAGCAGCACCTCCTCCTTCTCCCGGTCCTTGCCATGGGTCACGAACACCTTCTCAAAACGCCGCTCCCAGTAACCCCGCGCCTCGTCGATGCTCTGGTAGCCGTACCCTTCACTCTGTTCCACCAGGGGGTAGACGATGAGTACCTGGTGCCCCAGGGCGATCTCGCTGCGGATGTGCGTCAGCAGCTCCGGGAAATCCTCCTTGCGCACCACCTTGGTAGCGATATCTTTTTTAAAAGGGGTCTGGGTGATGAGGCTGACGTCGATGTGCGCCGCGTCGATCATCGCCTGGGTGCGGGGGATGGGGGTGGCGGAGAACTGCAGGTAGTGGGGGCGTCGCTCCCCTTCGGCCACCAGCCCCTCCAGGAGGGCCCGCTGCGCGGTCCCGAAGCGGTGCTGCTCGTCCACCATCACCAGGGCCGCGTCGGGAAGCTCGCGGTAGAGCAGCGCATGGGTGCCGATGATGACGTCGTAGGGCTCCAGCGGCTCCTTTTTCGTGCTGTTGGTCACCAGCGTCACGGAGCGCTCCGGCAGGAACTTCTGCGCCTCCTCGTAGAGCTGGTTGGCGAGGATGGTCGTCGGGGCCATCAAAATCGCCCGCTGGGGCCGGGCCATCCACGCCGCGGCGAGTATCACCATGGTCTTCCCGCAGCCGACGTCCCCGACAATCATCCGGCGGGCCGCCACCGGCCGGGAGAAGTCGGCGGCGATCGCCTCGACGGCATCGCGCTGCTCCTCCGTCAGCCGGAAAGGGAGCCCCTCCTCCCAGGGTTTCCAGCTCCCGTTCAGAACGTTCCTGGCTGTGAAGTAGCGCCGTTTCCCCTTCAAACGGCGCATAAAGTCGAAGAGCTCGGCGAACTTCAACGCCCGCAGCGCCTCCCCTTCGTAACCGATGCCCGGACGGTAGAGGGGGCGCTCCCCGGGAAAGTGGATGGCACTCAGCACCGAGGCGACCTCCTGGGGAAGACCGTCCGCGACGAGCGCCTCCTCGCTGACGTAACGCCGCACCAGCCGCGCCATAACGTCACCGCGCAGCGCGGTTTTGTACTTCGCGACGACGGTGCCGACCTCCGTGATCTTCTGGGGGTGGGGCATCTGCACGTGCCCCGCGACGATGTCGATACGGCCGTAGTAGAATCCCCGCTCCCCCTCGATGAAGTGGCGGGCCATATAGGGTTTGGGACGGAAGAGCACCGCGTCGATGCGGTGTCCGAAGTTGTGGACGTAGAGGGTAACCTGGAGGGTTTTGGACGTGCGGGAAATGCGCTCCACCGTGGCGTCGATGGCCTGAAAGGCGTTGGCCCGGACCTTCGCGTGCAGCCGACGGTCTTCAAAGCCCGAGGGGGCCATCACCGCCAGCCCGGTGACGCTTTCGACGCCGAGGCGACCGAACTTCTCGCGATCGGCTTTTTCCATCTGAAGGGAGGACATCTCAGCACTCTACCCTGTTTCGGATGTGCACCGGATAAATATGTCCCCCTGCCATCCGCCACTCGGCCGCGTCAGTGCGGCTTCACCTCTTCGGGCGCGTCGTCGGTGACGATGGCGAAGCTCAGCTGCAGAATCTCCCGATGCTTTTTGATGAACGCGTTGAGGGCGTCGAGCTCCAGAGTGCGGATCTGCTCCAGTTCGACTCTGGAGTAACCGGGAGCTTCGCCCTTGTAGTACTCCATGAAAGCGCGGTTGAGCCGCTGCGAAAGGGTCTCCACCCGCAGGGGCTCCGAACCGAGCAGGAACTTCTTCGCCTGCTCGAGCTCCCCTTCGCTGACCCCGTTGTTCACGAAATCGGCGATCACCTCCCGAACGGTGCGCTGCGCCTCTTCCAGGGAGTCGGTCTTGGTCTGGAGGTACCCCGCGAAGTAGCTGTTGGAGTTGCTGATGTTGACCCGTGCGTAGGCGG
Source organism: Sulfurimonadaceae bacterium (assembly GCA_050292215.1). Classification (GTDB taxonomy): domain Bacteria; phylum Campylobacterota; class Campylobacteria; order Campylobacterales; family Sulfurimonadaceae; genus SZUA-415. The sequence continues at coordinate 50,618 of JBNKLF010000019.1, read as the reverse complement.
AGTAGGCAAGCCCCCGCTTGACCCGGATCTCCTCCATCAGACGGCTGCCGAAACCGCCGGCGCCGAGAATGTAGGCGGCGACGCGAGCCATGGCGTGTTCGCTGTCCCCGACGCGCATGGCGTAGGGGGAACCGAAGTAGAGGTAGGCCTGCTCCGTGTCACGCTCCAGCAGGGTCTCTTCGGCACTGGCCGAGGCACTGTAGTACCCCAGGGGTTCGTCCGAACCCTCCGGCAGCTGTTGCAGCAGCGCCGCGGCCTTCGCTTTCGCCGCCTCCAGACCGATATCCCCGCCAATGACGACGATGGCCCGGCGTCGCACCAGGTGCGACGCCAGGAACTCTTTGACCGTCTCGAGGCCGATCTCCTCAACGCTCTCGCGGGTCCCCGCACCGGGGCGCTCCAGCGGCGTTCCGGCGAAAAGCAGCGCCTTGAGGGCACGGTTGGCGACGTAGTCGTAATCGTTCTCCTTGCGGCTGAGCGAACCGATGGTGACGGTCTTGACCTTGCGCAGGCTCCCCTCGGTCAGGTTGGGCTCTTTGAGCAGTTTGCCAAGAAGCACGACCCCTTCGTCGAACTCCTCCTTGAGGGCTCCGAGTTCGAAGACCAGGGTCTCCGTCCCGGTATTGGCGCTGAGCTGAATCGCCTTCGCGTCGAGGATCTTCGCAAATCCGGTGCTGCCGTCGCTGAGGGTCCCCTCGTTCATCATCTTCGCGCCCAGCTGTGCCAGACCGGCGTGCTCGCCGTCGGCGATGGAGCCGCTGTTTCGGAAGACCAGCTGCATGGAGACCATCGGCAGACGGCTCTGCCCCTCGTAGATAAGCGGGACTTCGACCCCGCCGACGTTTACCGAATCAATCATGCTTGCCATTAGAACCTGTCCTGTCAGTAGCGCGGCGGCTAGAATTTTTTTCATGCTTCGAAGCGTTCCAGTATCTCGTAGGCCGTATTGCGGATGGCCGGAGTCTCCCCCACGTCGCGAATCAGCGCGACCATCTCGTCCTTAGCCATGCGGAAGCTCGCGCCCGCACTGCGGACCACGTTCTCCTCCATCATGGTCGAGCCCAGGTCGTTGGCACCGAACTTCAGCGCCATCTGGCCGATGTAGGGCCCCTGGGTCACCCAGGAGCTCTGGATGTTGGGGATGTTGTCCAGGAAGAGACGCGATACCGCAAGCAGCCGGAGATAGCGGTTCGACGACTGCTTTTTGATGTCGGGAATCTCCTCCATCAGCTTCGTGTTGGCCCCCTGGAACGACCACATGATAAAGGCGCGGAATCCCCCCGTTTCATCCTGAAGACGTCGGGCCATCTCCCAGTGCTCGATGATCTCCTCGTCCGTCTCGACGGTCCCGTACATCATCGTCACCGTCGACTTGATGCCGAGTTTGTGCGCTTTTCGGTGAATGTCGATCCAGACCTCCGAATCGATCTTCTTCGGCGCGATGATGTCCCGAACCCGGTCGCTGAGAATCTCCGCCCCGGCGCCGGGAATGGAGGCGAGTCCCTTCGCTTTGAGGCGCGCCAGCACCTCGTCGACGGAGATGCGCGACACTTTGGCGATGTAGTCGATCTCGATGGCGGAGAAGCCGTGGATGGTGATCTCGGGGTATTTGGTATGGATGTGTTCGACGAGGTCTTCGTACCACTCGATCTTCAGCTTGGGATGCACCCCGCCCTGGAAGAGGATCTGCGTCCCGCCGATCTCGAGCAATTCGTCGATCTTCCGGTCGATCTCCTCATAGGTCAGGACGTAGGCGTCCTCCTCCTTGCCGTGGCGGTAGAAGGCACAGAACTTGCAGTCGACCCAGCAGACGTTGGTGTAGTTGATGTTGCGGTCGACCACGAAGGTGGTGACCCCTTTGGGGTGGAGTTCGCGCTTCCGCTCGGTGGCCATGCGGCCCAGTTCGAGAAGGTCGGCTTCGCGGATGAGCCGGAGGGCCTCCTCCTTAGAGAGTCGTTGCATGCTTCCTCGTTTCGTCATGTCGCGGCGGCGGCGCTACTTCTCTTTGGAGATTGCGTCGAGCACGCCATTGATGAATTTGGGCGACTGCTCGGTCCCGAACGCCTTGGTGATTTCGATCGCCTCGTTGATGACGACCGCCGTGTCGAGATCTCCGAAAAGAATCTCGTAGGCGCCCAGACGCAGCGTCGCGCGTTCGATGGAGCCCAGACGGTCGAAATCCCACTCTTTGAGGTGGGTTTTGATCGCCTTGTCGATGGGTTCCAGATGGTCCATCACCCCTCTGAAAAGGGTCATGGCAAACTCTTTTTGCTTGTTGCGGATCTTCTTGTCTTCCAGGATCTCGTCGGAAAACTCGGCGATGCTCTGGTTGCCCAGGTCGTAGGCGTACAAGAGGCTTACTACCGCCATGCGGGCGTGGTGGCGCGTCGCCATTACGCTTCGATCTCGCTGTAGAGGTTCATCATCTCGATGACCGTCACCATCGCTTCGAAGCCCTTGTTGCCCGCCTTCGTGCCGGCGCGCTCGATCGCCTGTTCGATGGTGTCGGTCGTCAGAAGGCCGAAGGCGACCGGTTTGGCGTATTTGAGCGATACGGTGGCAATCCCCTTGGTCGCTTCGGCGGAGACGTAGTCGAAGTGGGGGGTCGACCCGCGAATCACCGCGCCCAGGGCGCAGACGCCGTCGTATCTTCCCGATGCCAGAAGGCGTTCGATGGCCATGGGAAGCTCAAACGCTCCCGGGACCAGAACCAGGTCCAGCTCGTCGGCGTTGCCGCCGTGGCGGGCGTAGGCGTCCTTGGCCCCCTCGACGAGACGGTCGGTGATCAGGTGGTTGAACCGCCCGCCGACGATGGCGACTTTTTTACCCGGCTGTACCTGGAGTTTTCCCTCGATGATTTTCATATCTGTCCTTGGTGTGAGTAGATGCTGCCCGGCTTAAACGGGCCGTTGCCGCACGGGTACATGGACCGTCGGCGATAAAGAACGCTTATTTTAGCATATTTCGGGCGGTGGAGAGCTCGGAAACGCGGGTTTGAGACGATTTTTTAACGCTCCGGGAGCAAAGTCCCCGGAACGACTACTTGGCGGCTTCGATGGCCAGCAGGGTTTCGGTCAGCGCTTTCAGTGTCTCGAGCTTCAGCATGTTCGGGCCGTCGCTCAGCGCCACGCTGGGGTCGAAGTGGGTTTCGAAGAAGAAACCGTCGACGCCGACCGCCGCGGCGGCCTTGCTCAGGTAGGGGACCATGGAGCTGTCGCCGGAGGTCTTGCCCCCGCCCGCGCCGGGCATCTGCACCGAGTGGGTCGCGTCGAAGATCACCGGGGCGAACTCCCGCATGATGACCAACGAGCGCATGTCCACGACGAGATTGCCGTAGCCGAAGGTCGAACCGCGCTCCGTCAGAAGGATGTCATGCGCCTTGGCGTTTTCATGGCTCAGCATGTCGCAGCCGCGGGTTTTGAGGACCTTCATGACCGAGTACTGCATGTCGTTGGGGTTCATGAACTGCCCCTTCTTGATGTTGACGACCGCGTCGGTTTTTGCCGCGGCGACCAGCAGGTCCGTCTGTCGGCAGAGAAACGCCGGGATCTGCAGCACGTCCACCACTTCCGCAGCGACGGGAACCTGGTAGCTCTCGTGCACGTCCGTCAACAGCTTGTAGCCGAAATCGTCTTTGACCTTCTGCAGAATCCGCAGACCCTCCTCCAGTCCCGGGCCGCGGTAGCTGTCCAGTGAGGTGCGGTTGGCCTTGTCGAAACTCGCTTTGAAGTAGAAATCGAACCGGTCGTCGTCGCGGTAGTTCTCCAGGGATTTGGCGATGGAGAAGAGATTCTCTTCGCTCTCGATGACACAGGGGCCGGCCATTAAAATCATAAAACTGTCCTTCTATTTTGCTTTGGTTGCGTTGTAGTCAAAAGCTTTGGTGCCCAGCTTTTTCTTGTCGTATTCGCTCTTCGCACCCTCGTCGATACTCTTGACGATGTCGCGTTTGATGTCGCTGTAACTCACCCGCTCTTCATGGGAATAGACAATCCACGCCCCGACTCCGATCGTCGCCAGGGCCAGCATGATGTGCCCGCCGCGAAAAAAATTGACCGCAATGATCAACACCACCAGTAACGACCCGTAATACATCCAATCTTCCATAGCTTCCGCCTTGTATCGATTTTGTTCTTGTTACTTACGCGCTACGACAACGCCGCTGAATACGATCAAGATTATACCAGAGAGTGTCCACCAATCGGGAAACGCATCTCCCAAGAGCAGCCCAACCCCGATCGCGAAGACGATGTTGGTGTAGCTGACCGCCCCGACGATTCCCGCCTGAGACGCCCCGTACGCCCGGGTCATGTAGACCTGCGCGAGGGTCGCGAACACCCCCATTCCGACGACGTAGCACCAGACGATGCCCTGCGGCATCACGAAACTTCCGAACATAAAGTCCAGTACGGGTATATCGACATAAGGCGAAAGAAGCATTAACAGCAGCGGTCCGGCCGTTCCCACTCCCATGAACGACAACACGATAGCCCGGGTGTCGTAGTACTTTTTGAGCTCGCGGACCGAAGTGTAGGCCAGGGCCGCGCCGACCCCGCTGGCGATCCCGAGGATATCGCTTTTTGCCAGCATCATCCCCGTCGGCTTGGTGATCAGCACGATGCCGACGAAACCGACCATGACCGCTGCCCATCCCCGAAGCGGGAGCCGCTCGTTGAGAAAGAGCCAGGCGAAGATGGCGGTAAAGATGGGCGACGTCTTGGAGAAAGTCATGGCGTCCCCCAGAGGAATGTGGGCGATGTTGTAAAAAAACGCCAGCAGGGCGAAAAAGCCCATCAGCCCCCTAAAAAGCAACAACAGGGGCTTCCCCCCCTCGTGGCGCATCGGCGTGCGCACAATCGCCGCGCCGATGATCAGCACCCCGAAGAGGTTCCGGAAAAAGACCACTTCCAGCGAACTCATGTGATCGCTGGCCAGTTTCGCAAAGGCCCCCATGACGGCGAAAAGGAGGGAGGCCATCAACATATAGAGTACCCCACGGTCCATGGAACTGACGTAACGTCTCACCTTCTGACTACCCGACGATCCCATCACCTCTCCCCTAATCTTTTCGGAAGTGTAGTGAAACTATCATTACAGACGATTTACCTGATGCGATTACAATCCCTCCAAAGGAGTTTTATGGGTCAGTTTCTCGTCTTTATCCTCGTCGGCCTCTTCATTGCCTGGGTCATCCGGAGCTACCGCCGCTTTGAGCGTTCCGGTCCCTACACCAAAGAGCAGTTCCGCCGCGTACTGCCGACCCGCGAACAGCTCGCCCGAAGCGAACTGGGACTTTTCGTCGCCCTGGTCGCCAAAGTGGCCAAAGCCGACGGGCGGGTCGACGAACTCGAAGTGGAGCTCATCGGCAACATGTTCACCGACATCAGCGCCATGTTCCCCGACCCCGCCGCGACGAAGGGGCTGCTCAAGGAGATCTTCGCTCTGGAGAAGGAGCAGCGCACCAACGTCGACGAGATTTCCCTGGCCCTCAACCGTCTCATCGGCCGCGACCGCCACAAACGTCACATGATGATGGCCTTCCTGGTCAACCTCGCCTTTGTCGACGGTCACCTCAGCCACGCCGAGGAGCGGCTGCTGCTCAAGATCGCCGCGCTGCTCCATTTCACCCAGGGCGAGATCGATACCCTCCTGCGGCAGGCTTCGGGCATGCATGCCGCAGCGACCACCCAAAGCTCCCTCGATGCCGCCTACGCCCTGCTCGGCGTGACGCCGCAGGACTCCATGGAGACCATCAAGAAACGCTACCGCGCTCTGGTCAAAGAGTACCATCCCGACATCATCAAGGCCCAGGGGAAAAGCGACGCCTATATCGAAGAGGCGACGGAAAAAGTCCAGCAGATCAACGCCGCCTACGAAACCCTCAAGAAAGCACGGGCCTAGCCTCCGAGCTCCCCCGTCTCCAGGGAGACGATCCACTCGAAGGGGATGACGCGGTTACGACTGCCGTCGTCGACGAGAAAGAACCCTTCGTAGAGTTCGGGTTCTGCAATGGCGAAGGCGTCGTTCTGCTCCACCTGCGCATGCCCAAGCCGGCGCAGCACCGTCGCCGTTTCGAACCGCTGCACGGACCCCTCCTCCGTCGGCACCGCGTACTCCACCCGGTCCCCTCTGAGAATCAACCCGTAGCGCCGGGCAACGAAAAAACGCCGAAGCGGCAGATGGAGCAGAAGCCCCGCTGCAATCAGCACCGCCGCCGTCCATCCGCCGACGACCAGGGCGGTCACCAGGATAAGAAACCACCAAACCCCGGCGACCAGCGTCTCCAGCCGTTCGAAAGCAATGAGCCGGAAGACCAGCCAGAGCGTACGGAGCTGCCACCTGAAAAGTTCAAATCCCCGCAAGATCCGACTCCCAGAAGAAATCGATCCACTCCGTCGCTTCGCGTACGGAGAAGTCGGGCTGCAGGGAGGCCGAGGGCTTGTGAAAGATGGCGGCGGTCCTGAACTCGGCCTGAGGGTAGGCGTTTCGCAGGCTCTCCAGCAGCGCTTCCAGGGTCATGCCGCTGTCGACAATGTCGTCGACGATCAGAACCCGCTGCGCCCCGGTGAGATCACAGTGCCCCAGCACCGTCGCACGTTCCCGGCGTTCCTCCCCGTCGTAAGCCTCCACCCGCACACTGTGGATGTTACGCAGATCGAGCCCGTAGCTGATGAACTGCCCCAGCATCATGCCGCCCCGGGCAACGCTGACCAGGGCGTCGGGAGCGTAGGGACGCACCGCCGCGACCAGGGTTTTCGTATCTTCTCTGAATGTTTCGTAGCCGTAGTAAATCATGCATGCATTCTATACAAATTTTCGTTAAAAGAAGCTCTCCGGGGAACGCTGCGGCAAGGGGATATTTACCTTTGGGCTGTTATGATGTGGCACTTTTAGACAAGGAGTCTTTCCATGGAAGAGCTGCGCGCGCTGCTTGATTACGAACTGCTGGGCAACCCCCTTCAGACCTGGCTCATGGGGGCCGGTATCGTCCTGATCTTCATCGTGTTGCGTTTCAAGCTGATCGAAACCCTGATGCACACCTTCGAACGGCTCGCGAAGAATACCAAAACCACCTTTGACGACAAGGTGGTGGAGGTGGTGGAAAACCCGCTGCGCTGGGCCGTCATCGCCGCCGGATTTTACTTCGCCTTCTCCCTCTTCTCCGTCACGCCGGACATCGCCACCGTCGTCAAGCATCTGCTCCGTTCGGCGATCATCCTGCTGGCGATGTGGATCTTCTACCGGGCGCTGAGCATCTTCAGCGACTCCATGGTCGCCTTCTCCCGCCGCTTTCATTCGGAGCTCGGCGAAAGCCTCGCCAACCTGCTGGTCTCGGTGCTCAAAGCCTTCGTCGTCGTCATCGGCCTCATCACCGTCTTCCAGGAGTGGGGGTTCAACGTCAGCGGCTTCCTCGCCTCTTTGGGCCTGGTGGGTATGGCCTTCGCCCTCGCCGCCAAGGACACCGCCTCGAACCTCTTCGGCTCCATGGTGATCTTCACCGACCGCCCCTTCAAGGTCGGCGACTGGATCAAAACCCCCGACGTCGAGGGGGTCATCGAAACCATCGGCATCCGTTCGACCAAGGTACGCACCTTCGCCCAGGCGCTGGTCAGCGTTCCCAACGGGGTACTGGCGAACTCCGCCATCCTCAACTGGTCGGAGATGGGGAAACGGCGCATCAAAATGACCGTCGGTCTCACCTACGGTACCACCTCCGAACAGATGCAAGGAGTCCTCGAAGATATGCGCACCCTGCTGCAAAACGATCCCGACATCCACCCCGACACCATCTTCATCCACTTCACCGAGTTCCAGGATAGCGCCCTGGGGATCTTCTGCTACTTCTTCACGAAAACGACCAACTGGGGCGAATACATGCAGGTACGCGAACGGATCAACCTGGCGTTCATGCGCATCGTCGAAAACCGCGGCGCCGCCTTCGCCTTCCCCTCCCAGTCGCTCTATATCGAAAGCATGCCCGAGGGCCTGAACTGACCGGCAAAGCGGGAACTCACCCGCTTTTGGCTATAATTGCGACATCATACCACGCTGCTCCGGACCATGATTCACCATACAAAGGCATTCCCTTGAAAAAACTCGCCATTATCGGCCGCCCCAACGTAGGCAAAAGCTCTTTCTTCAACCGCCTGCTCAAGCAGCGTGACGCCATCACTTCCGAGATGGCCGGGACGACCCGCGACGTCAAACGGCGCGTCGCGACCGTGCTCGATCGCGAAGTCGAACTGCTCGACACCGGCGGTCTCGACACCGGCTGCGAACTCTACGACCGCATCCGTGAAAAGTCCCTCGAAGCAGCCCGCAAAGCCGACATCGTCCTCTTTATGGTCGACGGCAAAAGCCTCCCCGAGGAGGAGGACAAAAAACTCTTTTACGAACTTCAGCAGATGGGCAAGGAGATCGCCCTCGTCGTCAACAAGATCGACAACGACGCGATGAAAGAGAAAATCTGGGAGTACTACGAGTTCGGTACCGACGACATCTTCGGCATCTCCGTCGCCCACAACCGCCACGTCAACGCCCTGCTGGAATGGATCGCCGCGCGCCTGCCCGAACCGGAAGAGCTGCCGCAGTACGCCGAGGCCGAAGCGGACGAGAACGATTTCGACGCCTTTCTGGACGACTACGAATTCGATGAAGACGCACTCGAAGGGGAGGAGGACGACTCCATTTACGGGGAGAACGACGTCATTCAGAACTTCGACGAGAACGCCGCCGACCGGATGCGCGTCGCCATCATCGGCCGGGTCAACGTCGGCAAAAGTTCCCTGCTCAACGCCCTTCTGAAAGAGGAGCGCTCCGTGGTCAGCGACACCGCGGGAACCACCATCGATCCCATCGACGAGAGTATCGAGTACGAAGGCAAAACCATCACCTTCATCGACACCGCAGGCATCCGCAAACGGGGCAAGATCCTCGGCATCGAACGCTTTGCGCTGGACCGGACCGAGAAGATGCTTGACGGCGCCGACATCGCCCTGCTGGTGCTAGATGCGAGCAACCCCTTCATCGACCTCGACGAGAAGATCGCCGGCTTCATCGACAAGAACCGCCTCGCCTGTCTCATCGTTCTGAACAAGTGGGACCTGGCCCCCAAGGAGGAGTACGACAAGATTATCCAGGCGGTCCGGGACCGCTTCAAGTTCCTCCACTACGCCCCCATCATCACCGTCTCCGCCCTGACCAAACAGCGGATCCACAAGATGTACGACATGCTGCTCAAGATCAACGCGAACTACTCCCAGCGCATCCCGACCTCCCGTCTGAACGAAGCGATGGAGTTCGCTATGCGCAAACACCCGGTTCCCTCCATGAACGGCCAGCGCATCCGCATCTACTACGCGACCCAGTACGAAACCCGGCCGCCCCGGATCGCGCTGATCATGAACAAGCCAAAAGGGCTGCACTTCACCTACCGCCGCTACCTGGCCAACCAGCTGCGCGAAACCTTCGATTTCGAAGGGACCCCCCTGCTCTTCAAAGCCAAAAAGAGGGGAGAGAAGTAGTGCGCCTCTCGGCAGCGCTTCCGGCACTGCTGGGCCTCACCCTCCTCTGCAGCTGCGCCGACACCCCCGCCTACCGCCTCCTCTACCCCGTCCAGGCAAGTAAACAGGAGATTGTGCGGCTGGAGGGCACCCGTCTGCTCACGACCGATACGGCTCCGAAGACGGCGCTAATGGTCCTAAACAATCCCGTCTCGGCCTATGTTGACATCGCCTTCGCCATCGAGAATACGACGGCGGCCCCGCTGCTGCTCGAACGGCTCCCCGCCGCACGTCTCAAAAGCGGTCCCCTGAACGTCCTGGAGAAAGCCGCTTACGACGCCCGCTTCAAGAGCGGCGAACGCTACGTCCGTCCCGACGGCTACGAGCGGCTCGTACCGCAGATGCAGGCCTTCGGCTGCGCCGCCCCGAACCATGAGGACACGCTGCGAGAAGCGCACCTCGACTCCGCACCGAAAGCGGTCTGGAACCGCTACCGCCGCTACCGCGAAGAGGGGAGTTCCGATGCAGCGGCCTACTTCACCCCCATGCGCCTCGAACCCGGCGAGACCCGCGGCGCGATCATCCGGATCGACCTTCCCGAAACCGCCCTCTCGAAGCAGCGTGAAACAATGCTCCTGACCCTCTGCCCGACCGGCCGCTCCTGCGAGAAGGTCCGCCTGGTCCTTCAGCCGCTGGACGCCTCCGAAGCAAAGTGAACAACTGTTAATATTATATCTGTTTGATTGAAAAAGCGAGGTCGGCGCCAAAGGCGCCGGGGTCTAGAAGGGTTTGACGATGACCATGGCGACGATGAGCATCAGCAGAATCGTCGGCACTTCGTTGTAGGCGCGGAAAAACTTGCCTTCCTTCTCGCAGCTGTCGTCAAGCATCTTTGTGCGCAGCCACCCCAGGGAGAAGAAGTAGGCGGTCAGAAGCACGACGAAAAGCAGCTTGGCGTGGAACCATCCGCCGGTCGAGAAGATGTTCACCGGGTAGAGGTAGATGAGCGTCAGGCCCGAAAGCAGCGTCGCCCAGAAGGCGGGAACGCCGATATATTTGTAGATCTTCAGCTCCATGATCTTGACGACCTCGAGGAAGCCTTCGTTATCCCGATGTTCCGCATGGTAGACGAAGAGCCGCGGCATGTAGAAGAGCACCGCGAACCAGGAGACCATCGAGATGATGTGGAACCAGAGAACCCATTGATACATTGCGTGTCCTTTAGATGAGCCGTGAGACCCAGGAGGTGAGCTGCTCGGCGGAGAGCGCCCCCGACACCCGGTCGACCTCACGGTTGTTGTGAAACGCGATCAGCGTCGGTATGGAGCGGATGCCGAACCGTGCGGCCAGGGCCTGCTGCTCCTCGGTGTTGACCTTGGCGAACCGCGCTTTGAGGGGGAACGCCCCGGCAGCCGCTTCGAAAGCGGGGGCCATCATTTTGCACGGGCCGCACCAGGGCGCCCAAAAGTCGACGATGACGGGAATCTCGCTGTTGGCGATCTGGGCGTCGAAAGCGGCGGTATCGAGGGAAACGGGACGGGTCTCAAGCAGGGAGTGTTTGCAGCGGCCGCAATCAGCTTTGGCGTAGTGCTCTTTGAGGGGGATGGCGTTGACCGCCCCGCAGTGGGGGCAGACGACTTTGACCTTCGTCACGGCTCAGCCTTCGACGACGTCCATGTCTTTGAGGGATTCGCTGCCGTGGGACTTCACTTTGTCGTGCAGGCGGCGAAGCGCTTTGGAAGCACGGTCGATCGCGAGGTCGATCGCCGCATCCAGGTCGTCGTCGGTCTGGTTGATGACGACCGGGGAAGTGTGGGCGATGTGAATGTCGAACTCGACGCCGACGCCCTGTTTCTCTTTGGCCAGGTTGACGTTCACCGTCGTGATGTCGAGGCTGTATTTCTGAAACTGCTCGATGGCGGCTTCGATATGCCCGCGGACGTGGTCGCCGAGCGTAATATCTTTGGTACGAATCTGTACGTTCATGGAAAATCCTTCCTGATGGATGTATTCTTTGGGCGGGAATATAGCATATCCAGCCTGAAACCACTTTGAGTAGCCGGGGCTAAACGTCCCGATTTCGGGCAACTGCGGCAAATGCGCTATAATGGCGGAAATTTTCAACCGTTTTCAAGGAACCCCATGCGACTTTTTACCGGCATCCAGCCCTCGGGCGACCTGCACATCGGCAACTATTTCGGCTCCATCCGGCCGATGGTCGCCGCCCAGGACACGCATGAAGTCTTCGCATTTATCGCCAACTACCACGCCATGACGACCGTCAGCGACGGCACACGCCTCGCCGAGCTGACCCTTCAGGCGGCGACGGATTTCCTCGCGCTGGGCATGGACCCGGTGCGCTCCACCTTCTGGGTGCAGTCCGACGTCAAAGAGGTTCTTGAACTCTACTGGATTCTCTCCTCCTACACCCCCATGGGACTGCTTGAACGGGCCCACAGCTACAAAGACAAGACCGCCAAGGGAATCGCGGCGAACCACAGCCTCTTCTCCTACCCGGTCCTGATGGCCGCGGACATCCTGCTTTACGGCGCGGAGATCGTCCCCGTGGGCAAAGACCAGATCCAGCACGTCGAGATCGCCCGGGACATCGCCATCAAGTTCAACAACGAATACGGCGACGTTCTGACCCTTCCGGAGTACCGCGTCGAGGAGAACGTCGCGACCGTACCCGGGACCGACGGCCAGAAGATGAGCAAAAGCTACGGCAACACCATCAACATCTTCGGGGCGGAGAAGGCGCAGCAGAAGACCATCAAGAAGATCGTCACCGAACCCATCGCGATGGAGGAGCCCAAGGAGTTCGAGAGCTGCAACGTCTACAACATCGCCAAGCTTTTCCTCGACGAAGAGAAGCAGATCGCCCTGCAGGAGCGCTACAAACGCGGCGGCGAGGGGCACGGGCACTTCAAGCTCTACCTCGCCGAGGTGATCTGGGAGTACTACCGTCCCTATCGCGAAAAACGCGAATACTACGAAGCGCATCAGGATGAAGTACGGGAGATTCTCAAAACGGGGGCGGACAAAGCCAGAGCAACGGCCCTGGAAGTGATGGAGAAGGTCCGGAGCGCGACCGGCATCGCCTACTAGAAAGGCGAAAGCCGCTCACCCCGGAAAGGGGTTACTTGACGCGCAGTGTCGCGTTGTCGATGGCGAATTTCTTCGACCAGATCGGTTCTTTGAGTTTCAGCAGGTCGTGGACCTCTTCGTTGACCAGGCGGTAGGAGAGCGCGACCGAAGCCGTTCCGGCCCCTTCGGCCATAGGGAACTGAACGGTACGCTTGCCTTTGGCGGGCACAGAGAGGTCTTCACTCATCTCGACGGCGAGATGGGGAATGGTCGGCTTGCCGCGTTTGCTGGTGTAGTGGCGGGTCAGGGACATGCTCTGTTTCTTGATCACCTTCGCACCGTTCATGTACTCAACGTCGATGATCAGCTCCCGGGAACCGAAACCGGAGGGGATGTTGTGCGGGTTCTCGTTGATCAGCGTCACGACGAGGTTGTTCCCTTTCTGATGCACATCCAGCTTCAAAGCACCTTTCCAGAGCCAGTCCTGGTGCGCCCCGGCGAAGACGTGTTCACGCACCATCCGCTCTTTGGGCTTGCCGTCTTTGTAGGGGAAGGTGCTCGCGAACCCTTTGCGTTTGGGTCCCATATGGCACTCGGCGCACTGCTTCTCCTCGTTGCCGTATTCCTGCTTCATGTTCGCGAAAACGACGCCCTCCAGGGAGCGGTCGTTGGCATGACAGACAAAACAGAGTTTCTTGGGATCCTCCCCGAAAAAGTCGCGGTACTGGCTGTTATGGTAGGGAGAGTGGGCGTCGTCGAAGGGACCGCTCATCGTGCCGACCTTGTTCCATGAGATGCGGTCCATACCCCGCTTCGTCTCATCCATGTGGTCGTTGATTTTGTTCACGTTGTGGCAGACCAGACAGTTGATCCCCTCAGAGAGCGCATCGCTCTCGAGGGCCTTGTTGACGTCGGAGAGATCATCAAGTTTCATCGCCGCCTGGATCTCGTACTCCATACCCGCATCTTCCACACCGATTCTCGGATTGTGACAGGTGGCGCACTCCACCTTGATGGAGTTGATGGACTTGCCGCGGGTCTTGCGGGCGGCATAATCCATCGAGGCCCGCAGGTACTCGTTATTGTCGTAATGGGACTTGGCATGATAGGACTCGGACCACTCCGTCACGATCTTGGAATGACACGGGGCACACTTTTTCGAATCGTGGTACTTTTCATTGAGCTGCGGCGCCACGGTGGCGTTGAGCAGCGCTGAAAACAGTACCAATCCCCCTAATACCCTTCGATACATCTGCACTCTCCTTTAGAAATTGAACCTTCTCTCGAGATTTTCCGCGTCACCCGCGGTGACGGTCCAGCCACACCATCAGGCCCTTTTGGGCGTGAAGGCGGTTTTCCGCTTCATCGAACACGACGCTCTGCGGCCCTTCAAGAACCGACTCGCTCACCTCCTGCCCGCGATAGGCGGGAAGGCAGTGAAGGAAAATCGCATCCTCGCGGGCCAGAGCCATCATCGCGTCGTCGACGATGTACCCTTCGAAGCGGCGAACCCGCTCCTCTTTCTCATCCTCCTGACCCATGGAGGCCCAGGTGTCGGTAGTGACGACCGTCGCCCCCCGAACCGCTTCTTTCGGGTCGTTTCCGACGCTGATCACCGCACCGCTTTCGCGGGCCATGACGATGGCGTCTTCCAGGATGCCGGCGTCGACCTCGTACCCTTTCGGCGTCGCGATGCGCAGTTCGAAGCCGAGCTTCGCCGCCAGCATCAGCCAGGAGTGGGTCATGTTGTTGCCGTCGCCGACGTAGGCGACGACGGGCGCCGTGTCGTGGCCGTGCTCGATCATCGTCATGTAATCCGCCAGCAGCTGTACCGGGTGGTACGAGTCGGTCAGGCCGTTGATGACGGGAACCTTCGAATAGGAAGCGAACTCCTCGAGCATGCTCTGGGCGTAGGTCCGGATCATCACCATGTCACACATGGAGGAGATGACCCGCGCCGTATCCTTAACCGGTTCTCCCCGTCCGAGGTGGATGTCGCGGTTGGAGAGGAAGAGCCCGTGCCCTCCCAACTGGAAGATGCCGCTCTCGAAACTGACCCGGGTCCGGGTCGAGCTTTTTTCGAAGATCATAGCAAGGGTCTTGCCTGCCATGTAAGGCTTCGGAGTGCCCGCCTTAAGCTCCTGCTTGATGGCAAGGCCGAGCTCGACGATCTCGAGAATCTCCGCTTTAGTATAGTCTTTGAGTGTCAAAAAGTGTCTCAACTTTTTCCTCTAACAATTAATATCAAAAATTCAGTTTGCGCGAAATGCTCACTATTATAGTGTGTCGCGCACCTCTTTAAGCTTAACCCAGTAGTTTCGCCATCTCTTTTGCATGATAACTGATAATGATATCTGCACCGGCCCGTTTGAACCCGACCATGGTCTCCATGACTACCCGGTCGTAATCGATCAGCCCGTGCGTTCCCGCCAGTTTGAGCATGGCGTACTCGCCGCTGACGTTGTAGACCGCCAGGGGAAGACGGGTCGCCTCGCGGATGTCGCGGATGACATCGAGGTAAGCCAGCGCCGGTTTGACCATCAGAATGTCCGCACCCTGGGCTTCGTCGGCGATGCTCTCGGCGATCGCCTCGCGCCGGTTGGCCGGGTCCATCTGGTAGCTGCTGCGGTCGCCGAAACTCGGAACCGACTCCGCCACGTCCCGGAAGGGGCCGTAGTAGCCGCTGGCGAACTTCGTCGAGTAGCTCATGATCGGCAGGTTCTCGTACCCTCCCGCGTCAAGGGCGCCGCGCAGCGTTTCGATGATGCCGTCCATCATCCCCGAGGGGGCGATCAGGTCCGCACCCGCCTTGGCATGGACCAGGGCCTGCTGGGCGGAGATCTTCAGGGTCGCGTCGTTGTCCACGGTCTCATGAACGTGATCGAGAATGCCGCAGTGGCCGTGGTCGGTATATTCGCAGAAGCAGAGGTCCGTGACGACGAACATCTCCGGATGGGCGCGCTTGATCTCCCGGACCGCCGTGGCGATGATGCCGTGGTCGCACAGAGCATCCGAACCGACGGAGTCTTTCGTCTCCGGAATGCCGAAGAGAATGATCGAAAAGATGCCGAGGCTTTTAAGCGTCTCGCACTCGCGAACCGCCGCGTCGATGCTCATCTGGTAGACGCCGGGCATGGAGGCCACTTCGTTTTTGATCCCCTCCCCCGGACGGACGAAGAGCGGGTAGATGAAGTCGTCGACGGAGACGGCGGTCTCCCGGACCAGGTTGCGCAGACGGGGGTTGAGGCGCGTACGGCGGAAGCGTTGGAACATAATGGACCTTTCTATGGCAGGTAAAGCACCGATTATAACTCCCATGAGATTAAAAAGCGGTTTCACCCCCTCTTTCACAGCCGAATCTAGGCTCCTTTGTGCTAGATTTACACCGATTTTGCACCCCTTGAACCCGTGTCAGGGTTTTCAGAGGTGCCCTGGACTATAATGCCAGCAATCCGAAGTAGGTCAGAAAACGAGATGCCCGTATGAAATTCGAGAAATCCAATATCGCCAACCTGCCGAGCAAATACGGCCGGTTCAAGATCAAAGTCTACAAAGAGGGGAACCAGGAGCACCTGGCCATCTTCACCGAGGCGTTCGAAACGCAGGAAGCGCCGCTGGTGCGCATCCACTCCGAATGCCTTACCGGCGACACCCTCGGCAGCATCAAATGCGACTGCAACAACCAGCTTCATAAGGCCCTCAAACTGATCGCCGTGGAGGGGGGGCTGGTCATCTACCACCGCCAGGAGGGGCGCAACATCGGCCTGCTCAACAAGGTCAACGCCTACGCTCTGCAGGACCAGGGGAAAAACACCGTCGAAGCGAACCTCGAACTCGGTTTCAAAGTGGACCAGCGGACCTACGACGTCGTCGCGGAAGTCTTCAGCGACTTCGGCCTGACGAAGGTGCGCCTGCTGACCAACAACCCCAAAAAGGTGGAGATCGTCGAACGGACCGGCGTCGAGATCGTCGAACGCATTCCCGTCATCATCGAACCCAACCCCCACAACGAGGGGTACCTCAAAACCAAAAAAGAGCAGATGGGGCACCTCCTTTAGCCCCTCTTCACGAAACTACCCACCGCCGCCGCCGAAACATCACATTTTTTCCCCGATCAGCACGAAATATCTGATTTTATGCTACGCTATTGATAGATAGGTAAACGAAGGTAAATCACTAGGGGGGAGTGCATGAAACAGCCTCACTTGATTCCCGCCGCGCTTCCGCTGCTTTGCTGCCTGATCGGCACAGGCGCATCGCTCTTCGCAGACGCACCCGAATTTCTTCTCTCCACCCGCTCTCCCCTCTCGGGAAGCGTCATCATCGACAAACGTCCCATCCTCGACTGCAGCGTGGAAACAGCGATTGCCCATGACGAAATCCTGGTCATTCTTGACGGCACGGACGTCACGGCGTTGCTGGAGTGGCAGGAGGGGGGCTTCAGCTACCGCCCGCCCGTCGTTCTCTCCTCGGGAAGGCACGTCCTGCAGATCGTCGTCACCGGGGATGCCGCCCCGGCGGAGCGCTCCTTCGGTTTTGAATCGCGCCACAGCGACACTTACAAGACCCAGCAAACCGACATCGACCTCTCCGGCGAATACGCCTTCGCCGCGGTCCGAAGCGATACTCACGCGACGCGCTCCGAGTTCAACGCCGCCCTCGGCGTCACCTCCCGGTTCGAAACGCAGAGCTGGGAACACTCCTTCACCTCCCACCTGAGCTATGCCGACCCGGTACTCGGCGAGGGAGGGGGCAGCGAAAAGATCGTACTCAACGACTTTCTCTTCCGCTCCTTCTACTCCGGCGAGCAGCTCGGGGCCCTCCTGGAGATCGGGGACGTCACCGTCGACGCTTCCGAAACGACGCTGAGCGCCTTCAGCCGACGCGGCATGAAGCTTGACCTCCAGTACGGGGGGTGGACGCTGAACACCTTCAGCGTCCTCGGGGACACGACCTACGATTTCGACGAAGGACTCGGCGCGGGCACCGACGCGAGCGAAAACGTCTACGGCGGCTCGCTGGCCTACGCCTTTCTCGGCGGCCGCGCCCAGGTCAAGCTCGTTTACGCCGAGGGGGGCATGCACGGCAACGGTTTCGGAAGCGCCTCCGAATCGCTTCTGCAGGAGGGCAATGTCGCCGGCATCCTCGCCAGGGCCGATCTCATCGACGGCGCCCTCTCCGTCGAAGCGGAGTGGGACCGGGCGGAATTCGACGCCGACACGGGCGATGCCCTCGGCCCGGAACGCGACGACGCCTATCACATCGGGGTCAGCGGCGCCTACGGCCTGCTGCAGTACCGGATCTACCAGGCCTTTGTCGGGGCCCGATATACCCCCATCGGCAACCCCTCCCTGGTCAACGACAAAAGCGGTTTCGGCGCCGATGCGGGGCTCTATGGCGACGCCCACTCCCTGAACCTCTCCCTCTCCCGCTTCAGCGACAACACCGACGACGACCCGCTGGTGGCGACGGTCCGTACCGAGACGGGCAGCCTCGGCTACACCTATTTCGGACTGCCGCAGTGGCTCTTCGGCCTCAACTACGCCCGGACGCAGCAACAGAGCGAAGACATTCCCGACGGCACCGCCCGCTTCGAAACCCTGCAGGAGGATTTCGGCGGCAGCCTCCAGTGGAGCCGGCAGGCCTGGAGCTACGCCCTCTCCCTGCGCTACGGCACCCTCAACGATCGCACCGCGCAAGGCGGCGACGAAGAGAGTTTCGACCTCTCCTTCTCCCCCTCCTACAGCCCGGGAAGCCGCTTTGTCAGCAGCATCGCACCGACCCTGGGATACCTTCGCGAAAAGCAGCCCGCGGCCGATGTCGCATCGGAGACCTACTCCCTGAACCTCAGCATCGCCGGCACCCTCGGAACCGACCGGCTCTGCTACAGCCTCTACGGCACCGCCCAGCACAAGGTCTACGGCACCGCCACCCCCGACGAAGCCGCCTACAACGCTTCGGCACGCCTGGAGTACCGCTTCGCCTCGCCGACATACTGGATGCGTCCCCCCTCCGCCGGCATCAAAGCCGACTTCCGGCAGACCGACGGGCAGAGTGCGGAGGGTGCGGAGCGGGTCTACGCCCTCCGTTTTTTCGTCAACCTGCCTCTGACCTACTCATTCTAAAGGAGCCGACTGCATGAAACATCTTCTTATCTTGATCACGGGCACCCTTGTGTTCCTCTCCTCTGCCACGCTCAATGCCGCCGTCACAGCCTCCCCAAGTGCTGTCAAAACACCCTACAACCGGCCCTCATCCGTACCGGTGCAGTACCGTTTCACGGAACCGGCGACCTGCATCCAGGCCGTCTCGGTAGAGATCGAGGTCCTCGGAAGGGACCACGTCGACCTGATGACGATCCCCTCCCTCCTTACGGTGCCGCTTGCATCCGGAAGTGCTGCCGTTAGCGATCGCTTCCGCATCACCCCGGCGATCCTCAATCTCGCCCGGGCCGACCGCGCCTCGCAGCTCATTTTCCGGCGCGTTTTTAACGTCACCTGCGGTGCGGTCAGTTTTAACGAGACCGTGGACATACCCGTCACCATCACCACCCAGGCCGCCGGCGATTTCGCCCTCAACCGCATCGACCTCTATTTTGACGGCAACACCCCCCATGCCTCGGTCGCCATGCACGACCGCCTCAACGCCTTCGCCCGGGTCAGCTTCAACGGTTCAGGCCTGCTGCGGGGCTACTGGCAGGTCGACGGACACGCCTACGCGCCCATCAGCGTCTCCCTCGCCGGGCGCGAGAGCATCGTGCTGAAGTTCTCGGAGCAGCAGTTCCTGCCGACCTTCAACCCCGGCACCCACCGGGTCGAGTTCGTAGTCACCTCCCCGACTCCCGCCTTCGAGACCCCCTACGCCCTCTACCTGGTCAGCCATACCCCCGAAAGTCCCCTGATCCCCGTCACCCTAAAGACCCCGGGGGAGCAGGAAGCGGTCTTCCGGGAGACGGCGGTCTACCGCTGGGAACCGACGGCCAAAGCGGTCACCTACCGGATCGACTTTTTTGCCGCGGGCAGCACGGAAGCGCTCTTCTCCGCCTACACCCTCGAGGGGGATTACGTCCTGCCCGCCTATGCCGGCGGCAGCTTTTTCGAACCGGGCCGGGAGTATTCCTGGCAGGTCACCGGTTATGACGCGGAGGGGAACGCCGTCGCGAAAAGCCCCGCCCGCGGTTTCACCATGCTGAGACACTGAAAAATACATCTTCGACTTAACACAAAAAGGAGCACATCATGTCAGGTTCTACCCCGTCTATCTCCATCCGTATGCCACGGATGTTTTTGCGCCTTCATCTCTCCCCTCTTCTCTTTGGCGCACTGCTTTTCGCAGCGGCGCCGTTGGTACTTTCCGCCGCCCAGAGCAGTGAATCTGCCCTCTCGAGCAGCGTGGTGAAAGAGATCCCCTACACTCCCGGGCTCAAAATGGCCGACCTTGTCAGCGCGACGCCGGACGACCGGGTCGTCTTCAAATCGGGCCGCAGCATGAGCGTCCGGGACCTGCGCCGCCTTGAAGGCTTTCAGCAAAAACTCAAAGCCGCCAAGGCATCCAACGGCGCGGCGTCCCTGCGCCTTCAGCCCAATGCGGGCAACGTCAAAGCCACCGTTGCCACCCGAAGCGATCTCTCCCGGGCGCTGCAGCTGCCCGACGGCGACACCGTCCGTCTCCCCTCGGGCAAGCTCGTGACGGCCAAGGTTCTGAAGATGGCCTACGGTCTGGCCGAACAGCGCATCCGAAACTCCGCCTCCCGCAAGACCCTGCGTCCCGTACCCCAGGGCCCCGCACTGAAAGTCACCGCTTCCAAAGATCAAAACTACTGGCGCAATGTTTTGCAGAAACCCGACGATACGGTTCTGGAGTCCCCGGGCGGCAAACGCATTACGGTCGGCGAGCTGAAAAGCTACATGGAGCAGTTCGTTTCCCTGCGAGACAGCGCCGCCCACGACTTTGAAAGGGGACGGAAATGAACCCGGCATCTACGGCGAAACGCCGACTGATTCAGCTTCTGACCCTTCTCTTTCTCGCCTTCGTACCGGCGACGCAGCTGCAGGCGGACACCCTGGACGACATCGCCTGGGTTCTGGACCAGATGGGGCCTGCCAACCCTTACGCCTCCCAGGGCCTCAACGGCGACACCCTTCGCCTTTCCAAAGGTCTGTTCGAATGTATCAGCGGCGGCAACGACGTGCTGATGTGCGTACAGACGCATGAAAACGATCCCATCGGTCAGACGTTGACGGGGGGAGGGGTTCCCAGCTGGTTCTGGGACTTTCTGGACCTCTACGCGGCTTTCACGAAAGGAGATTTCGGAGGCATCATCTCCCACCTGGGCACAACGGCGATCTGTATCGTTTCGCAAGTGGTCACCGGGGGGATCGACGTCTGTGCGCTGCTTGAAGAGCTGATCGAACTCGCTGAAGGGATGCTCGATGCCGCCTCGGCCGTCTACGAATGGGCCAAGGACATCGGCGGCGCCGTCCTCGAGACCATATCGGGGGCCTACTGTGCCGTCGCCAGCATATGGGGGGGATGCGACAAGCCCGACACCCCCGCTTTTGTCATTGTTTACGAAATCATGTACCATCCACAGATTGCCGCCGGGGTGGCTGCGCGGGAGTCTACCGACGGCAACGACTTCCCCGCTCTGCTGGAAAAAATCAGGAAAAACGCTCTGCACGAGCCCGATCCGATTCTGCCTAACGGTGCCGATTCCGCGCTTCTGGGCGGATTTTTCACTGCCCAGAGCGTCACCGACGCGGCCAAAATCTACACCAACAACGTCGACACCCAGTGGGGCAACGACATCCGAACCCGGGTCGACTCCGAACGGCGGGGGGTCATGCTGGGTTACAGCACCCCCGACACCCTCAACGCCTTGTCCCATGCGATGCTCCAGGATTACGAAAAAAGTCCTGCGGCCTGGAACGCCTCCCGTGAAATCGTCAAACAGTGTACCGACCGGTTCCAGCACGATTTCGGCTACATTCACATCGACCGCTGGCTCGGGACCTTCCCCGTTATCGGGAGCGGCGAAACGATGGGAATCCATACAAACACCCAGCTCTGCATCGACTTTTTCAACCTCAACAAAACACTTTTCGCACAGAGCGCCCGCCAGTAC
This sequence comes from Sulfurimonadaceae bacterium, assembly GCA_050292215.1. Lineage (GTDB taxonomy): Bacteria > Campylobacterota > Campylobacteria > Campylobacterales > Sulfurimonadaceae > SZUA-415. The sequence goes on along the minus strand of JBNKLF010000019.1, from coordinate 28,904 downwards.
CTCGTACAAAAGGGGGCCTGTTACGACGCGGGAGCGGACCTCGGCTGCGGCAGCGTGGCGCACTATCAAACCTGTCTGCAGCTGCTGACGCCGTTCGGAATCCAGGATAGCTGCCATCTGACCCTCAAAGCGGCCAATGAAGTCAAACAGGAGATCATCGCGGAGTTCAAGAAAAAAGGGAGCCGCTACTACGGGGGGCAGACCCCCGGCAGCCAGGGCCTGCATATGACGACATTCAAAGCGCACAGCGTCACGCAAAACACGGGCAACGCCAACGCCTACAACGTGGACATGATATTGACCCAACCGCTGGAGTTCACCTGCTACCGTCCCTCCCACGCCTACTACTTCGACCGCTTCTATGAAAAATATGCGAACCTTCCGCAGCAGCCCCTGCAGAAGAAGATGCAGATCGACGCCGATTACCTGGCGCTGACGCAAAAGGTCAAAGATGCCGTTGATGAGATCAACGCCAAATACTACAACCAGGCCGTCACCGTCGGCGTTATCGATCCCCAGCGCGATCCCCTGGTAGTAGGCACCGCCACCCCGCAGGATCTCGATATTCTCAAGGAGGATGACGGAGATTACGGCTTCGGAGGCTTTAGCGTCGAATCCTACATGGCCTTCCCCGAGGCGATCGACGGGCAGGAGCATCCCGTCATCTTCCACGATATGGCCTCGAAAATCAAAAACTCCCTGAAAAAAGAGCACCTGAAAGTCGATGCCAACGTCATCGACGGAAAGATCGACCCCATCACCAAGCCGGGCTTCAACCAGGACGTGATGCAGCGTGTGACCACGCCGACCGCCTCCCCGGTCTTTAAGCAGAACCTTCAGGACGTCACCGCCCCCGCCCAAGCGGGAGGCCAGCAGCTTATGAGCGGAACGCTTCCCGCGGGGCAGCAGCCGCAGGCCCCCTCGTCGAAAACCTTCAGCCGGCTCGCACCCACCGTACAGCCCGTCGCCTTCAAGGTAAGCGGCGACAGCCGTCTGAACATCGGCGGCAAAACCGCCTACTGGGGACGCAGCATTACCCTGAAAGCCGAAGACGCGCTTTCCGCGGCCAACGGCTCCTGCCGCTTCCCCGTCGAATACACCCTGCGCAATACGGGCGACAGCGGCAGCGGCATCTTCCATTACCGCTGGGAAAACCGCACCCACAAAAGCGGCGCCGGCAGTGTCCGGATGCGCTCCCTGGCGGCCGGTGCTTCGCAGAAAATGGTTCAGACGGTCGATCTGCGCCCCGGCAGCAACGCCCTTGTACTGACCATCAGCAGGGACGGCAGCGGCGAGGAAAATTCTATGAACCTGACCGTGCAGCTGACGGGCAGCTGCTCCGCCCTTCCGGCAGGCTCCCCCGCCAGATCGCTGCAAGGCACGCAGACACCCGCGGAGACGAAAAGCGTCCGTCCCGCGGCAACCCCGCCAAACGAGGAGCGCTCCGCACCGGTATTCACACCGGTGCGCTGATGCGGCGTTCCCCCTCCGGCTTCGGCCGGCTTCTGCTATAATGTGACCCACACCTCTAAGAACGGTATTCACCATGTTCACACGCACGCTTTACGACGGTTTTCCCCGGGTTCACGAAGGCTACAGACCTTTCGACATCGAAATGATCCGGCTGGACGCGACCCTCGACTTCACCCTCTACATCGACAACGCGGGCCAGCTCGCAAAATACGTTCAAAACGGCGGCACGCTCCAGAGTGCCACCAAACAGCGGCTGCTGGACAACAACGTCCGCTACTTCTACGTCAGTGATGCGGAGACCTCCCGCTTCGACGACTACCTCGATTCCCATCTCGGGGCGCTGCTCGATGCGCCGGGCATGGACAAGGCAGGGAAATCCCGCATCCTCTACTCGGCCTGCGTCCACGTGATGGAGGAGCTCTTCGAAAGCGGCATTTCCGGTACCCGCATCGCCGCGGCGAAGGAGCTGATGGCGGAAACGGTCAACCGCATTTTCAACTCCGAGATCACCGCCGTTTCGATGCTTCAGCTCAGTTCCCACGACTACCGCACCTATTCGCACAGCGTCAACGTCGCCCTCTACGCCGTGGGCATCGCCCACGAATACGGCCTGGACTCCGAAACGGTTTACGAAATCGCCTCGGGCGCCATGTTGCACGACGTCGGCAAATGCCATGTCGCACTCTGCATTCTCAACAAACCGGGGAGCCTGAGCCTCGAAGAGTTCGAGCAGATCAGGGAGCATCCGCAGATGGGATACGAAGTGCTGCTGGAAAACGGGGAGCGCAACCCCCGCATTCTCGACATCGTCCTTAACCATCACGAGAAGATCGACGGAAGCGGTTACGGGAGGGGGCTGCGCGCCGAAGCGATCTCCTTCGCCACCCAGGTCGTCACCATCGCCGACATCTTCGACGCCCTGACCAGCAACCGTCCCTACAAACGCGCCTGCAATTTCTACGGCGCACTGGAGAAGATGAAACGGGAGATGCGCCCGCAGCTCGACATGCGCATCGTCGACTCCCTCATCCGCATGATGGGGCGTGCGTAGGGTATAATGTCAGAAAAACAGGTATGTCATGGACCTAAAAGCCACCCTCGCATCGGACGGAATCACGCTCGACGACCGCTTCTTCGATCACGTCGCGCGCTATAAACAGCACCTGATGCAGTGGAACCGGGTCCACAACCTGACCGGCGCCAAGAACGAAGCGGAGCTCGACGCCTTCATCTACGACGCCGTCTACCCCGTCAGCTTCCTGCCGAAAGTCGCCACGGCGATGGATATCGGCACCGGGGCGGGATTTCCGGGGATGATCCTCGCCATGGCGCTGCCGGGGACGGAATTCACCCTGGTCGAACCTCTTAAGAAGCGTTCGAGCTTCCTGCAGTTTATCAAGGCGGACCTGGGGCTGGATAACGTCACGGTAAAGAGCTGCCGGGTGGAGGAGCTGCCGCCGTGCCATTTCGACCTCGTCACCTCCCGGGCCGTCACCGACACCCGGCTGCTGCTCAAACTCAGCGCCCCCTACACCCGGCCGGGAGCGCTTCTGCTCTTCTACAAGGGCGAGAAGGTCTTCGAAGAGGTCGATGCGGCCCTCGATCACCGCATCATCCAAACCGGCAAACGCCACTATCTCCTCATAAAGGTGTGACATGATTATGAAACTGCTGCTGCTCGCCGCCCTGCTCGCCGCCGTCTACTTCCTCTTTTTCAAAAAGAAGTCCGTCCCGAACAGCGGGGGAACCGGCAACTCCGACGGCTCGGGGAAAGGTGAAGAGACCGTTCCCTGCGCCAAGTGCGGCGCCTACGTCAGCCTCGATGACGCCATCGTCAGCAACGGCAAGTACTACTGCTCGCCCGAGTGCCTCAACGGCTAAGGAGACCGCCATGCTGCTATTTGGCCACCGCTTCATCGACGCACCGCACTTCTACCACGTCGACGACATCGACGCCATTTCCCATACGCCCGCCAACAGCACGCTGCTGATTTCCTTCGACGAGGCCAACCTCGACATTATGGCCCACTGCCGGGAGAACGGCGTCCGCTTCGCCGTGGAAGCCGCCAGCCTGCGCGAAGCGGTCTATGCGGAAAATCTCGGGGCTGCCTATATCGTCGTCGAAGAACCCCTGGCCAAGCGGGTGCAGAAGACGGCGGAGACCTACCTCTTCGACGCCAAAGTGCTCTGCCGTATCGAAGAGGAGGATCAGATCGAGGAGATGGCCGCGGAGGGGATCGACGGCGTCCTCTTCGCCGGGGGCGTCATCAAAATCAGCGGCTGAGTCAGGCTTTCACCACGCGGCGCATATGGGGCCGCATCCCCACCAGTACTTCGTAGCCGATGGTTCCCGCCGCCGCCGCGTAGGCGTTGGCGTCGTTGAAGACCAGAAGGGTCTCCGCGTCCGAAGAGAAACTGCAGTTGTCCATGGAGATCCGCCCTCGAAGCGCCGCCCCGCAGGGAGCGACGTAACGGTTTGACGCGGTGCGCAGCATGCCGTCGGCATATCCGACGTCATAGGTCGACACCCCTTCGGGTTCCGAAGCCCCGTAAACGCCGTTGTATCCGACCCGTTCCCCGGCTTCGAGCCGCCGCGCGGCGATCCGTTCCGCGTAGAGAGAGAGGACGGGACGCAGACCGGGCTGATCCAGAGGCGTCTCCATCTGCAAACAGCCGTAAGCGGCGATCCCCACCCGGGCAATATCCTCGTCGAAGTCGCCGTTGCGAAAGAGTGCCGCCGAGTTGCAGCTGTGAAAGCGCGGGGCGTCAAATCCGTAGCGTGCGGAGAGTTCCCGGGCGATGGGTTTGAGGGCGTCGAAACGCTCCTTCTGCCAGTACCACTCGCTGCCCGGAACGTCGGCGCTGCGGTGATGGGTGAAGAGCCCCTCGACCCGCAGCCCCGCTTCCGCCGCCGCGGCATACGCCGCTTCGAGCATTTCGGGCGCGATCCCGTTGCGGTGCATCCCGGTATCGACCTTCAGCTCGACGCGGCACCCCCGGGGAAACCGGGGGATCGCTTCCAGGGCGTTGACGGCGTAACAGACGCACGCACTCGCCGTTTCCGGGATCTCCGCCAGAACAAGCACGTAACTGAACGGTTCCGGCAGACGCGCCGCCTCTGCGGCGTTGCGCACCACCGCTTTCGAAATACCGTATTCCGCCGCCAGCGCCGCCGTCTCTTCCAACCCGTGCCCGTAGGCATTGTCCTTGAGGACCAGGGCGATTTTATCGACGCCACGGGTTTGTTGTGCGATAATGTCGAAGTTGTGAAAAAGTGCGCTGCGGTCGAGTTCGATATAAGCCATGGCGCCATTATATTGCATATGTGATTAACCGGAGATTTTCATGCGCCGTCTTCCCGCGGAATTCGAACCCCAAAGTTTTACCCAGATCATCTTTCCCCACGCCCAGAGCGACTGGGCACCCTACCTCGAAGAGGCCCGTGCCGCCTTTACCGCCATCGCTTCCGCCATCGCACGTTTCGAACCCTGCCTCGTCGTTTGCGACGACGTCGAACAGGTACGCGCCCGTTTTAACGACGTCACGAACCTCCATTTCGTCGCCTGCCCCACCGACGACACCTGGGCCCGGGACTGCAGCGGCATCACCGTTCTCGACGGCGATGCGCCGAAGATCCTCGATTTCACCTTTACCGGCTGGGGCGGAAAATTCGACGCCTCCCTGGACAACGCCATGACCCGGAAACTGGAAAAGTGCTACGGCGCTCCCGTCGAAACCGTCCCTATGATCCTCGAAGGGGGCGGCATCGAATCCGACGGCAAGGGGACCCTGCTGACCACCTCCGAGTGTCTGCTCAACCCCAACCGCAACGCGGCCATGGGCCGCAGGGAGATCGAAGCCGCCCTGGCGGAACAGTTCGGCATCGACCGCGTACTCTGGCTCGAACACGGCTACCTCGCCGGAGACGATACCGACAGCCACATCGACACCCTCGCCCGACTCGTATCCGAAGAGACCATGATGTACGTCCGCTGTGACGATCCCGAAGACGAACACTACGACGCGCTCCAGGCGATGGAAGCCGAGCTCCGTGCCTTCCGCGACCGCAGCGGCCGCCCCTACCGCCTCGTTTCCCTGCCGATGTGCGACGCCCTGTATTACGACGGCGAGCGCCTGCCGGCAACCTATGCGAATTTCCTTATCGTCAACGGCGGGGTGCTGGTCCCCGTCTACGGCACGGCGCAGGACGCCGAAGCGCTCCGCATCTTCGCCGAAGTTTTCCCTGACCGGCAGATCGTTCCCGTGGCGTGTTCGATACTGGTACGCCAACACGGTTCCCTGCACTGCGTCACCATGCAGTTTCCCGAAAACGTGGCACTGAATCGGGGGTGACGAGGGAGCTTCGTTCGGCGGAAGTCGACCCGATTTTGCCCTATGATTCTTTGTGATATAATGGGTTAACAGGCCCTCCGCCGAACCTCTGGGAAGGAACTATCACCATGGAACTCTCCGTCTACCTTGGCCGCCAGCCGATCTTTGACCTCAAGGGGCACATCGTCGCCTACGAGCTGCTCTACCGCGATACCGACCAGAACAGCACGACGGTCACCGACAACCTCCATGCAACGGCCCGGGTCCTGGTCAACGCCCTCAACTACATCGGGCTCAATACCTTGACAAAGGGAAACATCGCCTTTGTCAAGGTGGACGACAAAACCCTCCGCGACGACATCATCGACTCCGTCTCCCCGACCCACTTCGTCCTGGAGGTGCTCGAAAGCTCCCATGTCGACGAGGCGCTGCTGCGCCGCATCGCCTCCCTAAAGACCAAAGGGTACCGTTTTGCCCTCAACTATTACAGCGACGATCAGACGTTTCTCTCGAAGTTCGAAGCGCTGCTGAAGCTGGTCGATTTCGTCAAGGTCGACCTGCAGCAGAGCGACCCCGAGGACGTGATGCAACACCTCAAAGGCTACAATCTCGAGTGTATCGCCGAGAAGATCGAGGACGAGGCCCAGTACGAAACCGCAAAAAATGCCGGCTTCAAACTCTTCCAGGGCTACTTTTTCGCCCGCCCCTTTGTCCTGCGCAAAGAGCGGGTCGACCCCGACAGTTCCAAGATTCTCGAACTGATCTACCTGCTGAAGACCAATGCGCCCCTCGATGACCTCATCGCCGAGTTCAACGCCTCGCCCTACCTGACGGTCAACCTGCTCAAGTTCATCCGGCTGCGCGAAGGGTTGACGCCCGACGCCATCGCATCGGTGGAGCAGGCGCTCATCCTCATCGGTCGGGAGCGGCTGAGTAACTGGCTGGAGCTGCTCGCCTACGCCAGCAGCGAAGAGGAGCGCGACGACGCGCCCTACGCCGATCAGCTGAGTCAGCAGGCGCGCCAGCGTGCGGCCCTGATGGAGACACTGGCAAAAAAAGTCAATCGCTCCGGGCGCTTCGCCAATGCCGCCTACATGACCGGATTGCTCTCCATGTCCGAAGTGCTCTTCCAGGACGGCTTCGAAGCATTGATCAAACAGATGCACCTCGACCGGAACATCGCCGATGCCCTCGTCAAACGCAACGGGGAACTGGGGCAGCTGCTGGAGCTTTCCATCGCCGTCGAACAGGACAACAGCAACAAGATTCACTCGATTCTCGGCCAGCTCTACCTCTCTCCCGAGGAGCTCAACCGCTGTATGATCGAGAGCTACCGCCTCACGACGGCGATCTAGGACTGGGAGAAGAGCAGCGCGAAGCCGTTGTAGAGGAAAAAGGCCGACGCGGCGGCAAGAAAAAGGGTCAGTAAAAGTTTTTTCGTACGTGGATTCATGGGCGTATTGTAGCGGAATTTTCCCCATGAATCGTCCCTCCCGAACCGCTGTTACCATGGAACGGGAAAGTCCCTCTTTACCGCTGTTTTTTCCCGAAATTAACGCAGATGTAACGCTTCCACTGCTACCCTGTCTATCTATAAATGAGACACCCACCCATCTATCGATAAAGGAATCACCGATATGACCAAACAGACCATTGCCCTGTCACTGCTTTGCGCCTCGCTGCTGCACGCCGCCGACGCCGCCCTGGAACCCATCGTCGTCGAAAGCACCACCATCGACGACGTCAGCGGCGAAGCGGTTAAATCCGCCGACCTTGCCGAAGCCCTCAGCACGGAGGTTCCCAGCATCAACCTCATTCGCCGCAGCGGCATCGCCAACGACATCCTGCTGCGCGGCCAGAAACGCGACAACATCAACGTCACCATCGACGACACGAAGATCTACGGCGCCTGTCCCAACCGTATGGACCCCCCGACCTCCCACGTCGTCACCCACAACATCGAAAGCGTCGAGATTATCGAAGGGCCCTTCAACGTTGAAGATTTCGGCACCCTGAGCGGCCAGGTGAAAGTCACCACCAAAGAGCCGACCAAAGAGGTCGAAGGGCAAGTCAACGTGAACATGGGCAGCTTCGGCTACAAAAAAGTCGGTGCCAGCGTCAGCGGCGGCACCGACCGGGTCCAGTTCATGCTCGTCGGCTCCACCGAGTGGGGCGATCAGTATGAAGACGGCAACGGCCGTACCCTTGCCGAGCAGAACGCCATCCAATCTCCCGTCGCCGGTCCCGAATACAAACCCGCCTACGCCGACATGGAAGCTTTCGAAAAGAAAACTATGATGGCCAAGGTCAACGTCAACGTCACCGACAACCAGCAGCTCAAGCTGAGCTACACCAACAACCAGTCCGACGACATTCTCTACCCCAACACGGGGATGGACGCCATCTACGACAACTCCAAAATCTACAACCTCGAGTACATCGTCCGCGATCTCGGTGCCGCTTCCAAAGCGCTGAGCGTCCAGGCCTACCGTTCCCAGGTGGATCACCCCATGACCACCTACTACCGCAACAGCTCGGGCCCCAACAGTGCCAACGAGGTGATCAATCACCTGACGACGGACATGCAGGGAGTGAAGATCAAAAACAGCTTCGAAGCGGCCCGGACCGACATCACCGTCGGACTTGACGCCAGCGATCGCAACTGGGACGGCCATTACGTCGGCTTCGGCGCCATGGCGGGCATCACCGGGCGCGAGTCCATCCGCGACGCCGATACCGAAAATCGCGCGGTTTTCGCCGAGGCGTCACGCCGCTTCGGGGACCTGGAGCTTAAAGCGGGCGCACGCTACGACGATACGACCGTCTCCTCCGTCGGCACCCTGCTCGAGAACGACTACGAAAGCATCAGCGCCAACGTTTACGCGACCTACAACGTCGCCGAAAACACCTCCCTCTTCGGCGGCATCGGCCGTTCCAACCGCGTTCCCGACGCCCGCGAGCTCTACTTCCACAGCAGCTCGGGCGCCTATGTGGGAACCGACGGGCTTAAAGAGACCACCAACCACGAAATCGACCTGGGCGTTGAACAGAGTTTCGGTACCTTCGGATCTGCCAAGTTCAAAGGCTTCTACAGCAAGCTCAAGGACTACATCTACCACTCCCGCAGTGCCGGAGAGCATCAGTTCGACAACATCGACGCGACCATCTACGGCGCGGAACTCAGCGGCGCCGTCTACCCGATGGAAGCCCTCTCCGTCGACTTCGGCCTGACCTACCTGCGGGGTAAAAAAGATGACCTTCCCGTCGGTCATACCGACAAGGACCTGGCAGACATCACGCCGCTCAAAGGGAACCTCGGTGTGAGCTACGCCTACCTCAACGACAGCTACGCCCGCGTGGAGTTCGTTGCCGCCGACAGCTGGGATACCTTCGACAGCGACACCGGCGAACAGAAACTCGGCGGCTACGGCATCGTCAACCTGAAGTTGAGCCACGACGTCACCGAGTCATTCAACCTGACGGCCGGCATCGACAACCTCTTCGACAAAGCCTACGCAGTCAGCAACACCTACTCGGACCTGACGCTTCTGAGCACCGGTACCGAAGTGATGCTGCTGAACGAACCGGGCCGTTACGCCTACATCAACGCAACCTACAAATTCTAGCCACGGCCACCCCGCCAGGGGTCGGCAGCACTTCATCACTCCTTCGGCCGCACGTCTTGCGGCCTCCTACTCCCGATCTTCGAAGAACCACGTCAGCGCGAACATGATGCCCGGCGTTTTGGCGCGACTTTCGTCAAAGATAAACGCTTTCGCCGCTTCCGCGGGCAGATAAACCACTTCGATCGCTTCGGTCTCGATGCCGCCGCCCTCATGACGCTGCATGCTGTCGTCGACCTCGGCGAAATAGAGGGTCTGCCGCGCCCCGGCAAAACCCACGGCGGTGTAGAAGGAGGTGACGCGTTCGAGCTTCGAAGCCGCGACCTCGTAGCCGCACTCTTCGAGAATCTCTTCGCTGGCAATCACCTCAAGAGGTTTGGATTTGTCGACAATCCCCGCGCAAAGTTCGTAGGTAAACCCGTCATCATTGGCAAGGTAGACCGGCGGGCGAAACTGTTTGACAAGGATGAAAGCATCGCGGTCGCGATGGTAGAGAAGAACGGCGACGCTGTCGTGCACCCGGGCGATGTCCCAGCTCTTCGACACGCCGTCTTGGGTGTAGTGCATCCGCTCGACATTGACGAAGGCCGACGCTTCGCAGGGCTCGGTCCGGATGTTTTCGATGCGGTACATGCGCTAAAGGATGATCGCCTGCGCCAGCGCCAGGAAACTGAAGAAGCCAAAGACGTCCGTAGCGGTCGTCAGAAGTACCGTCGAGCCGACGGCCGGATCGATGTCAAGCCGCTTGAGCAGCAGCGGAATCGCCGCGCCGAAGGAGCCGGCGATGAGCATGTTGATGATCATCGCCAGGCCGATCACCACGCCCAGCGCGGCGGTGTCGAACCAGAAAAAGGCGATCAGGCCCATCAGGAGCGCAAAGAGCAGCCCGTTGAAAAAACTGACCAGCAGCTCCTTGTAGAGGGCCTGTTTGGCATTCTCGAAGTCGATCTCCCCCAGGGCGATCCGGCGCACCATGACCGTCAGGGTCTGGGTCCCCGCATTGCCGCCCATGGAGGCGACAATGGGCATCAGTACCGCCAGGGGGATAAACGCGGCCAGCGTCGTATCGAAGAAACCGATGACGACGGAGGCGAGAATGGCCGTCAGCAGGTTGACGAAGAGCCAGGAGGCCCGTTTTTGGAAGACCCCCCAGAGCTTCTCCTCCTGCTCCGCCTCGTCATCGACACCGGCAAGGTTATAGATCTGCTCCGTCGCCCGCTCCTCGATGACGTCGTAGATGTCGTCCGAGGTGATCCGCCCGACCAGCTTTCCCTGCCAGTCCACGACCGGGAGTACCGAGAGGTCGTACTGTTCAAACATCGTCGCGACATCTTCGATATCCGCCGCCGCCTCGACGGAGCGGAACTCCTTGGAAACCACCACATCCCGATAGCTCTTGGAAAAATCAAAAAGGATCAGATCCTCCAGGGGAATGGAGGTGATGAGGCGGCGCTGGTCGTTGATGATGAAAACCTGCGAAACGTTCTCCAGTTCATCCGCCTCTTTGAGCTGTTTGAGCCGGTCGATGGAGGCCTGTACCGTCTCGTCGAGGGTGGCGTCGAAAAGCTCCGTCTGCATCCAGGCCCCCGCCTGCCACTCCTCGTAGCGGCGGAGCTTGTCGATATCCTCCCGGTCCTCTTCGTCCAGGTGGGCGATAACCGCCTCCCCCTTGTCCTCGTCAACGTCGTCGATGTCGAGCACCAGGTCCGTTGCGTCGTCGGACTCGAGCCCTTCGATCGCCACGGCGAGCTCTTCGGAGCTGAAGTGTTCGATCGCCTCGTCCCGGATCTTCTCGGGCAGCTCCAGCAACACGTCCCCGAGCATATCCTGGGGAATCTTTTTCAGGGTTTCCAGAAACGCTTCAAGGCTCTCTTTCTTGCGTACCTTTTTCAGCAGGTAGGCGATTTCGGAGGCGTGGAGGCTGTACTGTTCATGATCTTCGAGGAAGAGTTCGAAGGCGTGCTGCATCTCGCTATAGTGCTTCATTCAATACCTCTTCCCGGTAAGGGATCTCCTTGCAGGTCTGCGAATCGACGTAGCACACCGCGCTGACCGTCGAAATCTTCTGGGGAGCGACGTTGGCCGCGAGGTAGAGATCGACCTCGTTGATCAGGTTGGATTTAACCTGTTCAAAGGCCCGCAGCTGCTCCCCGCCGAGCTTCCGGGTTGTCACCCGGACCACCTTCGCCGGGTTGATGGCCCGGCCGTTTTTATAGAGACCGAAGTGCAGATGCGGCCCGGTGGAGAGGCCCGTCGAACCGACATAGCCGATCACCTGTCCTTTCTTGACCCGAACCCCTTTCTTCATCCCCTTGCGGAAGGCGCGCTGGTGGGCGTAGAGGGTCATGTAGCCGTCGCTGTGCTGAATCTTGATCACCTTGCCGTAGCCGCGGTTATAGCCGACGAATACAATCCGGCCGCTCCCCGCGGCGCGGATGGGGGTACCGGGACGGGCGGCGTAATCGATCCCCAGGTGCGCCCGGTAGCGTTTGAGCACGGGGTGGAACCGGCGCTTGGTAAAGCCGGAACTGATACGGGCATTCTCCACGGGGCGGGCCAGCAGGAACCCTTCGACCTCATTCCCTTTTTCATCATAATAGCGTCCGTCGCTGTGCATGAAGACGTAGTGGCGCTTCTTCCGCATCTCGATCATCGCCACCTGCAGCTCCGGCATGGCGAAGGGCTTGCCCATCCGGTACTTCTGCTCGTAGACCATCACCAGGGGGTCTCCTTTGCGAAGGTCGGTCCGGAAGTTCAGGGAGTTCTTGAATCCGCTGATGAAACTCTGGGCAACCCGGGTCGAACCGGTCGCCTTGAGAATGTCGTAGTAGGGGGAATTCTCGATATTGAGCACGAAGGATTCCCGTTTGCTTTCGCAAATGATGGGAAGGGCGTCAAAAGCGTATTCGCCGCTTTTTCGCTCTTTGAAGATATGGAGCTGCAGCTCATCGTTCACGGGGATGAGCACCTGCTCGATGGTGCCGTTGTCATCGCGGAGCAGCTGGTAGTGGACCCCGCTGATGATCTCCTCGGTCACCTTCTGATCCTCTTTGTCGAGGTCGTAATAGAGCGCTTTGCCCGGCAGGTTGTGACGCTCGAGGAACTGCAGGTAGGTCTCCCCCTTGCGCCAACTCTCCTCATCCATTTTCGAAGCGAACACGATCAGCGGTAACAGCAGCAGTAGACTCCATCGCATCAACACGTTCATACCTCCGCCCCGGCGCCGCCCCGCGGCGCGGCCCAGTCTGATTTTGCCCTGAAGGGTATCGAAACTTCACTTACACAAAGGTTTGCTACGGTACAATCATGCCGAATATACCCGTGCTTTAAAAAAGGTTGCCCGTGCGTTTACTCATCCTCTCCCTCATCCCGGCCCTGATGATGGCCAAGACCCTCTCCGCCCCGCTCTCCGCCGTCAACGGCGACCAGGCGACCGCCACGCTGCAGCAGGCGCAGGAGGGGCTTAGCGGCGTCGTTATCCGCCACTTTGACGCGGCCCACACCGCGATCATCGCCAACGCCCTCGTCACCGCTTACAACCCGTCCAATCAAACGGCCCGTCTTGCTCTGAGCCCCTACGACGGTCTGCATCAAAACAGCCTCCCCTACGGCGAATGGACGCCCCGCGAAGGCGACGAAGTCCGCATCGCACCCGACTACTCCCGCGCCCTGCTCCTCGCCCCGGAGCGCGTCGTCTACGACCGGGTCACGTCGGCATTCAAGACCCTCTCCTGGGTCCATCCCGACCGCTTTGCCGCCTACCTTTCGCAAAACGGCCACCCCTCCCCGACACCCGAGGATTTCAACGGCTTCTGCACGGACAACGCCGTCGGGCTGCTCTACGTCTATTTCGACAGCAGCCTCTTCACCCTCGACTGCAAATCCCTGAGTCTGCTGCAGGTCGTCAACGCCCCGACCGTCTACGACACGGTGCAGCTCCCCTTCTTTACCCGCATCGAGAACATCCGCGAAGGATTCTGGGGCGAGGGGACCGACGCCATGAAACGCTACGCCCCCTACTACCGCTCCCTGATCGAAACCGCCAACGCGGGAAGTCCGCTGCTGGCGCAGTACCGCCAAAGCGGTGACAAAGCCTCCTTCGAACGCGACGTAAAAGAGCCCGATGCCGCAGAGGATGAGTCCTGGTTCGGCGGCCTATTCAACATCTTCGGCGACGTCGAAATCGGACGCGAAATGGATAACGAGGAATAAGGATCCCAGATGCTTGACGCCCACCACATCACCCACTTCAAAGGCATTGTCGGGGACGAAAACGTCTTCAACGACAAAGCCCACCTCATCGCCTACTCCTACGACGCCACCCGGGAACATTTCGAACCCGACGCCGTCATCTTCCCCCGCGACGAACAAGACGTCAGCGCCATTTTGAAGTACTGCAACGCGCACCGCATCGTCATCGTACCGCGCGGCGCGGGCAGCGGCTTCACCGGCGGGGCACTTCCCAGCGCGGGCGGCATCGTCCTCGCCTTCGAAAAACACATGAACAAGATTCTGGAGATCGACATGGCCAACATGGTCGCCGTCGTCCAGCCCGGCGTGGTCAACATGGACCTCCAGCGCGCCGTCGAGGAAGTCGGCCTCTTCTACCCGCCCGATCCGGCGAGCCAGGACTACTCCACCATCGGTGGCAACGTCAGCGAAAACGCCGGGGGGATGCGTGCCGCGAAGTACGGCATCACCAAGGATTACGTCATGGCCATCCGCGCCGTACTGCCCAACGGGGACATCATCAAAGCGGGCAAACGGACCATCAAGGACGTCGCCGGCTACAACATCTCCGGCATCCTGATCGCCTCCGAGGGGACTCTGGCCGTCACGACCGAAGTGACCCTCAAGCTCCTCTCCAAGCCGAAACTGACCAAGACCGCCATGGGGATCTTCCCCTCGGTCAAAGATGCCATGGAAGCGGTCTACAAGACCATGGCCAGCGGCGTCACCCCCGTCGCGATGGAGTTCCTCGACAACCTCACCATCCGCGCCGTCGAGGAGACCTTTCATAAAGGGCTGCCCGTCGACGCCGGGGCCATCCTCGTCACCGACGTCGACGGCAACCTGGAGACCGACCTGGACTTCCAGCTCGCGCAGATAGAGAAGGTTTTCCGCGAAAACGGCTGTTCGGAGTTCCGCATCGCCAAGGACAAAGCCGAAGCCGGCGACCTCTGGTTCGCCCGCCGAAACGCTTCGCCGTCACTCTCCGTCTACGGCAGCAAGAAGCTCAACGAGGACGTCACCGTTCCCCGTTCCGCCCTGCCCGAACTGCTTGAAAAGTTCTACGCCATCGCCGAAAAGTACCAGATCAAGATCCCCTGCTTCGGCCACACCGGGGACGGCAACGTCCACACCAACGTCATGGTCGACGGCAGCGATCCCGAACAGGTCAAGATCGGCTACCAGGCGATCGAAGAGGTCTTCCAGGCGACTATCGACCTGGGGGGCACGCTGAGCGGAGAGCACGGCATCGGCCTTGCCAAAGCCCCCTACATGGGCATGGCGTTCACCGATGAGGAGATGAACCTCTTCAAGGCGATCAAAAAAGCCTTCGACCCCAACAACATTCTCAACCCGGCCAAGATGGGGCTCGACTGACCATGGCTTCCAAGGCGGAGCGGTTCTGGCGGCACCTCCTCTTCTTCGGGAAGAAGCTCTTCGACCCGGAGCTGACCTACTACGCCTCCAGCCTCAGCTTCTACACCATCTTCACCATCGTTCCGCTGCTCATCATCGTCCTCTCGCTCATTACGAACATGCCCAGCTTCGCCGAGTACTACAGCGCCATCAAGGGGTTCATCCTCGAGAACCTGATGCCGGTCCACTCCGAAGCGGTGACCCAGTACATCGACAGTTTCATGCAGAACTCCGTCAAGCTCGGAACCATCGGCTTCATCATGGTGGTCGTCGCCTCCCTGCTCTTCTTCGACAACTTCGAGTACATCGTCAACAAGATCTTCCATACCCGCAAGCGGGGAATCTGGGAGTCCGTTACCACCTACTGGACCCTTCTGACCCTCAGTCCCATGGCCCTGGCGGCGTCCTTCTACCTCTCCGCCAAGGCGCAGTTTTTCCTGGACGAGCACACGGACATCTCCGCCTGGGTCAACATCATGAGCCTCTTTCCCTACCTCATCATCTGGCTGCTCTTCTTCGTCATCTTCAAGATCAGCGCCAATGTGAAGGTCGACAGCCGGGCCGCCGCCGTCAGCTCCCTGGTGATCGCCGTCATCTGGAGCATCGCCAAAAACGCCTTCGTCTACTACGTCTTCTACAACAAGACCTACGCGACGATGTACGGCTCCTTCTCCATCTTGCTCTTCTTCTTCCTCTGGATCTACGTCTCCTGGATCATCTTCGTCTACGGGCTGAAACTATGCTACCTGATAGACCGCGCCGGCAAATACGGCCAGCGACGCCCCGAAGAGCAGCCATAGCCCAAGGCGGCTGAAAAGCGCCGCGAAGGCCAGCAGGAACTGCACCCCCACCGCCCATCCCGGAACCGTCGCATGGGCGACCTCCGCCAGGGAGAGAAACCATTCCATGACGCCGTAAAGCACTCCCTCCGCCCCAAAAAGATGCAGCGCCAGCGCCAGCGGATAGAAGAGGATGAACCCCATGCTCCAGAGCACGGAGAGGGGATGCAGGGGCGAAAAGATCCCGAAAATCCAGAGCGATACCGGCAGCATCATCAGGTAGACCCACAGATGGATCGCCCCAAAAAGGACCATCTTGTTCCAGTGGGAGAAGTGGCGGATGAAGAGCAAAATGGAGAAGACCCCCCCGACGGAGAGCCAGAACCCCAGGGAGAAGAGCAGCCGGGGCCAGAACGCCAGGATGAGCAGCACCGCCACGGCCAGGGTCTGCAGGGAAAGCACCTTCAGCCCACGGTCGTAGAGTACGTAGCCCACCAACATCATCACGAAGGCCCGCAGCAGCGAGGGGACGAAATCGAGAAACCAGAGGTAGCCCAAAAGCGGCAGGGCGCTCAGCACGAAGAGCAGGCGCCCGCGGTGCAGGTAGGGGGCGTAGCGGGACTGCAGCGCCGTTACGGGGAGGCGAAAGAGCCAAAAGAGTACGAAGCCGAGCACCCCGAGATGAAAGCCGCTGATGGCGAGCAGGTGGCTCACCCCAAGGGCCGCCAGTTTTTCGCGCAGCGGCTTCTCCATCGGTGACGCGGTAAAGAGCGCGGCGTAGATCTGCCCCGCCTCCGGTGAAAGATGCCGTCTTGCAACCGCCCCGGCCAGGCGGGTGCGCGCCTCGCGTTCGGGGTAGACTTTCAGGATCGTCGTGTAGGCGAAAAACCCCTTCAGGTAGTTGAGGTATTCCAGCCGCTTCGTCTGCATCCGCACCTCAAGCCGGTACCCTCTCAGGTCCCGCAGTTCCGGCGGGCCCGTGGTGTAAAAAGTCACCCCGTCATCCCCGCGCAGTTTCAGGACGTAGTAGCGTTTCGCCCCTTTGCGCTTGAGGTACTGATCCTGCACCAGAACCTCCGCCACCGCATCGTCGAAGCGGGTCAGTTCGGCGTAACGGCGGTACTCCATTCCCAGACCCGCCGCGAAGAGCAGCAGCATCAGCGTCGCAAACAGGAGCCATTCGCGGGGATGAAAAAGTTCGGGGCGTTCCAGTACCATCGCTACCTCCCGGAAGGGACGATGATACCATTAAGTGTTTAAAAAGATTATTTTACGTTTTAGATAGTCGGCATGGAGACGTTGTCGCCGACGTCGACGGAGGCGGATTTGGTATCGACGTTTTCATAGACGATCTCGGTGCCGCCGTAGAGGGGGGCGTCGATGAAGCGGGTGAGTTTCTTCTGGAAGACCAGCTTGACGTGTCCCGTCGGACCGTTACGCTGCTTGCCGATGATGATCTCGGCCTCTTCCTCCTCCTTCTCGACATACTGGGAGACGAACTCTTTCCCTTCGGCCTTGGCGGCCTTCTCCCGCTCCTTCTCCTCCTTGTAGAGGTAGACGTCGTCGCGGTAGACGAAGAGGATGATGTCGGCGTCTTGCTCGATGGAGCCAGATTCGCGGATGTCGCTGAGCATGGGGCGCTTGTCGTTGCGCGACTCCAGGCCCCGGTTGAGCTGGGAGAGGGCGACGATGGGCATGCCGAGTTCCCGGGCGAGCATCTTCAGCCCCCGGGACATCTCGCTCACCTCCAGGTGACGGTCGCGGTTGCCGCTGCTGGCCATGATCTGGAGGTAGTCGATGACGCACATCTCGATCTCTGGATGCTGCGCCTTGAGCTTGCGCATCCGTGACTTCACCTGGTTGATGTTCACCGAGCCCTGGTCGTCGACGAAGAGCTTGCTGTTCTGCATCTTCTCCACCGCGTCGTTGAGGCGGCTCCACTGCCCGTCGTCCATGTCTCCCACCCGGAGCTTCTGCAGCGGGATGGAGGTCTTGATGCTCAAAAGACGCAGCATCAGCTGCTCCGCGGGCATCTCCAGGGAGAAAAACGCGACCCCTTTCCCGTTGTCGATCAGATTCTGCACCATGTTGAGCACCAGGGAGGTCTTGCCCATCGCCGGACGGGCCGCGATGATGACCAGGTCCCCCTTGCCGAAACCGGTGGTCATCTTGTTGAGCTCCGCAAAGCCGGTGTCGACGCCGACAAGGACCGTGTTGCCCCGGGCTTTCATCTCCCGGATGTAGGCGAGGGTCTCCTCGGTCACCGTCGGGGCGTCCTTGAAGTCCGCCGTCTGATTGTTCTGAGTGATCTCGTAGAGCTTCTTCTCCACCATGTCGACCACTTCGGCGCTGGGAAGCTCCTCTTCGAGGGTGACCCGCTTGATCTCCGTGGTCAGGGAGAGCAGGTGGCGCTTGAGGGACTTGTCCTTGATCTCCTTGATGTAGGCCTGGGTGTTGGAGATGGGGTTGGTGGCAAGAATCTCGAGCATCGCCCCTTCGTCGAACTTCTTCTTCGACGAAAGCTCTTTCTTGATGAACTCCTCGTCGATGGGCTGATCTTTCCGGACCAGCGACTTCATCGCCCCGTAGATCTCCTGGTGGGCCCCCAGATAAAAATCCTGGGCGTCGAGCTGATTCTCGATCTCCTCGAACTGGGACGGTTCGAAGAGCATTGAACTCAGAACCGAACGCTCGAATGCCAGGTTGTACAGACTCTCTTCCATTAATGCTCCTCTTGCTCCTGCGCCATTTTCTCCACCTCGTGGACAAAGCGCTCCACCAGCTCTTTTTCACCCAGTTTGGCGACGATGTCGCCCTTGACCATCACCAGCCCACTCCCTTTGCCGTAGGCAATGGCCACGTCGGCGTGCTTCGCCTCGCCGATGGCGTTGACGACGCAGCCCATCACCGAGACGTTCAGCGGGGCCTTGATGTGGCGGGTCCGCTCCTCGATCTCGCCGACGGCGCTGACGAGGTCCGCTTCGATGCGGCCGCAGGTGGGGCAGGAGATGATGTTCAGCCCCTCCTTGGCGGCCCCGCTGTCTTTCAGGATGGCGCGGCCGACGCGGATCTCCTCCTCCAGCTCCCCGGTGATGGAAACCCGCAGGGTGTCGCCGATCCCCTCAAGCAGCAGCGTCCCCAGTCCGATGGCGCTCTTGATGGTGGCGTGGAAGGCCGTTCCCGCCTCGGTAACGCCGAGGTGGAAGGGGTAGTCGTTCTTCGGCCGGAGCATCCGGTAGGCCGCCACGGTGCGCTCCACGTCGCTCGCCTTGAGGGAGACCTTGATGTCGCTGAAACCGAGGTCCTCGAGGTACTTGATGTTGTACTCCGCCGAGGCGACCATCCCCTCCGCCGTCTGGCCGTAGCGGTTCTCGAACTCCTTCTCCAGGCTCCCGGCGTTCACGCCGATGCGAATGGGGATGTTGCGTTCCCGGCACGCCTTGACCACCTCGGCCACCCGCGTCTTCTCCCCGATATTGCCGGGGTTGATGCGGATGCAGTCGACGCTCTCGGCGGCGATGAGGGCAAGGCGGTAGTTGAAGTGGATGTCCGCCACCAGCGGCAGCGCAATGCGTTCTTTGATCGCCTTGAGCGCCAGCGCGTCCTCCTCTTCGGGGACGGCGACGCGGACGATGTCGCACCCCGCGAAATGGAGCCGGTTGATCTGTTCGACGGTCGCTTCGACGTCCCGGGTGCGGCTGTAGGTCATCGACTGCACCGAGATGGGTGCGTCGCCGCCGACGGGAACGTTTCCGACAAAGATCTGCTTGGTGGGATGGCGCGTTATCATAGTCAGAGATTGTAGCGGGTTCTTCGTTAAGGATGGTTGAGATGCGCTACTGAAACTCCACCGGGTCCATGTCCACTTCCGCCAGGTCGTTGCGGCAGGCCCGGATCGCGCGGATGAGCTCCGTGCTTTTCTCCGAGCGCAGCAGAATTTGGAACCGGTATTTCCCGGCGATCCGCTCGATGGGCGAGGGACCCGAACCCACCACCTCGACGTCTCCGAAACGCCGCAGCCCTTCGGCCATCGCTTCCATCGCCTCCCGGGCCTTGGCACCGTTTTTATGGGCGAAAAGGATGCGGCAGAGCTTTTTGTAGGGGGGGTACATCCCTTCGCGGTACTGCTTCTCCTCCTCCAGGAAGCGCTCGTAGTGGCCGAGGTAGGCGCCGAAAAACTCCCCGTTGAAGCTCTGCACCACCACCGTCGCTTCCTTCTTCCGGCCGCTGCGCCCGGCGATCTGGATGAGCAGCGAAAGCGCCTTTTCACGGGCCCGGTAGTCGCTCATGTTGAGGACATTGTCCATCCCCAGTACCACCGCGAGGGTGACGTCGTGGTAGTCGTGCCCCTTGGAGAGCATCTGGGTCCCGACCAGCAGCTGCGTTTTGGCGTCGTTGAACCGTTTCAATGCCGCTTTAAGCTTGTTCTGGGTGGTGATGACGTCCCGGTCGAACTGCTCGACGGCCGCTTCGGGCAGCAGGGTCTGAAAATGCTCCACCGCCTCCGCCGTTCCCAGGCGCGCACTCACCAAATGCCCCTCGGCGCACTTGGGGCACTGCTGGGGAATCGGTTCGGTGTAGTTGCAGTAGTGGCACTTGACCGCCCGGGCGTTGCGGTGCAGGCTCATGCCGACGCTGCAGTAGGGACACTCGTAGGTGAAGCCGCAGCGGTCGCAGATGAGGTACTTGAAGTTGGCCCGTGTCGGGATGAAGACGATTCCCTGTTCCCCCCGCTGCAGGGTGTCGCGGACCGTGCGTTCGATGAGCGGCGTAATCGCCTCGGAGTGGGCTTCGAAGATGTAGCGGCGCTTTGCTTCGAAGTGTCCCCCCCTAAGGCGGAAGTGGGGAAACTTGGCATAGGAAGTAAGAGACGGGGTGGCGCTGCCGAGCACCACCGGAACCTCCAGGAGTTTCCCCAGGTAGATCGCCATGTCCCGGGCGTGGTAACGGGGACGGGAAGAGGATTTGTAACTCTCGTCGTGCTCCTCGTCCACCACGATCACTCCCAGCTCGGCGATGGGAAGAAAAAGCGCCGACCGCGGACCCGCGACCACCCGGGCGGAACCGTCATAAAGTTTTGCGAGGGCTTCGGACTTCTGCTTCTTCGTCAGCTTGGAGTGCCACATCACCACCCCGTCGCCGAAGTGGGCTTCGAGCCGCTGCTGCATCTGGGGGGTGAGGGAGATCTCCGGCATCAGAAAAAGCGCCCGTTTCCCCGCCTGCAGCACCGACTCGAAATACTTCATGTAGATCTCGGTCTTGCCCGAACCGGTGTCGCCGAAAAGGAGCCCGACCGGGTGCGCGTGAAGGAATTCCAGCGCTTCCCTCTGCGCTTCGGAGAGTACGATTTCCGTCGGCTGTTCCTGCGCAGCGGCAGGTTGCTTCCCCTCACGCTCTTCGGGCACGCAGAGCCCCAGCGCTTCGCCGACGGCGCAGAGGTAGTAGTCGGCCATAAAACGGGCCAGGGTCATCTGGGGTTCGGAAAAACGGTACCCGGTGACCGACGCAACGGCCCGGGTCTCGAAGTCGGGTGCGTCAACTTCCGAAACGACACAGGCGGAAGCCTGGCGGTTCCTGAAGGGGACCTCGACGAGGATGGAAGGGGGAATGGCGGCATCGTGGTGGTACGTCAGCGGCTCCAGAGGCACGCCGACGAGGATGACCCGGTAGTAGCGTTTCAATCAGTCGACAAGGGTACGGCAGAGCTCTTTTTCGTCAGCATCGGCCGCGTCGCGGTCACAGTCGAAGCGACCGGTCGCCGGGGTGTAGGTAAATGCGATGGCGACACCACTGAGCGTAAAGGTATAGGTGTTCGCCCCGGTTTTCATCCATCCGCCGCTCTGGTCGTCGGAGATGACCGGGTACGCCAGGAGGATGTTCTCCGGATCTATGGCCGTCGAAACATTGCTGTCGAACAGCGGGTCGCCGACATTCCCGGCAACACCCCGGTCCAGACGGGTGATGTAGTTGGTCCGTCCCCGGAAGAGACGCAGCTGACGTTCGTTGACGATCGCGGAACGCACAGCGGCTACCGTCGAAATAGCCCGGGTCACATGGGCGTCGTCACGGCTTGCCGCCAGCTTTGGTATTGCGATGCTGGCAAGGATTCCCAGCACGACAATAACAAACACAAGTTCTACCATGGTAAAAGCGCTTCGTTTCATGATGCATAATGCCTTTTCATATATTGATTTCTATCGATGATATCCACCGGCGAAAAGCCGGTAGACACCGAACCGCTCAGCGGGCGATTTCCCGGCCGCTGAGCGGAATACGGATGGTATCGCCCGATGCCTTGTTGGACATGGACGCCACCTGTGCAACAATACCGTTGGTACTGCTGAACGTAAATGTGATCAAGACCGAAAGGTTGGTCTCAAGATTCTCGACACTGCCGTCGCAGGTTATCGGCGTCGTCACTCCGTTATTCTGAATGTCCATCACGACCTGGTTACCGGGAGACTCCAGGTAGGTCGCGACACAGTCGTTGTTCGAGAGGACGAAGACGCCCCGGTCTCCCGCCGAACCCCACGGCACGGTCATCGCTTTGGTAAACGATGCAATTTTGGAAGAGGTATAGAGAGAGGTGACGGACATGGCAGTCTGTGAAATCGTCGCCTTCAGCCTCGTCGCCTTGGCATCGTTACGGTTTGCGGCAAGTTTCGGGAGGGCAACTGCGGCCAAAACGCCCAGTATCACAATGACGAAGATGAGTTCTACCATGGTAAAGCCGCTGCGTCTCATTCTGGTTCCTTTAGAGTGCCCGGTTACCCGTGGGAGTGCGTAGAGTTGTTAAGTAGAGCGGTCCGGCAGGCGCCGGAACGCCTTAGCGGACGACTCTGCGGCCGCCGAGCGGGACACGGTCATCATCACCGGTCGCTTTGTTCTGCATTGCCGCAACTTGGCCGACGATACCGTCAGCATTGACAAACGTGTAGGTAATCAGGAGGGAGAGGTTGTCGTCGGTGTTGACGACTGAACCGTCACAGTTTGTCGCTGTAACGGCATCATCCTGCTGAATTTCCATAACGATAGTATCGCCAAGAGAGTCAGTGTATGTTCCGGTACAATCCTGGTTGGTGAGAACGAAGACTTCCGTGTCACCTGCTGCACCCCACTGGGATGTCATCGCTTCGGTGAATGATGCGATACGGCCGGAGGTGTAGAGCGCCGGTACGGAGTTTGTCGCCTGGGTGATCGTCGCTTTCAGGTTGGTGACCTTCGCGTCGTCGCGGGTTGCGGCGAGTTTCGGAATGGCAACAGCTGCCAAAATACCAAGGATGACGATAACGAAGATCAGTTCGATCATAGTAAAACCACTGCGTTTCATGGTTTACTCCTTTAGAGGGTTTAAAATTTACAGGCACTCTTGCGCCCATCTCCACATTATGGAACTTTTATTCTTAGAGGTTGCTAAAAGCAGGCATTTACACACCCGTTGCCGTAAAAAAACGTTTACGGGGTCTCCAGCCGCTTCAGCAGCTCCTGCATCTGCCGCTCCAGTTCGTAGAGTTCGTAGTTTCTCTGCACGTACGCCTGCAGCAGTACCTTGAAGTTGTTGTTGCCTTCCATGTTCAGGTCTTCGTGCAGGCGCGCTTCCATGTACTCGGCGAAGCGGCTTTCGAGTTCGATGTCGAACCGGCTGCCGCCGACGGTGAGGGTGATCTTTTTCGTGCTCATCTGCTCCGCCTGCCCCTCATATCCGCATTACCCGAGAATGTTTTCGATCTTGCTGACGATCTCTTCGATCTCGCGGTCTTTGAGGGCGTTCTCTTCGGCGAGCCGCTCGATCTCCCGATCTTTCGTTTCGCTCTGGGCCCGCAGGCTCGTGATCTCGCTGCGAAGCGTTTCGAGTTCTTCGCTGGCCGCGCGGTAACGTTCGAGGATCTCCCCGACCCCCGCTTCAAGTTTCTGAATGGTCGTCTGCTGTTCCATGGCTCTGTGCCCCGTGTTTTCGTTGGGTTGGCTTACTTGGCTATAATTCTATCACAATTCCGGCGACAGTCCCGGAGGAGATCAGGGAGCGAGCAATTGGCACAGTTTCACGTCGTCACCGACTACGAGCCCGCAGGCGACCAGCCCCAGGCAATCGGGACCCTGGCATCGAGCATTCTCGAGGGCAACCGCTACCAGGCCCTCGAGGGGGTGACCGGCAGCGGCAAGACCTACACCATGGCCAAGGTGATCGAGAAGGTCCAGATGCCCACCATCATCATGACCCACAACAAGACCCTCGCCGCCCAGCTCTACAGCGAGTTCAAAGCCTTCTTTCCCAACAACCACGTCGAATACTTCATCAGCTACTACGACTACTACCAGCCCGAGGCCTACATCCCAAGACAGGACCTCTTCATCGAGAAAGACAGCTCCATCAACGAGGAACTCGAACGGCTGCGTCTTTCGGCGACGGCCAACCTGCTCAGCTACGACGACGTCATCGTCGTCGCCTCGGTCTCGGCCAACTACGGCCTCGGTGATCCCGAAGAGTACGAGAAGATGGTGCAGATCGTCGCGGTGGGGGACGAGATCAACCAAAAGCAGCTGCTGCTGCGCCTGGTGGAGATGGGCTACAGCCGCAACGACACCTATTTCGACAGCGGCCACATCCGTGTCAGCGGCGACGTCGTCGACGTCTATCCGCCGTAT
Source organism: Sulfurimonadaceae bacterium (assembly GCA_050292215.1). Lineage (GTDB taxonomy): Bacteria > Campylobacterota > Campylobacteria > Campylobacterales > Sulfurimonadaceae > SZUA-415. Next base: position 4,405 of record JBNKLF010000019.1, on the reverse strand, counting down.
ATGGAAGGGGAGGCGGTGCGCTTCGAGTTCTTCGGCGACGAGGTGGACGCCATCTACACCTTCGAGGTGATCGACAACAAGCGCCTCGAAGAGAAGGAGAAGGTCACCATCTACGCCACCTCCCAGTTCACCGTCGGCAAGGAGAAACTGGTACGGGCGACGAAAAACATCGAGGACGAACTGGGCACGCGCCTCGACGAACTGCTGAAAAACGACAAGATCGTCGAGGCCCAGCGGCTCAAACAGCGTACCGAGTTCGACCTGGAGATGCTGGAGACCACCGGGATGTGCAAGGGGATCGAAAACTACTCCCGCCACCTCACCGGGAAAAAGCCGGGCGAAGCTCCTTACACCCTGCTGGACTACTTTGCCCTGCACCACGACGAATACCTGATCATCGTCGACGAGTCCCACGTCTCCCTGCCGCAGTTTCGCGGCATGTACGCCGGGGACCGCAGCCGCAAAGAGGTGCTGGTCGAGTACGGGTTCCGGCTCCCCAGCGCCCTGGACAACCGCCCGCTGATGATGGAGGAATTCATCAACAAGGCGCCCCGCTACCTCTTCGTCTCGGCAACGCCTTCGGCCTACGAACTGGAACTCTCGACGGTGAAAGCGGAGCAGATCATTCGCCCGACGGGGCTGCTCGACCCCGAGATCGTCATCAAACCTTCCAGGAACCAGGTTGAGGACCTGCACGACGAGATCAAGCACACCGTCGAAAAAGGGTTCCGCGTCCTGGTCACCGTACTGACGAAGAAGATGGCGGAGGCGCTGACCAAGTACATGGCGGATCTTGGCATCCGCATCCAGTACATGCACTCCGACATCGACGCCATCGAACGCAACCAGATCATCCGCGGCCTGCGGCTGGGGGAGTTCGACGTGCTGGTGGGGATCAACCTGCTGCGTGAAGGACTCGACCTGCCTGAAGTAGGACTCGTGGCCATTCTCGACGCCGACAAGGAGGGGTTCCTGCGTTCGGAGACCGCCCTTATCCAGACCATCGGCCGGGCGGCGCGCAACGCCGAGGGACAGGTCATCCTCTACGCCGAGAAAGTCACCGGCTCCATGCAGCGCGCCATCGACACCACCGACGCCCGCCGCGAAAAGCAGGACGCTTTCAACAAAGAGCACGGCATCACCCCGCGCACCGTCGTACGCAAACTCGACGAGAACCTCAAGCTCGAAGACGCCGGGGAGCTCTACAGCCGCAGCAAGAAAGCGGAGAAGATGCCCGCCGCCGAACGCAAAAAGCTCATCAAGGAGCTCTCCGACAAGATGAAAGAAGCCGCAAAAAAACTCGAGTTCGAGGAAGCGGCGCGGCTGCGCGACGAAATCGCGAAAATCAAACAATTATGATCGGAACGCTCACGGGGCAGAGTCCCGCAAGCTACGCTGGCCGCTATGGCACTAAAGCTTGCCCCTTTCGGGGCAGAGTCAGGCCCGGTCAATCACCCTATCAAAGAAGGACTTGAATGCAGGATATGCTCTCCGACCTCGCCACCTACGGCTACATCTTTCTGTTTCTCTACTCCCTGGGGGGCGGTTTCGTCGCCCTGATGGCCGCGGGGGTTCTCTCCTACGCCGGGAAGATGGACCTGACCACCAGCATCGCCGTCGCATTTGTCGCCAACGCCCTGGGTGACACGCTGCTGGTCTACATGGCGCGCTACCAGAAAGATGACATCATGAAGCTGCTGCACCTGCACAAGCACCGCCGCAAACTCGCCTACTCCCACATCCTGATGAAAAAATACGGATCGTGGATCATCATCTTCCAGAAGTTCGTCTACGGCATCAAGACCCTCATCCCCATCGCCATCGGCCTGACCCGCTACAGCTTCACGCGCTTCAACATCCTCAACCTCATCGCCGCAGCCATCTGGGCCCTGACGGTGGGCATCGCCAGCTACCTTGCGGGCAAACCGCTGACGGCAGCCTATAACTTCATCGTCGAACATCCCTACATCGCACCGCTCATCCTTTTCACCGCCGTCGGGGGGCTATGGCTCTTTCTCTCCCGGGCTACCCGGAAATAGCCTTTTTCAACTGCTCCAGCGCCTCTTCCGCCGTCCGGGCAGTCACCTGTTCGGAGAACATCAGGTTGTGACTCCATCCGAACCGCTCGATCAGCAATCCGTCTTCATCATACGCTGCGTCCGGATCGAGTCCCTGCCCTTCACAGACCCGTTCGTGCAAGGTGCGGAGATCGGGGGCATAACCGACGACCCGCTTGCCCAGCGCCGTGGCGTAACCGATCTCGAAGACCGTCCCCGAATCGGGTTCGAGCCCCCGAAAGGGTTCGAGGTTGGCGATCACCCCGTCGCAGGAGCGGATGAGTGCCAGATTCGCTTCCCGGATCTCCCGCGCCATCGCCGAAAGTTCCCGGGGCGCGATCTCGTTGTCAAGGGGGAAAAGGCCTTCGAAACCGTAGCGGCGGCAGAGAAGTTTCAAAGCGTCGCCCCGCACGCTCGCATCGGGGTAAAAGACATCGGGACCGGCAAGATAAACACGATATTTCATGGCAAGCAGTATAGCAAAACAGCTTGGGGATTCGAAGAACGAAATTTTGGATGCTAGCCTCGTTTTTTAAACTGTATGCCATCTGTAAAAGCTTATACTTGAGTCACACTCTGGAATTTCAACACACCATTGGAGGTTGCCATGTCTATCCGGTTCCTTGTCGGGTTGCTTCTGCTCCCCGTTGTTACACTTCTCGCGGCAGAATCGGGAAAAATCGTGGCATTCGCGCAGGACACCATGGCCAACGACTACCGCAAAGCCCAGGTCTTTGAAGTCCGGGACGCCCTGGCCAAGGTTCCGGATGTCTCCTTCGTTTACTCCGATGCCAAAGGCCAGACCTCTCTGCTGATCCGTCAAATCGACCGGTTCATCCGTCAAAACGTCGACGTCATCATCGTCGGTACCAACGACGAAGCCGCCGTCGTCCCGGTCGTGGCCAAAGCTTACGACCAAGGGATCGGCGTCATCATCCTTGACCGCGGCATCCGGGGCGAAGCCTACACGACGTTCATCAACTCCGACAACATTCACATCGGCACCATCGGGGGACGCTATATCGCCGAACGGCTCAGCGGCCAAGGCACCGTGCTGCTTTTTGAAGGGCTTCAGAAAGCCGACGTGACCCAACTGCGCAGCAAAGGGTTCCTGGACGAAATCGCCAAATACCCCGGTATCAAAGTCCTCAAACGCACCGGGAACTATCTCCGCCGCGACGCCATTATCGAAATGGAAAAACTGCTGAGCGAAGGCATCCATGTCGATGCAATCTTCTCCGAAAGCGACAGCATGCTCAGCGGAGCCCGTACCGTGCTTGAAAAACACGGCATCGCCCCCGGCGCTCTCATCACCGTCGGATGCGACTACACCAGTGAGGCCCGTGAAGCGATCCGCGAGGGACGCCAAACCGGATCGGTTCTCTTCCCTCTCGGCGGCAACCGCTCCGTCGAAGTCGCACTGAAAATCATGCACGGCGAGACGGTCCCCAAACACATCGTCATCCCGGTCGAGCTTGTCACCAAAGAGAATGTCGAAAGGGTCACTCCGGTCTTCTGAATCCATGGAATCGTTCGTAAAACGCATCAGTCTCGCCACCAAGCTTTCAGCCCTCATCATCGCCGCCATACTCGTGGCATTCGGTGCGGTGGGCATCTACTTCGATAGGTTTTTGGAGCAGGACTATCTCGAAAAGACCCGGCAGAAGATGCTGATGGGCTTCGAACGGCTGACGAACGATCAAATCACGGCTGAAGCAGCTTTGAAAAAGGGGGTTGGTTTTATCGAGACCGATGAGGCGCTGCTCGCCTCCATCGATCTCGTCAACAACTACCAGGACAAAGCGCACTACAATGCCGTTTTGCTCGATGAGGAGAAAAAGCTCATCGCCAGCCAGCTCCTCGACCAGGTCAAGCTCTCCTTCAACAACGATATCGCCCTGTACGACAGAAACGAGGAGCTGACGGCCTTCGTCACCCGCGAGCCTTCAGGATACCTGCTGCACTACTTCTCCTACGAAGAGGGAACACCGGTTCTCTTCGAACGGTTCGAGCACGAAGCCGTCTACCGACGGGCCGTCTTCGAAGCCCACGATCTCATACACTTCAGGCATGTCGCCTTCTACACCAACAAAGAACTGGTCAAAAGTCCTCCCATCTCCTACCATCTCCTGGGAGAAACCCTGGCCATCAAAAGCCACATCAGCCTCTTCGACCCCGTTACCGAAAAGGTTTCGGCGCACCTGGAGATGACGCGTCTCTTCGACGACGACTATTTCCGGGCACTCTCCCAGGATCTCGGCATGAACATCCGGATCTCGCTGGACCCCGCCTTTTCCGAATACGCCGTAGCACTGCGCAGCGGAACCTGGAGTGACGGATTTCGCATC
>JBNKLF010000018.1:0-59761 GCA_050292215.1 Sulfurimonadaceae bacterium | reverse complement strand
GCTTCTCGGGGCCGAGCGTACCGATACCGAGACGAAGCAGCCGCCCCTCACCGAAGACCTGCAGGTCGACAAATGGTTCGCCGCCTACGCCTTTCACCTGAGCGACGACCTGACGCTGCGGGCGTCCTATCTCCATATCGAAGACAACATCGCGCCCACCGACGACGGTTACATCACGGGAGTCGGGCTGCGCTACCGCCTCGGTGAACATGTCAGCGTCGCCGCGGACGGCTACCACAGCCGCTATCGCATCATGGACGTCTATCAGGGGGAGCTGTCGGTACGTTTCGGCGCCGAATTCGGTGCGCTGCATACCGATCTGACCCTTGTAGGCAAGTACATCGAACCCCGGGGCTGTTCGACCGGGTGGTGCCGCAACGCCGAACCGGACTACTTCACTCCCGGTTTCAAGTTTCACGCCGGCTACCGCGGCTACCACGGCGGCTTCGGCGCCTTCTTCGGAAAGCGGGTCTTCGGCGTCATGGCGGAGGGGACGAAAGTCCAGCACCACGCCATGGAATTCGATCGCACCTGGATGGTGGGCGCGGGGAAAAAGTTCGGCCCCTTCGACGCCGTGGTGAAGTTCACCTATCTGCGTGCCGAGGAGCTCCCCCTGAACCAGCGCAACGTCAAGGTCCGGAACACGGCGCTGACCCTGAGCTACCGCTACTAGCCGCACTCCGGAGACCGTTCGGGAACCTTTTTGTGCTATAGTGTCTGCTGATCTATTTTCAGGCAGTCCCGAGCGCTCCAAAGCAGAATTTCGGGGCTATAATGAGACCATGAGATGAGGAGCTTTGCAATGGGAAATATCGCGGTACTCTGCTCCGGGGGCGACGTCTCCGGCATGAACCCGGCACTAAAACGCTTCGTGGAATACAGCATCGAACGGGGCATGGTCCCCTACTTCGTCTACCGGGGGTATGAGGGGCTGATCGACGACAAGATCGAACCCGCCGGTTTCAGGGACGTCTCGGGCATCATCACCCGGGGCGGGACCAAGATCGGCTCGGCCCGCTCCAAACGCTTTATGCAGCCCGAGTTCCGGCAGCAGGCTTTCGAGAACCTCAAAAAACGCGGCATCGACAAACTGGTGGTGCTCGGCGGCGACGGCAGTTTCCGAGGGATGGAGCAGTTCTATAAAGATACGGGCATCCAGTTCTGCGGCATCCCCTCCACCATCGACAACGACATCAACGGGACCGACTACTGCCTCGGGGTCGATACCGCCCTCAACGTCATCAAATACTCCGTCGACGCCATCCGCGACACCGCCGGCTCCTTCCGCCGCGCCTTCGTCATCGAGACCATGGGACGCGACTGCGGCTACCTCGCCCTCGTCTCCGCCATGACCTCCGGAGCGGAGATGTGCCTCATCCCGGAGATGAAGTACGACCTGGAGCGCTACCGCGACTGCTTCAAAAGACAGGTGGCCGCGGGACGGGACTACTTCATCGCCATCGTCGCCGAGGGGACGAAGATGACGGAACCCATCGTGACATGGTTCGAAGAGGAGATCGGCTTCGAGAGCCGGGCGACGGTCCTGGGGCACACCCAACGGGGAGGCAACCCAACCGTCTACGACAGGCTGATGGCCTACAAGTTCGTCACCTATGCCATCGACGGACTGCTGGAGGGGCGTCCCAACAGCGTCATTTGCTACTCCCAGAGCCACTTTAACTACAAGACCATCGACGAGGTCGCCCTCAATCCCTACCATCTCGACCCCAGCCTGATGGAGCTGGCCCGGTCACACTACCAGCAGGTGGTCTGCCCGATCTGAGGCTACGCCTCTTCGGCGAGAATCGCGGCGAGCGCCTGATCCAGCGTCGGGTAGCTGAAAGCGTACCCTGCTTCGAGCAGGGCGGCGGGCTGAACGTTTTTCGAATCGAGCATCACCCCCGACCCTTCCCCGAAGATCAGTTTGAGCATGAACGCCGGTACACTCATGAAGGCCGGCCGGTGCAGCGCATCCGCCAGCAGCAGGGTCTGTTCCCGGTTGCTGACCGGATAGGGCGCGGTGAAGTTGAAGGCCCCGGAGAGGGTCTCCCGTTCCATGATATGGAACATCGCCCCCACCAGGTCGTCGACATGAATCCACGACACCATCTGCTCCCCGCTGCCGATCTTGCCTCCCAGCCCCAGCCGGAAGGGCAGCAGCATCTTTGCCATCGCCCCGCCGCCGGGACCGTAGACCACCCCGAACCGCATGACGGCGACCCGCATGCCGAAGCGGGAGGCTTCGTTGGCCTGGCCCTCCCAGTCCATACAGAGTTTGGCAAGAAAATCCTCGCCGTACTGTCCGCTGAATTCGTCGACTTCCATATCGCTGGGGTAGATTCCTACCGCAGATGCGTTCAGCAGCACTTCGGGCCGGTTGTCACAGCGCTCCAGCGCTTCGACCAGCTTGCGGGTCGTGTCGATGCGGCTGCTGTAAAGCAGTTTTTTGTAAGAGGCGCTCCAGCGCCCCAGGATGTTGGCCCCGGCAAGGTTGACGACGGCTTCGCACCCTTCAAGCTCTTTGATAATCGTTTCCGTGGGAGTCGTATCACGGATTCGAAGCGCGACGGCTTCGTCGCCGCGGGCTTCCAGAGCCCGGCGGAGCCTCTGACCCACGAACCCGGACGCTCCGGTAATGGCTACTCGCATGGCCGCTCCTTTCTGGAACATAATTTCAATTATTATGACTATCTTTGCTTGCGTCCGGCAAAAAATTTCACATTAGAGACGATAAATAAAAAGTATTTACCGCCACCGTCCCTCCAAGTAACTTTCGCGGATGTACCGGGCAGACACTTCAAAACGGCTCTGGAGAATAAAATGCGGTCCGTCGACCTTTTTGACGTCACTGCGGGGATAAGCTGTGAGCACTTCATCGCATTTATCCTTGCCGACCAGTACGTCCCCTGTTGCAGCAATGTAAAATGCCGGCATCCCAACTACAAATCCTTCGTATCGGGCATCTGCAATCACCCGCAACCGAGCTTTAAGCACATCCTGTGGAACGGATCGGATGACTTTTTTGAAAGTCGCGGCCAACACATCATCAGCATCCCGTCCGATCAAGAACCTGCGGAAGCCAAAATCCGCAAACGGCAATCCCGCCAAAAACCGAAGCGGCAGCAGACCCGCGATCCGAACCAGCCATCGCTTCGGAGCCGAAAGAAACGAGGCGGCGAAGATCACGCCTCGCATGTTTTCAGGGGGGCGTTGCGACAACCTGGCGGCGATCCCTCCTGAAAACGACTCGGCAAGAAGGACGAACTCCTTTTCGGGAAGTCGGGAACGAACGTAAGACTCGAGCCGTTCGTAATCCTGAGATCCGTCCTGTGGCAACTCCAGAATCAGAGTATCGATCTCCCGCAAGGCTTCCGACAGACGGCCGAACAACACACCGGTACCGTCCATTCCCGGTAAAAGCACGAGCAACGGTTCTCTTTTCACCGCCCAATCGCCTCGTGCAAAGGGTACTGCAGCGGAACGATTTCCCGGCCCTTTGCGTCGATGTATCCGCAGCTATCGCTTATCACGGAGGTATGTTCGCCGGAACGCCTGAAGGTACACTCCCGGCACACAAGGGCCCGTCCGTTTTCAAAGGGCCATCCCCAGCCGTATTTCGGGGCGATAACCTGGCGGAATTCCCGGTCGTAGTAGGCGATTTTCCCCCGAATGGAAACGCGCACCATGCCCTCCTCGAAATCGTCCGCCCCGTTATCGTAAATGATGACCGGCAGAAACGTACCGTCGCGTTTTATATAGAAGGCATCACGCGGAGTCAAAAACACCGTCATACCTTCATCGTCGTACTGCAGTTGTGTCATCACATTGGAATCTATCGTCAAAACACCGTCTTGATATTTTGTGCACTGCTGATAAAAGCGATTGCATCCGGTAGCATCGGGGAAAACGCATGTATCCATCCCTTCACACGTCCCCTTATCGTCGCAATGGACGACCTTCCCGACACGTTCGGACCACCCCGTATCTGCTTCGCTGCACTTAGCCACCAGAAGCATGGCGACCACTATTCCCGCGAACGGCAACGCCATGAGCCCATGCCCCATCTTGAAGACATGGTTACTGCCCGGCAAGTTGACGAAGTTCCAGAGCCCGTGCAATGTTCATCTCCATGGGACAGTAGCTGTACATCGGCGATCCGATATACTGCCCGGCAAGTTCACAGTGACCGTTGCGATAGACGATCCAGGCCTTCTGCGTCGCTTCGAAGGCGGCGGCTTCCTCGGCAGATGAGGCCGCCAGCATTTTGTAAATTTCCGCATAGAGCGACGTAATCTCCCGTTTCGCACTTTCCGATGCATTCGTGGCACATACGTGAACGACCGTATTGTTCATCGTTCCGTACTCTTTAAGACAGTCGCTGTAGACCGCTTTATGATCCGTCTCTACAGCACTAAGCAGGGTCCCGACGAGCAGTGAGAGCCCGAAAAACTTTTTCAATTTCAGCATTCATAAACTCCTGGTGAAGGCATTACGTCTTCAATTAATATTTCGAATAAACGATCACATCGAGACGATCGACTTCAGCAAGCCACGCTTCGGTGTCTCCCTGGAAAAAGGTACGGAAAACCTTTGTGACCGCTTCCTTTCCTTTCACGCTGTAGGCCCGTCTGCGCGGCACCTCGACGTCCCTTCCGAAGCCGTAATAGGTCGGCTCCGTTTTGTAATAAAGAATATCGATGCGGTAGCGCCCTTTCGTCTCCGTCGCCGAAACGGAGCAGACCGCCCCCGTTCCAACGTTTTCGACGCTTATCAGATACTCCCCGTTTTCCCCGGAGCCGGTTCGCTTCTGCGGCAGCTGCCGCAGCTCGGAGAGGAACATCTCCTCCGTTGCATTCGAGCGGATCGCCTCATTCCCTCCGTCGCGGGTACTGCAGGTAAAGGGGGACGCAAAAAGTACCGAAGCGTAAAAAAACCATGCGGCAGCCGCGAAACGAAGCATCTGTGCCACTCTCCTTTTATTTCATCAAAAAAACCGGTTTTAAACCAAAATGAGTATAGCTGACATCATAGCAGAAATGGCGGCAATAGGGGAAGAAGGGTTCTGTAATAAAAGGGATTGGGGACGAAAGGGTCCGCCGCGGCCTCTTGACCGGCTGCAGCGGCAGAAGAAAGGGAAATGCGCCTTAGATGTCGCGCTCGATAACCTTTTTGAAGGTACCGAAGTAGATCTCTTTGAGTTTTTTCATCGGCATCGCGATGTCGTTGAGCATGAAGAACTCGCCGCCGACGACGCCGATGCTGATGCATTTCAGACCCAGCTCGGAGGCCATCGCTTCAAAGGCTTCGGCATTTTCCGGAGCGACTTCGATGACAGCGCGGCTGAAGGACTCGGAGAAGAGCTCCCGCTCGTCGCTGACGTTCATCATGTTATTGACGCCCAGGCCGCTGCGGGCCGCCATCTTCGCCAGGGCGATGGCGACGCCGCCGGCGGAACAGTCCTTGGCCGATGCCAGGAGCCCTTTCTTGTTCGCTTCGATGACCAGTTCCCAAAGGGCCAGCTCTTTTTTGTAGTCGATGGCCGGCAGGGTGCCGGCAACGGTGCCGTAAAGCTCTTTCATGTAGAGCGACCCGCCGAACTCCATCGCCGTTTCGCCGACGAGATAGACGGCGTTGCCCGAACTCTGGAAGGCGGAGGGAAGCACCTTGTTCTGGTCTTCATTGACACCCACCATCGCAATGGCCGGGGTCGGGAAAACGGAGACGCCGTTGGTCTCGTTGTAAAGGGAGACGTTACCGCCGATGACCGGAGTGGTCAGTTCGGCACACGCCTCCTTGATCCCCAGACACCCTTCGCCGAACTGCCACATCACCTCCGGGTTTTCCGGGTTGCCGTAGTTGAGACAGTCGGTGATCGCCTTGGGACGGGCACCGCTCATGGCGACGTTGCGGCCCGACTCGATGACCGCAGCCGCCGCGCCGCCGCGGGGATCGACGTAGCAGTAGCGGACGTTACAATCCGAACTCATCGCCAGGGCCACGCCGTTCTCCTTGATGCGGATGACGGAGGCGTCGAGGTCGCCCCCTTTCTTGACGGTGTTGGTCTGGACCATGGAGTCGTACTGCTCGTAGACCCACGCCTTGTCGACAACCTCCATGGAGGCAAGAAGTTTTTCGAAGGCCTCCTGGTTCGCGACACGCTCGAAATCATCGATGGAGACCTTCGCGATACCGTCGAGGTACGCCGGACGGGACATGGGGCGGTTGAGCACCGGGGCCTCTTCCGAGACCGGGTCGACGGGAACCTCGGCACACTTCTCGCCGTGCCAGAAGAGCTCCATGTTACCCGTATCGGTCACTTCGCCGATGACCGCGGCGTCAAGCTCCCACTTTTCGAAAATGTCGATAATCGCCTGTTCGCTCCCTTTTTTGGCACAGATGAGCATCCGTTCCTGGGACTCGGAGAGCATGAACTCGTAGGGCATCATCCCCGCTTCGCGCGCCGGGACTCTGTCGAGGTGCATGATCATCCCCGAACCCGAGCGTCCCGCCATCTCAAAGGAGCTCGATGTCAGGCCCGCCGCGCCCATGTCCTGGATGCCGACAACGTGGTCGGTCCTGAAAAGTTCGAGGCACGCTTCGAGCAGCAGCTTTTCGGTAAAGGGGTCGCCGACCTGAACCGTCGGACGCAGGGACTTCGACTCTTCGGTGAAGGAGTCGGAGCTCATGACCGCGCCGCCGAGGCCGTCGCGGCCCGTTTTGGAACCGACGTAGATGACCGGGTTGCCGATCCCCTCGGCGCGGCCGTAGAAGATCTCATCGGATTTGGCGATACCGAGGTTGAAGGCGTTGACGAGGATGTTGCCATTGTAGCACTCGTCGAAACTCGTTTCGCCGCCGATGGTGGGGACACCCATACAGTTGCCGTAGCCGCCGATCCCTTCGACGACGCCGCGTACCAGGTAGCGCTGATGGGCGGAGATTTCGTCGTCATTCATTACGTTGCCGAAGCGCAGGGCGTTGAGGCTCGCCACCGGACGCGCCCCCATGGTGAAGACGTCGCGCATGATGCCGCCGACACCCGTCGCCGCACCCTGGTAGGGCTCGATGAAGGAGGGATGGTTGTGGCTCTCCATTTTGAAAACCGCCGCATAACCGCCGCCGATGTCGATGACGCCGGCATTCTCGCCCGGGCCCTGGATGACCCACGGTGCTTTCGTCGGGAAGCCCGAGAGGTGTACCTTGGAGGATTTGTAGCTGCAGTGTTCGCTCCACATCGCGGAGAAGATGCCGATCTCGACCAGGTTGGGCTCGCGGCCGAGAATCTTCTTGATGTGTTCGTAGTCCTCAAGGGAGAGTTTGTGCTGTTTCAATACCTCTTCGACGTTTTCGATGGCGTTGCTCACGGCGGTTCCTTACGTAATGAAAAATCAGGGGGTGATTATACCCAATGGAGTTGTAGAGTTACTTGAAGCCGAAGTCGTTTTCGGTGCGGATCTGCCGCTTCAGGGAGAAAACGGGGAGGTATTCGACGGCGACCACCTCGTACTCGCGCCGTCCCGAGGGAAGCGCGACCGCAAACTGATCCCCCTCCCCTTTGCCGAGCATCGCCCTTGAAAGCGGGGCGTGCACGGAGATAAGGCCGTGTTCCGGTTCGCTCTCGAGGACCCCGCAGACGGTGTAGCGGAACTCCTCGTCCGTCTCGAGGTCGCACAGAGTTACCGTCGAACCGAAATGGACCCGGTCGTGGGAGAGTTCGGAGGGATCGATGACCTGAGCCTTCTCGATCATGCCGTTGAGATAGAAGAGCCGCTTGTCGATGTGGCGCAGCTTCTCCTTGGCAGCGTGGTATTCGGCGTTCTCGCTGCGGTCCCCGAGCTCCGCGGCCACCTGTTTTTCACGGTTGACGCGGGGCTTTTCGACCTCTTTGAGAAACTTGAATTCCCGGACCAGCTGGTCGTACCCGTCGGGGGTCATCGGTTCGTGCTGTTTCATCTTGATTGACTCTCCGTCCGGGCCAAGCCCGCCCGCAGTACGCTGGCCGCTGCATCCGGTGCTAACCCGTGGCACCGGACATACATGGCACTGAAGCCAGCCTCTTGCGAGGCAGAGGTTTTGGATGCTCCGTCCGGGCCAAGCCCGCCCGTAAGGGCTACTTGGCGAATCCAAGAACGTAGTAGGTCTCTTTACCGGCGACCTTCTCGACGGCAACCTTGTACTTGTCGGAAAAATGCGCCACTTTTTCGCGGGCTTCCTCGTTGCGTTCCGGACTGGCGGCTTCAAGTTTGATCTTGAAGTGGTCGTTGCTGTTGGACATGGCGACGTACGCTTCGTCGACCTGCAGGGCTTTGTGAAGCTCCAGCAGGTGTTTCTCGATCTTGTCGAATCCCGGGGTGTTTTTCACGATCCGTTCGAGTTGTTCCGTCAACGCTTCGTTGGGGCTGTAGCCCAGCTGATTCAAAATGGCATCGTATTGCATCATGCGGTTACTGTCCTTCTTCATCTGAAAATTACCGTGCCATTCTAGCATATCGCGTTTAACGGCTTTGCCGCTGACGTAATTATTCAGTCTCGATTTACATTCGATTGCCTATAATGGTTGATAGCAAATCCAACAACGTATTACGTGAACGAGGTTACCCCTTATGCAAGACCTTCTGTTGCAGAAAATCAAGCAGCTTCCGCCGCTTCCCGAATCAGCGCTCCAGATCGAAGCCGTCTACCAGGACCCCAACAGCTCCTTCGACGATATGGTCAAGATCCTCGAAAAAGATCCCCTGCTGACCGCCGACATCCTCAAAGCCGCCAACTCGCCGCTTTACGGCTTTACCCGGGAGATCAATTCCATCGCCCAGGCCGTCGGCCTTTTCGGCATGGGGACCGTTCGCGGTTTCGCCCTGGCAAGCATCGTCAAAAAGAGCTTTCCCCTCAACCTGACACCCTACGGGATCTCCAACGACCAGTTCTCCTCGCTCTCCAAGCAGCAGCATGCACTGGTCACCAACTGGTACCTCCGCAAGGACCCCAAACTCCTCGGCGTCCTCTCCCCGGCCGCCTTCCTCGTGGAGATCGGCAAAGCGCTCATCGCCCAGTTCCTCAGCGGTGAGGGCAAAGACGGCGAGTTCAAAGCGAAAGTGGCGGAACTCGGCAACGTCACCGATGCCGAGAAAGCCGTCTGCGGTACCGACACCGCCGAAGTGAGCGCCACCATTTTCACCCACTGGCAGTTCGAACCGATGCTTGTCGACACCATCCGCTACTGTGCCGACCCCTCTGCCGCTCCCGAACCGATGGTGACGGCGCAGATCCTGCAGATCGTCCGCGAAGCGGTCAACATCAACGGCACCATCACCGAAGAGAGCATCGGCCGCGCCAAAGCCCTGGTCGAAAGCTACGGGCTCGATACCGACGGCTTCGAAGGTGCCCTTGCCAAACTCCAGGAGTAGTCGCTCCCCCCTGAAACGACGGCGGGTCTCTCCCCGGCCGCTATCTTCCGCGACGAGGAACATCCGACCATGAAATCCCTGCTTGTACGGTTGACCCTGGGCCTTTACGACCAGGACGTCAGCGATGACGAACGTCCCTACGTCACCCAGTGGCTCGAAGAGGGCATCCTCGTTCAGGAGGAAAACCGCTACCGCCTCCCTTCCAAATACCGTGCCGGAACCGTTTCCGCCGTCCAGAACGGCAGCGCCTACCTGCAGGTGCTCGGGGCCAACGTCCGCGACCTCTTCATCGACGCGGGGGATATGATGGAGGCGAAAGCGGGAGACCTCGTCATCGCCCAGCGCCTTATGGGGCGACGGGGCACCCCGAGCGCCCGGATCGTCAAAATCGTCGGCCGGGCGGAGAGCTACAGCGTCGCCTACATCATGGAGAAAGAGGGACGCAAAGCCCTCGTCGACATCCGCACGGAGTATCCGGCGGGGGTTCCCATGTCCCCCGAAGAGCTGGCGGGCCACGACTACGGCGAGGTCTTCCAGATCGACAACCGCAACGGCGAGATCATGGCGGCCCTGGGCAATCTCAAAGACCCCCTGGTCGACGAGAAGATCGTCCTGGCTCTCTACAACAAGCACGACGCCTTCGACGAGGAGGTGCTCAAACTGGCCGAATCCTTCGACAAGCAGGTCGAGATTTCCGACTACCCCGGCCGCAAAGACCTGCGGGACCTCCCCTTCTGCACCATCGACCCGGTAACGGCCAAGGACTTCGACGACGCCGTCTGCTATGATGAGGAGCACTCCGTGCTCTACGTCGCCATCGCCGACGTCAGCGCCTACGTCGAACCCTTCGGACCCATCGACGCCGAAGCGATCTACCGGGGCTTCTCCATCTACCTGCCCCACCGCTCCATCCCGATGCTGCCGCGGCAGCTCAGCGAGACGCTCTGTTCCCTGCAGCCCCACGTCGACCGCCTCTCCTACGTTTTCGAACTCCATCTCGACCCCGCGACGCTGGAGGTGACCCGGACCGAACTCTACGAGGCGGTCATCCACTCCAAGCGGCGCTTCACCTACGAGGAGGTCGACGCCCTGTTCGAAGGCAGCCTGCCGCCGAATAACGACGAGGAGAAAACGATTTTCCCCCTCCTGCTCAAACTGCGCGGCGTCACGGACCGCCTCAAAGAACAGCGGATGAAAAACGGCTTCGACTTCCGTTCGACGGACCTGGAGATGCGGGTCGACGCCCAGCAGCTCCTCGTCGCCACCGAATACGCCGAGGAGACCCCCTCCCATGCCCTGATCGAGGACTGTATGCTGCTGGCCAACAAGGCGGCGGCCTCCATGTTCGAACGCGGCATTTTCCGAATTCACGAACCCCCCAGTCCAGCGAAACTTCAGAGCCTATACCAGGAGCTCGCGGGCATCGGCATCATCGCTGAACCCAAGGCCTCCATGCGCGAGACCATCATCGCCATCCAGGAACAGGCGGCGCTGCGGGGTCTGGAGAGCGAGGTCGACACCCTTATCATCCGGGCCCAGATGCAGGCGCGCTATGCCCCCGACAATAAGGGACATTTCGGCCTCGGTTTCGAGCGCTACACCCACTTCACCTCCCCCATCCGGCGTTATTCGGACCTTATCGTCCACCGCCTCCTCAAGGCGATCAAGCGGGGCGACACCGAAGAGGGTTCCTACGTCCTGCGCAACATCGACGCCCTCGCCATCGCCATCAGCGAGAAAGAGCGCGAATCGAGCGACATCGAGTTCCGCTACATGGACCGCAAATTCGCCCGCTGGGCCCACGAACGCATCGGGCAGAGTTTCAAGGCCCGCATCGTGGCGACGGAGAGCGTCATGACCGCCGAGATTCACGACGTCGTCGTCGGCGCCAAGGTCGCCGTCACATCAACCCTTCCGCTGCTGCTTTTCGACGACGTGCTGCTGCGCATCGAGAGCGTCAACCTCGCCACGGCGAAGATCGGCGGTGCCGTCGTTCAGAAACTCGACACGGAGGCCACCGAACTGTGAAACGCCAGGAACTCGACCGCGCCATCGAACAGAACAGTCTCCCCAACGCGGTGATGTTCTACGGGGAGAGCCACTTTCTCATCGACCGCTACATCAAACGGGTGGCGTCGATCCCCGATGCCAACTTCCTGAGCTTCTACCACGACGAGTACCATTTCGCCTCCGCCAAGACCCACCTCTCCCAGGGGTCGCTCTTCGGCGACCGCAACGTCCTGGTGATTAAGAACGAGAAGAAGCTCCCCAAAGCGGAGCTGGACACCCTGCTGGAATTCTGCCGGAAGAACCCGGACAATCTTTTCGTCTACGGCTACTACGGCAGTGATTACAAAACCTCTCACAAGGCCTTCGACAAGAAGTCCGGCGGGGTCGCCGTGCGCTTCTTCGCCCCCTTCTTCGGCGAAGCGAAAGCGATTGTCATGCAGGAGGCCTCTGCCCTGGGAGTCCGCCTCGACCAAAATGCCGCATTCCGCTTGCTCGAAGCCCAGAACAACGACCTCTCCCTCGCCTGCAACGAACTGGAGAAACTGCGCATTCTCGACCGCCCCGTCGGCGTCAGGGAGATCGACGAACTGGTGCACGGCCTGGGGGAGGTGAAGGTCGAACAGCTCATCAACAAGCTCCTGCAGAAAAAAGAGTTCCGCGAGGACCTGCAGCACCTCATCGAAAGCGGCGAGGACGAGATCCGTATCCTGACGGCCTTGAGCGGTTTCATCACCCAGCTTTACCTCTTCTACGCCTACATCAAGATCCACGGCAGCGCCGACTCGGCGCAGATTCTCGGGTACCGGCTGCCGGGCTACGTGGAGAAGGAGCGCACCCAGCTCTGCATCCGCTTTAAACAGCCCACCTACACGGCGATGCTGAACCTGCTGCTGGATGCGGAACTCTCCATGAAATCGAGCGGCCACATCGACAAAAACGCCATTCTTGTCGCCACGCTGCTGCGGCTGCAAAGTATGATCTGAGGCGCTGAGGCGCCCCCCTCTCCTCCCTCCGGCGATAGCGATTCACGATAGCTTAAGAAAATTTTATGTATAATCCGCGAGTTCCTTGCTCTTTGTATCACCGTAAGGGTGAATGCAGTATCCATAAGGGGCACCACAATCCAAAAGGAGACAACACTCTATGAGACATTACGAAAACCTTGTAATCGTCAAACCGACACTGACAGAAGAAGAGATCAAAGGCCAGCTGGCCGCGATCGATGAAATCATTACAGCCAACGGCGGCGAAATCGTTGCCCGCGACGAAATGGGTATCCGCAAACTGGCATACCCCATCAACAAAAACGAACGTGGCTTTTTCTACGTAGTGTACTACACGATGGAACCGGCGAACATCGCCGAAGTCGAACGTCGTTTCCGCATCAACGAAGAGCTCCTGCGCTTCGTCACGATGAAGTACGACTCCAAACGCGAAGTCAAAGCGTGGAACGAAATGGTAGAAAAGACAAAAAGACCGGCTGCAAAAGCTGAAGAGAAAACGGAAGAAGCAGCTTCCTAATCCCGCGTAAGGAGCACTCATGTTCAACAAAGTCATTCTGGTAGGCAACCTCACCCGCGACATCGAACTGCGCTATTCGCAGGCCGGTATGGGCATCGCCAAGACCGCCATCGCAACGAGTCGCAAATTCACCAGCAACGGTGAAAAGAAGGAGGAGACCTGTTTTATCGACATCACCTTCTTCGGCCGTTCGGCGGAGATCGCCAACCAGTACCTTCGCAAGGGTTCCAAAATCCTCGTCGAGGGACGCCTGACCTTTGAACAGTGGGTGGACCAGACCGGCGGCAAACGCTCCAAGCACTCCGTCACCGTCGAGAACATGCAGATGCTCGACTCGCGCAGCGACTCTCAGGGGAATCAGGGAGGCTATGACTCCTACTCCCAGGAGGGATACGGTCAACAGCCCCAGGGCGGTTACAACAACACGCCCCGGCAGCAGTACCAGCAGCCACAACAGCAGTACGGAAGACCGCAGCAGAGCAGCATGCCCGAAAACACCATTCCGGAAATCGACATCAACGAAGACGAGATTCCGTTCTAATATACCTACAAGGAAAACACCATGGCAGAAAGAAGAAAGTACAAAAAACGTTACTGCAAATACTGTGAAGCGAAAATCGACTACATCGATTACAAAGACCTCGCTTCTTTGAAATACTCGCTCTCCGAGCGCTACAAAATCATGCCGCGCCGTCTGACCGGTAACTGCAAACGCCACCAGGATATGGTATCCGTGGCCATCAAGCAGTCCCGCGCCGCAGCTCTGATCCCTTACACGGTTTCCCGCAAAGCGGTTGTCGTCAACCCCTTCGAAAACATCAAGTAAGGCCTCCGGGGGCCCCGCCCCCGATCTTTTTCCCCATCCTGCCGCCGCAAACGGCAACTTCTTCCTTTTTTTTCCGCAGCTACAGCAAAAATCGATTACACTATAAGAGTTATAGAGACGCCGGCGTTTCAGGCGTCGCGACAAGGAGTGCTCGTGAAGTGGTACCATTACGCCGGTATCTCCCTGCTGATGTTTCTGCTGCTGGCCCTTCTCAACGGCCTTCGCATCTATTACGACCTCCGCGAATACCTGGCGCATGACTATGAAAACAGTACCAAAGAGCTGCAGATCATCATACAGGACATGCAGAAGATCTCCAACGCACTCTACGAGAATATCATTAACAAACCCGACGTCATCGCCATCTTCAAAGAGGCCCGCGACGCGGACGCGTCGCAACAGTCCCGTGTCCGGCAACGCCTCTACTCCCATCTCGAAGCCCCCTACCGCACCTTCACCCGCTACGGGATACAGCAGCTCCATTTCCATCTTCCCGACAACCGCAGCTTCCTCCGTTTCCACCGCCCGGGAAAATTCGGCGACGACCTCACCGACGTCCGTGACAGTGTCAGTTACGTCAACCACTACCACAAGGCGATCAGCGGATTCGAGGAGGGAAAAATCTTCAATGGCTACCGCTTCGTCTACCCGCTTTTCGACAAAGACGATACCTACCTCGGGAGCGTGGAGGTCTCTTCCTCACTTCTGGCCTTCAAGAAGATGTACCAGGAGAACAGCCGCGAGCACATCGACTTCATTCTTACCGAAGCCCGGGTCGCGGAGAAGGTGTTCGACTCGGAGCGTTCAAACTACCGCCCCTACTGGAACCTTCCCGGCTTTTTGATTCAGACCACCCTCTATGAGTATGATGCCGAACACTGCCGTCACCACCGAATGCTGGAGAAAAGTTTTCGCTCCCTTTCGGAATCGTCCGCTTTCATCTCGGCGATCTCCCGCATCGAACCGGTCAGCCGGGTCGTCTTCATCGACGGCATGCTCTACGGCATCAGTTTCATACCGATGCTCAACGACTTCACGAAAGAACCCGTCGGCTACGCCGTCACCTTCCATGGTTCCCAGTACCTCGAGCATTTTCTCCGGAACAACCTCATCGTCCTTGTCGTTCTTTTCAGCTTTTCCGCCGCCTTCGGCCTGCTGCTCTACTACGGCCGGAGCGTCTATCGCGAACGCCGGGAGAACGACGGCATCCGCAGCGTCAACCGTGAGCTCGACGCCGCCCGCCGGCTTCTCTCCTCCGTCATCGACTCCACAGACGACATCATCTTCTACAAAGATGACACGCTGCACTACATCGGCTGCAACCGCTCCTTCTCCGAGCTGGTCGGCATGCCGGTAGATAAAATCATCGGCCGGAGTGACGCCGATCTTTTCGATGCCGCCTCCGCGAAGCTCTTCCGGGAGATGGATGAACGCATGCTCGAACGTGACGAGATCCGAAGCAATTTCGAGTGGGTCACCTTCCCTGACGGCCGAAAGGCCTACATGCATACGAAGAAGATCCCCTTCGATTACGGAGACTCGGGCAGACGGGGCGTACTGGGCATCTCCCGCGACATCACCGACATCCATAACATGCAGCTGCAACTCGAGGCACAGAGCTACGTCGACGAACTGACCCACGTGGAGAACCGTAAGGCCTATAACGAACGGCTCCACGAGCAGATCGCGCTGCATCACCGCTACGGTACCCCTTTTTCGATGATGCTCTTCGACATCGACAACTTCAAATCCATCAACGACACCTACGGGCACGATACCGGCGACCGGGTCCTGGTCGAACTCGCCGCCATGGTCCGCGCCGGCATCCGGGAGAACGATCATCTCTTCCGCATCGGCGGCGAAGAGTTCATCGTCATCTTCCCCCAGACCTCCCTGGAGGACGCCGGGATCGTCGCCGAAAAGATCCATCGACAGATTGCCGGCTCCCTCGATACCGTCCGGAGCCGAAAAATCACCATCAGCGCGGGGCTCGTCGCCATGCACGACAGTGACGATGCCGAAACCCTCTTCAAACGGGTCGACACGCTGATGTACCATGCCAAAACCGACGGAAAAAATCACCTGCTCATCGAAACGGACCCCGCCTGACATCGCGTTCACGAAACGCACCCGGGCGCATCCTGATGCCGACATAAAAGTTCCGATGCAACTGACTCAACAAACTTTCCGATTGAACGATTTTATGATAGCATAGACACTAAGTCACAAGGTAGGAAGGTCCCCATGCCATTTATGGAACGGCTTCACAGCGCATTGATCCTGAAAACGCCCCTGTACCACCCTAACGAGGCGCATATTCTCGAACAGCCGCACCGCACGTTTCTCGATGCGATCCGCCGAGGTTCCCGCGAAGAGATTGAAGGGCTGATTCTCGGGGGATTCGACGTGGACTACCATGAGTGCGCCCATACCCCTCCCGTCATCCACGCCATCCTCCAGGAGCGGCTGGAGATTGTTCAGACCCTTCTCTCCCACGGCGCCGACGTCAACGTCAAGGACCACCACGGCGACGCGCCGCTGCATAGTGCCGTAAAAATGCGGCAAGATGAGACCCTGCACCTCCTCATGCGCTACGGGGCGCGTACCGACGAAACCGATGAAGCGGGACGAACGCCGATGCGCCTCGCCCGGGAGATCGGCTACAGTGCGGGGGTGCGCATTCTGGAGCGCACCCCCGCCATGCCCTTCGACGACACCCCGCTCTTCGAGGCGGCCGAACGGGGCGACCTGCTGGCCGTCGCCCGCTCCAACCGCCTCTCGGACCGCCTCTTCATCCGCGATGCGAATGAACAGACGCTGCTCCACCCCGCCGTACGGAGCAACAACATCCGGCTGGTCGCCTACCTCCTGAACAAAGGGCTCGACATCGACGCCGCAGACGTGCGGGGCGAAACCCCTCTGAGTCTCTGCAGTACCCTCTTTGAGCGGGAGGAGATGATGCACTACCTCATCCGCCGCCACGCCACCCTGAACCACCGCAACGAGCGGGGACGCTCGCCGCTGATGATCGCGCTGGAGCGGGGCAACGCCGATTACGCCAACCTTCTGCTCGACGCCGGTGCGGAGGTACTGACGAGCGACGGCCTGCATACCCCGCTGACTCTCTGCCACAATGCCATCGGCAATTTCCCCGAAGAGGCTGCCGCCTTCCGCCGCCTCGAATCGCGCCTGCTCATCAAAGGGGCGCATGTCGACGTCGCCACCAACGAACTGGGATGGACGCCGCTGTTTCAGTGCATCACCCGAAGTCAGGACAGCGGGGTCCACGACATCCTCGAGCTCCTCTTCAAACTGGGTACCGACGTCAACCGCCGGGACAAAAACGGCCGGAGCGCCCTGATGATCGCGGCCTCCACCGGACGCTTCCACATCCTGCAGCGGCTGATGGACAACTATGCCGATCCCGACATGATCGACCGCTTCGGCTGGAGCGCCCTGATGTTCGCCGTCTACTACAACCATACCCGGATCGTGCGGAGCCTGCTCGAATACGGGGCCGACGTCAACGTCACCTCCGACAAGGGGCTCAGCGCCCTCAAGATCGCCACCCAGTACGAGCGCAAAAGCCTGGTCGATCTCCTGCTCGACTACGGGGCCATCTCCGAGGACGAAAACCGGGAGTGACGCCAGGGAATGGGTTTTGCTTGAAGCCGTGAAACCAATACAAAGCGGCAGCATGCGACTCCTATTGATTCCGTTTCTCTGCTACACCTTCTCGCACGCGGCGGAAGGGGGTTTCCCCCTGCTGATCAAAGGCCCCTTCGAAGACGCGCTTTACGCCGTCACCGAGGAGTACGACGGGCAGATCGCCGCCGCCGGCATCTCGGAGCAGTTTGCCTCCTCCGACGGCGACTCCGAAACCTATTACAGCGCCTTCGACTACCTCGAGGACCAGCGTGCTTCCGGAGCCCGGCTGCGCATCGTACGGCTGGATGGCACCGGGACACTCACCCGGGACCTCTCCCTCGCACTCCCGCGTCTCGACCGGGTCGTCGCACTCGACAAGATTCCGGGCGACGGCTACACCATCGGAGGCTACCGTCGGGACGGTGCGCTCTTTCTCGCCCGCATCGGCAGCGACGGGGTGCGCCGCTACGCCATTGAGTTCGGAACCTCGGGAAGGGACACCCTGAACCGTCTTCTGCCGCTGCGCGACGGTGGCTATCTTGCCGTTGCCGCTTCCATGACCGTACGCGGCGGCGGACTGTTCGAACAGGGGCTCGGCGGCACCGACCTCTACCTGGTCCGCTTCTCGCCGGAGGGGCAGAAGCTCTGGGGCAAAAAATACGGCACCCCCGAAGATGACGAAGCCGCCGCCGCAGTGGAAGCGGAAGACGGCACGATCGTCGTGCTGGGAACCTCGCGCTCAAAAGCGGGAACGCAGGTCTCGCTGATGCGGATTGACGGAAACGGCGAGAAACTCTGGCAGCGGGAGTACGGCGCGGACCGGGGATGCCGGGCGTACGATCTCGCCGCATCCCGGGGAGCGCTGATCGCGTCGCTGGGGTGCGGCTCCGGGGAAGACGCCCGCCTGCTCACTTTCGATCTGCAACAGCAGCGCTTCGACGAACGCAACGTCACGATGCCGGGCAAGGCCGTGATCAACCGTCTCAAAGCGGCGGCGGACGGCAGGCTCGTCGGGGTCGGCTTTCACATCGACCCTGCAAACGGACATACCGACGCCCTGGCCGTCGGTTTCGCACCGACGGGCGAGATGGCGTGGAAACGGCGCTTCTCCGGTCCGGAGAGCGACCGTTTCCACGACCTCGTGCTGCTGCGCAACGGTGACATCGTCGCCGTAGGCGAACAGAGCGCCCCCGGACGCAACGAACGGGACATGTGGATCGTCCGGCTCCATCCCGACGGAAGCACCGCTTCGGGAGCCGTAGCCGAAGGAAACCTCTACGAACGCCTCAAGGAGCAATTCGCCGACGAACTGGCCAAGGGAAGCATCACCCTCACACGGGACCTGCGCATCGTCTTGAACCACCCTTCCCTGCTCTTCAAAGCCGGTGTCTACACCCTGACCCCGGTACAAGAGGGATTCATCGATCGCTTCGGAACGCGCCTGCTGGAGGTTCTGAAACCTTTCAAGATGGAGATCGCGGGGCTGCGCGTCAACGGCCACACCTCCAGCGAATGGCTGGGAGCCGACGCCGAAGCGCGCTATCTCAACAACATGCAGCTTTCCCAGCGGCGGGCTTTTAGCGTCGTCAGCTACCTCTACAAGGATCCGGAAAACGTCGCCTATCGTCCCTGGCTCGCGCAGCTGCTCAGCGGCGACGGCTACGCCTACGCCAAACGGATCATGAATCCCGACGAAGACCGGACGGCCTCCCGGCGGGTGGCCTTCGAGATCTTCCTGCGCTGACCCTTACGCTTCGGAAGCCGCGCGCAGCCGCAGGCAGACCTTTTCGCGCACCTTGTGATAGGTCTTTTTGCGGCTCTTGCGAAGCGCTTCGGCATCGAATCCGAAACTCTCCATCATCGCGGCCTCTTCCATGCCTGCTTCGCACATGGCGAAGAGGTGGAGCTATTTTTTGGTCAGGGTCTGTTTCAGCTCGGCGTAGAGCCGCCCGTCATCCCCGTTGAAATCCGACACCTCGCAGCCGCAGAGTGCCGCCAGGGCCTCGCCGACGCTGCGTTCGGGGAGGTACTGTCCCCATACGGAATTTTCCAGCATTAGAAGATTCTCCCCAGGATCTCGGTCAGATCCTTCTTTTCTACGATGATATTCGCCTCTTTTTTGAGGACCTCTTTGGCGCAAAACGCCACCCGGGTACCGGCATGGGCGAACATGGAGAGATCGTTCGCCCCGTCCCCGCAGACCAGGGTCTCTTCGGGCGTCACTCCCAGGATGTTCTGCAGGCGCACCAGCATGTCCCCCTTGGACCAGTTGAACATCATGTCCCCGCCGACCAGACCCGTCAGGCGCCCGTCCTTGTGGTGCAGGGCGTTGGAGAAGTCGGCGTGGTAGCCCAGGATATCCTTCGCATAGGCCGTCGCGGTGCGGAAACCGCCGCTGAAACAGACGACCGTCATGCCCGCTTTTTTCAGCTCGGCGATCGTTTCGACCGCCCCCGGCATATAGGGGAGCGCATGACTGATGGCTTCGACCTTGGAGTACTCCAGCCCCTTAAGCAGCCCTACGCGTTGCTGGAGGCTTTCGAAAAAGTCGAGCTCGCCGTTCATCGCCCGTTCGGTGATAGACGCGACCTCCTCCTTGATGCCGAGCGCTTCGGCGAAAAAGTCGATGGTCTCGCCGTCCATCAGTGTCGAGTCGAAGTCGAATACACACAGTTTCATAAGCTGCTGCTCCTTTTGAAGCGGTCCGAAAAGGACACGTCTGCGGAGGGAACCCGCGCATTGAGCGCGCCGGACCCGGGGTGTCCCCTCCCTAATTAGGTTATAATGGCGAAATTATATCCAACTTGAGGGGCGATGCACGTGTTTGAACCGCTGATCGACAAACTGAAATCCGGAACCTATATCACCCTCGAGACGACACCGGCGCATTCGCCGCAGTTCGCACCGGTGGTGGAGCGCATCGCCGAGCTGGGGCTCGACCGCCTCGTCGACGGTTTCAGCACCACCGACAACCCGCTGGCGAAGCTCAAGTACAACGCCCTCTTCGCGGCCCGGATGCTGCAAGAGCGCTTCGGCAAACCGGTTCTGGCCACGATGAGCATGCGCGACCGCAACCGCATCGCCCTGCAGTCGGACCTCCTCGGCGCCAACGAAGCGGACGTCCGCGCCGTACTCGCGCTAACCGGGGACCCGGCGAAGATTTCGGACCAGCCTCATACGAAAGGGGTTTTCGAGGGGGAGAGCACCCTGCTGCTCGACATGATCGCCTGCTTCAACAGCGGCATCGACTACGCAGGTCGGCCCCTGGGTGCGCAGCCCCGGACCATCTACCCCTTCGCGGTGATGAACTCCTTCGCCAAAAATCCGAAGACCCTTCAGAAGAAGATGGTCAAGAAGATCCGCCACGGGGCGCTGGGCATCATCACCCAGCCCGTCTACGGTACGGAAAACGCCGCCATGCTGCTGGAACTTCTCGATGCGGCGAAACGGGAGTGCGACGGCATCGGCGCCGACAGCCAGCTCATCCTGGGGATCTTCCCCATCACCCGGCTGCGCACGGCCCAGTTCCTCGCTTCCCACGTTCCGGGCATCCACGTCCCGCCGGAGTGGATCGAACAGCTGCGTGCCGCCATGGAAATCTCCGAAGAGGAGGAGGCGAAGGTGGGCTTCGAACTGAGCAAAACCCTCTTCGAGGAGCTCAAAGCCCTCCATCCGAAACTTCATATCATGACGGCCAACCGTTTTCAGCTGGCGAAGGATCTGCTGGTCTAAGGAGCTGCCATGCGACATATTCTCATCTTCTGGCTCCTGGCCTTTGTCTCCCTCTTCGCGGAGAACAACGCCACATCGCTCCACCGTGTCGAGGTCATCGTCACCGTCGCGGGAATGCAGGAGAGTGCCGAAGCGGTCCGCGCCACGGCCCGGGAAATCGCCCTTCTGACCCGAAAACTCTCCGAACGCAGCGACTTCAGTGCGGAGGACCGAAAGCATATCGACGCCCTCTCCCGGGCGCTTGAGCGCAACGCCGCAGCCGTTGAAAAGGTCGCCGACGTGCTTCCTGCCGAGCTCTCCCGGCTTCAAAACGGCGCCGGGGACCTCCTCGATCGCGCCGAACAGAATGCACATCGTGTCGTCGTCGCTTCGAAGCAGGAACTCGTCGACCCGACCCTGGAGCGCATCCGGACCGAGTTCCTGCTCTTCATCGCCCTTCTGGCCCTGCTGCTTTTCGGCCTGGTATGGTACGCGATGCGACAACTGCACCGGGTCGTCGAGACCGGTTCGGAGACGGTCGAAAATATCCGAAAAACGATGGCTTCGGTGGAAAAAGTCGTCGACCGGGTCCACCGTTCCGACGACGGCTGGCAGAACTACTGAAGTAACCGCACCGCCCCGTTCCCGGAGTGAAACCACCCCTTTTCACCGCCTCCCCTTGCCGATACGAGCGCATTTGCGTATAATTGTGTCCTATGTCTGACCCCAGGCTGAACCGTATTTCAGCTGCAGACCGCCCAGAACGAACGGAGCAGATTTGATACAGATGAATTTTGGATACAAAAGCATCATCGCCGTCACCCTTGCGCTTTTCGTACTTCTGACCTTTGCCAACGAGTACATGTTTTCCCTCGAACGCGAACACCTTTACGACCAGTCAAAACGCGAACTCATCAGTGAGACCGCACTGCTGCGGGCGTCACTGGAGCGGGAAGTGAGCACGACCCTCAGTCTTGCCATGGGGCTCGTCGTCTATGTCTCCACCCACCCCGATCTCGATCAGGACGAGTTTGCCTCCGTTGCCCAGACATTGATGCGCAATGCTCCCAATATTCGAAATATCGGGCTTGCCAGGGGGACCGTGATCAGTCATATCTACCCCTTGGAGGGAAACGAGGCGGCCCTCGGTTTGCGATATCTTGAACACCCCGAACAGCGTGCCGCCGTCGTACGCGCCATTGAAGAGACCAAAACGGTAATCGCTGGTCCCGTTGCCCTCGTTCAGGGAGGCGAAGGGTTTATCAGCCGCATCCCGGTCTACATCGGCAAAGGGTACCGGAACTACTGGGGCATCGCCAGCGTCGTCATCGATGTCGAGACCTTCTACCGGGATGCCGGGCTGGACCGGGTGCCGTACCTCAACGTTGCCCTGCGAGGGAAGGATGCGATGGGGCCCTCCGGGGAGCTCTTCTACGGAGACGGCAATCTCTTCGAACGTCCCGATGCCGTCACCATGCCGATCAAACTTCCCGTCGGTTCCTGGCAACTCGCCGTCGCCTATGCCGATGGGCACGAGGAGTCCGTCATCATACCCTACGGCCTTCGGGTGATGGGGTACCTCGGTGTTCTACTGATCACGCTTCTCCTCTATCAGCTGCTCAATGCCATCCGTCTCAACCGTTTCCAGGCCCTCCACGATCCACTGACGGGTCTGGCGAACCGGCGGCTGTTCAACGTCATCCTCGAACAGGCGATGGCGGCGGCGGAACGCCGCAACAATCCTTTTGCCCTGCTGTATGTCGACCTGGACCGCTTTAAACCCATCAATGACACCTACGGTCACGATGCCGGGGACGCCGTACTCTGCAGTGTCGCCCAACGGCTGCAAAAGGTCTCCCGCGCCGCCGATCATATCGCCCGGATCGGCGGCGACGAGTTCGTCATCATTCTGCATGACGTCGGATCGATGGAGAACGCTGAAAACGTCGCCGAAAAAATCACCCGGACCCTCAATGCGCCCATTGCCGTTTCGGAACTGATCAGCGTGCGGCCCGAGTGCAGCATCGGGATCAGCCTCTACCCTGGCGACGGACAGACGGCCGACGAACTGATCAACCACGCCGACCACGTCATGTACCGTAAAAAAAGCGGGAAAAAAGAGCCGCACCGCTAAAGTCTTCCGCTCACAAGATCCGCGTGATCCTGTTATAATGGTTGCCATGGAACCCATTACACCAAACTGGATCGACATCGGCAATCATCTCTTTATCATCCTGATCAATGCCGTTTTGCTGTTGAATTCACGAAGAATCGTCGCCTTTTTCAAAGCCGGTGACGACAGCAACTTCGAGCTGCTGCTCTTCCGGCTGGTCAACTACCTCTTCATCTTCGCGATGATCGTCGACGTACTCGTCGCGCTCTTTACCTCGGACTACCGTAACGTCTTCCGTTCCTTCGGCTTCTCCCTGCTGGCGGTCTACCTGGGAGCCTTCGGTTTCACCCTCATCTCCTACCTGGTGCGCAAAAAGTTCGGAAGGGAGCGGGAGATTGACGGTAAGAAGCTCTATATCGACACCTACAACAGCCGTCTTATCGACATCTTCCTGGTCGTGCTGATCGGCTCCGTCGTCCTCTACCTGCTTATCACCATCTGGGGATTTACCAGCCTGCTCGAGGCGACAGGCTTCCTCGGAATCATCCTCGCGTTCCTCGCCCTGACCCACAGCATCTGGGCACCCGACCCCTACTACTGTATGGTGATCCTCGGTTCGGAGATGATCGAGGACGGCGACACGGTCAAGCTCGACGACGACCCCGACGAGTACATCATCGGGCGGGTCACCTTCGTCTACACAATCCTTTACGACGTCAAAAACAACCACCGTACCATGATGCGTAACTCGAAGCTCATCGAATCGAAGATCGAGAACCTCTCCAAACGGACCTCTCACGACGGTCTTCGCCGTATCATCCGCTACAAGATCGGTTATCCGGAACTTCCCGAAACGCCTGAAGCCCGCACCGAAGCGACGGCAGCATTCTTCCGGAGCATCGAGACGATGTTTACCCGGGCGCAGGAGCGCGCCTTCGCGGACGAGCGTTGCAAGGTCAATGCGAACATGCCCTTCGAGTGGCTGCTCAGCGCGACCGGAGACTACGCCCTGGAGTTCTCGCTGGTCTACTATCTCGAACCCCTGCCCAACACCAAACTGACCAAGAGCATCCGGGCCTACCTCTACCAGACCCCCTCATGCATCAACCGCCACGTCTACGAAGCGTCGGTCGTTCAAAACCTCTCCCTCGCCACCCCCGATCTGCTTGCGGTGGCCATGGAACCGTAGCGTTTATACCCCGGCGATCGCTTCGCTGACCCGCAGCGCCTGAAAGTGGGCCGCAACGTCGTGGCAGCGGACGATCTCCGCGCCGTTTTCGACCGCCTTGAGGTGAATGGCCAGCGTGCCCGGCAGGCGCGCTTCCGTCGGTGTCGGAGTGATCTGGCCAATCATCGACTTGCGGCTGGCGCCGATAAGAAGCGGACGTCCCAGCTGCAGAAAATGCTCCATCTTCGCAATCAGTTCCAGGTTGTGTTCGAGGCTTTTTCCGAAACCGATCCCCACGTCGAGAATGACCTTATCGATGCCGAAACGCTCCGCCTTCTCCAGCCGCGCTTCGAAAAATGCCGTGACCTCTCCAAGGAGATCTTCGTACGCCGGGGCGGCCTGCATGGTCTGGGGTTCGCCTTGCATGTGCATGACGACCGCCGCCGCGCCGTTGGCGGCGCAGACCCGACAGAGTTCGTCGTTCGCCAGGCCGGTGATGTCATTGATGAGGGAGAAGCCCCGTTCGGCGACGTAGGCCGCCACCTTCGGCATGTAGGTATCGGCGCTGAAGCGCGCTTTATCATACAGTCCGCGTTCGTAGATGGCGTCGGCGATGGGACGAATGCGGTCGAGCTCCTCGGCTTCGCTGACCGGGGCGCTCCCGGGGCGACTGGAGACGGCGCCGACGTCGATGTACTCCGCCCCCTCTTCCATCAGCCGCTCGATGGCGGCGACGGCGGCATCGCCGGTAAACCGACTGCCGGAGAAGAAGCTGTCATCGTTGGCATTGACGATCCCCATGATCTTCGTCGGGCCGGGCCTGTGCCCTTTCGCGTGACGCTCCAGCGCTTCAGCCACCGCCTTGAGCCCCAGAGGCTGGGCTTTCTCCTTGCGGATCAGCTCCAGAAGCTGCCTCCGGGTGGCGATGAGGATGGCGTCGACCCGCGGGGTCTGCGCGGTCACCGTCCCTTTGGGAACCGCCAGATCGGCACCGACGGAGAGGGCATCCTGCTTCAGGATGTTCGCCGCGCCGACGTGCAGATCGGCAATATGGAAAAGATAGTGGCGCATCTTGGCGGAGAGAATGCCCACCCCGCCGCTTTCGACTCCGAGTGCGCCGAGATAACGCGCGGCGTCAACGGAGTCGGGAAGCCGCTCAACCCGCACGCCGCACCTCCGGCAGGAACCCCATCAGCAGCATCGTCAGTACGCTCTGGAAGCGGCCGTTGAGTTCGATGAGCCGGTAGGCCTTGTCGAAAGCGTCGAGCTGACGCTGCGTCAGGATCAGCCGTTCGTTGACCGTGGCCTGGCGGAAGAGCGCTTCCACCAGTTCCTTGGCTTCATGTTTCTTCGTCCGCTCGTGGGCCTTGACGAAATCGAACAACGTCGCCAGGTCCAGGGCCCCGAGCCGGATCTCCACCGCCGCCGCTTCGCGGCCGGACTGGCGCTTGACGATGGGGAGGCGGGAACGGATGGTCGGCAGCAGGGAGGACTTGGAGGTGGCGATAAGAATGAACTCGATATTTCTCGGCGGCTCTTCCAGTACTTTGAGAAGGGCATTCTGAGAGACGGCGTTAAAGCTCTTCCCTCCCATGACGACGTATTTCGTCGACGCTTCACTGATGTAGGATTCGGCGATGGCCGCCTTGGCGTCCTCGATGAGGAAGTCTTCCCGGATGAACGGGACCACCCGCTCCCCCTGAAGCTGCGCTTTGAGCTCCGCAAACGCCTCTTCGACGTCGTCGACGAGGCGGATGTGGCTGCGCAGTGGCTCAGTCGTTGACATCGACCTCTCCGAAAAGTACGGCACTGAGCGTCGTATCGAACAGGCGGTAGAGCTGCAGCAGTTTGATGTCGATCATGCTGTCGAAGGAGTGGAGCATCATGGCGTTCTGGAAATCCTCGTCGAGCAGCCAGAGCAGGGAGTTGTCGGACCGCTTGGCAATGTCCGAACGGCGGTCGTCCCCTTTGCCGATGTACCAGAAGAAGTACTCCCCCCTGAAGGAGATCTCCAGCATCCCGTCGAGCATGTCGATCATCTCACCGCCGGTGATGCGGTCGTAGTGGGGGTAGAGCTGGTCGAGGCTGACCATCGGCATCATCGGACGGTCGAGGTTGGGTTTGTTGTAGGAAGCGAGGATGTAGTGTTCGAGCCACTTGCGCTCATGGTCGGTGATGAGGACGACGGTCTTCCCTTCGACGATCTGGGAGACCGCCTGTGCGACGGTGGCCGTCCACTGGAACCGGAGCTCCTCCATCCAGCTGAAGATCGCCCCTTCGGAGCGGATGGTCTCAAGCGTCCATTTGGAGAACTGCTGCATCGTTCCGGCGGGTTACTTGTCGAGCTCGTAAGCTGCGTGCAGGCTCCGGACGGCAAGTTCCGCGTACTTCTCTTCGATCACCATGGATATCTTGATCTCGGAGGTAGAGATCATCATAATGTTGATGTTCTCCTTCGCCATTGTGCTGAAGGCCTTCGCGGCGACACCGGTGTGGGACTTCATGCCGACACCGACGATGGAGACCTTGCAGATGCTCTCGTCGAAGCTGGCGTCGTCGATCTCGTTGTCGCTTTTAAAGGTGTCGACGATCCGTTTGGCGTCGAGCAGCTCGTTCTGCGGCACGGTGAAGTCGACGTCGGTCTTGCCGTCGTGGCCCAGGGTCTGAATGATCATGTCGATGTTGATGTTGTTCGCCGCGAGCTTTCCGAAGATGTCCGAAGCGATACCGGGACGGTCGACGACGTCGCTCAGTGAGATGCGTGCCTGGTTACGGTCCAGGGCGATACCGCTGACTACGGGTTGTTCCATGATGTTCTCTTCCTTGGTGATCAATGTGCCCTCAGCATCGGAGAAGCTGGAGCGGGTAACGAGATTGACGTTAAGCTTCTTGGCCATCTCGACCGAACGGTTCTGCAGGACCTTCGCACCCAGCGAAGCGAGTTCGAGCATCTCGTCGTAGGAGATCTTCTCCATTTTCTTCGCTTTGGGTTCGATGCGCGGGTCGGTGGTGTAGATGCCGTCGACGTCGGTGTAGATCTCGCAGAGGTCCGCTTCGAGCGCCCCGGCGATCGCCACGGCGGAGAGGTCGCTGCCGCCCCGTCCGAGGGTCGTCACTTCACCCCGTTCGTTGACGCCCTGGAAGCCGGCGACCACGACGATGTTCCCTTCGTCGAGCGCCGCACGCATGGGCGCGGGGTCGATACTTTCAATGCGCGCCTTGGTGTGGCTGGCGTCGGTGACGATGCCCGCCCGGCGTCCGCTCATGGAGCGTGCCTTGTACCCCATCTCGCTCAGCGCGATGGCCAGCAGGGCCGACGTGACGCGCTCGCCGGAGCTGAGCAGCATGTCGACCTCGGCTCGGGCCGGAGCCTGGCTGAAGTGTTCGGCATAGCCGAGCAGCTTGTTGGTCTCCCCGCTCATGGCGGAGACAACGACGACGACACTATGGCCCTCGTCGACGCTTTTGACGACACGGTTGGCGACGTTCTGGATGCGTTCCAGGTCACCGACGCTGGTGCCGCCGAACTTCTGAACGATCAGCATTACAGATACCCCTCGGATGTAAAATATTCGATAACTTCCTGGTATACAGGCTTTTTAAAATGGGCAATGTCGTCGAAAAGATGCTCGAGTTCGACGAACCGGTAGTCCTTGAACTCGGGATGCTTCGTCTCCAGGTTGATCACCGCGCTCTTCTTGAGGCGAACCAGATAGTAACGCTGCTTCTGCCCCTTGTAAGGCTTCATCTTCCTGGCAACCTTTTCAGGAAAATCGTAGGTGATCCATTCCGGGTACTTGGCGACGATCTCCACCTTGGCGGTACCGATCTCCTCCTCGAGCTCGCGAAAGAGGGCCTCTTTGCTCGACTCGCCTTTGTCGATCCCCCCCTGGGGAAACTGCCAGACCCCTTCGATGTCGCTGCGTTCACCGACGAAGATCCGTTTCTTTTCCGGGTACTCCGGAGCGACGATGATCGCGGCGACATTGGGACGATAGGATTTCAAACGACTCATTGACCTGCACTTTAAGCCCCCTGTACGGCAGGCGACATTAAGATGCGCGTATTATATTCAAGACGGCATTAAAAAAATCATAATCGCGGATTTTTCCGCGAAACCGGAAACGGCGGATCGCTTCAGCTGTATTCGATCACTTCGTAATCGTCCAGGACCCGGTAGGTGATTCCTTCCATCAGCGTCTCGAGTTCCGTCTCGATCTCCTCGCGGTAGGCCGGCTTCATGTGGTAGAAACAGACGGTGAAATCCCGGCGGCGGATGCGGGAGAGCATCTCCGCGGCCAGCCGGGGCGTGAGGTGTTTGCTGTCGAGGGCGATGGTGTCCATCCGGGAGGGAAAGGAGACTTCGAGCATCAGCACGGAGATGGAGGGGTCGGCTTCGATGATCTCCGCGATCCCGTCATGGACGTAGGTGTCCCCGCTGAGCAGGAACGCCCCCCCGTTGCAGGTGACGACGTAGCCGCAGGTCGGCACGATGTGGTTGGCCCGGACGGGGGTGAAGGTGTAGGCGCCGATCCGGTAGGGGGTATCGTACTCGATGGCATTGTAGACGACGGCGGGACCGCCGCCGGAAGGGATCTGAAGCTTGGAAAAATCGGGCCATATCCCGTCATTCATCAGATGCGACTTGAGGCATTCGATGGTGTGGGGCAGCGCGTGGATGGTGATGCTTTTTTCAAGATCGCAGAAGAGCGAATCGATAAGGAAAGGGATGTCGATGATGTGGTCGAAATGGGCATGGGTGAGAAAAATGTGGCGGATTTTTTCCGCCTCTTTGCCCAGACCGCTGATCAAATTTCCCGCGTCGATGACGATGTTGCTGCAGATACGAAACGCCGTCGTAT
This sequence comes from Sulfurimonadaceae bacterium, assembly GCA_050292215.1. Lineage (GTDB taxonomy): Bacteria > Campylobacterota > Campylobacteria > Campylobacterales > Sulfurimonadaceae > SZUA-415. Next base: position 30,498 of record JBNKLF010000018.1, on the reverse strand, counting down.
GCTTGTGGGCATACTTACCGCCGTAGGCTCCGAGCACCTTCACATAGGCCATAATCTACCGCTCCTGACTCTTGTTGTATCTCATTGTAGCATGTTATCTCCGAAAGTAGGCCCCGAAGCGCATTTGAAGTATAATGACGCCATGCTTTTGTACGTTCATATTCCCTTTTGCGACAGCAAATGCGCCTACTGCAGTTTCAACTCCTACGTCGACCGCTTCAACCTGCGGGAGCGCTACATGCGGGCGCTGCTCGTGCAGCTCGACGCCGAGCTGGAACGCTTCGGCGCCGCGCCGGGAGAGATCGAGACCCTTTTCATCGGCGGCGGAACGCCTTCGACCGTCGCCCCCGACCTCTACGCCCCGCTCTTCGAAAGACTCCGTCCCTACCTGGCCGAAGGCGCGGAGATCACCGCCGAAGCCAACCCCAACAGCGCCACGGTGTCCTGGCTGCGGGGCATGCACGCTCTGGGAGTCAACCGCATCAGTTTCGGGGTGCAGAGTTTCGATGACAACAAACTCGAACGCCTCGCCCGGGCGCACCGCGCCGCCGACGCGCTCCGGGCCCTGAACGACGCGGCGGAAGCCGGTTTCAAACACCTCTCCCTGGACCTCATCTACGCCGTGGCGGGCGATACGAGAGCACTGCTCGAACGCGATCTCGACACCGCTTTTTCCCTCCCCGTCGACCACCTCAGCGCCTACGCCCTGACCATCGAGGAGGGGACGGCCTTCGCCGCCACCCCGGAGATGGCCCACGAACGGCTGGAATTGACCCAATGGCTCTTCGACGCCATCGCCGAACGGGGGTTCGAGCAGTACGAGATCTCCAACTTCGGACGCTACCGCTCCCGCCACAATCTCGGCTACTGGCAGTATAAAGACTACATCGGCCTCGGAGCCGGGGCCGTGGGCTTTCACCGCGATACCCGGTTCTACCCCGTCGCCGACCCCGCGGCTTACATCGCCGACCCCCTCTCGGGACATGAAGAGCCCCTGGACGCCGAAGCGGTACTCACCGAAAAACTTTTCCTGGGTCTGCGGAGCATCGTCGGCGTCGAAGGCGTCCTGCTTTCCGAGCGTCAGCGCGAACGCGCCGAACTCCTGCTCAGAGAAGGGAAACTCACCGGGAACACCCGCCGCTACTTCAATCCCGACTACCTCCTCAGCGATGAACTCGCGCTCTTTATCCTGGAGTGAACCGAAGCTCCGGTTAAAGCTAGTTGCGATAAAATCCAGCACTAATTTCCGATTCAGGGGGACCTATCTCCCGAATTCCAGAAGCAGGTGCGTACATGTTTGGTATGGGCTTTACCGAAATCCTCATCATCGCCATCATCGCCGTATTGTTCCTCGGGCCGGACAAGCTTCCCGAGGCGATGGTCGAGATCGCTAAGTTTTTCCGCAGTGTCAAGAAAACCGTCTCCTCCGCCAAGGACGCGCTCAACGACGAGCTGCACATGTCCGAGATCAAGGAGGAGGCGCTCAACTACAAAAAAGAGCTCACCTCCGCCAGCAGCGAGCTGGGGCGCATGACCGACATGACCGAAGTCGGCTCGGAGATCAGCGGTGTCAAAGAGGCGGCGAAGGTCGACCTCAACGAAACCCCCGAGGCAACCGCCAAAAAAGCTCCCGTAACGCCCGAAGTGGTGACCTTCGCCAAAAAGCCCAAACCCGAAGCCAGTGAGGAAGACGCCTGATGTTTGACGAACTCCGCCCCCACCTCGTCGAGCTGCGCAAGCGGCTGGGCATCGCCGTTCTGAGCGTCGTTGTCATGTTCTTCGTCATGTTTGCCTTCCACGAACCGATCCTCGAATGGATGGTTCAGCCCCTTAACGACGCCCTCGAATCCGTCGGCAAGATCTCGGTCACCGCGGCCAACGGCATGGTGACCACCACCCAGGTCGGCGGCGCCTTCTTCGTCGCCCTGAAGGTCTCTTTCTTCGCGGCGCTCCTTGCCGCGCTTCCCATCATCCTGGGACAGATCTGGCTCTTCGTGGCTCCCGGGCTCTACGCCCACGAGAAGAAGATGCTCATCCCCTTCGTCGTCGGCGGTTCGGTCATGTTCTTCATCGGGGCCGCCTTCGCCTACTACGTCGTCACTCCCTTCGGCTTCGACTTCCTCATCACCTTCGGCAGTTTCAAGTTCACGCCGCTGATCAACATCGAGGACTACGTCGGCTTCTTCAGCAAGATCATGTTCGGCTTCGGCATCGCTTTCGAACTGCCGGTTTTCGCCTACTTCCTGGCGCTGCTGGGGCTGGTCGACGACAAGCAGATGGCCGGCTTCTTCCGCTACGCCATCGTCCTCATCTTCATCCTGGCGGCGATGCTCACACCTCCCGACGTCCTGACGCAGCTGTTGATGGCCGTGCCGCTCATCCTGCTTTACGGGGTCTCCATCCTGATCGTCAAAGCGGTCAACCCGGCCGAAGATGATGACGAGGAAGACGACACAGAGGAAAGTTACGTCGAAGCGAGCGACACCGTCCTTGAACGAACTTCGGACCAGTAGTTACGATTTCGAGCTCCCCGAAGAGCTGATCGCCTCCCATCCCGCGAACCCGCGGGAGAGCTCCCGCCTCCTGGTCTACGACCGCGCTTCGGACACCATCACCCACGCCCGCTTTTACGAGATCGAGCAGTACCTGCCGGAAAGCGCCGCACTGATTTTCAACGACACCAAGGTGATCAAAGCCCGCCTTTACGGCCATAAGGCGAGCGGCGGCAAAACGGAACTCCTGATCAACCGTCCCCTCGACGCCGTTCGGGTCAACGGCTACGTCCGGGGCAAGGTGCACGTCGGGGCGGAGCTCTTCTTCGACGAAGGGCTCGTGGCGACGGTGACCGCCCTCAACGACGACGGCAGCCGCGACCTCCGGTTTGCACAGGCAGGCAGAACGCTCCGTTTCGACGAATTGCTGGGCATCATTGACGTCATCGGGCACCTGCCGCTTCCCCACTACATGCAGCGCGACGACAACGCCGCGGACGCGACCAGCTACCAGACCGTCTTTGCCCGCAACGAAGGGGCCGTCGCCGCGCCCACGGCGTCGCTGCACTTCAGCGATGCGCTTTTTAAAAGCGTCTGCGGGCATCACCCCCACGCCTACGTCACCCTTCATGTTGGCGCGGGCACCTTCAAGCCGGTGGAGACGGAGATCATCACCGACCATCCGATGCACTCGGAATACTACGACGTTTCGGCCGAAGCCCGGGCACTGATAGCAAGCGACCGGCCGCTGCTCTGCGTCGGAACGACCTCGACGCGGACCGTGGAATATTTCGTCCGCACGGAAAAGCCTTCCGGCGAGGCCAACCTCTTCCTCCACCCTGGGAACCCGCCGCAGCGCGTCAACCACCTGCTGACGAATTTTCACCTCCCCCAGTCGACCCTGCTGATGCTCGTCGCCTCCTTCGTCGGCCTGGAGACCACCCACCGCCTCTACAAAGAGGCGATCCGCGAACGCTACCGCTTCTACAGCTACGGCGACGCCATGCTGATTCTCTGAGAGGCACCTACCTTTCGATAATTTATGCTAAAATATGTTGCTTTTTGCGGAGTGACAGATGAGCAGTAAGATTACGGAACCTTTCTATTTCGCGCGCCAGCCCATTCTCGACCCGAACGGGCATATCGTCGCCTACGAACTGCTGTACCGTTCCAGCACCCTCAACCATGCAGGCAGGCTCCCCCTTTACGCCACCGAACAGGTCCTTGTCAACGCCCTGAACCTCATCGGTCTGAGCAACCTCATCGAACCGGGGGAACGCGCTTTTCTCAACATCGACGAAACCATTCTTTTCGACGAAACCCTGCATGCCGTCCCCAAAGAGTTCTTCGTACTGGAGCTGCTCGAAGAGATCGTCTTCACCCCCCGCATCGTCGAAAGGGTCGGCGAGCTGCATCGCCAGGGGTTCCGCTTCGCGCTCGATGACGTGGAGTGCAGCACCGAGACGATGCGCAATCTCGCCCCGGTACTCCCCTTTATCGACGTCGTCAAACTCGATCTTCCCCAATCCCTGGAACAGGCCCGCCCCTATGTCGAACGGTTCCGTTCCGCCGGCATCCGGGTGCTGGCGGAAAAGGTCGAAACCCGGGAGGAGTTCGAAGCGTTCCGGGATATCGGGTGCGAACTCTTTCAGGGCTTCTTCTTCGCCCGTCCGACCATCATCTCCGGAGCCCGCATCGACCCTAAACTCCTCCTCATCTTCCGCATGATCGAACTGCTCGACCACGACGCCCACGACGAGGTGATTCGCCTCTTCGAACAAGATGCCGCTCTGACGGTTCAAATGCTGCGCTACATCAACTCCGCCGCCTTCAGCTTCAAAAGCGACATCCGCTCCATCCGGCAGGCGGTGGCCCTGCTGGGAGATACCCACCTGCGCCACTGGCTGACCATCATCAGCTACGTCATCGGCAGCGCCGAAGGCTCCCGCTCCCCCCTGCTGAAGCTGGCCCAGGAGCGCGCCACCATCATGCGGCTGCTCGCCGAACGCTACATCAATGCCGACGAAGGGGATACGGCCGCATTCATCGGCCTCATTTCCCTCATCGACGCCATCTTCCAGAAACCGCTCCCCGAACTCCTCCAGGAGCTGCGTATCGACCAGGAACTGACGGAGATTCTGCTGGGTGAAAGCCATTCGCAGATGGCGGACCTGTTCCGCATCGTACGCTCCGTCGAACGTTTCGACTATGACACCGCCTCGCCGCTCCTGGAACGCCACGACATTCTGCCGGGTGCCCTCGGGGACGTTCTGCGGCAGAGTTACGAACATGCGGAACTGATCACACGCAATATCCAATCCGCGCTCCCCTGACCTTTTTTCACCCCGTGACCCCACTTTGTCCGTAAGGCTCCCGCCTTTTAAGCTTCATCGCCTATAATATCTCAAATCACACAGATTCATGGATAATGCTGAAATTGAATGTTATGGTCGTCGATGACGACTCCATTACCGGTTCCGCTGTTCTGCGCATGCTGCGCTCGATGTTCGAACACGTCGAAGTCGCGCACGACCCCGTGACCGCACTGCGGCGCTTTGTGATGCAGACACCGGACATCGTCATCTGCGACGTCTCCAAGCCGGACCTCAACCCCTTTACCATGATCGAAAAGATCCGCAAAATCGACGCCGGCATCAAAATCGCCGTCTTTACCCATTGCGACGACAAACAGCGGCTCGAGCGGATCAGCCGGATGGACATCGACCGCTTCTTCTGTACCCCCGTCGTCAAGGATCACTTCTTCCGCTCCATCAAACGGCTCGGCAAGGAGATCCTGGAGAAACGGGAAGTCGAAACCGCGCTGCAGCGGCAGAAGAACGTCCTGCTGAGCCTGAACAACATGGCCGAACACTTCCTGCAACACACCGACTGGGACGAAACCCTCCGCCGCCATCTCATGGCCCTGAAATTCGCCGCCGAGGCGACGGCGGTCTTCATTTTCCAAAACGAGCGTTCCGACGACCCGCAGGTCGCCCGCGAATACATCACCATCAACGATGATCCGCACGCCCGCTCGCCGGGCATCGTCTCCTACCGTCCCCTGGACATCATGCAGTGGAAAAAAAGCCTGGCGGACGGCCAGACGGTCAAGGGACTCGTCGACGACTTCCGCTCCTCCGAACAGCACCTGCTCTACGACTACCGCATCAACTCCCTCCTGCTCATCCCCATCTTCTCCGAAAACCGCTGGTGGGGTTTTATGGGGGTCGGCAACAACGCCGGTCGCTCCTTCGACGACATCGACGTCCGTACCCTCAATACCGTGGCGCGCATCATCGGTTCGGCGGTCAACAACCAGCGCAACATGCAATCCCTTGAGATGACCTCGGCGATCTTCAAATACACCGTGGACGGCGTCGTCATTACCGATGCGGAGAACCGCATCATCCACACCAACGACGCCTTTACCAAAATCACCGGGTTTACCGCCGCCGAAGTTCTGGGCAAAAATCCGAAAATCCTCCGTTCCAACGCCCACGACAAGAAGTTCTACAGTGACATGTGGCGGCAAATCAAAGAATACGGCTACTGGCAGGGAGAGATCAGGAACCGGAAGAAGCGGGGCGAAGTCTACCTGGAGTGGCTGAGCATCAACACCATCCGCAACAACCGGGGCGAGGTGGAGAACTACATCGCCGTCTTCTCCGACATCACCTCTCACCGCGCCACCGACACCGATTACGCCTACCTGGCGACCCACGACGCTCTGACGGGCCTCTCCAACCGCCTCATTCTCGGCGACCGTCTCGAACACGCCATCACCCATGCCCGGCGTTTCAACAAGATGGTCGGCGTGCTCTTCTGCGACCTCGACAACTTCAAACCCATCAACGATACCTTCGGCCACCACATCGGCGACGGTGTCTTGAAGCAGTGCGCCGATTTCTTCAAGACGACCCTGCGCAGCGACGATACCATCTGCCGCTACGGCGGCGACGAATTCGTCATCATCCTCGAGGACATCGAGGAGATGTGGCAGCTCGGCTCCTTGCTCGAAAAAGTGATGGAGATCACCGCACTCCCTTGCAACATCGACGGGCACACCATCAACATCCAGATGAGCGTCGGGGTCAGCGTCTACCCCCACGACGGCGACGACCCCGAACTCATCGAACGGGCGGACCAGGCGATGTACCGGGCGAAAAACGCCGGCAAAAACGGGTTTGCCCTCTACAACGAGTCACTCCTTCACATGAGCGACGCCAAAATCAGGGAAACCGACTTCGAACTCACCTTCTGATCGCTATCTTACCCGTATCTTCCCCGCAACGATCTCGATGCGCCCCTCCAGTTCATAGTCATACACCTGCGTACCGAAACGGGCCACCGCCTCCTCGAAAGTGGGCGAGGTGCGGCAAAACTCCAGCAGCGGGTCCCCCGCCGATTTCGCGGTGAGCGCGAAACGTTCGACGAAGGCGTCGATGTCGTGGATGGTCTCCGCTTTCCCCTCGCGCACCAGCTGCGCCGTCCCCTCACTCTCCCCGAGACGCTGAGGCAGCACAAAGATCGGCCGTCCCATCTTCATGGCGAACTCGGCGCTCTTGAGACTTCCGCTGCCGAGGTCCGCCTGGGCGACGATCAGCACTTCACCCAATGCCGTCACGATCTCGTTACGTACCACGAAACTCCACTGGGTCGCCCGAAAGCCCGGTTCGAACTGGCTCAAAGTCAACCCCTGCTGCTCGATAGCGGCGATGAGACCGCCGTTGACCGCCGGGTAACGGATGTCCAGCCCATTCCCCATCACGGCGATGGTCCCTCCATCCAGCGCACCCTGGTGCGCGGCGGCATCCACCCCCATCGCAGCCCCGCTGACGATGCAGATGCCGACCCTGGAGAGACGCGACGCCAGATCGAAGGTCAACGCTTTTGTATAGGGAGTGGGGGTTCGGGTGCCGACGATGGAGATTTTGGGACGTTTCAACAGGGAGAGATCGCCGAGGGCGTAGAGCGTTTCGGGGTAGCGGCGCATCGCGTCGAGTTCGGGAATCCGTTCCTCGAGGCGATGCATCGCGGTCACAACAGCCGGTCGATGCGGACCAGCTCGACCTCTTGCAAGAGATCGCGGGACTGGCGCAGCGCCTCGAGAGTGTTTTTATGCGGGTGGCCGATGGCGATGGCGGAGCCGTGGGTCTTGGCGACCTCGATCGCCCGGGCGATCTGCTTCTTGACGGAAGCGATGTCGGGGTGGTGGTCGAGGAAAACGTCCCGGGCCAGGTAGGGCATGCCGTAGTTTTTCATGACGACCGGCACCTTCGTCTCGGCGGTCGTGCGGCTGTCGATAAATCGGATCCCCTCTTTGTTGAGGGCGAACACCAGGCGGTTCATCGCCGTTTCGTCGGCGGTGAAGGTACTCCCGGTATGGTTGTTGACGAACGCCACCTTGGGGAAGAGCTTTTTGAGCTCCGCCACCCGGCGGGTCACATCGTACTGGGTGTCGTGGACCCGCAGGGTCGAGGGCTCCTCCGCGCTGAAATTTTTCGCCTCAAGGGGGAGGTGAACCATATAGTAGGGCTCTTTCTGCGCCAGCTTGGCGGAGTTTGGATGGTTGGGGCTCGGCGGCAGGAAGGACATGGTCAGCGGAAGGTTCAGCTCCTTGATGAGCCGGATGTCCCGGGGAAAGGCGACGTCGTCGATGATGATGGCGAGTTTGGGCAGGTTCGCCGTCAGTTTAACCGGGCGGTCGATGGGCCGGTCGATGGTAGGGTCGTCCGCATACTCGTGGGCCGCACTATACTTCTGCTGGTCGCGTTCAAGCACCCCCTGCAGCCGCTTGGTCAGTTCCGGAGCTGTCGGCTCGGCTCCCTGTTTCGCGGCGTTTTGCAGTTTTTCAAGCATCTCGGCCGTCGCCGCCCGCTCTTTTTCATAGGCTTTTTTGGTGTGGGTCCGGCCCGCATCGAAACCGAAATAGTACCCCGCGCCCGCGGCAATGGCGAGGAGGATGAGAAATGCGACGGCATAGGTGATGATGGCGATCCAGCGATCCTGCCGCCGCGCCTTGTTCTGGCTGTTTCTTCGTTTTGTCATTCGTTATCTTTGTAGCTGCTCGTTTGCGACTCTTGGGTCGTGCAACGAATCATAGCAGATTTCATACCACAGCATCTTAATCCGGGCATCCTGCTATACTTTCAAAAAACGTTGCGGAGGATTCATGGGCGGCACCATTCTCATTACCGGGTGTTCCCGGGGCGGCATCGGCCATGCGGCCGCCGTCGCACTTAAAGCACGGGGTTACCGGGTCTTCGCCACCGCCCGCCGCGCCGAAGAAGTCGAAGCCCTCGAAAAAGAGGGATTTGAAGCGCTCCACCTCGATGTTACCGACACCGCGTCCATAGACGCCGCCCTCTCCGCTCTGTTAGAGCGCACCGGCGGCACCCTCGACGCTCTTTTCAACAACGCCGGTTACGGCCAGCCCGGGGCCCTGGAGGACATTCCCCTGCAGGCCCTGCGGGAACAGTTCGAAACCAACGTCTTCGGCCTGCATGAGCTCACCCGCCGTGTCCTGCCCGTCATGCGCGGCCAGGGACACGGCCGGATTCTCCAGCACTCCTCGGTACTGGGGATCATCTCCCTGCGCTTCCGCGGCGCCTACAACGCCAGCAAGTACGCCATAGAAGGACTCTGCGACACCCTGCGGCTCGAACTCATGGGGACACACATCCACGTCTGCACCCTCAACACCGGCCCCGTCCGCTCCCGCTTCCGCGACAACGCCACGAAACGGTTTCTCGAACACGTCGACATGGACGCCTCCGTCCACCGGGAGGAGTACCGCAGCGAAGTGCTCAAGCGCAAAGAACACAAAGAGGAGAAAGACCTCTTCACCCGCGATCCCGACGTCGTCGTGGAGCGAATCATCCACGCCCTCGAATCCCCCCGCCCCAAAGCGCGCTACTACATCACCGGCGCCACCTATCTGCTGGGCACCTTCAAACGGCTCCTCACCACCCGCCAGCTCGACCGCTTGCTACGCAAGGTGCAGTAGGCGTATCGAACGCCTGCTTCTTCTAACAGTTTCATTTGTGCAAAAATGGAAAAACGGCGGATGTGCGTTAGATTGGGATGTTTCTGTGAGGGAGCGTACAATCTATCTCAAAATATCAGACGGGGTAAAAGCGTCGTGTAGATTCAAGACGCCGAGCCCGAAGGCGTACTCAAGTACGTCGAGCGGCGAGGCAACGCAGAAGATGCGCTGCTATTTTAGTTCGTCTCTTGGTTGACGATTTTGTTGGCTTTGATCCACGGCATCATCGCACGCAGACGCTCACCGGTCACTTCTACCGGGTGGGCCGCCAGGTTTTTGCGCTCGGCGTTCATGCGGGGGTAGCCCGCCTGGCCTTCGAGGACGAAGTCTTTGGCGAACTTGCCGTTTTGGATCTCTTTAAGCACTTCGCGCATGGCGCGCTTGGACTCTTCGTTGATGACGCGGGGACCGCTGACCATGTCGCCGTACTCGGCGGTGTTTGAGATGGAGTAACGCATGTCCTTGATGCCGCCTTCGAAGATCAGGTCGACGATCAGTTTCATCTCGTGCAGACACTCGAAGTAGGCCATTTCCGGCGGGTAGCCCGCTTCGGTCAGGGTTTCGAAACCTGCCTGGATGAGGGCGGATACGCCGCCGCAAAGCACCGCCTGCTCACCGAAGAGGTCGGTTTCCGTCTCGTCTTTGAAGGTGGTCTCGATGATGCCGGTACGGCCGCCGCCGATAGCGGAAGCGTAGGAGAGGGCCACCTCTTTGGTGTTGCCGCTGGGGTCTTTCTCGATCGCGATCAGGTCGGGAATGCCGCCGCCTTTGACGAACTCGGAACGGACGGTGTGGCCCGGAGCTTTGGGAGCGACCATCATGACGTTGATGTCGGAAGCGGGCTGGATGCGGCCGTAGTGGATGGAGAAGCCGTGACCAAATGCGATGGTGGCGCCGGATTTGAGGTTCGGAGCGATCTCGTTTTTGTAGATCTCCGCCTGGTTTTCGTCCGGAAGGAGGATCATTACGACGTCCGCTGCCGCGGAAGCTTCCGCCACGGTCATGACCTGGAACCCTTTGGCCTCCGCTTTTTTCCAGCTGCTGCCGCCTTTGCGGAGGCCGATGATGACTTCTACGCCGCTGTCGCGCAGGTTTTCAGCGTGGGCGTGGCCCTGGGAGCCGAAACCGATCATCGCAACTTTCTTGCTTTTGATCAGATCGAGGTTACAGTCTTTGTCGTAATAAACGTTCAATGCCATTGAATTGTCCTTAAAGAGTGTCTTTTGGCCTCTTAACGTGCCAAAAATTTTGCGCATTATATCGAAGAAAACCAAAATCCTAGATTATGCACGCCTTAGCTTCCCCTCCAAATCCCGCCGCTTTAGAGAAAGCAGCGGACCCCGTGCTACAATGGCGCATTCCATTGCGAGGAGATCCGTAAGTATGAAAAAATGCAACCTCTTCAACGAAATCATTGTTGTCGACCGGAGCGCGCTGATGCGGGCCATACAGTCGGGCGGGGAGTTCGGCATCACCCTCTCGGGCGAAGTCGTCGCCCTCCCCTCCGAAGTGCGGCACATCTTCATCTACCGGGGGAAGATGACCCCTCCGAAAGCCTCTCCCCTCTCGCCGAAGCAAGGGAGTCTCTCCCTGCCGGAACTCTTCGGAAGGGATTACCGCATCGTGGAGGATGAGGAGCGCATTCTCATCAAAGCCAACGGCGCCTGGAAGTCGATTATGGCCTTCAACCTCGCTTCCTGCGACTACGACGATACCACCGCCGACGGGATCGCCGACTTTCCTGACGAAACCCTCGAGGCGATCGGCTGGCACGCCACGGAGTTCGGCATCGGCTACCGCGACATCGTCGAGGGCATCGAAGCCGAATGCGCGGGAACGCTGCTGTGCATCGAGCAGGCGGAGCCCTACCAGTTCAGCGGCATGGGGTTTATCGACGATATGGAGTGCGCGCGGCGCATCGCCTTCGAGTACTGCAAAAAACGGATTGAGTCACTGATGGCGGAAGATCCCGACTACGCGCCCGACGCCCTGGACGACGATGAGGCGGAAGCGGCCGAATACTTCGGGCTCCTGCCGGAGGAGGCGTAATGCTGCTGGACTTCTCGCAAACCGCAGCGCCGACGCGTTACAAACTGATGAGCCAGGCGATCGTCCCGCGCCCCATCGCCTGGGTCGTCACCGAAGACGGAAGCCTCAACGTCGCTCCCTTCAGTTTTTACAGCGGCATCGCGTCCGAGCCCCCGACCGTGATGATCGCCGTCGGTCACAAAGCCGACGGCACCCCGAAAGACACCCTGCATAACATCCGCACCACCGGCAAATGCGTCATCTGCACGGTACTGCCCGAAGCCCTGGAGAAGATGCACTGCAGCTCCGCCGCACTCGAACGCGACGTTGACGAGGCGGAGCACTTCGACATCGCCACCGTCGCGCACATTGACGGCTACCCACCGATGATCCAGGGTGCTCCGACCGCCTTTTTCTGCACCCTGAACAAGGAAGTGCCGCTGGAGGGTTCCAAAACGATTCCCCTCTTTCTCACCATCGACCACATGTACCTCGATGACGCCTGCAGCGACGAAGGGTTCAATTTCGACCTGGACGTCGTCGCGCGGCTCGGCAAGCATTACGCCGCCCTCGGGGAGCGCATCCCCGCACCGAAGATCCCGGAGTAGTCAGGCGTTGAGCGCCGTGTCGATCTGCGCAATGATGGCGTCGACCTCCGCCGGGAACGCTTCCATGCGTGTGACGGTTTTGGAGGTCACCGCCGCGCCGTTTTCAAGGTCGGCAAGCAGCACCACGACGTCGCGCAGACTGTTACGGCGGGAGAAACAGGGACGGCACCATGCGCTCTCCTGACTGATGGCGGTGTTAAAGCTGAAATAACCCTCTTCCACCCCTTCGCTCAGACGGGCGACGTAGGCCGCGTCGCGCAGTGCTTCGGGCACCGGCGCTTCGCGCAGTATCCGGCGGATATCGACGAATTGATCTTTGATGGCTTTAATGGTATGCATAGATTCCCTTCTATTATATAAATCATTTTAAAGATGATTATAACCGAACAAAGCAACGGCTAAAAGGTGCGGCAAAACCCGTGCAGATGGGCGTTTCACGTGAGTGAAACATGAAATGTTAACGTGTCGGGAATGAAGCGTTACGGATTGTTGATGAAATAGCGGTTGATGCCGTTGGCCAGACCTTCGGCCATCCGCTTCTGGTAGGTACGGTTGACCAGACGCTTCGCCTCGCTGGGATGGGTGATGAAACCGACCTCGACCAGAACCGCCGGCATCTGGGCGCCGACGAGAATCCAGAACGGACCCTCCCGGACCCCGCCGTCTTTCACCCCTTTGTAGTGTTTTTGCAAGATGGCCAGGATGTTGCGCTGCAGGTCGTAGGCGAGCCGCTCGGACTTCTTGATCTTCTCCCGGTTCAGGATGTTGATGAAGTCCTGCTGCCCGTAGAAGTTGACGTCCTGCAGGTCTTTGGAGTTCTCCATCTGCGCCACCCGCTTCGCCCGTTCGCTTCCCGCTTCGTGGTCATTGGAGAGGAAATAGGTCTCGATGCCGTACGCCTTGTCGGCATTGCGTTTGGGTACGGCGTTGGCGTGGATGGAGATAAAGAGGTCGGCACTCTTGCGGTTGGCGAACTTGGTGCGCTGCTGCAGCTTTATGAACTGGTCCCCGCTGCGGGTCATCTGCACCTTGTACCCCTGCTTTTTCAGGATCTTCGCCAACTCGTTGGCGATCTGCATCACGACGACTTTTTCGCGGTATTTCTTGTAACCGACCGCACCGGCGTCACGCCCCCCGTGGCCGGGATCGATGACGATCACTTTTTCAAAGCCCGGCGGAGGCGAATCGGTAGCCACCGGGGTCGGGTCCGTGCGTCCCGACGTGCCGAGTTTAATGACGACTTCACTGCCGGAGATGCGGTTCGAAACCGCCAGTTTCGCATCGTTTTCAATCACGAGCCGCATCGTCACGCTGTCGAACTGCGCCAGTGAGATCCGTTCCAGGTCCGCATGGCGCAGGTCGTGCTGTTTGTCTAGCATCGCGTCATCGACGTCGAAAAGGTAGCGGTAGCGCTTCTTCGAGGGCTCTTCGAGTTTGGAAAAAGAGAGGGCATCCGAAGCGAGTTCCCGGTCGAACTTCAGCACCAGGTCCCCCTCTCTCCAAAACGCCTTTTCAAGGTGCATCCGTTTTGCGACGGTAACACGGGTGGGTTGTTTCGGCTCAGACCTCGGACCGGCTCCGGGATTCACCACCAGCTCCCGGCCGTCGCGTTTGAAACTCAGCTTCAAAGGCGCATCGTTTTCGAGGACCAGGCGCAGTTTCGCGGCATTGTAGCGGGCCAGCGATATCCGCTTGATCCCGTCGTGTTCGGGAATCTCATGGGGCTCCCCCATGACTGCGTCCACATCGAAGATGTACCGGTACCGTTTCGCTCCCTTGTCGAAGAGTTTGAAATAGTTGACTTCATGCCGCTGCAGCGGGCGGTCGAAGGTGAGGACGATCCGGCCGTCGCGCCATTGGACTCCGGCCAGATCGAGACCGGTTCCCGAAGCGGCCGGAGCGGGCCGGGCCTTCACGGCGGGAGCAGAAGATATTGCCGCAGGCATCTGCTCGAGCTCCTTGCGGTAGCGGGCCACATCGATATGGAGGGTTTTTCCCGTAGAAACAATCCCCTCGAGAGCACTGCGGCGCAGGGTATCGTCGTGACCGGTCATGGAACGGAGGTAGAGACTTTTGTAGTCGTTGTAGGCTTTGAAGATTTCGGTTTTGTCGCCGCTTGCCGCAGCGTTTTGGGCGCGCTGAAGCAGCGTCGCGTCGTCCATCGCTCCCAGCAGCAGCGTCACAAACAGCAGCGGCAGGAAGCAAAGGCGCATCATGAAAGCGTCATTCCCCTTCGGTCAGCTTCTTCATCAGCTCGGCCACCGAGATGATCTCGTTGACACGGTAGCCGTTGGAGCCGGAGAAGTAGAGCCCCAGCTCCAGGTTGCCGTGATAGGCGTCGCTGAGGCGGTCGGCGATACAGAATCCCACCTCTTTGGCTTCCACCCCGCGGTTACAGGGGGCGACACAGTTTGAGATACATTTGATCGCCGGACCGCTCTTGGTGGCGACCAGCTCGCTCAGATTGGTACGGACCCCCCGGGCGGGATAGCCGACGGGGGACTTCATCAGCTCGATGTCCCCCTCTTTTGCGTTGAGGAGCACCTGCTTGAAGTTGTCGTCGGCATCGCATTCGTGGGTCCCGATGAAACGGGTCCCCATCTGGACCCCGCGGGCACCCATCGCCATCATCTCCTCGATGTCGCTTTTGTCCCAGATGCCGCCGGCGGCGATAACCGGGATGTCACCCCATTTGGCGGCTTCTTCGACGACGGGGACGACCAGGTTTTCCAGCTGGTACTCCTCCATCGTGCACTGTTCGTAGGTGAATCCCTGGTGACCGCCGCTTTTTGGCCCTTCAAGCACGACCGCGTCGGGCAGACGGTTATAGCGTTTCTGCCACCGTTTGCAGATAATGGTCAGCGCCTTGGCGGAGGAGACGATGGGGACCAGGGCCACATCGGGATAGCCTTCGGTAAACTCGGGCATGTTGGTAGGAAGCCCCGCGCCGGTGATGATGATGTCAACACCCGCCTCACAGGCGTCGGTCACGACCCGGCCGTAATCGTTGATGGCGTAGAGGATGTTGGTAGCCAGGGGCTTGTCGCCACAGATCTTGCGGGCGTTGGAGATGATCTTCGCAAACCCCTCTTTGGAGTAGAAGTTCTCCGCGTCCAGAGGGCGTCCGGAGACCAGTTTCTTGGCATAGACCCCCTCCTCGTAATAGCCCGTACCCACGGAACTCACGACGCCGAGGCCACCCTCTTTGGAGACGGTGCCCGCCAGACGGTCCCAGCTGATGCCGACACCCATACCGCCTTGCACGATCGGCTTTTCAATGATGTACTTGCCGATTTTCAGGGGTTTAAAACTCATGTATCTACCTTCTATTCTTACTCAACGCCCGGGAACGGCCCGGGCGCGTTCTCTGCCGAAATTTGCGGCAACACTCTTACGTACGGATCAGCGAACCCGCGCTCTGGCGAACTTCCGTTTGCCGACCTGCAGAACATATTCGCCGGATTCAAGTTGCAGTTGCTCATCGGAGATTTTTTGTTGGTCTATTTTAACAGCCCCTTGCTTAATATCCCGACGGGACTGGGAAGTCGAAGGCGAGATGCCGCACTCAACCAGGGCTTTGGCGATCCAGACCGGGCCTTCGAGATCGAAGGTTTCCATCTCCGTCGGAATCTCGCTTTTGGCGAAGACCTTGCTGAACTCCTCCGCCGCGCTTTTGGCCGCGGCGGCGCCGTGGAAACGCGTCACGATCTCCGCAGCAAGGGCCTCTTTCACCTTTTTAGGGTGCTGGGAACCCTCAGCCACCCCTTCGCGCAAGACGTCGATCTCGACGAGAGTGCGTTCGCTCAGCAGTTCGTAGTAGCGCCACATCAGTTCGTCGGAGATGCTCAGCACCTTGCCGTACATATCGTTGGGAGCGTCAGTAACGCCGATGTAGTTGCCGAGGCTCTTGCTCATCTTCTGCACGCCGTCGAGTCCTTCGAGGATCGGCATCATCAAAACCGCCTGCTCCTTGCCGGTCTCGTAGGCGCGCTGCAGGTGGCGGCCCATCAGGAGGTTGAACTTCTGATCCGTCCCCCCGATCTCCACGTCGCTTTTGAGATGGACGCTGTCATACCCCTGCAGCAGCGGATAGATGAACTCGCTGATGGAGATGGAGGTGCCGCTCTTGTAGCGCTTTTCGAAATCGTCGCGCTCGAGCATCCGGGCCACGTTGAAGGTCGTGGTCAGCTCCAGCAGGCCCGCCGCGCCCAACGGGTTGATCCAGTCGGCGTTGAAGAGCACCTCGGTCTTCTCGGGGTCGAGGATCTTGAAGACCTGTTCCTTGTAGGATTTCGCATTCTCGATAATCGCTTCGGGGAGCAGCTTTTTACGGGTCTCGCTTTTGCCCGTCGGGTCCCCGATCTGCGCCGTGAAGTCGCCGATGAGAAACTGGATCGTCGCGCCGTAGCGCTGAAAGGTCGCCAGTTTCTGCAGCAGCACGGTGTGTCCGAGGTGCAGGTCCGGTGCCGTCGGATCGAATCCCGCCTTGACGGTAAAGCCTCTCCCCTCTTCGTAATAGGCTGTTACCAATGCGGCGATACGCTCCTCGTCGATAATCTCGGCGGTACCGCGGCGGATCTCATCCAAAGCTTCTTGAATCATTCACTATTCCTCTCTTGATTTTTGTTGGCCTAAAGGCTCCGGTAGGCGTCATCCGTACGGATGAACTGGATCACCTTGATCTTCTGTTCGAAACGCTTGCGCAGTTTCGCCAGGTCCCCCTCCACCGACTGGAACTCGATCTCGCAGTACTGCACGTGCTCTTCGCGCTCCTTGCCAAGTTCGATGCTGATGATGTCGATGCCGAGCTTGGCGAGGTAGGTCAGGAAGCCCGCCAGCGCACCCTTGGCGTTTTGCATGCTGATGATGACGTGGTAGTGGAAGATGCTCTGCTGCAGCCACCGTACGAAGAGCATCGGTTCGTGGGCGTCGTTTTTCCGGATGGCGTGTTTGCACATCTTGTGGTGGACGTGGGCTTTGCCCTTGTGAAGGAAGGCCACGATTTCGTCGCCGGACTTGGGGTGGCAGCAGTAATCGAACACCACGTCGGAGACGCTGTGGTTGGAGAGTATCTCCAAAGCCCCGAAACGGTACGCCTTGAGCTTGAAGCGGTGGCGGGCGAGGAAGCCCTGGAAGCGGCTGTTCTGGCGGATCTCGTCGGAGTAGCGATGGATCATTTCCTTGAGGTAGGCAAGGTCCCGGGCGATCTTGTAGCTCTGGTCACGCTGCTCTTGCCGGGCGAACCACTCCTCGATGCGCTGGGCGTTGAGCCCCATGACGGTCGCCATGATGTTGATGCCCGAAACCGCGTCGACCGCCTTGATGCGGTGGTTGCAGACCGCCTTCATGTTCGCCTTCGCCCGGGAGGTCTTGACGGCGTCGATCCAGCTGCAGCGGGTATGCACCTCCGAACCGGTCACGATGAGGACGATGTCGCCGTTTTTGAGCTCCGTCAGCAGGCTGCACTTCTCCTTGTTGATCTGGCAGCTCTCGGCGGTGTTTCCCACCTCGGTGTGGACGGCGTAGGCGAAGTCGAGGGCCACCGCGCCCCGGGGCAGCATGTAGGCCTCCCCCTTGGGGGAGAAGATGTTGATGTCTTTGCTGTAGAGATCGTTCTTGATCAGCTCGTTGAAATCCTCCACCGACTCGTTCTGGTACTGCAGGTTGTGCAGCCACTCCAGATTGATGCCCGTACCGCCGTCTTTGTATTTCCAGTGAGCCGCAACGCCCAGTTCCGCGGTGTTGTGCATCTCGTAGGTGCGGATCTGCACTTCGAAAATCGCCGTGTCGTCGAAAACCGTCGTATGCAGAGTCTGATAACCGTTGTCCTTGGCGATGGCGACGTAATCCTTGAAACGCGAGCTCAGGGGTTTCATGTTCAGGTGGATGAGCCCCAGTACCTTGTAGCACTGCAGGGGTTCTTTCACCAGGACCCGGATGGCGAGCAGGTCGAGAATCTCGTCGATGCCGATCCCCTTGCGCTGCATCTTGAGGTAGATGGAGTAGCGGTGTTTGACCCGGCTGAGAATCTCGAAGTCGTCCTCGGAGAAGCCGTTCTTGATGAGCATCTTGTGAACTTTC
This sequence comes from Sulfurimonadaceae bacterium, assembly GCA_050292215.1. Lineage (GTDB taxonomy): Bacteria > Campylobacterota > Campylobacteria > Campylobacterales > Sulfurimonadaceae > SZUA-415. The sequence goes on along the minus strand of JBNKLF010000018.1, from coordinate 12,244 downwards.
TGGCGAAAGCCGTTGAGCTTGATTTCGATGGCGTGGTAGTTCTCGTCGAGGTAGGCGTCGATAGCCCGTCTCTCCTCCGGGAAGAGGTAGCTGAAGCTCATATCCTCGAGCAGGTTCTTCATGAAGGAGATACCCAGCCGGTGGGCGATGGGCGCGTAGACGACCAGGGTCTCTTCGGCGATGCGCTGCTGCTTGTGCTCGGGCAGAGCGTCGAGGGTCATCATGTTGTGGAGCCGGTCGCAGAGTTTGACCAGCAGTACCCGGACGTCCTCGATGGAGGCGAGCAGCATTTTCCGGAACGAGAGGGCCGAAACGACCAGCTTTTCGTTGGAGTGCGACGGAATCAGGTGGGCGTCGCGGATGGAGTCGATCTTGGTGAGCCCCTCGACGAGCATCGCCACGTCTTCTCCGAAGCTCTCCCGAATGTTCTCCTCGCTGATGGCGGTATCTTCCACCACGTCGTGCAGCAGCGCCGCGACGACCATCGAGGTATTGCCGGTAATGGAGGCGACGATGGCGGCCACAAGGATGGGGTGAACGACGTAGGGTTCCCCGCTTTTGCGAAGCTGCTCTTTATGGGCATCGACGGCATAGACTAAGGCTTCAAGAAGTTGCGGGGTCTGCGGAATGAGGGTAAAGAGGTAGGCGGAAGCGGCTTCGACGGTATGGATATGCTTGATCTTCTCGATGTCGAACTTGTTCATACCTGCCTATCTTCTCTTTAGCGTTAGGGCCACTGTCGGGCCGGCGCCCCGAACCGAACAGGATACGGACGGAGTGCGCTTTTGTGGGGTTACGCCTTGTCGACAAAACCTTTGACGGAGATCAGCCCCTCGGCGATCTCCATCAGGGCCAGATCGGTGGGCTTGATGGTTTTGGTATCGACGTTGAGCTTGCTCGGCGCTCCCTCATAGAGTTCGTTGGCGCGCTTGGCGATCGCCAGTGCCAGTTGATAGCGGTCGACGCCTGCGGTTTCCAGTGCTTTGGCGGTAATTTTTTCCAGTCTCATTAATTCTCCTGAATTGTGAATTGTAACGCTCGTTCCGTCGCCGTTCAGCGGACGATCGAACAGTTTTCGGTATTGCCGTTGATGATGATGTCGAGCAGGTTGCCCGGCTTGAACATGTCACAGACGACGATGGGGAGCTTGTTGTCCTTTGCCAGGGCGATGGAGGTATCGTCCATCACCTTGATGTGGTCATGCAGCGCCTGGTCGTAGCTGAGGGTATCGAGCTTGACCGCGTCGTCGTATTTGTTGGGGTCCCGGTCGTAGACGCCGTCGACTTTCGTCGCCTTGATGATCATCGCCGCACCGATTTCGACGGCGCGCAGCGTCGCCGCGGTGTCGGTGGTGAAAAAGGGGTTCCCCGTACCCGCAGCGAAAATTACGACGCGGCCCTTTTCCAGATGACGGGTTGCACGACGAACAATAAAAGGCTCCGCGATCTGTTCCATCTTGATCGCCGTCTGCATGCGGACCTGCATCCCCTCGTGTTCGCAGGCCTCTTGCATGGCAACGCCGTTGATGACCGTCGCCAGCATTCCCATGTAGTCGCCTGACGTCCGGCGGATGATGCCGTCCTGGGCCGCCGTCACGCCGCGGATAATGTTGCCCCCGCCGATCACCAGGCCCACTTCTACGCCGTTCTCGATCAGGGATTTGATCTCCGTGGCAATGAACTTCAAAATCTGCGTGTCTATGCCATGCCCGGACTCACCGGCCAGTGCTTCCCCCGAAAACTTCACCAAAACACGCTTTTTGCTCATGGGACACCTTGGAATAGTTTAGTAAAATCCGGGAATTTTACTTAACATTCGCTTTAAAATGGCTTTGGGGCGGAGAGGTTCTTGAAAAGGGAGCGGCAGAGCCTACTGATGCCAGCTGCACTCGAAGGCTTCGTTGACTTCCAGGCCGCACCCCTCAAGCATCCCGTAGAGGGCGATTTCCCGACCCGAGATGTGGCAGACGGTCTCCCCGTCTTCCCCGATGAAAACGAAGGTTTCGTTCTGATGGTTTTCCCGCTTGATGTACTTGGAAAAAATGACGTAGACGCTCCCCGCGAGCTCCGGATGGTTCTCCGCGAGTTTCTGGAACTTTTCGCATTCGCGGTTAATCCTCTTGATCTCCAAAAAATCGTTCTGAAGCGACGTGCAGAGTACCTCCTGAAGTTTGGGAAGGCGCGATTCGAGATCGATGAATTTCTGAGTTTGTTCTGGCATTCGGACTCCTTGACCCGCCCGGGCACTCTGCCCGGACCCCGGTGGGTGCTCGTTGAGATATTATTTCACTTTTTTCCTTATCTTATCTTAACGGCACCAACTAGCGCGCATCCCAAATTTCAGAATCGGGGCGGCTGAACATCCTCAACTTCGTTTTACTTTTTCTGCGCTACGATTTTCTTCGGCGCCTTGAAAAGCATGTTTAACGGAATAACAACTTTAAGCATGCTCTTGAGGGCGCCTTCCCGCTATCTCTGATGCTCCTCCCCTGTTTGCGCCAGTTTCCGCTCCGTCTTGCGCTCGATCGCCGCACTCTTCTTGACGAGGTAGACAAAAACCGAAAAGACCAGCAGCAGTGCCGAAAGGGCCCCGATGAACGTGGCGGCATAGGGGAGATCCCGGTAGTCGCTGATGGAGATCTTGAAGACGACCAGAAGCCCCTCGATCAGCAGCGCAATGATGATGGAGACGGAGAAGTTCAAAAGGGTTTTGGCGTTGAAGGACTCGTTGACGTGCTGGGTTTTCGGCAGCACCTCCTGCTCGTAAATCGTCTTGCCCAGGTCGAAGACCGCCAAACCCAGCGTCAAGGCGATGACCGGCTTGAAGACGGAATCGAGGGAGAGCTGGTCCTCGGCGAAGAGGTAGCCCCCGAAGGCGTAAAAACCGTAAAGCACCACAAAGATGCCGAAGAAGAGGAGTCCCCCGCCGATGACGGCGTAGGCGTAGCGGCTGACGCGTTTGAATCCCGTCTGCGATTCGATCAAATCAAACCGTTCCAACAGCCCCCGGAGACGGAAGTCAAGAAAGATGTACCCTTTTTTGGTCGCGTAGACCACGGTGACGCAGAGATGCCCCGTCGCCGTGGAGATATAGGGGTCCAGGAAGGAGAACCCCTGCTCCATCTCCGACTCGTTGACAAGATAGCTGCGATCCGCTCCGACGGCGGCGGCATCACGTTCGTTCTGGGTGTGATTGGGAGAGATCTGGGCATACCCCTCGTCACACTCGTAGATCAGCTCCAGGCTCGGAAAGATGGCGAAGAGCCGCTCGATGCTTTTGTCATTGAGGGTGTTCAGGCCGATCTTGCGGATCGACGACAGGATGAAGCGCTGCAGCAGCGGCGCGTGGGATTCGTAACTCGATACCAGGTTTTGCATGGTGATCCTCGTTCAAATAGAGACACACGGCGGGAGTTTCTGGAGTCGCATAGCGGCAACGGCCTCGTGCGCCTCGGAGACGCCCGTACCGGGCGTTCGAAGAATGAATGTCATGCACAGCCGTAACGAAAAGAGCGGGTGCAACTGCATGCGATGCTTCCAATCGATCGGTTGTACCGCAGCAGTATAAGCGATTCCGTTTCCTCACGTCCCCAAACCTGTGGCTATTTTTTACGCAACTCCCGCGATAGCATGCTCTTTTTGCGTTTTCTCCTCCCCTTCTGTCCCGATATCGACCCTCTTAAGGTTCCCTCACTATAATGGTGCATCCAATATCCGTCTGACCGCCGGAAATGCCGCAATCCGAAAATCGTACGAAAGGGGCACGATGTCCGACTGGTTTTTTCGACTCTTTGAGCGCCATGAACCCCGGCAGTACCAATTCGGAAGGGGGATCAACGCCTCGGTCAACCCCGATGAACCTGCCCTCTACAACGAGGCGATGGAAGCCTTCGAAGCCGGTGACATCCTCAAAGCCTACCTGGCTTTTCTGGAGTCGCTGCAGAACTTCCAGGGCAACGAGGCAAGCCGCAACATACGCATCGACGAGGCAACGGAGCGCCTCGAATTCGAACTGCTTCAGGGTGCCCTGGTCGTCCGCGGCAGCGTCACGGACCGCCTCTTCGAAGCCCATGCCCTCATCGCCGACGCCCGCCGCATCAACGTCGCCGTCAAACGGCGCCTCATCGAACGCAACTACCAGCTCACTTATGCGCGTTACTACATTCACGACGACCGGGTCTACCTGAAAATCTACCTCGACAACGCAGCGATGTCCCCCCAGAAGATCTTCTACCCCCTGCGCGAGCTCGCCCTCAACGGCGACTACGAAAAAGAGTTCATCGCCAGCGAGTTCGATACCGAAGCGCTGCTGGAGACCGACCTCATTCAGCCGATTCCGGAAGAGGAGAAACAGTTCAAATACCGCTGCCTCACCGAGTGGGTCGAAAACTGCGAAGAGAGCATCAAGCACCTTCCCTCCAACGACAACGCCGGGATGATCGCCTTTACCTACATGACCCTGCTGATGCAGATCGACTACCTGCTGGTGCCCCGGCGGAAGCTGGGCCGGGAGATCATGCGGGCGGTCAATGACTACTTCAATGAAGATGAGAAAGGGATCGAGCAGAAAAACAGCGCGCTGGAGAGCTTCGTTCATGAACTGGGCGAAACCCCCTACGAGATCTTCGCCCCGCAACTCTACCGGCTGGTACAGACCTTCAGCCCGATGGAACGGACCACCCATGAGGAGGTCGGCACCTTTATCGACGAGACCCTCAACAAGATCCGCTGGTACAAAAGCAACCGCTACTCCCGGGTCATCATCACCATCTACCGCTACATCCCGCTCTACCTCCTTTTCAATTTCGGGATGCACCCTTCGCTGCACGCACTGCTGCATCTGCTGGTACAGGTTCATCACCCGGAATATTTCAAGGCGCTGGGGTTTGACCCGCTTTACGACCCCGAAAACAACCGTTTCGAAAAACGGACCATCATCCAGCGCATCGGCCGCTGCATCAAACCCTACCGGGAGCAGTTCCCGGAACTGGAGGACTTCTCCGAAGCGCTGAACTTCAGTGACATCGAGAAGTTCAGCTACAGTTTCCTGCTGCAGGTCAAACACCTCGACTACTCGGAGCTCTAGATGATCACCCAGAACATTCTCGAAACCTACATCGACAGCATCATCCAGATCACCACCCCCTACGGCACCGGCAGCGGTTTTCTCGTGGAGGGGCACATCATCACCAACTCCCACGTCGTCGGCGGGCTTAGCGAAGTGGTCATCAGCGCCCGCAACCTGCCCCGGACCAAGGCCCACGTCAGTTATGACGACCCCAGCTACGACCTCGCCTTCATCAAAGCGCCGGCGTTCGAGGTCGCCCATGCGCTCAAACTCTCCGAGGGACCCGTCGGCGACGGGGACGACTGCATCGCCATCGGCCACCCCTATGGCCTCAACTACTCCACCACCGAAGGGATCGTCTCCAAAGCCGCCCGGCTCCAGGGGGAGCTCGAATACATCCAGATCGATGCCGCCATCAACCCCGGCAACAGCGGCGGCCCGCTGCTTAACGAAAAGGGGGAGGTAATCGGGGTCAACACCTTCATTATCCAAAACTCCCAGAACCTCGGCTTCGCACTGCCCTACTACTACGTCCGCGAGGCGCTCGACGCCTACATCGCCATGAACGACGGCGACGTCATCCGCTGTTTTTCATGCAAGAACCAGGTGCGGGAAGAGACGATCGAGAAAGACTACTGCCCCGTCTGCGGCGTGAAACTGGAGATCGCCAAGCAGCGTCGGGAGGGGTACAAACCCTCCGGCGTGGTCGCCCTGCTCGAAGAGGTGATGGAACAACTGGGGATCGACGTCGCCCTGGCGCGGCGCAGCCAGCGCTCCTGGCGCTTCAACGAGGGGAGCGCGCGCATCGACGTCAACTACTATGAAAACGGCATCATCATAGGGGATTCGGCGCTCTGCCGCATCCCGCAGCAAAACGTCGAAGCGCTCTACGACTTTCTTCTCAGGGAAAACGACCGCCTCAACTACCTGCAGTTCGCCATCAACGAGAACATCATCTACCTCTCCTATCTCATCGTCGACTCCTCCCTCACCCTCGAAGAGGGAAAAACGGCCCTGCGCCGCCTCAAGGAGCAGGCGGACACCTTCGACGACCACCTCATCACAACCTTCGGAGCCATCCCCCTCAAACGGGACGAGACGGAGTAGCCGCTCTCAGGCCCGCTCGCGGATCAGCCGGGAGATCTCGTCGCGCTTGACGAAATCGGCCCCCATGCTGATGATAAAGGAAGAGGCCTCTTCCAACGTCAGGCTGGTGGGAATGACGAGATCGGTTCTGACGATGACCGTATAGCCGCTGGTAGGGTTGGGAGAGGTCGGGACGAAGAGAACGCAGACCCCGTCGTGCCGGTTCAGCACATAGGCCGGCACCCAGACGTCCTCTTTTGGGTATTCCACCAGCACCACCTCCTTCTTTCCGCTGTCGTCGTAGCCCGAGAGCATGTTGGCGAGCTTCTTCGAGACCGAGTAGATGGTCCGGATGGCGGGGATGGAGGCGAAGACGCGGTCGATCAGGGAGATGATGAAGGAGCGGCCGTACTTCTCCAGGGAGAAGCCCAGCAGCGCGAAAAGCAGGACGACCGCGGCCACCAGGGCCATCGTCGCACCGAAGGAGTTGGTGTAGTGGTGGAGACTGAAATAGGCGCTGATGCCGATCTCTTTGAGAAAGTTGACGACGACCAGCACCAGGATGAGGGGGAGGAGCGACAACGCTCCCACGAAGACGTAGCGGAAAAGGAGTCGGAACATCGCGGTCCTCGTCAGCGGCAGTCGGTGCGTACCGGCAGCACGAAGCTGACGGCGACGTCCTGCCAGGTCTTGCCGGCATGGAGGTCGTAGCACGCCTTGTTGATGGAAGCGAGTGCGGCCAGGGCGCTGAAGTCGGCGAGATCGACGTAGCCCGTCGCTTTGACTCCTTCGTCACCGACGCTGTAGCGCATCGGCACCGTGCGCGTCACCCCGTTCATGGTGATCGCGACGTCCGCCGTCCCGGTTGTGTCGTCGCCGGAAACCGCCGTGACCCGGGCGGTGATCTCTTCACCGGCCATTTTGCCGAAAAAGAAGGCGGCGAGCTTCGCGTCGCGCTCGGGATTTTTCGAATCGACGCTCGAAGCCGTGATCGTCACCGTCGCGCCCTCGAGCAGCACGGCAACCCCGGAAGCGGCTTCAAGCCCTTCGGCGCGGACCCCGGTGAAGGCGCCTTTCACCCCCGCTTTCGCCGGCGTTTTGTACGCCTCCCAATGGACGGCAGCGGGTCCCGTCGGTGTCACCGTACAGGCACCGTACACCATGGCCGCACCCAGAATCATCAGTGTCGAAATACGTTTCATCATCGTCATTCTCCCGGTTTTTTCGGCCATTATAGAGCGTTAAAGCTTTAATTTTGTGTACAAATGTGCCGCAATTTCGAGCCATAAAGAGCGAGGCGCTATAATACGCCAAACACGATCCAAGGATACGGATGAGCCCCCAACCCTTTTTGCCCTTTGAAATCGACCTCGACAATTTTATCGCGGCGCTGCAAGAGCGCCTCGACGCCAACCGCCGAGCCATCTCCGACCTGTCGGACCTGGAGACGAAAACCTACGCGAACTTCGTCAAACCCTTCGAGATGCTCGACGACCGCCTCGACCGTTTCTTCACCCCGCTCTCGCACCTCAACGCCGTCAAAAACTCCGAGGCGACCCAGAAGGTCTACGCCGAAGCCCTGCCCCTGCTGAGCGAGTACGGCACCGAGGTGGGACAGAACCTCGAGATCTACACCGCCTTCAAGGCGATCAAAGAGGCCGAGTACGCCGCTCTTAACGACGAACAGCGCCGGGTGCTCGACCTCAACATCCAGGGGTTCGAACTCAGCGGCGCCCATCTCGACGATGCCAAAAAAGCGCGCCTCAAAGCGATCAACCTCCGCAAAAGCACCCTGACCAACGACTTCTCCCAGAACCTCCTCAACGCCACCAACGCCTACGAGAAGATCGTGACCGACGCCGCGGACGTCGAGGGAATCCCCGCCAGCGACCTCGACGCCGCCCGTTTCGAGGAGGAGGGGGTGACGAAATACCGCTTCACCCTGCAGATGCCCTCCTACATCGCCTACATGACCTACGGTCCCAACCGCGAGATCCGCGAGGAGCTCTACCGCGCCTACACCACCCGCTCACCGGAAAACGCCGCGATCATCGACGAACTTCTCGCCCTGCGGAACGAGTCGGCGCAGCTGCTGGGGTTTGGCAACTACGCCGAATACTCCCTGGCGACGAAAATGGCCCCGGACACCGCGTCGGTCCTCGCGTTCCTCGAAGAGCTGGCCGACGCTTCGCGTGCCCAAGCCGACAGGGAGCTGGCGGAACTGCGCGCCATGAGCGACGGCGAGCTGAAGAGTTTCGACACCGCCTTCTACGGGGAACAACTCAAGGAGGAGAAGTACGAAATCGATGAGGAGGCGTACCGCCCCTACTTCGAACAGAACTCCGTCGTTCAGGGACTCTTCGAGTTCCTCCACGGCCTCTTCGGCGTCAGCTTCCGTCATGTCGAAGGCCTCAAGCTCTGGGACGAGAAGGCGACCGCCTACGACCTCTACGTCGACGACGTCCTGCGTTCGCGCCTCTACCTCGACCTCGAAGCCCGCAAGGACAAGCGCGGCGGGGCGTGGATGCACAACTGGCAGAGCCACTGCCGCGACGAGCGGGGTGAGGAGCAGCTCGCTTCGGCCTTCATCGTCTGCAACTTTCCCCCCTCGAAACCGGCTTCGCCCTCCCTGCTGCGCCACGACGACGTCGTCACCCTCTTCCACGAGATGGGGCACGCCCTGCACCACCTCCTCTGCACCGTCAGCGAAAGCGGGGTCAGCGGGGTCAACGGCGTGGAGTGGGACGCGGTGGAGTTCCCCTCCCAGTTCCTGGAGAACTTCGCCTACGAGCCGCAGGTGCTCCGTCTCTTCGCCAAGCACCACGAGAGCGGCGAGGTGCTTCCCGACGTCATGATCGACCGGCTCGAACGGGCGAAGAATTTCCAGTCGGCCATGGGGATGCTGCGGCAGCTGGAGTTCGCCCTCTTCGACTTCCGTCTCCATATGGGCCGCTACGCCGGAGAAGAGGTGCAGGCGCTGCTCGACGACGTCCGCCGCCGGACCGCCCTCATCACGCCGCCGGAGTACAACCGTTTCCAAAACGGCTTCTCCCACATCTTCGCCGGGGGGTACGCCGCGGGCTACTACAGCTACAAATGGGCCGAAGTACTCAGCGCCGACGCCTTTTTCGCCATTGTCGACCAGGGGGTGTTCGATACGCAGCTCGGGCGCGACTACCTTGAGATCGTCCTCGACCGCGGCGGCAGTGCGAGCATGCGGGAGCTCTTCTTCCGCCTGATGGGCCGCGACCCCGACACCCACAGTCTGCTGAGGCTCAGCGGCATCCGATGATCCGCTGCGCTCTGGCCCTGCTCGTGACGGCCCTGACGCTTTTGGGAGGTGAGACCGTGAAGATCGCCAGCTACAACGTCGAAAACCTTTTCGACCTCAATTACGACGGCACCGAATACCTCGAATACATCCCCGGGACCTCCCGGGAGTGGAACCGCGAGCACTACGACGCCAAACTCCGCAACATCGCCCGGGTCATCGCCGACATCGGCGCCGACGCCATCGCCCTGCAGGAGGTGGAATCCCTCGAAGCGCTGCGGGACCTCAAGGCCGCCGTCAAACGCGCCGGTCTCTACTACCCCCACATGGCCTTCGCCGGGGCGAAAAACACCACGGTCAAGGTCGCCCTCCTCTCCCGCTTTCCCATTCTCTATTCCAGGGAGATCAGCGTCGGTGCCAGCCGGAAACAGCGCGCCATCCTCGAGGCAAAACTCGACGTTGAAGGCGCCCCCCTCTACCTCTTCGTCAACCACTGGAAATCCAAATCCGGCCCCGAGAGCAGACGGGTCGTCGCCGCCAAAGCCCTGCGCAAACGGCTCGACGCGCTCGGTCACGATACGCCCATGCTGCTGGTGGGGGATTTCAACAGCCATTACGAGGAGTACCGCCTCTTTCTCCGCAAACGCAAGCACAACGACACGGAGGGGATCACCGGCATCAACCACATCCTGCGTACCCTCACGAACGGCGCTCCCGTCACCCTGGAAGCGCTGCGCCGCTGCGACGGGTGCTACTACAACCTCTGGTACGAACTCCCCGAATCCCAGCGCTGGAGCCACAACTTCTACGGGCAGAAAGAGGGGCTGGACAACATGATCCTCTCCCCCGGCCTGGCCGACGGTCGCGGTGTCGACTACCTGCCGGGAAGCTTCCGCCGGTTCACCCCCGACTACCTCTTCAAAAAGCGCGCCCTCTTCCGCTGGCAGCAGAGCCGGAAGCATCCCAAGCACCATACCGGTGAGGGGTTCTCCGACCACCTCCCGGTTTATGCCGAATTCACCCTGCTGCCGAAGTGATTGCGCTCGCAATGCGATCGTGATATAATGGACGGATGCAACCGGCACCGCTGACCAAGTATCTCTGCTACCAGCTCTATCATGCCACGCTTCTGCGTCTGAAGCTCTCCCCGGAAAGCGACATCGAAGTGCTCCACCAGTACCGGGTCGCCATACGGCGCTGCCGCTCCCTCCTGAGACTCTACCTCCCCGACTACTACGCCCTTCAGGAGGTCTTGAAGGAGATCGTCCAGCAGACCAACCTGCTGCGCGAGCTCGACGTCTTCATCGCCTCCGTCGACCCCAAGGAGTACGGCCGGGTGCTCCGATTGCTGAAGGCGTACCGGGACGAACAGTTCGAAGTTTTTCTAAGCGGGAAATCGATGCAGCAGACCCTCAAAGCCCTCAACCGGCTCTACGACACCCTCAGCGAACTCAACCCCGACCTCTCCACCGCGGCGCTCGTCGAAACGGCGCAGCAGCATGCCCAACTCCAAATCCGCACCTATGAAAGCCTGCCGCCGAAGACCCCCGAGGAGACCCTGCACCGTCTCCGCATCCAGTTCAAGGTCGCCCGTTACGCCCTGGAGTTCCTACAGCACAGCGGCCTGCACGAGGAGAAGGAGCAGATCCGGCGCTGCAAGGAGATCCAGGACCATCTCGGCGCCGTCCAGGATGCGGCCAACCAGCTCTCCCTGCTAAAAAGTTTCTGCAAGACCCATCGGAGCGCCCAGTGCCGACGCCTCCTCAAAGAGCGCAAGGAGGAGCTCAAAGCGCTGAAGAAGCTTACAGGTTCCACGCAATAGGCGCGATGCCGTTGCTCTGCAGGTAGGCGTTGGCCCGGGAGAAGGGGCGCGAGCCGAAGAACCCCCGGTAGGCCGAGAGCGGCGAGGGGTGCGGGGCACGCAGCACCAGGTGGCGGCTTTCATCGATCAGCGACGCCTTCATCTGCGCCGGACGTCCCCAGAGGACGAAGACCACGTGTTCTCTGCGTTCGCTGATGGTGCGGATGACCGCGTCGGTGAAACGCTCCCACCCCTTATCCTTGTGCGAGTGGGCTTCCCCGGCCCGGACCGTCAAGACCGTGTTGAGCAAGAACACCCCCTGCTCCGCCCAGCGGGTAAGGTTGCCGCTGCGGGGCATGGCGCAGCCGATGTCCTCCGTCAGCTCCTTGAAGATGTTCTGCAGCGAAGGGGGAAAAGGCACCCCGTCGGGTACGGAGAAGGAGAGGCCGTGGGCCTGCCCGGGACCGTGGTAGGGGTCCTGCCCCAGGATCACCACCTTCACCGACTCGAAGGGGGTGGTGTTGAAGGCGTTGAAGATGTTCGGACCGGCCGGGTAGACGGTGTAGCGGCGCTTCTCCTCGACCAGGAACGCTTTGAGTTCGGGGAAATAGGGCTGTTCGAATTCGTCGTGAAGCACCCGCTTCCAGGAGGATTCGATCTTGGGGTCGATGCTCATAGGGCTCCTTTTGGCGTATTATAGCCTATCGCCGTGCTTGCGGCGGAGGCGCAAATCGACTATAATTGCGCCATGAAAGCACTGTTTCTCGACCGCGACGGCGTCATCAATGTCGAAAAGGAGTACCTCCACACCCCGGAGGCCTTCGAATTCATCGACGGACTCTTCGACACCCTCCGTCTCGCCCAGACGCTGGGGTACCTTCTCGTCGTCGTCACCAACCAGTCGGGAATCGGCCGCGGCTATTACAGCGAAGCGGATTTTCTCGCCCTGAACCGCTGGATGTGCGCGCAGCTGGAAAATGAAGGCATAAGCATTGCCGAAGAGATCGGAAGAGCACACG
>JBNKLF010000017.1:0-62893 GCA_050292215.1 Sulfurimonadaceae bacterium | reverse complement strand
GAAACTCGACGGGGTCCTGGGCATTCCCATGGGGTCCATGGGGGACCGCTGGGCCGCCGTCTACGAAGGGCGGCTGCCCGGCAGCGAGGTACCCGTCTACTTCATCGAGCATGACGCGATGTTCGGCCGCAAAGGGCTCTACGACGACGAACACGGCTACGCCTACATCGACAACGACAACCGCTTCATCCTCTTCTCCCGGGCGGTGATGGAGCTGGCGAAGATGCTCGATTTCCGTCCGGACATCCTTCACGCCAACGACTGGCACACCGGAACCCTTCCGCTGCTGCTCAATTCGGCCTACGTCTTCGACCCCTTCTTCGACGCCACCGCCTCGGTGATGACGATCCACAACATGCAGCATCAGGGGCGCTACTACCGGGGCACCGTCGATGTCATGGGGATCAGCTGGAACCATTTCAACCACTACGAGCTCGAAGATCACGGCGGCGTCAACATGCTCAAAGGCGGCATCGTCCACGCCGACGCCGTCACCACGGTCAGCGGCCGCTATGCCCAGGAGATTCAGACCCCGGAGTTCGGCTGGGGGCTGCATGACGTGGTCCGGGCCCATGCGGGAAAACTCCACGGCATCGTCAACGGCGTCGACTACGACGAATGGAACCCGGCGGCGGACCCCCTCATCCCCGCCGCTTTCGACACGGAGGACATGGCGGGCAAATCGGTCTGCAAACGGGAGCTGCAGCGTCAGTTCGGGCTGGCCGAACGCGACGACGTGGCCCTGATCGGTCTGGTGGGGCGTCTGGCGGAACAGAAGGGGATCGGGCTGATCGCCGGGGCCGTCGGCCGGCTGATGCAGATGGACATTCAGATCGTGCTGCTGGGGACGGGGGAGAAGTGGGCCGAACACTTCTTCGGCGACCTGGTTCGCCACTACCCGGGACGTTTCGCCTGCCACATCGGGTACGACAACACCGTGGCCCACCGCATCGAGGCGGGCAGCGACTTCTTCCTGATGCCCTCGCTCTTCGAACCCTGCGGGCTCAATCAGATTTACAGCCTGCGCTACGGAACGCTTCCCATCGTCCGCGCCACCGGGGGGCTTGACGACACCATCGAAAACTATGATCCCGCCTCCGGCCGCGGCACCGGGTTCAAATGCTACGACGCGACGGTGGACGCCCTGGTCGGCACCGTCGCCTGGGCCGTCGACACCTGGTACGGCAACCCGGAAGCCATCGCGGCGATGCGCCGTGAAGCGATGACGCAGTGCTTCAGCTGGGAAGCCTCGGCCTCGGCCTATGTCGACGTCTACCGCCGGGCGCTCGAAGCGCGCCGCCGCGATCACCACTAAGGAGCCTTTGTGAAGCATTCCATCCGTTACGACGTCAGCCGCTTCGGCGACCTGGACGTCTACCTCTTCAAAGAGGGAACCCACACCCGTCTCCACGAGAAGTTCGGGGCCCATGCGATGGAAGTCGAGGGGCGTTCGGGCGTCCTCTTCGCGGTCTGGGCGCCCAACGCCGAATCGGTCAGCGTCCGGGGCGACTTCAACGACTACGACCCGGAGGCCCACCCCCTGGAGGCGCGCTCTGACGGTTCGGGCATCTGGGAAGGGTTCATCGAAGGGGTGGAGCAGGGGACGACCTACAAGTACCGCATCCGTTCGAAGTTCCACGGCATCGTCCATGACAAGAGCGATCCCTACGCCTTTTACTGGGAGCGTCCGCCCCGTTCGGCCTCCCGGTTCTGGGAGATCGGGGATTACGGCTGGCAGGACGAAGCGTGGATGCGGGAGCGCCACCGCCACAATGCCCATGACGCGCCCATCAGCGTCTACGAGGTGCACCTGGGTTCCTGGCGCCGGAAGGTGGAGGAGGAGAACCGTTACCTCACCTACCTCGAGCTCGCCGAGGAGCTGGTGCCCTACCTGAAAGAGACCGGGTTCACCCACATCGAGCTGATGCCGATCACCGAGTATCCCTACTACGGTTCCTGGGGGTATCAGGTGGTGGGCTACTTCGCCCCGACTGCCCGCTACGGGACGCCGCAGGAGCTGATGGCGTTCGTCGACGTGATGCACGCTAACGGCATCGGGGTCATTATGGACTGGGTGCCGTCGCACTTTGCCGTCGACATGCACGGCCTGGCGAATTTCGACGGTACCGCGCTTTACGAGCACCTTGATCCCCGGAAGGGGTTCCACCCGGAGTGGGGGAGCCACATCTTCAACTACGGGCGGGGCGAAGTGCGCTCCTTCTTGCTCAGCAGCGCCCATTTCTGGCTGGAGCAGTACCATTTCGACGGCATTCGCGTTGATGCCGTCGCATCGATGCTCTATCTCAATTACGCCCGGAAAGAGGGGGAGTGGGAGCCCAACGAGAAGGGGGGCAACGACAACATCGAGGCGGTCGCCTTCCTCAAAGCACTCAACACCAGCGTCTACGGCGAGCATCCCGACATCGTCATGTTCGCCGAGGAGTCGACGGCATGGCCGATGGTGACCCGTCCGACGGATGTCGGGGGGCTGGGTTTCGGTTTCAAATGGAACATGGGGTGGATGCACGACACCCTGAAGTACTTCTCGAGAGACCCCGTCTACCGCCAGCACCACCACCATCAGCTCACCTTCAGCATGTGGTACGGCTTCGACGAGAACTTCATTCTGCCGCTGAGTCACGATGAGGTGGTCCATATGAAGGGATCGCTCATCAACAAGATGCCCGGTTCGACGGAGCAGAAGTTCGCCAACCTACGGGCGCTTTATGCCTACATGATGGCGCACCCGGGCAAAAAACTTCTCTTCATGGGCGGGGAGATCGCCCAGTTCGCCGAGTGGGATTACCGGCGCAGCCTCGACTGGCACCTGCTCGATTTTCCCCTGCATGCCGGGCTGCAGCGGCTCGTCGGTGATCTCAACTACCTTTACCGCGGGGAGCGGGCGCTGCACCTGCTCGACGAGAAGCGGGAGGGGTTCGAGTGGATCGACGACAAGGACCACACCCATAACTGCATCAGCTTCCTGCGTCACAGCGACCGGCCCGAAGAGAGCATCGCCGTGGTCTGCAACTTCTCCGACACGACCCGCGAGAACTTTCCGGTGGCACTTCCCGCCGGAGGGCGCTGGAAAGAGATTTTCAACTCCCAGCGCGAAGGTTACGAGGGGTGGAAGATCGGCAATGAAGGCACCATCGAAGCCGACGGCGGACCGCTCTACGGCCGACCTTTTTCGATGCGGGTGACGCTTCCGCCGCTCGGCGTGCTCTATTTTAAGCAGGCGACGTAGCCAAACGGTATCGAACAGATGGTACAATGCAACCCCAAAGAGAAGGAGAGACGATGCTGAAATTCGAATACGATTTCGCCGAGCCCTGCGGCGACCCAAAAACGATTACGGACGAGGCGATGGCCCAGGTGCGCGAGGAGCGCGAGAGCGGCCGGATCGGCTACTATGCGCTTCCGGAAAGCTCCCTCGAGATGGTCGACGCCGTGGAGGCGTACGCGGCGGCGCACCCCTACCTGAAAAACGGCGACGTCTGGCACATCGTCGTCATCGGCATCGGCGGCTCCTCCCTCGGAGTGCGCGCGGTGGATTCGCTGCTGCAGTACAAAAATCGTGGCAAGCGGAGCCTGGCCTTCCTGGACAATGCGGACCCCATCCAGATCTCCCAGGTGCTCTCCGGGCTGAACAAGGAGAAATCGATCTTCATCGTCGCTTCCAAGTCCGGTGGCACCATCGAGACCACCTCCATTTTCAAGACGGTGATCGAACACTTCTCTCTGGACCTTAACGGGGCCGACCGCGACCGGGTCATCGCCATCACCGACGCCGGTTCGGGCCTTTCGCGTTTCGCCGAGGGGCGGGGAATCGCCCAGTTCAACATTCCGGCCAACGTCGGGGGGCGTTTCTCCGTGCTCAGCGCCGTCGGCGTCGTGCCGCTGGTTCTGGCGGGGTACGACATGCGCGGCCTTTTGGAAGGGGCGCGCCGGATGCGCGACGGCTTTTTCGCCGGGGAGGCCGACCACCTGCTCTGCAAAGCGGCCTCCTACGCGGCGAGCTGCTCCTCGCACCACACCAACGTCCTCTTCTCCTACAGCAGCGAGCTTGAAGCGTTTACGAAGTGGTACGTGCAGCTTTGGGGCGAATCCCTGGGCAAGAAACGCGCCGACGGGGTCCGTACCGGCCTGACGCCCATCGGACTCATCGGTTCGGTGGATCAGCACTCCTTTTTGCAGCTCATCATGGAGGGGCCGCAGGACAAGAGCGTCACCTTTCTCAAGGTCGAGGATTTCGAGGAGAGCCTCTCCATCCCGGAGATCACCCTCGAGGAGATCGAGCAGACCGACTACGTCAACGGCCGCACCTACAACGAACTGATCAACAAACAGTGTGACGCGACGCAGGAGAGCGTCCGCCAGAGCGGGGTCCCGACCGATACGATCATCATGGAACATATCGACGAGACCAGTATCGGCGCGCTCATCATGTACTACCAGCTGCTCACCTCCCTGGCCGGTGCGATGCTCAAAGTCAACACCTACGACCAGCCCGGCGTCGAACTCGGCAAGAAAATTCTGGTCGAAAAGTTTGCCCGATAAGACTATAATGACGAAATAGGTCGGCCCGGTTGCACCGGGCTCTGTCTCACAGTATCAAGAAGGAGCGGGGATGAAACTGCACAGCTACGACATCAGCGCCAAATATCGCACCAGCGTCGCCTACTTCTCCATGGAGTTCGGCATCGACCAGGCCCTGAAGATCTACTCCGGCGGCCTGGGATTCCTGGCGGGTTCGCACATGCGCAGCGCCTACGACCTCAAGCAGAATCTCGTCGGCATCGGCATTCTCTGGAGCTACGGTTACTACGACCAGGGGCGCAACACCGACCGCTCTTTGAAAGTGGAGTTCACCCGGAAGTTCTACTACTTCCTCGAAGAGCTTCCGTTCCGTGTCACCGTCGACGTTCACGGGCAGCCGGTGCAGATCAAGGCCTTCTTGCTTCCCCCGGAAGTGTTCGGTACGGCGCCGCTCATCCTGCTCTCGACGGACATCGACGAGAACGACTACCTTGCCCGGACCATCACCCACAAGCTCTATGACGCGAACGAACGGACCCGGGTCTCCCAGGAGATTATCCTCGGAATCGGCGGGGTGAAGGTGCTTGAAGCGCTGGGGCGGCAGGTGGACGTCTACCATATGAACGAGGGGCATTCGCTCCCCCTGGTTTTCGAACTCTACCGCCGTTACGGATCGATGGAAGCGGTCCGACCGAAAGTCGTCTTTACGACCCATACGCCGGAGAAGGCGGGGAACGAGGAGCATAACATCCATTTCCTCGACGAGATGGGCTTCTTCGCCGGTCTCCATACCGAAGAGGTCCGCACCCTGGTTCCCTGCAACGGCGAGATGTTCAGTCTCACCGTCGGGGCGCTCTGCCTCGCCAAGATATCCAACGGGGTTTCCGACATCCACGCCAACGTCGCCAACAGCATGTGGGCCCAGGTCCCGGGGCACTCGAAGATCATCCCCATCACCAACGCCCAGAACAAGCGCTACTGGACGGACAAAACCCTCTACCGCGCCCTGGACGAGCATGAGGATTATGAACTGATCGCCCGGAAGAAGCACCTCAAGCAGATGCTGTTCAAAGTGGTGGCCGATCAGACCGGCAAGATGTTCGATCCGGAAGTGCTGACCATCGTCTGGGCCCGCCGGTTCGCCGAATACAAGCGTCCCTGGCTGCTCAAATACGATCTGGAGCGGTTTGAAAACCTGCTTAAAAGCAGCAAATACCCGGTCCAGGTGATCTGGGCGGGCAAACCCTATCCCCTCGACCAGGGAGCGATCGCCGCCTTCAATGACCTGGTGCACGTCAGCCACCACTACAAGAGCATGGCGGTGCTTATCGGATACGAACTTGAACTTTCACGGCTGTTGAAGCTTGGCAGCGACATCTGGCTCAATACGCCGCGCCTGACCCGCGAAGCGAGCGGGACCAGCGGCATGACGGCAAGCATGAACGGTTCGATCCATCTCTCCATGAGCGACGGCTGGCACCCCGAATTCGCCCGTCACGGGCGAAACTCATTCACTATCCCGCCCTGCGACCCCGCGCTCTCCGTCGAGGAACAGGACCGTCACGACAACAAGGCGCTTCTGGATCTGCTCGAGGGGACGGTACTGCCGATGTACTACGAAGAGCCCAAAGCATGGGTGCAGGTGATGAAGAATGCCATGACGGAAGTGGAGACGGAGTACGACTCCGGCCGTATGGTGCATGAGTACTATACGCAGATGTACGATCTGCCCTATGAAGGGACGGAAGTCACGCCGTAGCGGGCTTCTCAGGCCCTAGACACGCTCGCTGTCCAAAAGCGCTTCGGCATCCAGGGGTTGCCCGGCGGCGATGGCCTCTTTAAATATGGCGGTGATCGCGGCGTAATCGAACCCCCGGTTGATCAGGCGCTGCACCGTTACCCGCGTGGCGCCGAATTTCTCAACATACCGGATCCACATATCGACCGCGCGGGCGGAATCGCTTGGAAGGGTTGTCGGCATCCTCGTAACCTTTTTGATATGAATATACGGTGAATATTGTTGTTCAATATTTTATTGTAGCGTTTTTTCGGGTCACCGGGGAAACAAATGGGGAAAAAGCGGGGAAGCGGCGTTAAGGCGTCCCCGGAGGGACGGGGAGGGGACTACTCGGCGATCTCTACGAGAACCGGTTCGTTTTCCCAGAGGCCGTGCTTGGTGCAGTACGCCTGGGCGACAAGGTTCAGTTTCTTGCCGCTGGGAACGATGTTGAAGGTGACTTCAGCGTGTCCCTTCGCGCCCTGGCCGCCGAGCATGCCCGCGGTGAAGTTGGCTTCGCCGAGGAGGGTTTCGCCGTTGAAGAGGCGGATGCTTTCGATGTAGTGGTCAAAGTCGTCCGGGTGGGAGTATTCGTTGCCCATTTTGACGGTTACCGGGAATTTTTCGCCCGCTTTCGCGCTGCTCTCACAGTGGATGAACGGGGAGTGGCGGTCGATGTAGTCTTTTTTCGCTTCGCGTTCTACGGTGTCGATATCTACGTAACGGTTAATCTTAGGCATGGTGATTCCTTGTCCTGTTTTTTGGTTTGATGCATGCATTGTAACTCGACTTCCTTTTAACGAAACATAAACAAGACAAATTAACTCTTATTTAAAAATCCTCTAAGAAAGCATCCCGTTGCGGACGGGCTATAATGTCTCTTTAACCATTGAGAAGATAGAATCGCATCAACTTATCGGGCGCCTCTCCGCACGAGGCGTGAAGCGTCCAAATCCATGCACGTGCAGGTAATCCATGCTTCAACCACTTCTTATCGAGATCGGTGTCGAGGAACTCCCGGCGGTACCGTTGATCAAAGAGCTGCCCAACATTGAAAAAAAATGGGCGGACATCCTCGAGGAGCACGCCTTGCTCTGCGGGTTCGAATTCTACTATACGCCCCGCCGTCTGGTGCTCTGGCACCGGGAGTTCAAGATGAAACAGGACGACAGCGAAGAAGAGCTTTTCGGGGCTCCGGTCAGTGTCGCGTTCAAAGATGGTGCCCCGACTCCCGCGGCGGAAGGTTTTGCCCGCAAATGCGGCGTCTCCCTCGACGCCGTCGGGCGTGCGGAAAAGGGCGGCAAAGAGGTGCTCTACTACAAACGTCAGATCGCGGGTCAGCCCAGCGAGGCACTGCTGCCGGAGATGATCGGGAAGTGGATCAGAAGCCTCAACTTCGGAAAATCGATGCGCTGGGGATCTCTGCAGGAGAGTTTCATCCGTCCCATCCGCTGGGTCAACGTCATGCTGGCCAACGCGCCCGTTGCGACGGAGCTTTACGGCGTTGCATCCGCACCTGTGACCTACGTGCACCGCATCGCGGGCTTCGAAGCGCGGAACGTCGAAACCCCCAAGGCTTATTTCGAGACGCTGGAGGGGGGTGCCGTCACGCTCTTCCCCGAAGCGCGCCGGGAGAAGATCCTCGCGGATTTCGAGGCGCTGAAAGCGAGCGAGGGGATCGAGATCGAGATCGACGCCGATCTGCTGGACGAAGTCGTAGCGATTACCGAACACCCGACGGCGCTGATGGGCAATTTCGACGCGGCCTTCCTGCGCCTTCCCCCGGAGGTGATCATCACCTCCATGAAGGAGCATCAGCGCTACTTCCCGGTGTTTAAAGATGGGAAACTGGTGAACCGCTTTGTCGTCGTCTCCAACGCTCTGACCGATGACTTCTCGAAGGTCGTCGAAGGGAACGAACGGGTCCTGCGCCCCCGTCTTGCCGACGCACTCTTCTTCTACGACAACGACCTGAAACACGGCCTCTTGACGGAGGGCCTGGAGAAGGTCGTTTACATGGACGGTCTGGGCAGCGTCGCCGACAAGATCGTCCGCGAGGCGCGCATCGCCGCAACGCTCTTCGAACGTTACGGCGATGCGGTTGCCGCCGAAACCGGAAAATCCGAAGTGGAGAACCTGGCGCTGCTCGAACGTGCCGTCGCTTTGGCGAAAGCGGACCTGATGAGCGAGATGGTCTACGAGTTCACCGAACTGCAGGGCCTGATGGGCTACTACTACGCCACTGAACTCGGGGAGACGGCGGAGGTCGCCCTCGCCATCAAAGAGCAGTACCTGCCCGACGGCGAGGAGAGCGAGCTTCCCTCGACGAAACTCGCCGCCATCCTCGCCCTCTCGATCAAGCTCGACACCCTCCTGGGGATGTTCAGCATCGACGAGATCCCGACCGGCTCCCGGGACCCCTTCGGTCTCCGCCGCGCCGTGGTGGGCATCATCCGCATCGTCAAGGCCCACGGGCTGGCGTTCGACCTCGTCGAGACCGTCCGCGAGCTGGGAGCTTCCTACCCGGGTATCGATTACGGCAAACTCGAAGCTTTCATGCTCGAGCGGGTCAACCAGTTCTACCGGGTCAACCCCTCCATCGTCAAAGCGGTACTCGCTTCGGGCGAACGGGAGCTGCTGGCCCTCGACGGCAAGATCGCCGCGGTCGACACGATCGTGCAGAGCGAGAGCTTCGGCACGGTTTTCTCCACCTTCAAGCGGGTGGCCAACATCACCAAGGATGTCGATCTCGATGCCCCGCTGCATGTCGATCCCGCCGCGTTCGAACACGAAGCCGAAGGGGCGCTCTTTGAGGCGTTTACGGCACTCTCGGGCCGGGAGTTCGACGGGTACGTCGAGACCCTGGACGCCTTTTTCGCCCTGAAGCCGCAGCTTGACGCCTTCTTCGACAACGTGATGGTCAACGCCGAGGATGCACGGGTCCGTGACAACCGCAAGGCGCTGGTCGCCTCCATCTACAAAGCGCTTCTCTCCATTGCCGACATCAAAGAGATCAGCGTCTGACACTCCCATGCCGACGTTTGACGTAGCGGTCATCGGCGCGGGGATCAACGGCTGTGCCGCCGCATGGTTCCTGGCCCGTTCCGGCCTGAAGGTCGCACTCTTTGACCGGGAGGGGATCGCCTCGGGCGGCAGCGGCGCCGCCGGGGCATTCATCTCCCCGAAGATCTCCAAGTCCGGTCCGTTGAAACAGATCATGGACGACGCCTACACCTTCAGCCTCGCCTTCTATGCGACGGAATTTTCCGCCAGTTTTACTCCGGCACCCCAGCTCCATATCGCCAAGTTCGACGACGAAAATGCGAAGGTGACCCATTTCCGCGAGCACACCCCGATGCGCGTCGGAGACGCGCCCGACGCCTACCGGTCGCTACTGACCGACGAAGCGCGGGAGTTCGCTTCGGTCTTTTTCCAACACAGCGGCATCGTGGATGCGGAGGCGGCCTGCCGCGCCATGGCGGAGAGGGCGACGCTCTTTTGCGAGGAGGTGCAGGCCCTGGAGCGAAGCGGCGAGTTCTGGCGGGTCGGCGCCATCGAAGCGAAACGGGTCGTGCTGGCGACCGGGGCCTACGAACCGGTGATGCCCGAGCCCTACATCGCCCTGCGGGCCGTCTGGGGCCACCGCATCGACATCCGGACCTCCGAACGGGTCGAAGGGATCATTCACCACCGCGTCTCCCTGGCGCCGACCGATGATGAGGGACGCAGCGCGGTCGGGGCGACGCATGATCTGAAGTACCACCCCCAGCGCAGCGCGGCCCCCTATGACGTCGAAGCGGGGCGGAAGGAGCTGCTGGAGAAGGTACGCTCCACCGTCCGCCTCGGGGAGGTTGAGATTCTCCGGGACTACACGGGATTGCGATCGGGTTCCAACGACTACCTTCCGATGCTCGGGCGTCTCGTCGATTCCGAAGCCACGCTGGCGGCGCACCCGGAGCTGCGAAAAGGGGCGCGGGTCGCCCCGGAGGCTTACTGCTACCACGAGGGGCTCTACATGATCAACGGCAGCGGCGGATACGGGTTTGTCCTCGCTCCCTACCTGGCGGCGCAGCTCGAACGGCACATCGGCCGCGGCGAGCCGATCGACCCGCGCATCGAACCCTCGCGCTTTTTCGGCCGCTGGGCCAAGAAAGGGGCGTCATGACGGCGTGGCTGCTTCTCGGCGCCGCCGTCGCGGTGATGGTTCCGGCGCTGCTCTTCTACCTTCTGCAGCACCGCATCGTCTTTTCGCCCCGCTACTACCCCCGACGCTCCATTTTTCTGGAGTTCGCCGCGCGCTACAAGGTCGAGCAGATCCGGATGAGCGACGGCACGCTGCTGGAAGGGATGCGGTACGAACCGGAGGAGGGGGCGATCGCGACGGTACTCTACTTCGGGGGACGGGAGCAGGACAGCGTCGCGCTGATCGGGAAGCTCTCCTTCCACTACCCGCAGGTGCGTTTCATCTCCTACAACTACCGGGGCTACGGTACCAGCGAAGGGAAGCCGGATCACGCGACCCTCTATCCCGACGCCCTGGAGGTGTACGACGCGGTGCATGAACGTTTCGGCGACGTCGGCGTGCTGGGGTACAGCCTCGGGACCTCTGCGGCGGCCCGGGTCGGCGCGAAACGGATGCCGAGATGGGTGGCGATGGTGAGCCCCTTCACCTCGGTGCAACGTCTCTTCAAAGAGCGTTTGAAGGTGGTGCCGTCGTTCCTGGTCCGGGGGAAATTCGACACGCTCGCTTCCGTCGCCGAGATGGTCTGTCCGCTCTTTCTCTACGCGTCGCGCGACGACGAAGTGGTTCCCCTTAGCCATTTCCAAACCCTCAAAGCTGCCGCGCGCAACCTTGGCGAAGCTAAAGAATTCAGCGGGTACAATCACGCATCACTGCTCTTTAGCGAACCCGTCGAAGAGGAACTTGCAAAGGTGTTTAGACGATGAAAAAGGATGCCGTCATCCTCCTGAACATGGGGGGACCGAACAATCTCGAAGAGGTCGAACTCTTTTTGAAGAACATGTTCAACGATCCCAATATCCTGACGATGAAAAGCTCGCTTTTGCGACGTTTCGTCGCCGCCATGATCACCTTTTTCCGGACCGAATCCTCCCAGGAGATCTACCGGCAGCTCGGGGGAAAATCCCCCATCGTCGCGCTGAGCCATCAGCTTGTCGCCGCCCTTCAGGAGCGCCTGGGAGACGACGTGATCGTCGATTTCGCCATGCGCTACACGCCCCCTTTCGCCGACGACGTCTGCCGCCGGCTGGAGCCGCTGGGGGTCGACCGGATCTTTCTGCTCCCTCTCTACCCGCACTACTCGACGACCACGACGAAGTCGTCGCTGGAGGATTTCGAACGGGCCTACCACGAGAGCAATCTCGACTCCCTCCTGATCGAAACCAAGCACTACTTCGAAAACGGCTCCTACAACCAGGCGATCATCAGTCGCATCCAAGAGCAGCTCGGCAGTGACGACCCGGCGGGATTCGACATCATCTTCTCCGCCCACGGGCTGCCGCAGAAGATCGTCGACGGCGGTGACCCCTACCGGCGTCATGTCGAGCGCCACGTCCAACTTCTGGGCACCATGCTGGAGGCCAAGGGGCTGAACTTTGCCCAGGTCCATCTTGCCTACCAGTCGAAGGTGGGGCCGATGAAGTGGCTCGAACCGGCCCTCGACGATACGTTGAGAGGGCTGGAGAACCGTAACGTTCTCATCTACCCCATCGCCTTTACCGTCGACAACTCCGAGACCGATTTCGAATTGGGGGTGGAGTACCGGGAGGTTGCCGACGAACTGGGCTATACGAACTACCGGCTCTGCCGCTGCGTCAACGATCATCCCGATTTCGTCGAGGCGCTGGCCGGACTCTACGAAAAGATGCGCTAGGCGCATCGAAAGGAGCGGAGGTGCGTATCATCCTGACACTGATGCTGGGGTTCCTGGCCCTCTTCGGCCAGGCGGCAGAAAAGCGGGTCGTTTTCGATCTCGTGACCGGTGACCTCAAACGTTTCGAGCAGATCGTTCTGACGGCTACAGAAACCCACACGTCCCACTACGGCGCTTTGCAGCAGCACTATAAAGCGGTCTTTGTCATCCACGGCGAAGCGTACCGCTTCTTTATGAAGTCCCTGAAGGGAACCCGCTACGAAGGGGACACGCTTCTGCTGCAGCGGCACGAGGAACTGGCGGCACGGCTTGCCGAGCTTGCCGAAACGTATGACGTAACGTTCGAGGCCTGCTCGGTAGGGATGCGTCACCGCAATATCTCCGAAGCGGACCTCTACCCCTTCGTAACGCCGATCTTCTCCGCCGTCGCGGGGCTGATCGAGTGGCAGGAGAAGGGGTACGCCTATGTGCCCGTCAATTAGTCGCATCCGGTACCGGGGGACGGGGCAATGAAACGGGTTGCGATTTTCGACATGGACGGCACCCTGATCGATTCGCAGTACGACATCACCGTCTCCATCAATCACGTCCGTCTCGCACACCACGGACTGGACCCGCTCGATCCCTCCCAGGTGGTCGCCGCCATCAACGGGCACCAGCGCAACCTGGCGGAATTCTTCTACGGTACCGTGAACTACCGCGAGGTGGACCGGGACCTGTTCGAACGCCATTACCACGAGCAGTGCGTTCAAAACCCGTCGCTTTACGACGGCGTCGAAGCGCTGCTCGAGGCGCTGGCCGGGGAAGAGGTGCGCCTCTCGGTGGCGACCAACGCACCGAGCCGGTTCGCCCGGCGGATGCTTGAACACCTGGGGGTGGCGGAGCGTTTTGACCACATCTACGGCGCCGACATGGTGCAGCGCCCCAAGCCCGACCGCGAGATGCTCCACGCCATCCTCGGCCACTACGGCTTCGATCCCGCCGGAGACCGGGCCTGGATGGTCGGGGACAACGCCAAGGACATGCAGGCCGCCCGCCACTGCGGCATCACCGGGATCTTCGCCGCCTGGGGCTTCAGTCCCGACGGGGAGGGGGAACACGTCGCCCGCCATCCCAGAGAGGTGTCGGAGATCATTGCGCCCCGGAGTGGAACAAATCGCTCCGTTTTAGTGTAAAATGGTCTGAAACAAGCCGAGGAGGGTGGTATGCCGATTGACTTCCTGGTGACCTACGGCATCATGGGGCTGCTCTTCCTGCGGCAGATCCTCGTTTTCAGACAGCCTAACAAGATCAACTACGCACCATTGCTGCTCGGGGTCGGGGCCATCGGCTCGATGGTCCACCTGCTGCTGCACCCCGAGACGGACAATCTCCTGCTGCTGCTTCGCGAATCCCTGCTGCCCATGTTCGCCGGGCTGATGCTCTTTATCGTCATGAACATCCTCCAGCAGGCGCGGCAGCACCGCTATCTTCAGACCCAGCAGGAGTTTACCCAGAAGCTGATCGATCAGGTCGAGTCGCTTCAGAGCTATATCTCCAAGCTTGAGGCGAACCAGCAGCTTCTCAGCGAGAAGGAGGATTCGACCCGGGACCGGATGGGGGATATTTTCGAATCGGAACGCCGCGCCCTGGAGACCATCATCGAAAATCAGCAGCGCTTCGTGGGGCAGATCGGCTCGATTTTCAATCGGCAGGAGGAGCTTCTGGGTCAGCTGGAGACCTTTACCCACCAGGAGATGCCCAACCTCGACAGCGTGGTGCACCGTCATATCGACATGCTCCGCATCGCCGAGCAGGATCATTTCAACCAGCTGAAAAACACGTTGACCGCGTTGCGGGAGCATCCTTCGGAGAACGAGGAAGCGCCGCAGCTGTTGCATGCGATCGAATCGGCTCTGGTGAAGCTGGAGTCGCTCCACCGAAACGGGGCAGCCGCCATCGGCCGGGGCGTTGCTTCCGAAGTCGAGCGCCTGGTCACGGAGATCTCCCGCAGCCTCGGCACGCTCAAGTCCCAGAGTGAGAGTTTCAGCCTCGCTCTAAAGGAAAACGAACACCTTCTGCATGAGCTGCGCTCCCAGAGCGAACTGGTGATGAAACAGATGGTGGTCTCCGCCAAGAGCATGGACGGCATCGTCGACAGCGGCGAGCGGGTACTGGAACTTTACGGACCGCTTGAAGCACTGGTGGCGTCGGTGGAGCAAACCCACGGCGACTACGTCAAGGCGAAGGCGGAACTCGAAGCGCTTGCGAGGGCGATGCAGCATATGGATGACGAGCAGATGCAGCGGCTGCGCGAACAGGTCGAAGCGCTGAGCCAGCGTCTGAATGAGCGTATCGACAGCTCCCTGGAGAAGCTTCACGAACACTATCACATCGCGCAGAAAGATATTTCCCAGACGGTCAAGGAACTCTCCTCCAAGGCGCAGTTGCTGCGCAGCTACTCTTCGGAGTAACGGCTCAGGTGAGGCTGATGAACACCAGGGGCGCGTAGACGATCAGGGAGAGGTAGGGGAGCAGCGGGTGCAGCGGGGCAAGCAGCATCATGCTCATCTCCTGGGAGAGTTCGCGTTTTTCGAAGATCTGCTGGATCATCAGGATTTTAACGGCGATGTCCATGGTTTTGAGCAGCAGCAGCAAGACGGCGGCGAAGGCGTAGTCCGTCACCATGACGAGCCAGATGCCGAAGTAGTAGGTGGGGTGCATCAGCAAGAAGAGGAGGATGCTTTTCGCGTAGCGCTCGTAGAGTTTCAGCATGATCCCCATGAGGCTTTCGGCCTTCTGCCAGAAGATTTCGAAAAGTTCGAGCATGACGTAGAGGCCCATCAGGGCGAAGAGGGATTCCACCGGTCTCCTTTGAGCGGACGCAGGTCCAATGCTGTGCGTATTCTAGCACAGGCGAAGAACTGGGTACAATTCCACCATGGATGCGCCGATGAAATAAAGCGGTATGGCGCACGAAAGGCAGTTATGATCGAACACTACATTCAGCACTACGACGGCGAAGCGCCGGTCCGGGTCGAAGTCGACCTCTCCCTTGCGGAGGAGGCGCCGCAGTTTGAGCGGCCGCTGCTGCTCTGGGTCTTCGTCAAGATGCCCCAGGTCGGAGCGGACGGTCTCTGCGCCGGTGACGCTTGCGCTCTCTGCGAGGCGCTGCGCGAGGCAGTGGATGCACGGCTTTCGGAGACGCTGCGCGCCCGATTCAGCGGCAGCCGGATGAGCGAGGGGTGGTACGAGCTCTACTTTTACGCCCGCAGCGCCAAAGGGCTCGTCGCCGAGGCGGGTGCGGCGGTGGCGGCCTTTGAGGGGTACAGCTTCGACGCGGGTTCCTCCCGGGACGAGGCATGGGAGCACTATTTCGAATCCCTCTATCCCGACGGGCCGATGCAGCACCAGATTCAGAGCCGTCATATCATTGAAGAACTTGCCGAAGCGGGTGACGACATCACCGTTGAACGGGAGGTGGAGCATATCCTGCTTTTCCAGCTGCCGACCCAGGCGGATCGGGCCGTCGCGAAACTGACCGCTGCGGGATACCGCCTTGAAGAGACGTTTGAAGAGGAGGGGGAGTACCCCTGCGGCCGCGTGATGGCCAAAACCCAGGACGTGACGGAATCGACCATGCAGCACTGTGCCGAGGAGCTGCTGGAGTGCGTCATTGAAGAGCACGGGCGGTACGAAGGGTGGAGCACGACGATCTCGGAGGCCTGACGGGCCGGGTGTTGTAGCCGTTTCGTAGTCGAAAGGTGGGTATCATGAGATTCGCAAGGAGTCCGGATGCCGCTTAAAAAGCCCGAGTATACGCTCTGGAAGAATGCAGGGTACGCCATCAGCGGCCTGATCGAAGTGACGC
The DNA here is from genome assembly GCA_050292215.1 of Sulfurimonadaceae bacterium. Classification (GTDB taxonomy): domain Bacteria; phylum Campylobacterota; class Campylobacteria; order Campylobacterales; family Sulfurimonadaceae; genus SZUA-415. Next base: position 46,833 of record JBNKLF010000017.1, on the reverse strand, counting down.
GGCACGAACGCTCATTCCAGCTGCAGCTGCTGCTGTTCGTCGTGATGAATGCGATCGCATGGAGCCTTCCGGTAGCGTTCGGCTACGCCGCGGCGCTCTCGGTGTCGCTGCTGATTCCGATCATGGCCGAACTCGCCAACAGTGCCGTCGAACGGGTGGTCGATCTCGTCACCCACGAATACCACGAACTGGCGAAACGGGCCAAGGATGCCGGGGCCGCCCTGGTCTTTATCAGCCTGCTCTTTACCGGAAGTGTCTGGGCGGCCATACTGGCGGCCTCTTTCGGTTGGTTCGGATGAGCATCGGGGTGTGATTTTTTCGATTTCTAGGATAAAATTCGTTTTACAGAAGAGGCGTGGGGCCCGGTTCCGGGCTGACGCGTCAGCAGTGACTCAAACATGACAGAGGAGCAGATTGTGGCGACAGTATTGATTATCGGTGCCGGCGGCGTAGGACGCGTTGTGGCGCACAAGTGTGTACAGAACAGGGCGACGTTTGACCGGATCGTATTGGCAAGCCGTACGCTGAAACGCTGCGAGGAGATTCAGAGCGAACTCCCCGAGGGTGCGATCGAGATTGCGACCGTCGACGCGGACGATACCGAAGCGACGGCGGCGCTGATCGAAAGCGTGGGTGCGGAGATCGTCATCAACGTGGCGCTTCCCTACCAGGACCTGACCATCATGGACGCCTGCGTCAAAACGAAGGTTCCCTACCTCGATACCGCCAACTATGAGCATCCCGACGAGGCGAAGTTCGAGTACAAGCTTCAGTGGGAGCGCGACGGCGCCTTCAAGGAAGCCGGCATCATGGGCCTTCTGGGCTCCGGCTTCGACCCGGGGGCGACCAACGTTTTCTGCGCCTACGCCCAGAAACACTACTTCGACGAGATTCACACCATCGACATCCTCGACTGCAACGCGGGGGATCACGGCTACCCCTTCGCCACCAACTTCAACCCGGAGATCAACCTCCGCGAAGTGAGTGCGAAAGGGCGCTACTGGGAGAACGGCGAGTGGATCGAGACGGACCCGATGCAGATTCACTTCACCTGGGACTACCCCGAAGTCGGTCCCAAAGAGAGCTACCTGCTCTATCACGAAGAGATGGAGTCGCTGGTCAAGCACATCAAGGGGCTTAAACGCATTCGCTTCTTCATGACCTTCGGTGAGAGCTATCTTACGCACATGCGCTGTCTCGAAAACGTCGGCATGCTCGGCATTGAGCCGGTGGAACACCAGGGGATGCAGATCGTCCCCATCGAGTTTCTCAAGACCCTGTTGCCCGATCCGGCATCGCTGGGGCCGCGCACCAAGGGCAAAACCAACATCGGCATCGTCGCCGAGGGGATCAAAGACGGCAAGAAGCGCAAGATCTACATCTACCAGGTCAAAGACCACGAGGCGTGCTACGCTGAAGTGAAATCCCAGGGTGTCTCCTACACCACCGGCGTACCGGCGGTCATCGGTGCGAAGCTGATGGTCGAGGGGGTCTGGTCGGGAACCGGGGTCTTCAACATGGAGCAGCTCGATCCCGATCCGTTTATGGAACTGATGAACAGCCAGGGACTCCCCTGGAAGGTGCTAGAACTGGAGTGACACTCCCGCCGCTTAGTGCTGGCGGTAGTTCTTCATGACGTCGTAGGAGGAGGAACCGAGGCGTTTCTCCCGTGCACGCTCGGCGTCGCGCTTTGCGAGGTAAGCTCTCTTTTTAAAGTGGAAATTGACGGCGCTGAGGGTGATGTTGAGCAGAATGAGCCCCGCCGTTGCCTCATATCCGATGGACCAGACCGGGATGATGGTGAAGATATCAAGGACCAGGAAGGTGCTGATGTCCCCGCCTGCGATAAAGAGCCAGATGACGATCAGACCGACGCCGTAAGGTATAGCAAGGAAGTAGAAAAAGAGCATGAAGGCTTCCGCACCTTCGGGCAGAAAAATGTAGTCTGCAATTTTGACACTCTGTGCAAAAAACGACTCTTCGTAGTTGTAACGATCCTCTTTCTTCTTTTTTCTCACCGGACGTCGTATCGCCATCCCCTGTTCCTCATCTTTCGAGATAATCCGAGTATAACATGATTTGGCCGCTCTTGGCGGCGTAAAAAAACCATTCGGGGCAAAAGGCGGGCTAATATCCTTTTTTCAGACACTTTTCCGGTGTCAGGACGACCTCCCATACTAAAGAAGAGGTTTCGGCGGCGTTATGGGCCGAGATGACGACGGCGATCTCCAGGGAACGATTCTGGTCCGACTGCAGCTTATGCTGCCGATAGTAGAGATCGGTGAAACCGGTTTCACGGCAGAAGAGGCGTTCAAAATAGGTTTCCGCCTCGCTGCTGCTTTTATCGGTCTCATCTTCAGTGCGTTCAAGGGTGTAATCGATACGGAGAAGTGTTGCATCGAGGGTCGTATCGGGCAGTCCCCTGTACCGTTTCGGCTCAAAGCGTTCCATGGCCCCCCGATATTTGATGCGCAGGCTATTCAGCACCTCGGCTGTTTCCCGCGTCGTTTGCTGGGCCATATCGGTTTCAGGAGCGGAGTCGTAGCGTATTTTCCCGCCTACCGAAAAGAGGACGAACCCGAGAATGGCAAGTGGAACTGTCGCGGCGACGATGCGTTTTGCGGAGATCATGAAGGCACCTTTCCGGTCTGTAAAAGCGGACCGAAAACCTTTGTTAAGGCATTAGTGCAAATTATAGCACGCTTTGCGTGTCGCCTGCATTACCGGTAGAGCCGGCGGTATCCGGGTCAAGACGGTTTTCGGCGGTCCGTTTTGTCGCATTACAGTCGGAAACGGGATGTTTGATATCCTCTTCGGAGTGCTGTTCGGGAAGATTTTCAGAGACGCTCCCGGGCTTGGGGAGCGGTGCTTTGTCGGCGATCTGCCGACTTCGTGCCTCCTCCTGTTTTTTGAGGTATTCGGGGATGATCTGGGCCAGCGGTATCGGCTGGAACGAGGGGGAGTCGTACCGGTAGAAACGGCCGCTTCGGATGACGTGGTAGAGCCGTTTGACATACTCCTCCCGCAGTTCGGAGTAGTGGTCCAGATGGCGGATCAGGAGGAAGGGATTCTGCTCTTTTTGACGCGCTTCGCGAAACCTGTCGTAGGCGTAACCCGTCGCCATCATCTTGAAATAGCCGCGTATGGAGTCGTCGAGGGTTTGATACTTTTTGACGTAAATGGTTTTCCCGCTGCGGGTCTTTCCGGCGGCGAGGCGGGGCTCTTTTTTGTTGTAGGACCAGATGCCGAAAATGTTGTTGGCTTCCCGGTAGAAGCGTGAAGTTCCCCACCCGCTCTCCAGGGCCGCCTGGGCGAGGACGATGCTGGCCGGGTGGGTCCGGAGACGGCGTAGAAGACAGGGGATGCCGTCGACTTTGTAGCGCTCTTTCAAGGAGTTGACGAAGCGGCGCTCCCCGGGGGTGAGCGACTCTTTTTTGCTCAGCTGCAGGACGTAGCCGTGGATCTGGTCGAGTTCGTTTTTGACCCGCAGGATGGCGGGCAGCGTCTGCTCGATGAAACGCTTTTTCCGCTCCGCGGTGCTCAGTGGCTGCTCGTCCGGTTCGGCGGGTTCATGTTCTGAAGCTTCAACGGCCTGCTGCCCCTCGTTGGAGAGCCGTTCCGGGGCATCGTAAAGCGCCAGGGAGAGGACGATGCCGAAGAGAAGAAGAATGAGACCGGCGATCGCTTTCATTGAGACCTTTGCTTTACTGTTTAATCGTTATAATACTAAAAAAAAGATTTGAACATGATTGACCTCACGAAAATACCCACGCCCTGTTATGTTTGTGAAGAGGCGCTGCTGGAGCGCAATCTCGAAATTCTTGGCCGTGTGCAGCGCGAATCGGGTGCCAAAGTGATCCTGGCGCTGAAGGGGTTCGCCATGTGGTCCACGTTCGATCTCGTCGGCCGCTACCTGCAGGGGTGTACGGCCAGCGGACTTCATGAGGCGATGCTGGCGCGGGAGAAGATGAACAAAGAGGTCCACACCTACTCTCCCGCCTTCAAAGAGGAGGAGATCGACCATATCGCCCGTATCTCCGACCATATCGTCTTCAACTCCCCGGCGCAGATGCGTCGGTTCGCCGCGCGGGTCCGGGAGGTGAACCCCGACATCTCGGTCTCCCTCCGGGTCAACCCCGAGTACTCCTCCTCCCCCGTCGACCTCTATAATCCCTGCGGTCTCTACAGCCGCCTGGGAACGACGGCAGCCAACTTCGACGAGCGTCTGATCGATCAGCTCGACGGGCTCAATTTTCATGCACTCTGCGAACAGAACGTCGATGCGCTCGAGGGGGTGCTTGAAGCGTTCGAGTCGAAGTTCGGTGCCTACATCGACCGGATGGAGTACGTCAACTTCGGCGGGGGCCATCATATTACCCGCAAAGATTATGACGTCGACCGGCTCATTGAAGTCATCCGGGCATTCAAAGCACGTCATAACAACATCACGGTCTACCTTGAACCGGGCGAGGCGGTAGGGTGGCAGACGGGTCCCCTGGTGGCCAGTGTCCTCGACATCGTTCACAACGGTATGGATATCGCCATCCTCGATACATCCGCCGAAGCGCACATGCCCGACACCCTGGCCATGCCTTACCGGGCCGAGGTGCGCGGTGCGGCGGAGGCGGGCGAGAAACCCTACACCTACCGTCTCGGGGGCAACACCTGTCTGGCGGGGGACATCATGGGGGATTACTCCTTCGACGCGCCGCTTCAGATCGGCGATAAGATCGTCTTCGAGGACCAGATTCACTACACCTTCGTCAAAAATACGACCTTCAACGGCATCAGGCTGCCCTCGCTGGCCATCTGGACCAGGGAGAATGAACTCAGGATCGTACGCAGTTTCGGCTATGAAGAGTATATGACACGACTTTCATAAACGATTTTTGCGTATTTAACACGGTTGTTGACCAAAAAGTGTTATGATCGTAATTGTATAAATGCATCAGGAACTTCCACTCGAACATGAATAAAGAATATCTCTACATCTCCAACGAAACCAAGAAAAAAATCGGTCCCATCGACGTCGTACTCCCCAGTCTTTACAACTCGATCTTCTCTGAAATCGCACACCGCGAGGCAGTCTCCCTGGATGGCGAACAGCGTCTTGCCAGTGACATGATTGACGAGAAGATCAATCAGTTTACGCTGCTCAACGAGCAGACGTCCCGCCAGGTGAACCGCCTGACGCACAACGCGTCTCTTGCGGTTAGCGCCATGGAGGCGCGGAATATGAGCCTGCTCGAAGAGGTCCTCGCGGAGACCCGGGCGCTTCGAGCCGAAGTGGAAGAGCTTCGCAGTGCGGTTCATGAAGATCCGTTGACCAAGGTACATAACCGGAAATGGTTCAACGACACCTACCTGACCGACAACGAGACCCGTTTCAGCCAATCGGGCGTCATGGTCCTGATCGATCTGAACTATTTCAAAGGGATCAACGACCGTCTGGGCCACGTCAGCGGGGACAAGGTACTGGTGTACGTCGCGGGACAGCTGAAACGTTCCGGTGCCAAAGTCGTTCGCTACGGGGGTGACGAGTTCATCCTGATCTTCGATGCCGGAAGCTCCGCCGAAGAGGTTCGCAAGAAGATCCACATCATCCGGGAACTGGTGATGAAAAAGACCCTGAAAGTCAAAGATCACAACTTCAAGACCAGCTTCTCATACGGTATCGCCCCCTTTGAAGCCGAGGAGATGTTCGAAACGGTCGTCTCCGCCGCAGACACCATGATGTTCGAAGACAAAGAGAAGATCAAACAGCGTACCACGCCTCCTTTCTAGCCGCAGCGCCGCAGCGCTTCGGAAATTATGCTATTCTTGTAATATCAGGTAAGGAGCGGTGATGTCCGAAGCGAATTTCATGCAGGCACTGAAATCTTCCGCCGGAGGCATGCAGCTTCTCTATGTCGAAGATAACGCGGGCCTGCGCGAAAAGGTGATGTCGCTTCTTGAGAAGTTTTTCGACGAAGTCATCGTCGCAGGAGACGGGGAAGAGGGACTGGCGCTTTTCCGGAAAAACCGTCCCGGGATTGTGATTACCGATATCCGGATGCCCAAACTCAACGGTTTTGAACTCGCCCGCCGTATTCGCGCCATTGACCCGCATGCCAAGGTGATCGTCACCTCCGCCTACGACGAAAAAGAGTACCTTCTCGCCGCTATCGATACCGGGATTTTCAGTTATCTCAAAAAGCCGTTTGCCGTCGACGACATCGTAAAAGTGCTCAGCCGCGCGGTCCAGACGCTGGAAAAAGAGCGCAACCGCGACCTCTTTACCGGCTATATGCGCGACATTTTGAACTATCAGAGCAACCTGTTGCTGCTGATGCACGGAGAACACGCCGTCTTCCCGAATCAGGCGTTTTTACATTTTTTTCGGGTTGATTCCCTGGAGGAGTTTTTCGAGCGCTACCACGATCTCGGCGATCTTCTCGAACGGCACAAGGGATTTCTATTCAATCTTCCGGCGCGCAGCTGGCTCGATCAGGCGATACTCAATCCCGACAAGCTGTTTCATGTCAAGATCAAAGATCCTGAGGGCGCCAATCACCATTTCATTCTCAAACTGCATCCCATCCCTGACGTCAAGGGGCGCTACATCCTCTCACTGAACGACGTGACGGAACTCAACCTTCTTGCGCTCTTCGACGAGAAGGCGGAGGAGTATGACCGCGCTCTCAAAGACCGGAAAAAACTCTTCAGCCTCTTCGAAGCGCTGCGCCAGAACAGTGCCAAGGTCAAGATCCTCAATTTCTACAAAGGGCTCACTATCGCCAACGACGCGATCGTCACCGACGTCAATGAAGATAGGGTGACGCTCAAGACGAACTTTATGCAGCAAAAGGCGGTGCAGCTGCAGCGGAGTATGACCATCACTTCCGAGGCATTCCCCATGGACGTCATCTGCCCCGCGGTCGCCAGTGTCGACTTCGAAGCGCAATCGGTGTCGTTCACCGAAGCGCAGTTTACCCAGCGCAGCCCTTCGGCGCGCAAGAGCGTGCGCGTGGTTCCCGAAGAGCACCATACGGTGTCGCTCTTTTACATGGAGCGCAAGTACTTCGGGGAGGCGCACATCGTCGATCTCTCCGTTTCCGCCGTCAAGCTTGAACTCGACGCACTGCCGGCCGGTCTGGAAGCGGAACAGGAGGTAGTGATCGACATGGTGCTGCCTGCCGCAAAAATGCCGCTTATCATCAACACCAAGGCGCGGATCTTCCGCATTGATCAGAGTCGATACAGTTTTCATATAGTATGCTTTATGGATCTGGGTGCCGACATGGTCAAGCAGCTGACGGCGTATATCGCCAAGCGCCAGATGGATCTCATCCGCGAGTTTAAAGGAATGAACATTGGAAAATAACGAAACGGTGCTTTACGACGACGGCCATCACAAATGTATCATGTTCAGTTTTGACGACGAAGAGCATGAGGACCGCTACCTTGCGGTGAATCAGTTTCTGATCATTCAGAACGACAGCGGCATTCTTGTCGATCCCGGCAGTCAGGCGGTTTTTGACGAAATGTACGACAGTGTCTCGCGTCATATCGACCCTCAGAAGCTGAAGTACATCTTCTTCTCTCACCAGGACCCGGACGTGGCTGCATCGATCGCGGAATGGAGCATCGCAACGCCGGCGAAGATCGTCATTTCGGCACTTTGGACCCGTTTTATGAGCCACTACGGGCTGATGGACATGAACCGTCTGACCGCACTTCCCGATGTGGGGGCACGCATCCATTTCGGCGATGACTACCTGCAGTTCGTTCCGGCCCATTTTTTGCACAGTCCCGGCAACTTTTCGCTCTACGACAGCCGTTCGAAGATTCTCTTCTCCGGCGATATCGGGGCGGCGGTGATGTCACCGACCAATGTCTACAAAACCGTCGGCGACTTTGCGGCGCATCAACCGCTTCTCGAGGGATTCCACAGCCGCTACATGGCATCGAACCGTTTCTGCAGAGCCTGGGTGGAACGGGTGCGCCAGCTGGAGGTGTCGCAGATCGCTCCGCAGCACGGAGCCCTTTTTACGGACGGCAACGTCAAAGCCTTCGTCGATTGGTTCGAAACCCTGAAATGCGGGGGTGACAGCGTGAAGGAGCTTTACGGCCTCTAGGCGTGTAGAGAGGATCGCAGGGCGTGTCGCGTGCTGCGGGAATGGAGGTTTAGGTGTTGCATCGTGCGGTTTCTCTCGGCACCGTAGCGCTGTTTGTCAGCGTGACGTCGGCTTTTATGATCTACCAGGTCAATGATGCGCGTATAGAGAATGAAACACAGCTGCGTCAGGCTCTTGTCGGCGAGGCTGCCGCGCATTTCGACACGATGGTCGTCGTACGGAACTGGAACGCCATGCATGAGGGGGTGTACGTCCGGGGCCGGGAAGGGCTGGCACCCAACCCGTACCTCAAGGAGAACACGCTCCGCACCGACGCCAATGAAACGCTGATCCGCATCAACCCCGCATGGATGACCCGGCAGATCTCCGAGATGACCAACGCGGAGGGAAAATACTACTATAGGATTACTGCGCTCGATCCGCTGAATCCCTCCAATGCTCCCGATGCATTCGAACGCGAAGCCCTCGAATTTTTTAAAGCCCATCCCGACACGCCTTACTACTGGAAGTTCAATGATGATCCCGCCCACCGTTCCAGGGCGCTGGACTTCATGGGCTCGCTGAAACTGACCGGAGCCTGCTTCTCCTGCCATCAAAACCCGGGGTATCGTGTGGGTGATGTGCGCGGCGGCATCCGGATCTCCATGCCGACGAAACGATACTATCAGACACTCGGACATTATGAAAATGAGTCGGAGCAGATGATGCTGATCATTGTATCGGTAGGTTTGGCGGCTTTCGGTTTGATTACGGTCCTCCTTTTGAAGCTGATTCGTCATACGGAGCTGTTGAAGCATTTTAATGCCAGGCTCGAGCAGAAGGTGGCACGGCGTACCCGTGAGATGAGGGAGCTCAATGAACACCTTGAAGAGCGTATCCAGAACGAAGTGCTGAAAAACCATCGCCGGGAGGAGTATCTCCTGGCTCAGTCGCGCTATGCGGCGATGGGGGAGATGGTCGGCATGCTGGCGCACCAGTGGCGTCAGCCCATCAGTGTGATCGCCATGAGCGCCAATAACCTGCTCGTTGATTCCGAGCTGGGCGACATGACCCCGGAGGCGCTGAAAAGAGAGTTGACGGAGATCGTTGAGCGTACCGGCAAACTCTCAAAATTGATCGAGCAGTTCCAGGGGCACTTTGAAGACTCCGGAGAAGCGATGTCGCCCATCTGCGACATGGCGGATGAAGTGCTTTTGATGATGCGTGATGCGTTGAGCGACCGGAAGATCGAACCGGTTCGCATATATGATGCCGAACTGTACGGACATCGCTGCAGCCGTCAGCTACTTCAGGTTTTTCTACACCTGCTCAACAACGCGAAAGAGGCGCTTGAGCGCTCAACGTTGACGGAAAAGCGATTGACGCTCTCCGTACTCTCCGAAGAGCAGATGATCGTCATCCGGGTCGTCAACAGCGGTCCCGCTGTTCAGGAAGCGGATTTGCCCCATATCTTCGACCCCTATTTCAGTACGAAAAACGATGTTCAGGAGGTAGGGTTGGGACTTTATATCTCCCGCATCATCGTCGAACGCGTACTTGGCGGGAGCATCCGGCTTTACAATACGAAGGAGGGGGTCTGTGCGGAGGTACAATTCCCCCGGGAGCAGTGTACGCTCTAGCGTCCGGCGCGCTTGGCGGCGAGGATGACGGCCGCCTGCACGGCATTGCGGTAGCTGCGGTCGTCGGGCACCGCTTTGTAGGCGATGTCGAATGCGGTACCGTGATCGACGGAGGTGCGCACAATGGGCAGGTTCAGCGAGACGTTGATGCTCTCGTCAAAGTAGAGTGCCTTGAGCGGAGCCAGTCCCTGGTCGTGGTACATAGCGGCAAAGTAGCGGAAATTCCTGCGGAATCCCGGCGTAAACGCCACGTCAGGCACGACGGGGCCCGCAAAGGTGCCGGGTGCATGCTCTTCGGCCGCTTCAATGGCCGCTTCGATGATGCGCTCCTCGTCTCCGAGTACGCCGTTGTCCCCGGCATGGGGGTTGAGCCCCAGCACGGCGATCCGCTCCGCCCCGGTTTCTCTTTGAAAGTCGAGGAGAAACCGTGTCAGCGCCTCTTTTTCGATCGCCTTCGGAACTTCGCGCAGCGGCATGTGTTCCGTAAAGAGTGCGACGTAGAGGGATTCGCATCCCAGCATCATGATGGCTTCCGCTCCGAAATGGCGGCGCAGCAGGTCGGTATGTCCTTTGAACGCAAGTCCCGCTTTCATCCACGCCTCTTTGTGAATCGGGAGGGTGGTGACGGCATCCGCCTCACCGGTTTCGCAGAGTGTGACCGCTTTCATGAAGGAGTCGTAGGCGTAACGGCCGCTGTCGGCGTCGACCCTGCCGGGACGGATGGTAACGGTTCCGGGTACGTCGACGGTCTCAAAGTCGTCGGGGATCTTCCGGCCCAGCAAACGGGCGGCCTGTTCCAGGAGGGGACGGCTGATGCAGTAGCGCGGGCGGCAGAGCGCGGTGAGGGCGGTATGGGCCTGGAGGGCGATGCCGATGCCGATACCGTTGAGATCGCCGACGCTGACGGCGACGACGGGGAGGCTCAGCGGCTGCACAGCGCTTTCATTTCGCGAACGGCATCGGCGAGACCGCTGAATACGGAACGGGCGATGATGCTCTGACCGATGTTGAGCTCTGTGATCGCCTCGATGGCGGCGACGGCTTTGACGTTGTGGTAGTTCAATCCGTGTCCGGCGGCGACTTCCAGCCCCAGTCTTCGGGCGTGCTCCGCGGCGGTCTGGATCGCTTCGAGGGCGTCGTCGAGCATCTGTTCGAGCCGCGGGCGGGGAAGCTTCAGTTCTGCGATGGCGTGATGGGTATGGGGCAGGGAGGTGTGCAGCATCGCGTAGACGTTGGCGTAGTGCCCGGTGTGCAGCTCCACCATCTCCGCACCCAGCTGGCGGCTGAGTTCGACGGCTTCGACGGTGGGGTCGATGAAGAGGGAGACGGGGATGCCCGCTTTGTGAAGCTTTTCGATAGTGAGATCGAGGGCCATTTTCTGGCCTTCCACGTCAAGGCCGCCTTCGGTCGTCACCTCTTCGCGTTTCTCCGGAACCAGTGTGGCCCGGTGGGGTGCAAGAGCGCAGACGATGTCGATGATGTCGGCATCGATGGCACACTCGAGGTTGACGGGAACCGACGCACTGGCGATGATCTTTTTCGCATCCTCGTCATGAATGTGGCGCCGGTCTTCGCGGAGGTGGATGGTGATCTGATCGGCACCGTTCTGGGCGCAGACGGCCAGGGCCATCAGGGGATCGGGGTCGTTGATCTTCCGCGCTTCGCGCAGTACGGCGATGTGATCGATATTGACGCCCAGCGTCAGTTCGGTGTTGCGGTATGCCATCGGGTTTCCTCTTGTGAGTCGTTGCCGAATTATACCTTATATCCCCATCCGTTGGTCCCGCCCGTATCTCTGCGGTGCTGCCGTTTCCCGCGGATGAAGGGCGCCGTAGAGTTTTTATGCTGTGACGGCGTTTCAGTCGCTGAAGATTCTCACGATCTGGTAAAGCGATTCCGTAAATTCCACATTGTGGGTGTGCAGGCTCTTTTTGCTGAGGTAGAGCACGGTCGACTTCTCGACCATCAACGACAGCAGGACCCCGTGCTGCAGGTTGACGGTATCGTAGGAAAAAGTGATGCAGTCCGAGGCTTTGGCCAGTTCGGTGACTTTGTCGATCCCGGTATCGGAATTCAGCAGATACACCGCCGTTGCTCGGGTCTCATCGTTAAACTGCGAGAAGAGAAGAATGTTGACTTCGAAAACATAGCCGTTGAGGCGGTTTTGATACTGCGCATTCATGGCATCGCGCAACGTTTCGGCGATATGGTAGTCGTTCGATTCGCAGAGAATGGTGTAGACGATTTTTCCGTCGACGAGTTTCTCTTTGAGTTTTTTGTCCAGCAGCAGGATTTTAGGAAAAATACTGCTTTGCGCTTTGATGACCACGTTGTTGTAGCTGTAGCCGAGCAGTGTCGCCGTCAGGTAAAAAGAGAGTAGAAATATTTTCAGCATCTTAAAACTCTTTAGAGAAGGTGACCATATAGTTGGCCCCTTCCTGACGGTAATCGTCCGCATAGTAGAACTCTGCGGGGTAGCGGATGTCCGCATCGAAGAGGTTCTTTCCGCTAAGACTCAGGGACCAGTCGGCTCCGGAGGGTTTGTAGCGGATGGCGGCATCGACTTTGGTGTAGGCCTCGACCGGACGGCGCATGTCGGAGGGGAGGCGTTTCTTCGATCCCACATAGCGGATCACGCCGCTAAGGGAGAGCGATGGGGTCAGATCATAGATGTAGTACGCCTTGGCCATATGGCGGGCGACGTTGGCGAGCGGCTGCCCGTCGGTGTCATCGCCGTCGACGTAGGAGTAGTTGAGATAGAGCTGGTCCTGCGCGGTGATGTTGCCTCTGAACTCGAGCTCCGCTCCGTAGATATCGGTTCCGCTGCCGTTGAAAAAGGTCGGCTCGGTCGGGCTGGATGCTTCATAATAGATCTGGTCGCGGTTGCGCAGCTTGAAGAGATTGGCCTGTACGTAGCTGTCGGATGAGAAGTTGTGGATGTAGGAGAACTCGTAGGCGGTGACGCGTTCGGGGTCGAGGTTCGGATTTCCCCAGCGCGACGCGTTGTACATGGTAAACATCTCCTGCCAGGAGGGGTTGCGGTGCGACCGGCTGTAGATCAGTTTGTAGATGTTCTGCTGGTCGGTCTGGTAGACCAGCGAGATGCGGGGGTCGACGATCCAGTCGGTGTAATTCGTTTTTTCGGCGCTGAAGCCGTAGATCAGGCTCAGTGCTTCATTGACGTAGTATTCGTCTTGCAGGGAGAGAACGTGGGTTTCCCGTTCGGCGTCTTTGTTGAAAAAAGGCAGATCGACGGAGTAGTTGGTCAAGCCGACCCCGGTATACCAGTCATGCAGCCCGGTAAAGGTATCGTACGTCTCCTCTTTGAGATAGCGATGGCCGATGGTGATTTGATGCTTGTCCCAGCCGTTGCAGCGGATGAATTCCGAGGTGTAGTAGGAGCGCTGTTTGGCGTAATGGCGCCCATAAGTGTCCTGGAATGTGGTGCCGTCGGTGATGTCGAAGGCCGGATCCCCCGTCATGTAGGCGTAGTAATTGAAAAAGCTGAATCCTACCGGACCCAGTTGGGCGGCGTGCCCCCAGCTGTCGTTTTTAATGCCGGCTTTGAGGCTCAGCGCGATATCGCCGATGGTTTTATCGTATCCGAGTTCCAGGTATTCACTTGGCAGATCCTGGTGGTCGTTGTCATTGGGCAAAAACCAGTTGATACCGTAGGCGCTGCCGTGGGTGTAGTCGTTGTGGCGGGCCTTGAGGTAGAAATCCTTGTAATCGAGCGTGATGCCGAGGTTCCAGTTCCTGATCCAGACCGGGGCGTCTCCCCGGCGCGAGAGGGAACGGTTGTCGTAGTCGACGAGTCCGGGGATTTCGAAACTCATACTTCCCTGGGAGTAGCCGTCCTGTCCGGCGTAAAGCTCTTTGTTGTCTTTCTGGTAATAGAAGTCGACGAAGATTTTCAGGTCGTCTACTTTGAAGCTTTTGACGAAACCGCCCATCCTGTAGTCGTAGGAGCCGCTTTTTAACACGACTCTTTCCGGAGATTCGAAGCCTTCAAACTCTTCGGCGTAGGTGATGACGTGGATCGACCCGGCGTAGGCGTTGACGCCGTCGGTCTTGCTGCCGGGTCCGCGGGTGACCTCAATGCGCTTAATCATCTCGATGGGCATCTTCAGATACTGGGTGTAGGAGTCGAAGAAGACCTCGTTGACCAGGGTACCGTCGATAAAGAGCTTTGTCTGACCGTAGGCCTGGGGGTTGGAACCGCGGAAGATCATCGTACGGTTGTTGAAGTTGTCGGTGGTGATGTCGACGCCGGGAGCCAGGCTCAATGCTTCTTCGAGATCTTTGATGCCGAGTTTCTCCATCTCCTTGCCCTGAAAGACGGAGATGATGTAGGGCTGAAAGCGCTCGTTGCTTTTGGTGATGGTCGCGACCTCTTCATAGCGGACCATATCATTGGAAATACTGGCAAGAATGGCAGTCTCGTCCGCAAGAAGCGCCGCCGTTCCCAGCGTCGATGCCACGAGCAGGCCGATTTTACGGCTCTTTGGCGTGCCAAGGACCGCCGGAACTACCAATACACCTGTTTTTCGCATATTTCGCCAACTCCGATTCCGCATGCAATATGCGAGGCTTTTCGATTTTTGACACACTGATCAGTGTATTTTAGCCAAATCCGGGCGGGGTGAAGTATGGTTGAGCTTTTTTTCTCTGTTCCATTGCTTCAAAAGCCTGGGATTGTAGAGCTCCAGCCCTCGGGTGTACAGGATGGCCGGGCATCTCAGGGTACCGTCGTCGATACCGTGATATTTTTGTGCTTCACCTATCGGCATGTAGGGAATTTTGAACATGTTGACGAGCCGAAGGAACGAAGGTTCGAGGGAACCGTAGCAATACTCGATGCCATGTTGTTTGATTTTGACGTATGCCAGACTTTTTACGATGGTACTGATCAATATTTTTGCATCTTTGATATTCCGATAGTCCCGGCGGATAAAGATGCGGGACATTTCGCCCAGTTTGTTTCGTGGGTAGATTTTTGCCTCTTCAGGCAATTCGATGGCGTTTTCGGTCGGGTAGCCTACAGGCGAGTGATGAATGAGGCGCATGGAAGCGCAGATGTCGCCTTTGGCGTCCAGTGCCATGAACTGGTCGCAGTAGCGATCGTATTGGTCGGACTCGTACCGTTCCCTGTTCGGAGGCGTATAGCCCAACTCTTCGCACCAGATCCGGTATCTGAACCGGTGAACGCGTTTTAGGGTCTCCGGATCGGTAACATGAAAAAAACGGTACTGCATATGAACCTCCTGCGCAAAAGTGTACCCGGGTCAATCAACCTCTGCCGTGACCACATACTCTCCCCGGTGAAGCGTGCCGCGATAGTCGGTTCCGATATAGGTACGGCGGTAATAGTCGCTGTCGGCTACCGCTTTAAGCGTGTAATTTCTGACACGGAGAAAAGCAGTCAAATCCGTATCTCCGAGGTACCAGCGGTAGCGTTCACTTTTGAGCGCGAGGTAGAGCTGAAGCAGCGGGCGGGGGCGGTGTTTCACACTCCGTCGCGGTTCCATACAGCTGAAGATGAAGAGCGTGCCGGAGCCGGTAAGGCTCCGAAACGCATCGAATAAGGCGATGACACGGGGCTCTTCGAGATACATCAGCACGCCTTCGCAAATATAGAGCGTTTTGCGGCCGGAATCGAACCCCGCGCAGGAGTTCAGGGCGGACTCAATGGTCTCATGGCTCAGGTCGGCGGCGACAAAATGGAGATTGGGCATCGATTCCGAGACAGCTGCCACCGCCGAACGCTTCTCCGCACTGGTGGCAGGGTGGTCGATTTCGATGAAGTTTACCGGGGAAAATCGACGGCTCAGCCGCCATGCGAGGGTGTCGAAGCCCGCACCGATATTGACGATCTGCGTGATGCCGTCGTCGATGGCGCTGCAGACCTGTTCTTCGATAAATCTCTTGCGTAGGACATAGTTTAATGTGATGCCCGGAATCAGGAGCCATTCCAGAAAAGGGAGTATCTTGCTTTTAAGGGGACTGTTCAATTGTGCGAGACGTTTTCGTCCTTCCGGCAATGCGGAGAGAATTTTTTCGCAGGATGCGGCGACATCGTCACTGACCAAAAAAGCAAGTTCGGGCCTTCTTGACGTGTGCAAAATGCCGTGCAGAACGGTATAGGCAGTAGAGCTGGCTGACTCTTTTTTCATAATAGGAAACGGCTCCTGAAAAAGTTTATCGGTTCAATATAGTCAACATTTAATTAAAATTAATAAAAATCTTTAAAAAACGGGTTATTTCGAAAGTAAATGTTAGCATAAAGGTTGAATCATTTCAAAAAGCGGGGTAAATCAATCGGAATCGCTATCCCGCCAAACAGTTTCTCTAAGTTTATTTTAAAATATCATTGTATAATTGCTACATGACGCCCTTAAATTTTCAAGACGGTCGAACCTGTCAATGGTGAATCCAATCAAGCGCTCCCTTGCACGGAAGATCATTGTGACGGCTGCTGCCGCGACATTGATGATGATCATTATCACGTTCGGTGTGACCAAACAGATCGGCGAACAGGCGCTCTACGCGACGGAAGTCGAAAAAGCGGATTTTATTGCCGAAACCTTTGCGCAGCTTCTGTCGGTCAATCTCTACCTGGGCCTTAACGACAACGTTGTGCAACTGGCCCAACAGCTCTACGACAATAAAAACGTTCTTTCCGTAACCATTATGAGCAACGGGGAAACGATGCTCTCCATTCCGGAGTCTGTGCAAGAGGCACCTGCGACGATCAGCATCGAGCGTAATATTCTTGATCCGAACTCCAACGAAGTGATTGGGGAACTCCATCTGCGCTATTCCAGCCTCCACTACAGCCAGGCATTGCAGGAGTATCAGAGATCCGCCGTGATTCCTGCCGTGATTTTGCTCGTTATTCTCTTGATTCTGAGCCTCTATTATCATCGGCTGTTGATGCCACTGCATACTATCCGGACTCTCCTCCGGGGATATACGCCCGAAGCCGACCTCCATTTTCCGTTTGCGGATCGGCAGGACGAGATCGGGCTCATCTCCGGCGCATTCAACAACATGCATGCGAAAGTCCTCGAGTACAACAGGCTGCAGCATGACATCAACGATAAACTGGAGAAGAACGTCGCCGAAAAAACGAAGGAGATCCAGCACCGGCTCTATTTCGATTCACTGACCAACCTGCCCAATCGGGTGGCCCTGATCGAATCACTGGAACAGAGCCGGTTCGGCGCACTGATCATCATCAATATCGACGATTTCAAAGAGGTCAACGACTTTTTCGGGCATGCTACCGGGGATATGCTGCTCATTGAAGTTTCCGCGCTGCTGGGCGGTTTGATGGCAGAGGTCGCCCATTCCAAAGTCTACCGCCTGCCCGGAGACGAGTTCGCCGTCCATGTCAATGCTCCCATCGGTAAAGCGGAGCTGTTCAGCTTTTCGGAGAGGATGCTTCAGGAGATCGACGCGATGCGTTGTGAATATGAGGGCACCGAGGTCAGTGTCAGTGCCACGGCGGGTATGACGCTCGAAATGAGCAGCGCGCTCGAGAAAGCGGATATCGCACTGAAGTTCGCCAAAAAACAGGGCAAACCGCAATTGCTGTATGATGAACGCTACTCCATAGAGCGGGAGTACCGAAGCAATATCATCTGGGTGCGAAAACTCAAGTATGCCATCGACAAAGAGCGGTTGATCCCCTTTTTCCAGCCGATCTTCGACAACCGTTCCGGCGAGATCGTCAGTTACGAGTCGCTGATCCGTCTAAAGGAGGAAGACGGCAACATCGTCGCGCCGGGTCAGTTCCTGGGAATTGTCAAAAAAGCGAAACTTTCCGACAAACTGACGCAGACCGTCGTGGAACAGAGCTGTCGGCAGTTCGCGGACCGTACGATGAATTTCTCTATCAATCTCTCTGTTGAAGAT
This sequence comes from Sulfurimonadaceae bacterium, assembly GCA_050292215.1. Lineage (GTDB taxonomy): Bacteria > Campylobacterota > Campylobacteria > Campylobacterales > Sulfurimonadaceae > SZUA-415. Next base: position 29,180 of record JBNKLF010000017.1, on the reverse strand, counting down.
ATTAACAACGAGACGACCGTCGCGTTTATCAAGGAGCGCATCGCCCACTACGGGGTGGCTGGGAAGATCACGTTCGAAATTCTCGAAACCGAAGGAATCGCCAACTATCAAAGCGTAGCCAACTTCATCGGCCAGGTGCATGCCATGGGGTGCAAGGTGGCCATCGACGATTTCGGTTCGGGGTATTCGAATTTTGAACATATGATGCGGCTGCACGTGGATTTCATCAAGATTGACGGTTCCCTGATCAGAAGCATCGATCACGACGAATACGCGAAGATCATCGTTCAGACGATCGTGGAGTTCGCCAAAAAGCTTGGAATTCAGACGGTCGCCGAATATGTCCACAGCGAATCGGTCTACGAGGCCGTAAAAGCTCTGGAGATCGACCGCTCCCAGGGCTTTTTCCTGGCGAAGCCGGCACCGCTGGATACATGAAAACATCTTCGGGAAGATCCGCACGGGTCCGTACTGTCTTCAGTACCCATGCCGCACACGCGTCATCCATAATTTCCGGGCGTACCAACCGGCAACGGCTTATGAGGTATAACTAAAACATATATGATATAATCGTTTTTCTGCAAAACAACTCAGGGTTGGAGGGTGTCAATGAATAGATTCGGTGTCGCACTGCTGACGTGCGCTTTTTTCGCCACGGTGAGTCCGGCCGGGGACGAGACGTTCAATCTGAAGTACAATATGAACAAGATCAACGTTGAGCTGGACCAGGCGAGGGCGGGGATGATCCGAAACGAGATCGGACTGGCGCTCAAGTCGCTGGGAAGGCTCAAGGCCGACGTTCACGACCTGCTGAGCAACAAGGAACGGATCGAATCGCTGCTGCCCGTCGAGAAGAAGAACAAGTCCGACATCGCCATCGAGGCGGCCCGGAGAATCGCCGAAAACATCGAAATCATCGAAGACGCTTTCGGTCCCAACAAACGCGAGCTCAATTCGCGCCTGAAGCGGCGGGTGGCGGCGCAGCGGGCCTACACGGCCATCGAGATCGCCTGCTTCCACTGCCACAACCTGGTGCGCGACCAGTAGGTCGGCGCCCGGACCGCAGATCTGCCGGAGTGCGGAAAACTACTTCTCCCTCTTGGCGTAAAACTCCTGCTTGAACTCGGCAAACCGCCCTTCCAGAATGGCTTCCCGGGCCTGCCGCATCAAGGTGAGGTAGTAGTGCAGGTTGTGCAGTGACGCCAGGCGGTAGTAGGTGTACTCCTTCGTCCGGAAGAGATGGTGCATGTAGGCGCGGCTGTAGCGGCGGCAGGTGTAGCAGTCGCAGTCGGGATCGATGGGGGTCTCGTCGTATTTGAAGCCGGCGTTTTTGATGTTGAACTTTCCAAAACTGGTGAAGAATGTCCCGTTGCGGGCGTTGCGTGTCGGCATGACGCAGTCGAACATGTCCACGCCGCGATCGATGTTCTCGATGAGGTCTTCCGGGGTGCCGACGCCCATCAGGTAGCGGGGCTTCTGTTCGGGCATGTATTGGGTGGTGTGTTCGACGGTATCGTACATGTCCCGATTCGCCTCGCCGACGGAGAGGCCGCCGATGGCGAAGCCGTCGTAGTCGAGGGCGCAGAGTTCCGTGGCGGACTTCGTGCGGAACTCTTTGTCGATGCCTCCCTGGATGATGGCGAAGATGTTCTGGTCGACGCCGATCCCTTTCGACTGTTGCGTCCGGTGGTAGGCGATGGACTCCTCCGCCCAGCGGGTGGTGCGATCGATGGAGGTTGCGATGCGTTCACGGGTCGCGGGCAGGGCGACGAGGTCGTCGAGGATCATCATGATGTCGCTGCCGAGGTTGTACTGAATGTCGAGGACCTTCTGGGGCGTAAAGAAGTGTTTTGAGCCGTCGATGTGGCTGCGGAACTCAATGCCGTGCTCCGTCGGTTTCGAGATGTCGCTGAGGCTGAAGGCCTGGAAACCGCCGCTGTCGGTGAGAAAGCTTTTGGGGTAGGTGGTGAACCCGTGCAGCTTGCCCATGCGGTCCACCGTCTCGTCGCCGGGGCGCAGGTACATGTGGTAGGTGTTGGCGAGGATGATCTCCGCGCCCAGCAGTTCGTTCATGTCGTGCATGTCCAGCGCCTTGACGCTACCGACGGTCCCCACGGGCATGAAAACCGGGGTTTGAATGGTTGAATGGGCGGTGGTGATGGTGCAGGCCCGGGCTTTTCCGCTCGTCGCGTCGAGGGTAAATTCCATGATGCTCCCGAATCAATATTTTTCGCCATTTTAGCAAAATTTAACCCCGCTGCCGGTCCGTTTCCCTCAAATCGCTATAAAGCAAACATGGTACAATATCACCATTTTATTTGAGGAAGACGGCTCCGGATGAAGAAATTTCTCATTATCGCCGACGGCAAAATCGGCCACCACCTCGTCGAACGGCTCGTCGAGACCTACACGACCGAGAACATCTACTACATCGTCCAGCCCAAAGCGGGGGAGTACCCCAACGCCAATCCCGCGCGCTTCAAGTTCTACGAATTCGACCCGACCAGTTTTTCCAAACTCTCCAACCTTCTGAAGATGGAGTTCGTCCAGGTCATCATCTCCATGGACAGCGCCCTGGACATCGAAAACACCGTCCGCAATATCCGAAACGTCAAGAAGCAGCTGCGCATCATCGTCCTCGACCAGTTCGACATGCATTTCGACGAGCCCAATCTGGTGCAGATCAACTCTAACGAGCTGCTGGCCTCCCGTCTTATCGACTACCTTCCCAACGTCCCCGTCATCGCCCAGAACGTCGGCATGGGGGAGGGGGAGATCATGGAGGTGCTCGTCCCCTTCGGCAGCTCCTTCGTCTACCGCCACGTCGGGGTCATCGAACAGAAGAACTGGCGCATCGTCGCCATCTACCGCAACCGCAAGCTGATTCTTCCCAACCGCCGTACCATGATCCAGCCCAACGACCTGCTGCTGCTCGTCGGACAGCCTCCGGTGCTCAAGTCCGTCTACCGGGCGATCAAACGGGAACTCGGGCAGTTCCCGGCCCCTTTCGGCACCAACCTCTACCTCCTCATCGACATGCAGGCGCAGGGACATGACGAGGTACTGCAGCTCCTGGAACAGGCGGCATTCGTCCACGGCCATTTCAACTCCGACCTTATCATCAAGGTGATCAACCCCAGCGACATCGAACTGCTCCAGCGCGTCAAGGACGTCGGCAGCCGGAATATCCACGTCGAGATCGAGTTCTACGAGAAGGCGGTCGAAGCGATGGTGCACCGGGACATCAACCGTCATCACATCGGCCTGGTTATCGTCGGCCGCGCCCTCTTCTCGCGAAAGTCCGTCCGCGAGATGCTTTACGAGGGGAACGTTCCGGTGCTCAGCGTCGGATCGCGCCCCTTCGACAAGCTCAAGGAAGCGGTGGTGGTGCTGACGGACAACCGGGACCTGGAGAAGGTGTCGACGACCATCTTCGACGTCTCCGCTCAGCTGAAGCTCAACCTTGAACTGCTGGCCTACACCCAGGAATACAACGGCAACAAGGAACAGGTGCTCGAACACTTCAAGAACCTCTCCACCATCTTCTCGAAATCGATCAAGATCCTCGAAGTGGACGCCAACCCCATCCGGACCCTCCGGAAAAAAGAGAATTTCCTCTACTGCCTCCCTTTCAACGAGAAGATGACCGAGCGCCCCATCATGTCACTCTTCTCCACCGACAGCGAACGTCTCTATCACCGTCTGGGCGACTACCACCAGCTCTACATCCCCGTTCAGATATAGGCGGATTTGAAGCCCCGCAACGGGCGCTTTTCACGCAGCTTTAAGCATCCTTCAAGTAATATATATCACCTTATCACTTTATTGACCATCCGGGACCTGTATGACTGTAAATATTCCGCTCAAACACGACGTTGACCACTCCTACGACATCTTTATCGACACTCTGCCGCAGCTCCATTTCGATACCAAGGTGGCCGTCGTCACCAACGAGACCATCGCCCCGCTGCACCTGGAGTACCTCCAGGCGCGTCTGAGCGCCAAGGAGCTCATCGTCATCACCCTGCGTGACGGCGAACAATACAAAACATGGGAAAGCGTCGAGGCGATTCTCGAACCGATGTTCGAGCACCGATTCAACCGTAAGTCGCTTCTCGTTGCCTTCGGCGGCGGCGTCATCGGGGACATGACCGGATTTGCCGCCAGCGTCTATCAGCGCGGCATCGACTTTGTCCAGATTCCCACGACCCTGCTGGCCCAGGTGGACGCCAGCGTCGGCGGGAAGACCGGCATCAACAACCGTTTCGGCAAGAATCTCGTCGGCGCGTTCCATCAGCCCGTCGCCGTCTACATGGACCCCCACTTCCTGACGACCCTTCCCGACCGGGAGTTCGGCGCAGGGGTGGCGGAGATCGTCAAGATGGCCGTCACCTTCAACGCCGCTTTTTTCGAGTGGCTCGAGAACGCGGACCTGCGCGACCCGGAGCAGCTGCGCACCGCCATCGCTAAATCCGTCGAGACGAAAGCGTGGGTCGTCGCTCAGGACGAGAAAGAGCATGGGCTGCGCGCGGCGCTCAACTACGGCCACACCTTCGGCCACGTCATCGAGAACGAGACCGCCTACACCGGCTTCCTGCACGGCGAAGCGGTGGCCGTCGGCATGGTGATGGCCAACGAAACGGCGGTCGAACTGGGGTGGATGACCCCGGAGGAAGCGGCCCGTGTCAAGGCGCTCCTGGAGCGCTACGGCCTGCCGACGACCTATGCGATCAAAGACGTGGAGGCGTTTTACGATACCTTCTTCCTCGACAAGAAGAGCGCGGACAGTGCCATCACCTTCATTCTCCCCAGAAATCTCGGAGGCGTCGAGATCACCGATGCCGTCGATGCCGCGGTCGTCAAGACCGTGCTCGGCCGCTTCAAAGGATAGCCGGTGCGGAAACTTTTTTACCTGCTTCTGACCCTGGCCCTGGCCCTTCCTGCGGGAATGGCGGCGGCAGCCGACGTCAACGGCAGCGACTCGGAGAAGAAGACCGCGTCGGTTGAAGCCGAGCGTCAGCAGCTGATGGTGCGTTACGACGCCCAGCTCAAAGAGATCAACGAAGACCTCTCGAAAGAGAGCATCTGGCTTAAGAGCTACAGCTCCTACACCACCTACATCGAAGTCAAGAAAAACCTTGAACTTCTGACCCAGCGCATCGCGACGCTGACGAAACGCGGCGACAAGGAGGAGCTGCCGGGCCTGCTGGCGAAGCAGCGGATCCTGACCGAGCAGATCACGCTTCTGGAAGGGCACGGCGGCTCCCCCTTCGCGGAGCTGATCAAGCCCGAAGAGATCGGTGAGGTTCCCTCCATCACCGATCCCTTCGAAATCTTTACCGGCCTCTCCTTCGTCAAACGCCTCGGCGTGCAGCTCGACAACTACCGCCAGCGCCGCGAGGAACTTCGTGCCATCGTCGGGCTCCTGCGCAAAAAGGTCGACCTGTACGAAGACGTCATCGCCATCGGCGGTCCGGAGCGCTACGCCAAAGAGCTTCCGGGCATCCGCCAGGAGCTTGAGAAGTTCGAGACGGCCCTGGGGACCCTGGATGCCGCCACCACGGTCTACGAAAAGCGGATCGAGGAGATCATCCTCGGCATCAACAAGGAGATCAAGGAGCAGGGGCTCAAGCTCTTCAACATCGGCATCATCATCCTGATCTTCTTCGCCGTATTCTTCCTGCTGAAGATGATCGCCAAGAAGTACATTACCGACAACGAACGTTTCTACATGGCGAACAAGATGATCAACTTCTCCAACCTGACGCTGATCATCATCATCATTCTCTTTAACTACATCGAGAACGTCTCCTACCTCGTCACCGTGCTCGGTTTCGCCTCCGCCGGTATCGCCATCGCGATGAAGGACTGGTTCATGAGTATGCTCGGCTGGCTGGTCATCGTCTTCGGCGGCTCCATCCACGTCGGCGACCGGGTCCGGGTCGACAAGGAGGGGATGAAGTACGTCGGCGACGTCCTCGACATCTCCCTGCTGCGCATCACCATTCTCGAGGACGTCACCCTGACGACCTACATGCACAATCGCCGGGCGGGACGGGTCATCTTCGTTCCGAACAACTACATCTTCACCCAGATGATCGCCAACTACTCCCATGCGTCTCTCAAGACGGTCTGGGACGGCATCGACGTCACCGTCACCTTCGAGTCCAACCATAAAAAAGCGCTCTTCCTCGCCAAAGAGATCGCCCGCAAATACTCCAAAGGGTACACGGACATCACCCGCAAGCAGCTCAACAAACTGCGGGACCGCTACAGCCTTAAAAACACCAACGTCGAGCCGCGGGTCTTTACCTTCGCCGAACCTAACGGCATCCGGGTCAGCATCTGGTACCTGACCAACGCCTACGCGACGCTCACCCTGCGCAGCGCCATCTCCACCGACGTCATCGACGCCTACCTGGCCGAAGACGACATCACCATCGCCTACCCGACACAGATGCTGCATCTGCACAATGCCGACGCGAAAGAGCCGCCCTTCGAGACCGGGGAGGGGGAGACGGTATGAAACCGAAGGTCTTCTTCAAAACCTTCGGCTGCCGGACCAACATGTTCGACTCGCAGGTGATGATGAGCCGCCTCAAGGACTACGAGATCACCCTTGAGGAGTCCGAAGCCGACGTCATCGTGGTCAACTCCTGCACCGTCACCAACGGTGCCGACAGCAGCGTGCGCGGCTACATCAACCAGGTGGAGCGTTCGGGGCGGGCCCGGCTCTACCTGACGGGCTGCGGCGCTCATACCAAAGGGGAGTCCCTCTTCGCCGACAAGAAGATCTTCGGCGTCTTCGGCCAGTCAGAGAAGGAGAAGATCAACTTTCTTCTGGGTGCTTCCGAGCGATTCTACGACCTGGGAGACCTGAATCACGTCGACGAGACGATCGTCTCCGATTTCGCCGGGAAAAGCCGCGCCTTCATAAAGATCCAGGAGGGGTGCAACTTCCGCTGCAGCTACTGCATCATTCCCTTCGTGCGCGGCGACGCGCGGAGTATGGATGAGGAGCGGATTCTCGAGCAGGTCCGCCTCCTCGCGGGCAACGGCTACGGGGAGTTCGTCCTGACCGGCACCAACGTCGGCAGCTACGGGCAGGGGGAGGGACGCTCCCTCGCAGCCCTGCTGCGGAAGATGAGTCTGATCCGCGGAGTCCGCCGCATCCGCATCGGCTCGATGGAACCCATCCAGGTCACCGACGCCTTTAAAGAGCTGCTCGACGAGCCGTGGCTGGAGCGCCACCTTCACATCGCCCTGCAGCACACCTCGCCGACCATGCTGCGTCTCATGAACCGCCGCAACCGTTTCGAAAGCGACCTGAAGCTTTTCGAGGAGCTTGCCGGGCGGGGCTATGCGCTGGGCACGGATTTCATCGTGGGGCATCCCGGCGAGAGCGAGGCGGTCTGGGAAGAGGCGATGGCCAACCTGCGGCGGCTGCCGCTGACGCATGTGCACGCCTTTACCTACTCCCGGCGCGACGGCACCCCCTCGGCGACGATGACTCCGGAAGTCCCGGGCAACGTTTCGAAACGTCGGATGCGGGAGCTTGAGGCCCTGGTCGCTGCGAACAACTTCGCCTTCAGAAGCGCGCACCGGGTGCCGCTGGAAGTGCTGGTGGAGAGCTGCGACGGCGAGAGCTGCAGCGGGCTCGACCAGTTTTTCAACAAGGTGATCCTGAACGGGAGTGAAGATCGCTCCGGGGAGTGGATCACCGTCGACAACTACCAGATCGAAGAGGAGGGGACCTATGTGGAACTCTAGGCAGAACCGGATCGTCCTGTACGTTTCGGCATTCATTCTGATCGGGCTGTTCATCTACGCCTTTACCCGCGATGCGTCCGAGCTGGTTTCACTGGACCGGGCGAACGCGCTGCTGCAGTCCAAGCAGGTGCAGAAGGTGCTGGTGACCGACGACTACGTCTACCTGAAGACGGCGGAGGAGTCCTACAAGATCGCCCGCTCCCAGGTGGGTGCGCGGATGATCGCGGGCTACCCGGTTTACACCTCCTCGGGATCGCGGGTCCTGATGCTGATGCTGACGCTCTTCGTCATCTTCATCATCGGCGGTCTGCTGGTCTGGGTCTGGATCAAGCGCGACACGCTTTTCAAAAAAACCTCCTCCGTTACGGCGTCCGCTGCGTCCGCTTCGGAACTCCCGGTCCAGAAAGTGACCGCGGTTCGCTCCGACGTCACCTTCTCCGACATCGGGGGGATCAGCGACGTCAAGATCGAGCTCGAAGAGATCATCGACTTCCTTAAAAATCCCAAACGCTACCGCAGCTTCGGGGCGCGCATGCCCCGCGGCGTGCTGCTGGTCGGTCCTCCCGGCGTCGGCAAGACGATGATCGCCAAAGCCGTCGCGGGCGAGGCGAAGGCGCCGTTTTACTACCAAAGCGGCGCCTCCTTCGTGCAGATCTACGTCGGCATGGGCGCCAAACGGGTCCACGAGCTCTTCAGCGCCGCCAAGGCGAACGCCCCGGCGATCATCTTCATCGACGAGATCGACGCCGTCGGCAAGAAGCGCGACGGCACCCGCAACGACGAACGCGAAGCGACCCTGAATCAACTCCTGACGGAGATGGACGGCTTTGAGGACACCAGCGGGGTCATCGTCGTCGCCGCCACCAATAAGATCGACGTCCTCGACTCGGCGCTGCTGCGGGCCGGGCGCTTCGACCGCCGCATTTTCGTTGACCTTCCCACCCCAAAAGAGCGCGAGGCGATCCTTGCCAAATACCTGGTGAACGTTCCCAACGACGTCAGCGTGGAGGCCCTGGCCCGGATGACCGTAGGCTTCAACGGGGCGGCTCTGGCGGCCCTGGTCAACGAGGCGGCGCTCCTCTCCCTGCGCATCAACGACCTTCGGGTGACGATGGAACACTTCGAGCAGGTCAAGGACAAGGTGCTCTTCGGCAAGAAGAAGATCCCGGTTCTCACCGAGACGCAGAAGCGCTACAAGGCGTGCTACCATGCCGGCAAGGCCTACGCCGCCTACGCCTTCGGCATCCACTTCGACAAGGTGCTGCTCTCCAGCGAGACCATCAAACCCCCCATGGGCGAACCGATGCTTCAGCACGAGATCGAGTCGCACATCAAAGTGCTTCTGGCCGGGATGACCGCCTGCGACCTGAAGTTCGGCGAACACGGCACCGATGCCGCCGAGGATATCGCCCAGGCCCGCGAACTGGCCGGGCTGATGCTTGAAAACTACGCGATGGGCGACCGGATCGTCCCGCAGAGTACGGATGTCTCCGCGCTCTTTGAACGGCTCTATGCAGAAACGAAAAGCATGCTCGCATCGAAAGCGGCGCTCATCGACGCCGTGACCGAAGTGCTGCTCGAGCGCGAAAGCATTTCCAGAGATGCCGTGGCGCAGCTGGCCGATGAGATTCTATAGCGGATTCTCCCTCCGGGAAGAGGCGCCGTTTTTCGACGCCTTTCTCGACCGGGGAGCCTACTGCGTCGCCGGGTTCAGCTACGGGGCCATCCGCGCCGCCGAAGCGGTGCAGGGGGCTTCGGAACGCGTCGACCGGCTGCAGCTCTTCTCCCCGGCCTTTTTCCAAAACCGCGACGCCCGTTTCAAGCGGATGCAGCTGATGGGGTTCTCCCGGGACCCGGAGGGGTACGCGGCACGCTTCCTCGCCGGCTGTTTCGAACCCTATGCCCTGCGGCCGGTGGAGCGCGACAGCGCCACGGAGGCGGACCTGCGGCGGCTGCTGGAGTACGTCTGGGAGCCGGAGATGCTCGAAGCGATCGCCGCGAGGGGAACCCGCATCGAGGTCTACCTCGGGGGCGAGGACCGCATCGTCGACGCGGCGGCGGCCCGGGAGTTCTTTCTCCCTTTCGCCACCGTCACCACCATCAAAAAAGCGAACCATTTTTTACAGGAGTCCTGAACCATGCAACCCATCAAGATCGGCGTCATCACCGCCTCGGACCGCGCCAGCGCCGGCATCTACGAAGACATCTCCGGGATGGCGATCCGGGAGACCATGAAGGCCTATCTCGTCAGCGAATTCGAGATCGTCTACCGCTGCATTCCCGATGAGCGCGAACACATCGAAACGACGATGATCGAACTGGCGGACCGGGAGGGGTGCTGCCTCATCGTCACGACCGGCGGGACCGGTCCCGCACCCCGCGACGTCACCCCCGAAGCGACGGAGCGCGTCTGCGAGAAGATGATGCCCGGCTTCGGCGAGCAGATGCGTGCGGTGAGCCTGCAGTACGTCCCCACGGCGATCCTCTCGCGGCAGACGGCGGGGATTCGCGGCAGCTCGCTCATCATCAACCTTCCGGGAAAGCCCAAGTCCATCCGCGAATGCCTTGACGCGGTCTTCCCGGCGGTTCCCTACTGCATCGATCTGATCGGCGGTCCCTACCTGGAGACCGACGAAGCGGTCATCACGGCCTTCCGCCCCAAATCCAAGTAACCGAGGTCATCATGGCGTGCACCCCCGATTTCGAACGGCGCAAACGTCCCGACCGGCTCCACCGCACTCCGGCGCGGCTGGACCTGCTGCAGAGCGCGACGGGGCTCTTCCTGGCGCTCTTCATCGCCGGGCACCTCGTTTTCGAAGCGAGCATCCTCCTCGGCATGGACGCCATGTACGCGATGACCCGCTTTTTCGAAGGGTACTACTTCTTCGGCGAACCCTATCCGGTCATCATCACCCTGCTGGCCCTGGGGGTCTTTCTCCTCTTCATCACCCACGCCCTTATCGCCATGCGGAAGTTTCCCGACGACTACCGCCGCTACCGCATCATGAAAGAGCATGCCGCCGGCTTGCGCCATACGGACACGTCGCTCTGGCTCTTGCAGATCTGGACCGGGTTCGCGATGTTCTTCCTGGGTTCGGTGCACCTCTACATGATGATGAGCGCCCCGGGGGAGATCGGCCCCTTCGCCTCCGCCGACCGCATCGTCAGCGGCTGGCTCTGGCCGCTTTACGCGCTGCTGATCGTCTCGGTGGTGCTGCACGCCGCCATCGGCGTCTACCGCCTCTGCCTGAAGTGGGGCTGGTTCGAGGGGCGCGACACGAAGCGGCGCAGGTTCCTGCTGCGGCGCATCACCTTCGGGGTGATCGCCGGCTATCTGACGCTGAGTTTCGTTTCGCTGGGGACCTACGTCGCCATCGGCGTCGACCACGCCGACCGCGTCGGGGAGCGCTACCATCCCCAGGAGGTCCGTCCATGAAGATCATCTACACCGACGTCCTGGTCGTCGGGGGCGGTCTGGCGGGCCTGAGGGTCGCCACGGGGGTCCGGGAGCGCTGCCACAGCGTCATCGTCCTGAGTCTCGTACCGCCCAAGCGTTCCCACTCCGCCGCCGCCCAGGGCGGGATGCAGGCGAGTCTCGCCAACTCTGTGATGGGGGAGGGGGACAATGAGGACGTGCACTTCGAAGACACGGTGAAGGGGAGCGACTGGGGCGCGGACCAGAAGGTGGCGCGCATCTTCGTCGACACCGCCCCCAAGGCGATCCGCGAACTGGCCGCCTGGGGGGTGCCGTGGAGCCGGGTGAAGCAGGGGAGCCGCCAGGCGATCATCAATGCCGAAAAGGTGACCATTACGGAGAAGGCGGAGGCCCACGGCCTCATCACCGCCCGGGACTTCGGCGGCACCAAGAAGTGGCGCACCTGCTACACCTCCGACGGCACCGGCCACGCCATGCTCTACGCCGTGGACAACAAGGCCCAGGAGGACAAGGTGGAGGTGCACGAGCGGATGGAGGCGATCGCTCTCATCCACGAAGCGGGGCGCTGCTACGGGGCGGTGGCCCGCAACCTCATGACCGGGGAGCTGGTGGCCTACGTCGCCAAGGCGACGACCATCGCCACCGGCGGGTACGGGCGCATCTACAGCGTTTCCACCAACGCCGTCATCTGCCAGGGAACGGGGCAGGCGATCGCCCTGGAGACGGGGGTGGCGACGCTGGGGAACATGGAAGCGGTGCAGTTTCACCCCACCGCCATCGTTCCCGTCGGCATCCTCACCACCGAGGGGTGCCGCGGCGACGGAGGCATCCTGCGCGACGTCGACGGCTACCGTTTCATGCCCGATTACGAGCCGGAGAAGAAGGAGCTCGCTTCCCGCGACGTCGTCTCCCGCCGCATGACCGAACACATGCGCAAGGGCAAAGGGGTCCCCTCGCGCTACGGCGACCACCTTTGGCTCGACATCACCATTCTCGGACGCGAGCACATCGAGAAGAACCTGCGCGAAGTCAAGGACATCTGCCGCTACTTCCTCGGCATCGATCCGGCGGAGGAGTGGATCCCGGTGCGTCCCACCCAGCACTACTCCATGGGGGGCATCCGCACGAAACATACGGGGGAGTCCCAGACGCTCAAAGGGCTCTACTGTTGCGGGGAGGCGGCCTGCTGGGACCTGCACGGCTTCAACCGTCTCGGGGGCAACTCCGTCGCGGAGACGGTCGTTTCGGGGATGCTCGTCGCCGAATACATCGCCGACTTCTGCGACAGCCGCGAGAGCGACATCGCCCTCAGCACGGCGACGGTAGAGCGCTTTGTGCGCCGCGAGAAGGCGCAGCTCGAAGCGCTGCTCTCCAACCGTAACGGCGAGGACGCCTACGAGCTGCGCGAGGCGATGGAGACGATCATGATGGAGAAGGTGGGCATCTTCCGCAACGGCGAAGACCTCAAGGAGGCCGTCGCAGCGCTTGAGGCCCTGCTGGTGCGCAGCCGCAACATCGAGGTGAAGCGCTCCAAGTCCTGGGCGGCGAATCCCGCGCTGGTCAACGCCTACCGGACCCGGAAGATGATCAAGGTCGCCCTCACCGTCGCTTACGGGGCGCTGCTGCGTACCGAAAGCCGGGGGGCGCACGCCCGCGAGGATTTCCCGGAGCGCAACGACGCCGAGTGGCTCAAACGCACCATCACCTCCTGGCCCGATCCGGAACAGACCCTGCCGACGGTAAGCTACGAGGCGATCGACATCACGGAGATGGAGCTGCCGCCGGGGTGGCGGGGGTACGGCAAGAACATGACCATCAACCACCCCGATACCGCGAAACGGCAGGCGGAGGTCGAAGCCGCCGTCGCCGCTTTGAGAGAAGCGGGGGTCGACCGCCACGCACTGCAAGAAGCGCTCATGCCCTACCGCGACCTGCTCCCCGAACGCTACCGGGGCCGAAACGAACGACTGGGGGAGGCGTAGCATGAACAAAACGGAAAACGAAACGCGGACGCTGCAGATCAGCATTCTGCGGTACGACCCGCATCTCAAGAACGACCGTCCCCGCATGGAGACCTTCGAACTTCCAGAAGCGCCGGGGATGACGCTCTACATCGCCCTGAACGACATCCGGAAGCATCACGACGCGTCGCTGAAGTTCGATTTCGTCTGCCGGGCCGGCATCTGCGGCAGCTGCGCGATGATGATCAACGGCCGTCCGGGGCTTGCCTGCCGGACCCTGACGTCGAATTTCGACGACCCGCACATCATCCTTGCGCCCCTGCCGGTCTTCGAGCTCATCGGCGACCTCTCCGTCTTTACCGGAAACTGGATGCGGGGGCTGAACGAACGGCTCGAAGCGTGGATTCACACCCATGAGAAGGTGGACGTCACGAAGCTCGAAGCGCCCATGGAACCGGAGCTGGCGGAGGAGATCTACGAACTCGACCGCTGCATCGAATGCGGCTGCTGCGTCGCGGGCTGCGGGACCATCCGGATGCGGGAGGAGTTCGTCGGGGCCGTGGGGATGAACAAGGTGGCCCGCTTCTTCATCGACCCAAGGGACGAACGGCGCCGGGAGGACTACTACGAACTCATCGGCGACGAGAACGGCGTCTTCGGATGCATGAGCCTTCTGGGGTGCGACGACGTCTGCCCCAAGGAGCTGCCGCTGCAGTGCAAAATCGCCTATCTGCGGCGTAAAATGGCGGAGATCGGCCTGGGGCGCTGAGCGGCGTTAAAGCCTCTATTTTAGGCGTCATTTTGCGTCTTTTATAGACAATGGGAGCTTTTTCAGTTTTAAACTGATACACTCCACCATCACATTACACAGGAGCATCGGAGCGCTTTATGGAACATGCACTCGCCATTGAACTCTTTTTCTTCAATTCGAAGACCGACTACCTTCCCTACTACCGCAATTTCCGCTACAAGATCGACGGGGCGACCACTCTGTCCGAACTCCTCGGAACGATCGCCGCAGACGTTGAGGGGTACGCCTACCCGAAGGAGCGTACGGTCGTGCGCATCAACAACATCGTCGTGCGCGGCGAGATGAGCGTCGAGGCCATCGCGGCCCGTTTCGGCACCCAGCTGCGCATCGACCCGGTCTCGACCTTCCGGGCGGTGCGCGACCTCTGCATCGATGACAGCGACTTCATGGCGAAGTTCGCGCTGCTCGAACCCTACTGCGACGAGGAAGACCGCCGCTACTTCGAAGGACTCTACGCGGTGCACTACGCATCGGAAGCCTTCGCCTACAACAGCGACTACATCGGCGACGCCCTCATTATGCTGGCGGCGCGCCTGGCGGAGAAGGGGAGCGAACACAAGAGCGCGATTCTCAAGATCGTCGGCGACGCGTATTGCGGCATGGGGCTCTATGAGTACGAGGCCAACGCCATCCCCGCCTACGACCTGACGCAGCAGGTGGCGCTGCTCGGCGGTACGGGCGCTGCTTCCGCGGCACGGGAAGAGAACCCGGCGCAGCAGATCCTGGAGACGAAGTTCTCCGTGGCGGCAAACGGTTACGCGACGGAGCTCGAGCACATCGTCAAAGGCATCGGCCTGGCGCGCATCGAAGAGTCCATCGCGCACCGCTTCGAGGGCTTCAACGCCGCTTTCTACCACGGTCCCCGCACCGACCGCGAGTCGATGGACGCCGCGTCGGAGCTGCTGCGCCGCGTGGGCGCCGACGAGATCCGTTTCTCCCGCTCCATCATGGGATGCGGCGAGGGGCTGGCGAAAAGCGCTTCCGAGATCGCCTACGAGAAGGCGGGCAACATCCTCCTCGACGCCTTCGACAGCAGCGCGGACCTCTTCATCGTTCCCGATGCCGCCCAGCTGCGCATGTTCGACATCCGCAAATGCTCTAAAGCGGTCGGCCGGGAGATCGACATCCAGGTGATGAGCGTCGCTCAGCTGGCCGCCGTCGTTCTGGGCTACACCGACAAGAAGGCGATCGGCCTCGACAAGAGCGGCTGCAACATCAGCTTTATCTGACGCGTTTTAAAGGGCCAGCCTGATCCCGACGGGGCAGTGGTCCGAGCCTTCGACCTCCTGCAGGATGAAGGCGTCCTCCAGGCACTCCGCCAGATCCTCCGAAATGAAAAAGTAATCAATCCGCCACCCGACGTTTTTGGTCCGGGCGCTGAAGCGGTAGGACCACCAGCTGTACTCATCTTCCCTGTCGCCGTGAACGTAGCGGAAGGTGTCGATGTAGCCGCGGTCGATCAGCGCGTCGATCCAGGCCCGCTCCACGGGCAGGAAGCCCGAGGTCTTCTCGTTGGACTTGGGGTTTTTGAGGTCGATGGAGCGGTGGGCGGTGTTGACGTCGCCGCAGATGACGATGGATTTTCCCTCTTCGCGCAGCTTTTCGCAGTGTTCCAGAAACCGGTCGTAGAACTCCAGCTTGTACTGCAGCCGCTCCTCGTCCTTCTGGCCGTTGGGGAAGTAGACGTTGAAGAGGACGATGTCGCCGTAGCGGTGCTCGATGATGCGACCCTCGTCGAGGCGGTCGATTTCGGTGCGGATGTCGCTGCTTTCGGGGAGCAGGGTGCTGAAGGTCATGGTCCCGGAGTACCCTTTGCGGCTGCCGCTGTTGACGGTGACGGCGGGGTACTCCGTCTCGAAGAGTCCCGTCGGGATCTGCTCTGCGGTCGCCTTGATCTCCTGCAGGCAGAGGATGTCGGGCTGACGCTCGTCGATCCATTTGAGGGCTTCCTTGTTCGCGACGGCGCGGATGCCGTTGACGTTCCATGAGATGATTTCAATGCTGTCGGACATGTATGACCCAATAAAGTAATTTTGTATGTATTGTACAGTTCAAAGTTTGTTGCTGGCTAAAATATGAATATGTAAAGTCTATAGAACTGTTTTCGATCTTTAATCCTGCATTTTATAATATTGAAACTACGGCCAGTAGGGAACTAGCGAGAAGTATATCGCTGTTTCAATCCTACTTTGAACCCATTGATGATATACACGGCAATCATAGTCATCAACCCACCTACCAGGGTCGCCGGCTGAATAGTTTCATGTAAAAATACGATGCTGAATATTGCTGCACTCGTTGGAACGAGAAAAAAATATGAGCTGGCGGTCTTCGCACCCAATTCGGCAGTTCCTATGAAATAGACCGAAGTTCCGAATGTGGTTCCCCATAATGAAAGGAGAAGTATGTTGAGCCAAAATATACTATCAAATGTGCTCAGGTCTGAAACATTGAAATTGAGTGTAAATATAAAATCGAAACACGCGGCGATCAAAAACATATAAAAGCTCATGACGATAGCCGAAATGTCTTTTGCGTATGAACTTGCAATCGTAACAAGAGGCCAGATAACAGAGGCCAGAAGGAAGTACCTTGTGTTGTCATTGAGCAGGGTTCCTATATCGTAGCGCCATATTTCAAGCATGGTCATAGTGCCTGCCGCCCCTAAGAAAAGGGCAAATAGCTCTTTGTGTCTTATTTTTTTCCCGAAAAACAACGCCAGGATGATAAAGGTATTTATAGGAATCAGTGTCGTTACCAGTATGCCGCCAAAACCTGCTTCACCAAATTTTGTTCCCATGAAAAAGTACTTATTGTATATAATCAACAGAATCCCGGCGATCAGAGCGATTAGAGAATTTTTGAACGAAATCCCAAAGCCGAGTTTCATTATTTGAATGACCGGGATCAATCCCATCGCAGAAAACAGAAATCGCCAAAAGACGAGTTCCATTGGATCAAGATAGTTGGCCAGAATCTTTGCGCTAACCCACGTCTCTCCCCAGGCCACCATTGCGAAGAACATCAGGAGATACAATTTTTTATGCTGCATTGATCAGGCCTTTTATCGTCGTATTGTTCTTGATCGACACAAGAGAATTGGTGGAATTTTTCAAGAGAATTTCAAGCGAAGCGGGATCTCTCTCAATATTGCCAAGAGGCGAAATTTTCAGTTCGTCATCCGCGTATTCTAATATTTGGCAAGTGATGTTTGTGATCTCTTCATCTGAATAGACAAGCAACAGCTCCGCACTGGTGAAACTCGCAAGCTGCTCACCAAAAATATGAAAAATACCATCAATGAATCTCATTCCGAAAATTGCAATCTCATGCAAGCTGTTGTTTACTACGACTTGCATCTGATTGAGAACCTTGATTCTGCTGTTCGCTTGCACATCTTCGAGCACAATAGAGTGAGGACTTATGAACACGTTGTCGCCAATGTTTATGTTTCCAAGAATTTTCGCAAAAGCACCGATCTCGACATTGCTTCCGATCGATGGATGCCTCTGACCCCTTCGGTTGTTTGCAATGCCTCGCGCTCCCAGAATGACTCCTTGAAGGATATAGCAGTTATCCCCGATCACGGCAGTTTCACCAATAACGGTGCCATACCCGTGGTCTATCACAAACCCTCTGCCTATTCTTGCACCGGGATGTATCTCCACACCCGTCATCGCTTTCGCCTTTTCGGATATTTTCCGTGCCTTCATTTTCAAAAACTTCGTTTCCGTCTCGCTCTTGACTCCGCAATAATATAAAGCGTTTGCTATTCTGTAATACAAAATCGCTTTAAAGCATTCATAGCTTTCAAGCACATACCCACAGCATTTTGCCGCGGGATCATGTTCTACATATTTCAGCAAGTCGTGAAAAATCAATGTACTTAAATGGTCGATATTGATGTTTTCCTTATACTCATATATCCCGGCCTCCTCCAGAACTCTAAAAAATGCATACTCTACCTGGGTCATAATGGATTTAATCGTTCTCATGGTACAGCTCCTCAAAAGGTATGATGCCATTCATATTGAAAGAGAGTCTCTGGCCTGTTTTGCCAAGGTTCTTTCTTTTTACCGTGATGCCTTTGATATTGGAAGTTCGCAGCAGGTGCATCCCTCCGCACGGGTATATTGTGTCCCGGCACTGCCAATACCATGCCTCTGGTTCCTGCTCGTGGGCAAAGGTCGAGATTTCGAAATCGCTTTGGATGAGATCATTGGCGTATTTTTCAATCGCCTTGATGTCTTCCTGACTGAATTTAATCGAAGTTCTAAAGTCGAGCCGACCTCCCTCTTCTTTGATATGGCAGCCGTAAACCCGCGATTCAAAATTCTCATAGATCGATTCAACTCCCATGAGGAGGAGATGCGTTGCCGTATGAGAAGCCGCCAGTCTCATTCTTCTGTCGACATTCAGTACCACATCTATTTCCCGGCCTTCTTTAAACTTTTCAAGATGTTCCGGTGCCACTTTGTGGTAAATGGGCGTATCGACTTGTATCAGGGGGAAATCCTGCATGGTTATGCACCGGCCGAGTCCCTTTTGGGTGTCGGTGAAAGCGATTTCCACGTCTTCGTCGGGAATCATTAGCATGCCTCTGTCCCCTTCCTGCCCTCCGCCTTCCGGAAAGGCCACTGTCCGGTTGAGCACTACACCTCGTTCATCGACTCCCGTGACCTTCGCACGGCAGCATCTCAAAAAAGGCTCATGGTAATATAATTTTTCGGTTATCGGCATTTGCATTTTGAAACTCCTTATAGTTTTCAAGGTAGCTGTCTCCGCCATCCGGGGACATGGTCACGATGTTCTTTGAACTTCCTACGTCATGATGTAATTTCAAACTTGCGGCCACGTTGGCTGCTGAAGAGATACCCAGGAACAGTCCTTCGTTTTCAATCAGATGCTGCCCGGCATTCATCGCTTCTCCATACGATATATGAATGTAATCATCCACTAAACCGGCATCGAATACCGGTGGTAGCATTCCTATGCCGATTCCTTGGATCTTGTGAGGGGGAAATAACTTTTTTTCAATGTTGTAGTTTAAAGGTAATACGCCGATGATCTTTGTGCCGAACTCCTCTTTTAGTCTTCTGCCGACACCCGTAATGGTGCCACCGCTACCCACCCCCGTGACAAAGTAGTCGACATGTCTGAATTCCCTGACAATCTCTTGCCCGGTAGTGTGATAGTGAATCTTTGGATTGCCCAAGTTGTTGAGCTGATCGACATAGACATATTCCGGATGTTCGGCCTTGATTTCCCTTGCCTTGATGACATGCGAATTGTTCCCTCTTGTGTGGTCTGACAGGATTACGTCCGCGCCATATATTTTCAGTTCTTCTATTTTCTTTTGAGAGTAGTTGTCCGGAATTACCAATTTGAGATTGAATCCATAGATGGAGCACAGAATCGCAAGCCCGATTGCGGTATTTCCTCCGGAGGCTTCTATCACAGTCTGCCCGGAGCCTTCCTTCAATTCCCCCCTTTTCAATGCTTCATGGATCATGCTATAAGCAACACGGGCTTTGACACTGCCTCCCAGGTTGAATTGCTCCAGTTTGACAAATATATTTTTGTTTTTCAGCTTGACGATCGGAGTTCCTCCAATCTTCTGAAAAATTGGTTGCATTGACATATAGAATATCCTTTAGTCGTTTGGGAAAGAGTATCGCAATGCGGAAATCATGTATAGGAGGAAATTGCTGCTTCT
Organism: Sulfurimonadaceae bacterium; assembly: GCA_050292215.1. Taxonomy (GTDB): domain Bacteria; phylum Campylobacterota; class Campylobacteria; order Campylobacterales; family Sulfurimonadaceae; genus SZUA-415. The sequence continues at coordinate 9,486 of JBNKLF010000017.1, read as the reverse complement.
ACGGTAGAAAATTGCCATTCATCGAAAATGACGACATGAGGTCGATGAAAATACCGGCGCGTCCTTCGCAGCGGGTGGCAATAGATTGAAGAAGGTCGGTGATTGTCCGGCCTGGGCCCTGCAGCAGTTACAGGTTAGACAAGAATGTTGTTTTTCTGGAGTTTTTTCGGGGTATAGCCAAAAAACTGTCTGAATGTTTTCGTGAAATGTGACTGATCGTAAAATCCGCACTCGTAAGCGATCTGGGAAAGGGGAGTGTTTTGCAGTAAGAGCTTCTTGGCTTGATTGATTCTTTTTATTTTTAAATAATATGCCGGGGTGACTCCAAAATTTTTTTTGAACTGTCGGATTAAATGAAATTTGCTTAATTCCGAGATCTGTGAGACTCCGGTGAGTGAAATATCCGAATCACAAAAGGAATCGTTGATATATTCGACCGCTCTTTTGAGGTTGGGAGTCATTTTATTGTGTTCTGTTACTTCCAGCGATTCAATGCTGTGACGTTTGATGAGGTATGAAAAAAACTCGATCAGTGACGATTCGGTGAAAAAAGGGTCGCTATGCTCTTCGAGCGCGGTAAAAAGGCTTCGGAAATAAACGATTGCCATCGGATCGTCAATAACAGACTTGAAGCGCATATGATCGATTTTTAGCCTATCGTCGGACATATCCGAAGCAATGGTATTCAGAAGATTGACTGTTGGCATGAAATTAATATAAGACCAACTGCTTTGATGCGTCGAGTGTAGTTCGTAGGGATTGATAATACGTATAACGTCTTTTGGAATGGTATATTTTCTCTCTTTTGTAGAAAAGGAGTGATTCCCATTGCAGATGAGGGCGATGGCGTATTCTTCGTGAAAATGTATGTTGAATGCCCCCGACTCGAAATCATTCTGTACATAAGTTAAATTTTTCGAATAATTTATCAAGACGGCGACCTTGCTTAAATGATAGTGTCAGTATGTTGTGCGCTTGTGCTGCAAACAACATTTTACACCAACAAAAATTACAAATGAACAACATGAATGAATGAGGTGTGTCGGATATGGAGCTGAACACAAAGCTGTGAAGCTCGCTAACGTACGTTCCGACGAAATGCCGGACAATGACTTATGCTAAAACCGATGGATTTGTTTCCGTGCATAACAACAACGGGCAGGGATGAAAAGGAAAAAGGCTGATGCGGCCTATTGTGCAGTGTACGAAAAACAGTGGCGTTTACGGTTTAGTTCCGGTTTTGCAACTCCAGCTCCTTGAGCAGTTTCCTCGGTGCGATGCGCAGCAGCTCGGGCATATCGTCGACGCTCACGTTTCGCCCCGTTGCCGCGACATAACCGATATGGTACAGAGCCGTTTAAGTGAATGTATGTAATGGTGTGTTTGTATATCTTTTTTTGTTAAATTACATTTTGTTTATTTACATTCCCCGTGAACCTCGCGCCTCCGGGAATTTCCGAAAAAGACATACCGTGGAGAAGCTGAAAGCCGGCCGCAGGCCCCAAACGCCAGCGGTGAACCGACGCGAACGGAACGTCAGAAACACGACGGCTCCAAGCGACCGAAATAAGGAGTTTTACATGAGCGCCTTCCTACAGACCCCCCTGACCCACGCGATCCGAAACAACAAACCCGCCGTCGCCTCGGCGGCGAAGGACTACAAGACCAATGTCGTCACCGTCAACACCTACATCAGCAACGTCCTGAGTTCCAGTCTGCCGACGGTAATGCCCGAACCCAAGGACTGGCAGAAGTATGTCGACGCCTGGGAGAAGGCGAGTTCCGACGCGCTGACCTGGGTCAACCAGTGCATGGCCCGGCTCCTGAGCGTTCCGCAGGATGTGGAAAACTACAACCCCATCATCGAAAATCTGCTCGGCGACGCGATCAAAAATACCCAGACTCTGATCCAGACCCCGGGCGACGCGGCGGCGCTTGCGGCGTTGAAAAACGACCTCGACCAGATTCCCGCCCAGCTTTCGCTGGTGGAGACCTTCATCGCCGGGGCCATCAAGGCGCTGCAAAACTTCCAGGACGTTTTGCCTGAAATGGCGACGCAGCTCGAAAGCCTCTCGGAGCTGGCGGCGGCGGACAACAAGGCCGACCAGCAACAGATCGAGCAGCTGCAGTCCAAAATCAAGCAGCTGCAAAACGATATCGACTCTCTCACCGCCTCCATCGTCGCCCTGGGAATCGCCGATGCCGCGGCCATCTCCCTGGGCGTCCTCGCCTCCATCGTCGCGTTTCCCGAAGGGCTGCTGACGTGGTTCGTCCTGGGGCCCGCCGTCGCCGTCGCCACGACTTACATTGTCCTTGACGCCGAGCAGATCAAAGCCGATAAGGCGGCCATCGATCAGTGCCAGAGCCAGATGTCCCAGCTAACGGCGGCGTGTTCGGTCCTTTCGACACTCTCGACGACCTACGGCAATCTCGCGACCCAATCGCAAAGCATCCAGCAGGCCCTCAAAGCGATCCTGTCGGCATGGCAGGCGATGGCGGGAGACATCGCCGCGGCGATCACTGACGCCCAGACCGCCCTCAACGATACTCAGGCGAGCAACTACCAAGCGGTCCTCGCCGACCTTCAGGGCGCCCAGAGCGAATGGCAGGCTACCGAAAGTCAAGCGGCCAGTCTGGTGCTCGATCTCAAAGTGAACAACGCGCCGCTCACCGTCGGCATGTCCCAAAGCAGTGTCGGCAGCGCCCTCCAGGGCGGAACGGTCGTCTCCGTCATCGAATATTTCAACTCCGTCGGCCTGAACCCGACCTCCTGATGCACCCCGGCACGGACGACCGGGGCCGGGACGCATCGGCCCCGAAGTCGGCGTGCCCCGGCAGCGGCAGAAAAATGGCCTTGCTACTTTAAAAGGTTGTCGATCTCTTGTCATCAAGAATGCTTTGTGGCAAGCGTTCAGATTCCTCTTGTTCTTCAACATATGCTCTTCACCACATTTTAAAATCTGCAAGATTTTGACGATCTGACTCTCTGTAAAATATGATTTCCGCATGAGCTTCTCCTGTATAAATTTTACAGAAAAAGTCACCTCTCAGGCTGTCCTAATTTCGGGAGGAGCTTACAAGTTCCTGTTCGAGCTGCTGTCGATTCAGCTTGTCGACTTTCTGCTGTTCGCTTTCACTGCTACAGGCAGAGAGAGTGCGAACAATAGCGTTATTTATATGATATTGAATAGGTTATTCATGTCAACGACTCGCTTTTTAAGGCATCGGTTTCAAGCGCTTTGTATTTCTCTTTGACTCTGGCGACGAATACTGGCAGTTGTCTTACCCCAAATGGTAGCGGCGTCCTCTCAAAGATGCCCTTTTTCCTTAAGTTCGAGGTAGAACTTCTTGCCGCCGAGGTCGCCCATGTCGGCGGCTTTTTTGTACCATTCGAGGGCTTTGTCGTAGTCTTTAATTTCGTGACGGTACATATTGGCAACATTAAATGCACCGTCAACGTGCCCCAATTCACTCGCTTTTTTATACCACTCCATCGCTTTTTTGTGATCGTTTTGGTTGTAGTACATGAGGCCAAGATTGAAAGCTGCATCTTTGCTTCCCATCTCGCAGGCTTTTTCATACCAGATGTGGGCGTTACCATAATCTTGAAGGTCTTCGTACATATATCCGAGATTGTATGCTCCCCCCTTATGCCCCATTTTATGGGCTTTTTCGTACCACTTATGGGCGTTTTCATATTCTTTCCGTTGCTTATAGATATATCCTAGATTGAATGCCGCTTTATTATTTCCTAATTCACTTGCTTTTTCATACCAGATGCGAGCGTTTTTAAAATCATGGAGTTTTTCATCGTACATATAAGCCATCGAATACGCCGATTGCGCGGCATACTGGTTGTTTAAAGCCATTTCGTTTTTGTACCAAGGTATGGCATTCTGGTAGTCATGTAGACGCTTGTTGTAGACGACTGCGAGCGAAAGAGCCGCACCGGGAATTTTCAGTTCGTAAGCTTTCTTATACCACGGAATCGCATTTTCATAATCTTTGAACGCTTCGGCATAGATGTAGGCGATCTTGGCAGAAGCGTTAATGTCGCCGTTCTCGAAGTTTTTGAGTTCCTGTTCGAGCTGCTGTCGATTCAGCTTGTCGACTTTTTGCTGTTCGCTTTCGCTACTACACGCGGAGAGTGCGAGTAATAGCGTGATTAGTATGATTTTGAGTAAGTGATTCATGTCAACGACTCGCTTTTCAGTGCTTCGGCTTCAAGCGCTTTGTACTTCTCTTGGACTCTGGCTACGAAATACTGGCAGATGCCTTTCCCCAAATGGTAGCGGCGTCCTCTCAGAGATGACCTTTTTCCTTGAGTTCAAGGTAAAACTTCTTGCCGCCGAGATCGCCCATGTCTGCGGCTTTTTTATACCATTCGATGGCTTTGTTGTAGTCTTTGAATTCGTGACGATATAAATGTGCAACATTGAATGTGGCATCTTTGTCACCTAACGCACTCGCATTCTTGTACCATGTCATAGCTTGATTATAGTTTTTTTGATGATCATACATCACAGCAAGGTTAAACGCGGCATTCATGTGCCCCAACTCATACGCTTTTTTGTACCAGGTATATGTTTGGTCATAATTCTCACGTTTTTGGTAAATATATCCTAGATTATATGCAGCGTTAGCGTTCCCCAACTCATACGCCTTTTCATACCAAATGCATGCATTCTTAAAATCATGGAGCTTTTCATCGTACATCAATGCCAAGTTATATCCAGCTTCGACATCTCCAGCCTGAAAAAGTTTTTCATACCAAACACGAGCATTCTCGTAATCCTTTAGATCGTCCTCGTATAACAATGCCAAATTATAACCGGCACCTTCAATACGAAGATCATAGGCCTTACTATACCAGTTAATAGCACTTGGATAATCCCTCAATGCCTCTTGATAAATGTATGCAATTTTAGCCGAAGCATTAATGTCACCGTTTTTAAAGTTTTTGAGTTCTTGCTGCAGTTGTTCCTGATTGAGCCTGTCAACTTTCTGCTGTTCGCTTTCACTGCTGCAGGCAGAGAGTGCGAACAATAGCGTTATTAATATGATTTTAAATAGGTTATTCATGTCAACGACTCACTTTTTAAGGCTTCGGTTTCAAGCTCTTTGTACTTCTCTTGGACTCTGGCGACGAAGTATTGGCAGTTGTCTTTCCCCAAATGGTAGCGGCGTCCTGCTTCAGGAGTGATGCGGTTGATTTTAGTAAAAGTAATTAGTTCTGTCTCATCACTTCTACTTGTCTTTCTCCCCGCTCTTTGAATATCTTTCTCATTCATCATGGCAATACTATCCGAAACAGCATACTTGCTCTCATTGATGACCAGGTAGATCGCCTCGCGGAAGGTGTCTTCGTCGCAGTGGAACTTGTCCCAGGCGTACTTGGAAAGTGCGGTTGCGGTGTCGGGTATGTTGCTGAATTCCGGGTCGGTCTTGAGCATCCCGTAATTTTCTCCCTTCGGGTCTTTGTTGTTCGTTTTGTAAGCCTTGATGAAAAAAGAGGATAGGTAAATCTAGTCAGTTATACAAAATCCCAGGATCTTCCTGCACCTGCTCCGTCGTCAGGAAAAGGATCTGCTCGGTGGTGTCGTGCTTGGCAATATATTCGGCGATTGAGTTATGAACCAGCGGATAGGGCATAAATGTGTGCGCCGATGTCTCTTTCGTATCGGTAATATCGAAGAACATCCGTTTTTCCAGTGGGGTGTTCGCAACAGATTGCTTGAGCTCTAAAGATCGTAGGGTTTCAATTTTTTCTGGATCCGATTCCTTGTCTCTTAGTCCACCCTCTTTCAAAATGACTTTTGACTTTTCGGTATCCACCCAACTAAGTGGCCGGTGTGGGCTGGCAATTAGGTAGTACCCTTCGTAGATGGCATCGTTTTTACCTTCTCGCTCGCCGATTAGTATTGCCGGGTGCAGGATAATGTCTTTTTGTTTGATAGTACGGAAAAATGGCTTGTGGCGTTCGTGCAACAAAAGCCCGTAAACGCTAGCAACCATAAAGTTGTGCGGAAGTGCTTCAATACGACCGAAAGTTTCTTCCATCTCATCGAAGTCGTCGATTCGGAACTCGGCTGGGCGCGTTAGTTCCCCTTCGTAAAAATCTTTTTGATGCATATTCAACATCCAATGTCTGGGGGTTGTCGTTATAGTTTTATACTCATCAACTCGACTGTCAATATGGTTGTAGGTTAGAAATTTGTATTCATGATTAATGTCTTCCATAATCTACTCTTTATTTCGTTAATGTTGTCTGCCGTGACGGCAGGGCTGACGGTTAGTATCGCGTCTCGCTTCAGGTATGGATGTGTGATTTCCGCAGCCGATGGGATTGCCTTTTTTGAAGCCATTGGCGATACTGGCTTCGGTGAGTTTATATTCGTAATCAGCTATCAAATTTCGGATATTTTTTGAAATTTTATCCATCTCCTTTTCGAGCTTCCTGATAGACTTGCTATCTCCGCAAAACGGCTTTTCCCCGTCCTGATTTTTGACGAGCCTTAAAAGGCTTTCGCTAACTTTTTTATGATAGCTTTTTGGATGACTTTCTCGATCATCCTCCTCATCCCTCTGGTCCCCATGATTCCCACGATGGAGCTGCACTCCCAGCGTGCACGCTCCCTCGAAGGTACAGGGGTAACCTTCGAGGTTCTCGATCTTGTTGATGCTATATCCGTTGTTTACCAATAGGGACTGCATATCTGCGAGCTTCACCGATTTTCTGGAGATTAGGTGATGAACTTGAAACGGGAACTTCCCATTGACGAGCGGATTTTTTATTTTCTCCGCATGTTTGATCCAGCGAGCCCTGTAATTATCTTTACTAGACATATTCTATCGTTCCTTTTCTGGCCCCGGGTTTTTTCTTCTTGTTTTTACAGCCCGTTCCTTTGTCGGGTTCCTTGTCCCGTTTATTGGTAACGGTGCTGTTGGTGGTGCCGGTTCTTGAGTGGGTTCGCCGTCCCGCCGTCAGTGTTTTCGCCGTGTTATCCAATTTCTTGAGCGATGCGACGAAGGTATTGACGAACCCGCTGAACGCCTGTAAGGCATCCGCCGAGTTCGCAGCACTCTTACCGGAGCGGGCGACTTTGGCGACCTTGGCCGAAACCATCGCAAGCCGTGCCGCCGTACCCGTACCCGCAGTGAAAATAGCGAGAATCACCCCGATCAGGATTTCAAGCATGATGATCGCTCCGAGACTGGAGGACTTCTCGGCGAGGAAGTTGGGCGGGACTTCGTCGTAGAAGAGGTTCATGTAGGTTAGAATGATCCCGATCGCCTCGCGGTCGTAGATGAGCTCGATGATCGCCTGCCACTCCGCCTGCGTCTGCAGCTTCGTCGCCGTCTCTTCGTCGATCTGCATCAGCACCTCGGAGATAAACGCCTCGATGCCGTCGACATCACCGGAGAGGATCATTCCCGGTACCTTGAAGATGCGCTCGCGGTTGTTGAGCAGTACCAGCGTATCGTGGCCCATGTCGGCGGCGTCGTCCTGAAGTTCGTCGATGGACTCGATGGCCATCTCTTTCCATTTGGCAAGATCGTCCGTGGAGGGGAGTTCGGCTTCTCTGATCTGCTGAAGCGTTTCGATGCCACTGCTCTCGATGGAGTCCCAAAGGCCTCCGATGCTATCACCCACCCCCGACCAGAACTCTTTGCTGCCCAGCTCCTTGGTGGAGTCCCAGACGTACTCCGCACCGTCCGCGATGCCGCTGCCTGCCGAACTGACGAAGGCAAGCGCCGGACTCCGGTTCCATTCCTCGTTGTAAGGGCGCATGGCCGTACGCAGATCGCTAAAGGGCTGTTCAAACTCGCCGCGGAGTTCTTGCTTGAGCTGCCTAATCTGGGCCTCTTTGTGTTTGGACGTGATCTCGAAGCGGACATCGCCGGGCGCTTTGGCGATATGCTCGTAGGTGCCGGGTGCAAGCTTTTCGCCGTAGCCCGAGAGCTTGCCGTCGGCGACGACCTTCTCTTCGTCGATGAACAGGTCGAAGGTCGCTCCGGCCATCGGAGTCTGCCAGCGGTCCTCGTAGTAGGCTTTGAGCAGGACCCGGTGGATCTTGTACTCGACGTCGTGGATATGTGTCACTTCCTGGGCCATAGAATGCGTCCTTTAAATTTATCTACCTCACCACGGTCGAGGGCGTTGTCGTCGATGAGTTTTTTGATGTCGAAATCCTGTTCGATCTTCTGACCGGAAACGGTGGTCTTTTCCTGCGTCGTTGCAAGAACCGAACCGTCTTTGCCGACGACGTCGAGCTCCACGGTGACCTCGGTGCCATCCTTGAGGCTGGTATCGGCCCGCGCCGTGTATATCTCGTCGCCGATGCCGCCGATGTAGGTGTCCTTCTGGTCGTCGGGCCGGGCGTTGACCACCTCTTCGCCTTCCAGTGGGCGACAATGGGTGACTGCTTTGGCGTAGTTCGCTTCCCTGCCTTCCGGATAAACCGTCACATCGATCTGTGTGACGGTATGCTCGGCTTCGAGAAGATGCTTGATCGTGAGGTCCGGTTCGACGGTGCCGCTCTTCTCGCTCTGCGATTCGTCGGCATTCGTCTCGACGATCTTCACCTGCAGCGAGGCGATCTCTTCGGGGGTGGCATCTTCAAGGTTGAGGAAGACGCGGTAGTTAGACTCGGTCGCATCGGGTTCGATGACGTTTTTGCCCCGGACATTGACGACGTCGAGGGCCCGCTTGAGCTCAGTGAGGGCATGCCCGTTCTCCTCGTCCACATCCGCCACGAAACAGTGCGCATGGCCGAAGCGGTGGATGTTCTCCGGGTCGAGGGTGACCGTCATGGTCAGCCCCTCGACGGAGATGCTGTCGTCGGTGGCGGCGTCGGTGATGATGTCCGTGTCGCCTTCGTCGTTGTTCTTGATGAAGTACCACTGCAGCTGCGCTTCCTGGGTCGGGGTGAGGTCGGTGGTCTGCGCCCAGGAGCCGTTCTCGTACTTCTCGACCGTCGCAGTGTAGGTCAGCACCTCCGCGATGTCGCTCTGCTTGGTGACGTCGGGGGTCAGGGCCGTGACGCGAAGCTTGTTGTAAAGCGGTTTTTTGATCTCCGGGATGGAGACGCCGGCGGAGGTCACCCCGCCGTTGGAAGAGGCCGTATCGACCAGGCCTTTGAGATGGATGCCCGAGGCGTCGACCGTGACGACGCTGCCGCCGCATTTGAGGCTGATGCCCGAGGGGGCTTCGAGCTCGATGGTCGAGCCCGATTTTGCCTTGATGGTGTTGGCCGTGGCGTGGAAGGCGCCGCTCACCCGAATCCCGTACTCTTTCTCAATCACCATAAAGAGATTGGAAAGCGCCTTCTCTTTCTGGTCGAGTTCCACATAGCGCGTCGCCTGACCCTTGATGCGTTCCATTTGGTCTTTTTCGATGATGGTCTTGCGGTCCATCTGCACGATCTCCGTGTCGTTGGAGAGCAGGTGGGTTTCGCGATCCTCCTTGATCGTCGTCAGTTCCTC
>JBNKLF010000016.1:0-63398 GCA_050292215.1 Sulfurimonadaceae bacterium | reverse complement strand
CGGCTCTCGCGCCGCGCCACGGTCAGCGCGCTATGGAGCCGGTCGTGGAGCAGCTCCCGGTTGGCCAGCTCGGTGAGGGCGTCGTAGTAGGCGAGGTGATGGAGGCGGTTGCGCACATGCTCCTGGGCGCTGATGTCGGAGAAGACGCCGACGTAGTTGGTGATGACGCCGTTGAGGTCCTTGACCGTCGAGATGGTGAGCCAGGCTGGGAAGAGCTCGCCGCTCTTCTTGCGGTTGGTGATCTCCCCCTGCCATACCCCTTTTTTCTGCAGCGTTTCATGCATCTTCGCGTAAAAACTTGGGGGCATGGTACCTGACTTTAAAAGACCGTGATTCTGGTTGATAGTTTCCTGTTTCGTATAGCCGGTGATGCTCTCGAAGGCGCTGTTGACGTCGATGATCTTTTTGTCGGCATCGGTGATGCTGATCGCTTCGCTCGTATAGGTGAAGATCTTGGCGGTCTGGAACAGCTTCTCCTCGATGCGCTTGCGTTCGTCGATGTCGTAGCTGATACCGCTGACCTGGACCGGTCGGCGTTTGTTGTCGAGCTTCGTGACGTCACCGACGCTTTCGATCCACTGGTACTCCCCGCCGCGGAGCATACGGTACTGAAGTGTGAACGTGCCGCCGTCGGGATGGCGGATGAGGGTGCTGAGCTGTTTGAAGATGCGGCGGCGGTCGTCGGGGTGACCGTGGTGGAAAATATCCTGGACGGAGGTGGCGGGAAGGGCCGGATCGAGCCCGTGGAGTTCGGCGAAGAGGGTGTTGAAACTCATCTCCCGGTCGCCGGCGTACCACTCCCAGATGCCCAGCTGGGCCGAGTCGACGATGCGTTCGAGCTGATCTTTGTTGTGGTGCAGCTCCTGCGCCGTCGAGGCGTGGCCGATGGCTGCGCCGATGATGCGGGCGAAACTCAGGAGCGCTTCGCGCTCCATATCGCTCCACTCCCGCGCCTCCTGGGGCGCATTGAAGCAGAGAAAGCCCCAGAAATCGTCTCCAGTCAGGATGGGGACCAGGCAGAGGTTGCGGATGTGGTGTTTCTCAAGAAACTCCCGGATGCTCTCAGGCATCGTCTCGGCGCTGCGAACGACGACACGTCCCTCCAACAACTCCTTCTCGATGGATGCACTGCTGTCGCCGTCCCACCGGATGTGCTGTGAGAGGGAGATTTCCGCGAGAGCGGCGTAGGTCGGGTCGAACCACTCATCGACGATGGTGAAGCTCATGGGATGCCTGCCGGTCATCTGGTAGAGGCAGAGTCGTGCGCTCTCCGTTGCCCTTGCCAGGTTGCGCAGTACGGTCTGGAGGTTCTGCCTCCAGTGGCTCTGGTTGAGAAAGCAGGAGATGACGTCGGAGGTGGCTTTGAGGATCGTATCGCGGCGTTCGAGTTGCTCCTCATAGCGCAGCCGCTTGGTGATGTCTTCGCCGACGTTGACGAAATATCGGGGCGTACGGCTGTCTCCCTCGACGACCGCGATGGAGGCGGCGATCCACTGCTCTCCCGCACCGCTGTGTTGTACCGGGAGGATGCCCGACCAGTTTTTACCGGTTTCGAGCTCGCCGCGCAGGGTCTCAAGGGAGAGGAGCGGGGTCCCGTCGGTATGCTGAAAAATGGTGTCGATGCTCTGTCCGATAAGCGCTTCGGGAGTGCGGCCGGTGATCTTGAAAAGGGCGGGATTGGCGTAGGTCAGCCGAAAGAAGTCGTCATAGATTGCAATGAGACTGCCACTGTTTTCGATGGCGTTTTGCATCAGGCGGATGCGCTCTTCGCTCTGCTCCCGCCGACGGATTTCGGTCAGACTCTGATCCAGCACGGAAAAGAAGAGGTCGGCGTCGAAGGGTTTGACCAGGTAGTGGTTGATGCCGTAACGTAATGCCTGGTGCAGGAGATCGAGTTCGTTGAACGCGGTAAAGGCGATGATGTGGACCCGCCGATCCGTCTGGCGGATGATGCGGGTCATCTCGAGACCGGTCATACCCGGCATTTTGATGTCGCTGATGATGATGTCCGGGCCGAACTCCCTGAACTGCTCGAGACCCTCGGCTCCGTCGGCGGCCGTCGCTACCCGGAAGCCCGCCCGGCGGATGATGCGCTCGAGCATTTCACGGTTCAGACGGTCATCTTCGACGATCAGAATTTTGAAATCGGCGGCGTCGTCAACCCTGAGATCATCGCTCATACGGTGCCTTTTGCCGTTGCAGAGGTTGATCGGCGGTCTGCCAGGGGGGCGGTGTGGGAACGTGTGCGGTACCGAATTGTGCCGGACGGTACTTTGCACGGGGAAGCGGAATGGCTCACTCGCGTGCTCCTCGAATGTGATAGGCGGGAATATCTTACCATAATCCCGTCATGAACCGTATCACGCGTTTTAATCAGTAACGGCAAAAGAGCGTGATGGTATAATCGGATGTTTTCAAAATCCCAGGTGATGGAGTGCACCATGAAGTATCCGCTTAGCATCCTGGTCGTTGACGATGTCCCCGAAATTACCGACGGCATGTGCCGTATCCTCGGGCGGGTGTTCGAGACCTGTAGAAAAGCTTCCAACGGCGTGGAAGCGATCGACGTCTGCACCGCACATCATATCGACGTGCTGATTACGGACGTGGTCATGCCGGAGATGAACGGTGTTGAGCTGGTGCGGCAGGTTCGGGAACGGTTCCCCCACATCCGTCCTTTGGTCGTCATTACCGGCGAGGCGTCGCCGGAGAGCCTTGAAACGATTGAAGAGATGGGGATACAGACCTTTATGAAACCCCTCGACGTCGATGCCCTTCTGACATTTCTGGAATCAGCGTTCGGCGCGCCCTGATCATTCCGACGGAAGGGTGATCGTCACGCAGGTGCGTCCCGCATCGCTGCTGATGCGGATGGTACCGTGGAGATGTTTTTCGACGATGGTCCGGCTGATGTAAAGCCCCAGCCCCGTTCCTTCCTGTGCACTCTTTGTCGAAAAGTAGGGGTCAAAAATTTTTCCGATGAGCGCATCGTCGATGCCCCCGCCGTTGTCGCAGATATTCACGCTGACCAGCGGCCCCCCTTCGGCGACCCAGACCATGATTTCCCGTCCCGTTTCCCGATGTTGCACCAGCGCTTCCTGCGCGTTTTTGAGGATGTTGATAAAGACCTGCAGCAATTCGCGGGCGTAGGTTTTCAGCGGACGGCTTTTGGAAGGCATGACTTGTAGCGTAATGCCGAAATGCTCCAGGCTTTTTCCCATCAGCTCAACCGCCTCGGCAAAGACCGTTTCGACGGTGGTCTCCTCGACCTCTTTGACCGGGCGGAAAAAGTCGCGGAAGTCGTCGATGGTTTGGGAAAGATGCTCGGTCTGTTTGAGGATGGAATCCGCCTGGCGGGAGCAGTTTTCAGGGTCCAGGGTGTCAAGCTCGACATCGGCGATGATGTTGTTGGCCGCCATGGCGATGACGCTGATGGGCTGACGCCACTGGTGGGCGATCATCGCGATCATCTCACCCATGGCCGCCTGCCGCGACTGGGCGATCATGATCTGCTCCTTGTCCTCCAGCGCTTCGCGAAGCCGCATCTCCTCGTTGATCTCCTCCTTGACGCCCAGATAGTTGACGATCGTGCCGCTGTCGTCGAAAATGGGAGCGATAAAGGCCCGCTCCCAGTAAGTCGTTTGGTCTTTTTTCAGGTTTTTGAAAATTCCGGACCACACCTCTCCTTGTTTGATGGTGCGCCAGAGCTGTGCGTACTGGGCGGAACTGGTGTAGCCGGATTTCAGGATGGAGGCGTTTTCGCCCCGTGCCTCTTCAAGGGTATATCCCGAAAGGGTCTCGAAGCAGCGGTTGACGTACTCGATAACCCCCGATGCGTCGGTGATGACGATCGAAATCGGGGCGGCGTCGATGATGTACTGGTAGTGCTGCAGCTGAAGACGCTGCGCTTCAAGCTCCTGTCGCATCTGCCGGTGCTCGGCCACTTTGCGGATGCTCTCGAGAAGCACATCGACGTCTACGGGTTTGATAACGAAGTTTTCGACCTTGAGCTTGATCGCTTCGATGAAGAGGTCGCTTTGGCTGAAGGCAGAGGTGATGACGACCGGAAGGTCGGGACGGGTTTCCCGGATTTTTGCGATCATCTCCAGGCCGGACATGCCCGGCATCCTGATATCGGTGATGATGAGGTCGGGAGCGAAATCGTCAATCTTTTCGAGGGCTTCGCGGGCGTCGGCGCAGGTGAGGACGTCGGTGATCTGCCGCTGAAGAATGCGCCCGAGACGTTCACGCAGGAGGTGCTCGTCCTCGACCAGCATGACCTTAAGATGCATCATCGTTTCGTTTTCCTTTGCGGGTGTGGGATCGGGGCATCAGCACCTCGGCACGGACTCCCTCTTCCAGCGGGATGAGGTTTAAGGTGGCGCCGAAGTAGTTCTGAAGAATGGTACGGCTCATATAAAGCCCGATTCCGCTCCCTTTTCCCTGCTCTTTGGTGGTAAAGTAAGGTTCGAAGACGTGTTCGACGGCTCCGGGCTCGATGCCCGCCCCGTTATCTTCGACGGTGATGCGGAACCGGTCGGGCATCGCTTCGATCTGCAGAGAAATCTGCCCGAGGTATTTTCCGGGCTGTCGCTCCTTGCGCTCCTTGATGGCATCGATCGCATTGCTCAGCAGGTTGAGGATGACCTGCCGAAGATGGTTGGAGTTCCCGGTGATGGTGGTGTCGGCTTCGGGAACGGTGTCGAGGTTGACGGCGATTTCGTTGTTCTTCAGCTGGGCGCTGAAGAGCTGGAGAGACTCCTCGACGGCATCTTCGATATCGAAAGCTTCATCTTCGGAGGTGGGTTTGAAGAAGTGGCGGAAGTCGTCGATGGTACGGGACATGTGGTTGATCTGTTCCATCGTCATGGAGACGCTCTCCTTGAGATACTCCCGGGTAAGTTCGCCGCCGCGCTCGGCACTGACAAGATCCTGCAGGTAGAGGGCGATGGCATTGAGCGGCTGGCGCCACTGGTGGGCGATGGCACTGATCATCTCCCCCATGGCGGCCAGCTTGGACTGCTGGATCAGGACCTGCTCCTGCTCCCGCTGTTTGCGTACCTCTTCGTCGACACGCTCTTCGAGATGCTGCGCCAGGGCCTCGGTTTTTTCGAGCAGGTGGCGGGTCTGTACGTTCTTCTCCTCGAAAGAACGGGCGGCACGGGTGAGTCGGCCGATGTCGTCGTCGAGGACGTAATCGGAGATCTGGACGTCTTCGGAGCCTTCGGTGAGGGCGTCGAAAGTGCGGGTCATCTCGCGCAAAGGCGTGACGAAGATGCGGATGATGAGCCAGGAACTCAGCAGCATCACCGCCATCAGGGTGACGGCGCCCAGGAGCATGGTCGTACGCAGCAGGCGGGTGAGGTCGTGAAGACTCCGGGTGACGCGGTCCGAGCGCTCCGTGGCCGCTTCGCGAAGCTTTCGCGCATAGTGGAGCATCTCGTGTGCTTCACCGGCCATGACGACGTCGAGCATCAGGTAGGCCCGGAAGTGCTGAAGTACCCGGGTGGTCGTCTGCCGGTAGGCTTCGAGCTGCTTCTTCAAAGCGGCGACGTCGACCTTATGGCCCCCCGCTTTCCCGCTTTGGAGCGCTTCAAGGATTTTGAACGTTTCGGCGATGGCCTGCCGTGCGGATTCCGCATGGGACCGGTCCAGGGTTTCGAAGTAGCGGAACGCTCCCTTTTCCGTCCGGAGCAGCAGTGTCAGGATGCGGAGGTAGGCGCTATCGGTCTTGGCGTTCCGCTCCCTGGTACGAAGCCGTTCGATCTCCTCTTCGACGGATGCCGCGTCGCTGCGAAGGGTGTCGCGGAGGCGGGTCTGGATGGGACGTTCGCGCAGCATGCCCCGAAAGTCGCCGTGATAGCTTTGAAGATGACGGTTCAATGCGTCGATGATGGGCTGGAACGGTTCCATTTCACCGCCGAGAGGGAGCGTCAACTGCGTTTGCATCTCGATGTAGATGGTCTCGGCGGCATCGGCGGAAGCGGCATCGCCGACGAGGGTATAGTTGAGGGTGTGGCGCTTGAGCTCTTCGATCTGGGTGCCCAGGGTCACGAAACTCTGGAGTTTGCGGTTGAGCTCGTTGAGCCGTTCCAGGGAACCGGAGATCTGGCTGATGCGGATGTAGGAGAATGCCAGCATGGCGATGACGAGCAGTGCCGATATGAGCAGAGTCAGGTAGACTTTGGTATTGAGCCGCAGCGGAGGGAACGTCACAGGCGCACTCCCGAGGGCTGGGTTCGGACAAAACGGTTCCAGTGGTCTAGGGCGTATTCGAAGTTGGGCATCACCGTATTCCAGACGGCGATGTTGCTGAAGCGGCGGATGTAGGACCCCCCGGCACGCACTTCTCCCGGCTGGACCGAGACCCTGCCGTCGGTACCCCTCAATGCGTGTTCCGCCGGTTTGCCCTCGTACCAGTAGTCCCACTCCTCGGGCTCCATCAGGGGACGCGAGCGTTCGGGGTTGGAGATGTAGTAGCCCTGCCGGGCGATAAAGGCCCCGGGCCATCCCGACAGCCACCAGTTCATGTAGGCGTACGCCGCGTCTTTGCGTTCCCCCTCCGCCGCGCTGGAGAGGCTCATGACGCCGTACCAGGCGCGGTACCCCTCTTTGGGCGCGGCGTAGATGCAGGGGACGCCCATTCCGTTGAGCGATGCGACGGCGGGAGAGAACATGCTTTCGATGCTCACTTCGCCCCGGGCCATCAGTTCGACGGAATGGGGAACCGAATTCCAGACGCCGCGGAAGTGCCCCTTGCGTTTGTAGTCGATGAGAATCTCGAAGAGGGCGTCGATCTCGGTTCGGGTCAGGTTGCCGATATCTTTAAAGGTGAGCAGCCCGGCGGCGCGGACCGCCAGTGCGGCGTCAAAGAGGCCGATGGTGGGTTCGTTGACCAGGGCGACCCGGCCGTGGTGTTTTTCGTCAAGCAGCCAGCCCCAGCTTTCCGTTTCGTAGGGAATTCCCCTGGGAATGATGGCACTGTTGTAGCCGAAGGAGTCGACGTTGTGGACGTAGGGCATGAAGCTGATCCGGTCGGTCGGGGTCGGGCCGAGGCTCCCGTCGCTCTGGATGTAGAGAATCTTGTTCGGGACGTCACCGGCGCCGGGCCGGGCTTCGGGAGTGATGTGACCGGTTTTCGGGAGGGCGTTGATCTCTTTCCAGTAGGCGAGGCGCTGAACATCGATGGGCTGGATAGCCCCCGAACTCCAGAGCAGCCGGGTGGAGTTGGACCACTGCTCGTAAAGATCGAAGTTCGCAGGGTTGGTGATCGCTTTCATCAGCACTTCGGCGCTTCCGCCGGGATAAAACTCGATGTTGATGCCCAGCTCTTTCTGCGCCCGTTCCCTCAGAGGTTCCTGCAAGGTAACGTGGGTTCCAAGTACCCGGATGGTGGGGTACTTGTTGCGGGCGTGCAGGATGGCGGGAAAGGCAAAGGCCGATACGGCCGCCGCACTCTGTTTCAAGAAAGCTCTCCGCCCTTCTTGCATGGGTGACTCCTGTGTCGCTCTAAGATACAAGCCTATTATCATAACACATTATATGATACGGGCGGGGATCTATCCCCGGAAATAGACCGTTTCTAAACGGTTGCAGCTGGGAAAGGACGGATCCAGAGGATCAGCCGCGGAAGCAGCAGCAGGTTGGCGACGAGGGCCAGGAACATTGCCAGAACGGTCAGGAGACCGAAATAGATGGTCGGGGTGAAGTTGGAGAGTACCAGGACGCAGAAGCCCACGATGATGGCTATGGTGGTATAGTACATCGCGTAGCCGATGGTATTGTGGGAGCGGTGCATGGCGGCAAGATAGTCGCCGTCTTTCGCCACTTCGATGCGGAACCGGTGGATGTAGTGGATGGCGTCGTCGACGGCGATGCCGAGGCTGATAGCGGCGATGGTGATGGTCATCATGTCCAGGGGGATGCCCGCCCACCCCATAAAGCCGAAGACGGCCCCGACGGCGATGACGTCGGTCACCATGGCGATGAGCGCGATCTTGAACGAGCGGAAGAGCAGCAAGAACATGATGCCCAGGACCAGGACGACCAGTCCCAACGTTTTGATCTGGGAGTTGAAAAGGCTCTGCAGGACGTTGTTGTAGAGTACCATCATCCCCGCCAGGCGAATCTGATCGGCGGGGATGCCGAGGGTGTCATGCAGGTCGCTGCGAATCTGTTTGAGCAGCGCGTCGCGGCGCAGATTGGGCTGAGAGTCGACGATGCGCACGTTGAAGCGCACTTGGTCGTGTTCGATGTCGAGGTAGGGAGTGAGGATGATGGAACGGAACTTTTCGGGAAGCTCGTTGTAGAGCAGGGCGAGTTCGAGGTTGTCGAGGTCCGCTCCGCCGTTGATGATGCGGCCGGTTTTGAGCATGGTGGCGAAGGAGAGGACTTTACCCGTCTGGGGCAGCGCGTCGAGGTAGTCGTGGACGGCTTCGATGGTGTGCATCTTCTCGGAGGTGAACCAGTACTGGGCGTCGTCGGCACTCTCCGCGAACTCCGCCTCAAAATCGTCGAATTCGCCGAAGTCGGCGGCGGCAGCCGGTGCCGCCGTCTTCGCTTTCGGGAAGTCGATGATGACGTCGAGGGGGGTCGTTCCGCCGAGCTGGGTGTCGATGACCTCCATCCCTTTGTAGATGTCCGTATCTTCGTTGAAGTAGTCGATAAAGCTGTTTTCGACAACGAGTTTCGAGGCGCCGCTCACCCCGAAGATGGCGAGGACGATGCTGACGGCGAAGATGGTCCGGCCGTGCTTTTCGGCGAAGTCGCCGAGCCTTCGGGTCAGGACGAAATGCTTCTCAAAGTCGGTGACGGGGGCCTGTTTCCGGGTCAGCACCATGACGGCGGGGAAGACGAGAAAGGTGATGAGCAGAGAGATGGAGATCCCCGCGCTCATCATCCATCCCAGGTTGATGACCGGAAGGATGTTGCTGACGACGAGGGAACTGAAGCCGGCCACCGTGGTCAGGATGACGAAGAGGCAGGGTTTGAACATCGACACGGTCGCTTCGCGGATGATGTCGCGGTGGTCGGCTTCGGGACGCTCGACAAGCAGCTCGCGGTAACGGACGCTGAGGTGGATCGCCAGGGACATGGTGACGATGAGCTGCAGCGAGATGAAGTTGGAGGAGATGACGGTCACCTCCCAGCCGAAGAGGCCCAGCACCCCGGTGGTCGCGATGACGGAGAGGAGCGATATGAGTACGGGCAGCAGGATGTAGCGCTTCTGCCGGAAGACGATGTAAAGAACGGCGATGAGCAGGAGCAGCACGGCGCTGCCGTAGGTCTCGAGGTCCGACTTGACGAAGGTGACCATGTCGTCGGCGATCATGTTGACCCCGCCCAGGAAGAGTTCGGCGTCGCCGCCGTAACGGGCCATGACACCGCGGACGTCGGCGATCGTTTCGTGGTTGACGGCGCGCATGGCGTCGCGGTGCTCCTTGAAGGCTTTTTGGACCGTTTTCAGGCGATTGCGCCCGGCTTCGTCCAGCCCCGTTTTACGCTGTTTCGCCAGCAGGTCGTTGCGTTCGTAGAGGAGCTCAAAGTAGCGCGGATCGTCCTTGAAATAGACGAGGATCGCAGTGGTTTTGAAGTCGGGGCTGACGAGATTGTTGCTGTAGATGGGACTCTCCAGCAGCTCTTTTCGGACCATGCTTTTGTCAATGCCCGGGGTCTGCAGGGAGGGGATGTCGGCGATAAGCTCCGCCAGGGGTCGAGGCGGGCTCTGGAGCAGCGGCACGTCGCGGATGGAGACGACGGAGTCGACCATGGAAATCTTTTCAAGGTCGCCGCTTATCGCTTCAAGGTGCTTCAGGGTGGCGTCGTCGAGAAGGGGGTGTTCAGGGGTGTAGGTGATGACCAGGAAGTCGGGATTGTAGAAGCGCTGGTTGACCGTTCTGGTAAAAGCGAGGTCCTTGTCCTCTTTGAGCAGCAGGGTCTCCGAGGAGGCGTCGATTTCGACCTTGAAGGCCTGCGAACCGAGCAGCGCGACGACGATCAGGACAAGAAAGAGGGTGAGGCGCGGTCGGCCCAGAGCGGTCGCGTCGTAGAAACGGCCGAGCATCGTCTAGAGATGCTCTTCTTGCCGGAGTTTTTCGAGCAGGTCGGCGGCCGTGGCGCTGCTGAGGAACTCGGCGAACTGCACCCGGTTGGTCTGGATGATGCTGACGCCGGCAAGGTTGATGTCGTAGATGAACCACGCCCCGGCACGGTTGCGGTAAAACTTGTAGAGAATCTCCATCTCGCCCTCGTCGGTGCGGATGAAGGAGGAGATCTCGATGCGGTTGGGCTTGGTCTGGGCGGCCGGCGTGATGCGGATCTCTTCTCCGTTGTAGAGGTAGAGTTTCTCCAGATAGGAACTTTTTATATGCTCCACGTAGAGGGTGATGAATTCGTGCTGCTGCGCTTCGTCGAGTTGTGCCCACCCATCTTTTCCGAGACTGAGCTTCGCCATGATCTCGAAATCGATCATCTCTTCCGCGATGGCCATGATCCGGTCGTTCTTCACCGCTTTTTCAAGGGTCGCATCGTTCAAAATCTCGGTAATGGCGGCGACTTTGGTACTGACGACGTCGTGGAGACGTTCGGCGTCGGTCTGGGCCGCATTGAGTAGCGTAGTACCGCAGAGCGCCAGCATCAGGGAGAGCAAAAAGGGGAGGATACGAGTCATTCTTCAATGGCCTTTGATCGGGATTGTTCGTAGATCTGCTTTAAAAACGGGTATAAGTCTAGCGCATCTTTTTTCAAACTCTCATATTGCGCGTAGGTCAGGGAGCTTTTGTTGAGATATTCGAGGGATTCCAGGGCGTAGGTGTGGTCGAGCGTATCGAGGAGGTTGATCCCCCGGTCCTCGTAATAATTCAGACCGAAGTCGATGTAGGAGTCCGATACCAGCCCGACGGTGTCGCGGAGGTTGGAGGGCCCCAGCAGCGGAAGCACGATGTGAAAGCCGCTGCCGACGCCGTAGTATCCGAGCGTCTGTCCGAAGTCTTCGGGATGCGACGAGAGGTTGAGCCAGGTATAGGCGGGATCGAAAAGGCCGCCGATGCCCAGAGTGGTGTTGACGGTGAAACGGCCGAGCTCCTCGGCGGCGTTACGGAACTTGAGCTGCAGCACGTTATTGACGACGCGGACCGGGGTATGGAGGTTGGCGAAAAAGCGCTGTACCGCCTTGCGCCCCTCTTCGGGAATGACCGCTTCGTAGCCCCGGGCGACGGGGAAGAACAGATGGATGTAGACCACGTCGTTGCAGACGGTCATGACACGGTTGTAGCCGCTCAGCGGATCGAAATCCTCCGCAGGCGCCGCTGCGGAGAACTCCGATTCGAACTCGTCGCCGAACCCTTCCTCGGGCAGGGTGGCATCCGCATTCAGCAGCGAAAGGAACAGTGGGATCATCAACAGTGCGGCTAATAAACGCAAATGCTCTCTCCTCGAAGGCATGGCGTGCGCGCGGTGGCGACACACTTGAAACGGCTCTATTATAGCCGACTCTCGATGAAAAGCTCCTGTCGCCATAATGACTCTCCTGAAAAATCGCGATTTTGTACGCATCCCGTGTGATACAATGAAGTATGCAATTTTACGATCTTCTTCACCGTACCGGACTCATTGCCGCCCATCGGGGAAATCGTGTCGTCGCGCCGGAAAATACCCTGCGGGCGTTTGAAGCGAGTCTCTGGGTATGCGATTTTATCGAACTTGACGTGCAGCTCAGCCGCGACGGCAGGGTCGTGGTCATGCATGACGAGACGCCGGAACGTACCGGGGGCGGAGTCAAAGATGCGGTCTGCAGCCTGGCTTCCGATGCGCTGGGGAAGCTCGACGCCGGAGCATGGTTCTATCGGGACGATCCTTTCGGTACGGTGGCAGATGGCAGGGCACTTTCTCCCGTTCCCGGGGTGCCGGACCGCATCCCGACCCTGGACGAAGTGCTGGAGTTCGCCGTGGGTCACGGCATGCCGCTCAACATCGAGATCAAGGAGATGTCGGGATGGCATGAAGCGGGGAGGGTGATCGATGCGGTGCTTGCAGCGGTCGAGCACCGTAATGCCCTGGACCTGGTGCTGTTCTCATCCTTCAATCACGACTACATGGCGCGCATCAAAGCCCTTCTGCCCGATGTGGCGGTCTCCCTTCTCGTCGAAGGTACGCACCCGGAAAACCTGATCGAATACATCCTGCAGCACGGCGCCGAGGGGTACCATTGCGATGATGCCGGGGTGACGGAAGCACTGGTGCACCGTCTGCGCGAAGCGGGGATATTTGTCGGGGTCTACACGGTCAATGATCCGGAACGAAGAGAAGTGCTTTTCGGATGGGGGGTCAACGCCGTTTTTACGGATGACCCCGGCGGCGTCTGCCGCTAGAGGCTGTCGGGACCGCCGATCTGTTTGTGCAGGGCGTTGAGGTCTCCCAACACGTTGATGCTGTAGATCTTTCCGTTGCGGAAGTGAAAAAACGAGGCTCCCGAGTAGCAGATGCGGTTGCCCGTAGGGGGGTATTTGAACAGGGGCCCCTCATGGGTTCCGGTATAGGTGACGTAGACTGCGGCACGCTCATCTTCATGAACCGTGATCTCCAGGGCGTGGTAGAGATTCGGAAAGGCCGTGAAGAGCAGTTTCGCGTACTCCTTGAACCCCTCGATGCCGTTGGCGGTGATATCCAGCGACCCCCGAAACCGGATGTCGGGATCGAGGAGCTTCTCGGCCTTGCTAAAATCCTTCTCGTTCCACATGTCGTAATAGTCGCGTACCAGCTGTTTGTAGTCGTGCATGTCCTAGTCTCTGTAGTACGGTTTGTGGGGAAATTTTTCGATCGAGGCGAACTCGTCGTCTTCCCAGCCGTCGTATTCGTCATACGCGTCGTAATCCACCGTAAAGATTTTTTCATAGCCCCGTTTCAGAAGCTCTTCGTCGATCACTTCGACGTTCAATCCTTTGCTTCCGCAAAGTTCTACGATAGCGGCAATGTCGTCCGCTTCAACGCCACCCAGTTCCATTTCCAATATTGCATCAGAAATTTTCATCGGTTCCTCGATAAAAAGATGGTAACAACTAAGTTGAAAAAACGGTTTGATAGTGCCTATCAAACAGAGCCGGAAAAGACCGCGAACGCCAGGCGGCGATCCGCATGAGCCCGGCGTTCGGCCGGATTCGGGTTACTCGTAGGATTCACAGGTCGGGCCGTTGAATCGCGTAGGAAAATTATACTCCTTTTTTTGGAAGATATTCACTATTTTCAGCAGGCGAAAATTTCCCCGGTCAGCGGACTTTGCACAAAGAGGCGTCAGGTCAGGATGCCGTTGTGCCACTGCACCAGGGTCAGCCGGTACCCCTCTTGCACGGGAAGCACCTCGTGGGCGAAGAGGGGGTTGCTCGGAAAGACTACCATGTCCCCGGCTTCGGGGCGCAGGGTGACCGTACGGCCGTCGGCGTCGCAGAGGTAGTTGAACAGCAGTTCTCCCCCGCTGAAAGAGAGGGCATCGGGGGTCTCGGACCACGGGGTGGCGAAAAGCACCGTGGTAATCTTCCGCTGGGGGGCCACCTGAACGTAGCCGACGGTTTCCCCCGCGTCGTTGACCAGTTCGTTGGAGTCGTCGGCGTGTTTGACGTAGAACGACCCCTTCGTGTATTCGAGTCCCTGAACGGTGGTTGCCGTCGTCAGTGCGATGTGGAAGAACTCCTCGATCCGGCGCTGGTGGGCTTTGAACGCCGTGTCGTAGGCCGCCGCGTAGACCTCGGGAAGGGTGTGGATCATGGTCTTGCGGATGGACTCGTCGACGGAGGGGTCGACGACGGAGTTGAGCAGGGTGGTTTTGACCCGGGCCGCTTCGGCATCCGAAGCGTCGCGCAGGGCAGCGGCGATTTCGAGACAAAGCGAAGCAGGCAGAAACTCCCGGATGATCAGAAAGGGCGTGTCGTGGTAGGGGGAGGGCATAAGCCGCGAGTCGCATTTCAACGTGGCGATAAAGTCGTCGCAGTAGATCCGGTTGCTGATCTGCAGCATGGGGTGTCCTGAAAGTTCAGATAGAGAAACCCGGCGGTCAAATGCCCTGTGAAAGCCCTTGTTTCAGGGAGGTTTCGGGGCTTTTTTCGCTTAAGAAAATTTTTAGCACAAAACGATTTTTTCGGGAGTATAATTTCTCTGCGGATCAAAAACGCACGATGAAAAGGTACCCTCGATGCTGCTTGGCGGTTCGCATCGGGAGTACGCCTGAAGACCCACTGCTTTGGCGTCTTGTTCAGGTTCGGATCGCAGTAAACTGCAATCTGCATCCTAACAAAACAATCTTACCATTACTTTAACATGCACGGAGATGGTGCGCTATGAAAATGATGCGACTGTTGGCTTCCCTTGCGGTAGCCGGATTGCTTGTAAGCCCGTTGGCGGCGGAAGAAGCGGCGCAGGGTGCAGACCAGTGCGACGTGAATTACGACAGCTGCCTGGAACAGTGTGAAAAAGCCGAAGACGGCTCCGACAAATGCTATGAAACATGCGAGCAGCAGTATGATGCCTGCCTCGCGAAGCTCCCCTCCGACGAACGCTAGTTCCCGGAACCCTCCGCCCCCGGACGGGGGCGTCTTCCCCTTTGAAACCTAGAGATCCTCTTCGGGCTGACGCTGCGAGGCCAACTTGATGACCGGTTTTTGCAGCAGCAGGTTGTTCGGGTAGAAAACGGTATCGCCTTCGGGAGTCTTGAGCTCCGTCTGGAAGAGGGTGATTTCGCTGATGGTCCCCTCGGCGCTGTTGTCGCCGTCGACGATGCGTACCCGGTCCCCGACCCGCGCGGGGAAGGTGAAGAAGATGATGATGCTCGCGGTGACGTTGCTCAAAATCGACCACTGCGCGAACATGGCGACGCCGATGACGGCGAAGACCGACGAAGCGAGCAGAGAGATGCTGTTGATGTCGACGCTCCAGATGAAGAGTAGCGCGATGGCGGCGGCGACGACGAAGAGAATGTCGAAGACCCGTTCGATGTAGAAGGCCCGTTTGGGTTCCACCTCTTTACGGGCCGCGATGCGTCCCAGGACCCCTTTGAACAGCCGGGTGGCGAAGTAGCCCCCTCCGATGGCGACGATGCTCCAGAACAGTGATGCCATGTTTCCTCCTCATTGATGGTGCCATTATACTGCGTGTTCGTACAACGGCATGCGTCTTATTTCGCCACGATCCCCCGCAGCAGCCGCCCCAGGATGTCCGCCCCGGTGATGATGCGCCGTTCGTCGCCCCAGATGAGGATGATGTCGTCGTCGATGACGTCGTCCTCGTCGTGTTCGGGGTTGACCCGGAAGCCCGGCAGGATGTCGCCGAGGGTCGCGGACATGTTGGAGACGATCATCGGCCGGTGGCAGTAGTCGTAGGGACGGAAGCTCTCGGGGCTGAAAAGGGCCGCGGTCATGAAGCCGTCGGCGTCGATGACCAGCCGGGGAAGCTCCTGGGGGTCGGTGAGGATGACCCAGGGGCGCCCGCAGGCCTGAATGCGGCGCAAAAAGGGGTCTTCGGTCGTGGGGGCGATGTCGGGGAAGACGGGGCGGGTGCCGTTGAACTCCAGGGGGATGATGCTCTGGGGATCGACGGGTTCTCCCTCCTCCGCGACGGTCAGGTCGTCCATCTCCAGGAAGTTGAGCGCCCCTTTGCCTTCGGTGCGGGTGATCTCCGTCGTATCGTCGCGCATGTGCAGCCGCAGCATCTCCTCGATCTCACGTTCCCGGTAGAACTGGATCGCCTCCTTGCCCAGCCAGAGGTCCAGAAAGAGGGCCGAGGGTTTGGCGATGGGCCAGAGCAGCAGCTGGTAGAAGCGCAGTACCGGGGCGAGCAGGGCGGCGGTTTTAAGGGCGTTGCGGGAGAAGTAGGCCTGGGGCGTGATCTCGCCGAAGAGGGTGATGATGAAGGTGGAGAAGAGAAAGGCGCTCACCCCGGCGAGCACCGAGTCCGCCAGCAGGGTCAGCAGGACGTTGATGCCGACGTTGCCCCAGAGGATGGTCGTCAGCAGAAAGTTGGAGTCCTCCCGCATGTGCATCACCTGCTCCGCGGCGTGGTTTCCCCGTCCTATCTCGATGTTGAGGCGCATCTTGCTGATGCTGAAGAAGGCGAGGTTGAGGCCGGAAAACATGGCTGATTGCGAAACGCAGAAAACAATGCCGATCCAGGTTGCAAGTTCCGTCATCGCGCCGCCTTACTGCTTGAACAGCGTCATGCTGCGAATGCGGTCGACGAGGTTGTTGTAGAGGTTGAAGCGGCCCAGCAGCTTCTTGAGGATGTGGCGTTCGATGAAGCGCACGAACGGGAAAAGCGCCAGCAGCACGAAGAGCAAAATCACCAGCAGGACCACCACGTTTTTGGTTCCGGAGGGGTCGTCCTGGAAAAAGAGGTTCTGGGTGTTCATGCCGAAGAAGCCGACGATGAGGTTCAGCGGCAGAAAGACCCCCGACAGGATGGTCAGGGTGTAGATGTTGGTGTTGATCTTGTCGTTTTTCAGCGAGTTGTAGTAGTTGTACAGGGTGTCGAGCTTGAGGGTGTGCAGGTCCGCCAGCCGCTGGTAGCGCCCGATGTGTTCGAGGATGTTGACGTACTCTTCCGCCGGAAAGCCCGGCGTTTCGCCGTAACGCTGCACATAGCGCTTGACTGCCTCCTTGGTCCGGTCGAACATGCGGTCCATCCGGGTCAGGTCCTTTTTGAGGTCGAACCAGACGTCGAGAAAGATGGGGGAGATCTTCCGGGTGTAGAGGGAGTCTTCGAGGCGGTCGATCTCGTCGATGTAGTGTTCGATGAGATCTTCGTCTTCGTCGAGCCGCTGCTCGATCGCTCGGCGGATGGAGTGGTGCCCCTCAGTCATGGGGAGGAAACGCCCCGCTTTGCGGTCGTAGAGGTACATGGCGTCGTCGAAGATGAGAAAGGGCATGGAGTAGCCGACGATCTCCTCTTCGCCCAGGGTGAAAAAGCGGGTGATGAGGAGCGAATAGCGCGCCGTCTGGAAGAAGAAGGAGGAGTGTTCGGCGTTCTGGATGTCCTCCTTGTGCAGGGGGTCGATCTGCGAGAGAAGGGATTCGGTCTCCGGTTCGGATAGCATGGGGGCTCCTCTGGCGGGGCTTATGCCCCGATCTTGTCTTTATGGGGCCGGCGGCGTTTGACCGGCTCTTCGGGATTGACGTTTTTGGCGATGTACTCCATGATCTTTCCGGCCACGTCGATGCCGGTCGCTTTCTCGATCCCTTCGAGTCCCGGGGAGGAGTTGACTTCCATCACCAGCGGTCCGCGTTCGGAGGGGATCATGTCGACCCCGCAGACCCCCAGCCCCATCGCCTTGGCGGCGGCGATGGCCGTCGCCTTCTCCTTGCGCGAGAGCTTGTAGAGGGTGGCGCTGCCGCCCTGGTGGAGGTTGGAGCGGAAATCCCCCTCGGCGCCCTGGCGCTTCATGGCGCCGACCACCTGGCCGTCGACGACGATGGCCCGGATGTCCGCGCCCCCCGCTTCGGCGATGAACTCCTGGACGAGAAGGTTGACGTCCATGCCGTAGAAGGCGTCGAGGACCGACTTGGCCGCTTTCTGGGTCTCGACAAGAACGACGCCGACCCCCTGGGTCCCTTCAAGGATCTTCAGTACCAGCAGCGTGCCGCCGCTGAGTTTGATGACGTCCTTGGCGTCGGATTTGTTCGAGGCGAAGACGGTTTTGGGCATGTCGACGCCGTTTTTGGAAAGGATCTGCAGGCTGCGCAGTTTGTCCCGGGAGCGTTTGATGGCCAGCGAGCCGGCGCAGCTGAAGACGTTCATCATCTCGAAGTGGCGCACCATCGCCGTGCCGTAGAAGGTGCGGCTCGCCCCGATGCGGGGAACGATGGCGTCGGGTGCGTCGATGGGCTCGCCGTTGTAGTGGATCTTCAACTCCCCCTTCTGGATCTCGATGCTGAACTTCAGGTAGTCGAGTACCCGGACCTCCCAGTCGCGCTCTTCGGCGGCTTCGACGAGCCGTTTGGTGGAGTAGAGCGACGCATTGCGGGAGAGGATGTAGAGTTTCACGGTTCAATCCTTTGGACGAGATGTCGTATTGTAGCGTTTCGAGACGTCGACAAGGTAACGCCCTTCGAGGTACTTGCGGCCGATGAGCATGGGAAACTTCATGCTGGCGCGGTCGGTGAGGGAAATTTCCGCCTCGAAACTTCTGCCGCCGAGCTCCAGCAGGGTCTTGATGAAGATCCGCTCTTCCACGGTGCCGTTGGAACTTTTGACCCGGCGGAGTTCGTGGACGGGCATGCAGATGTGGCGCTCGTGGTAGTCGGGGTGGGAGTCGTCGAGCAGCCGGAAATGGACGGTGCCGTCGTCGTTGAGACGGATGTCGTCGCAGTGTATCGAGCAGGAGAAGGCACCGGTATCGATCTTGGCGTCGATGTCGGAAAAGTTCAGTTCGGGCAGGGAAACGTGCTCGTTCCTGCCGATGACCAGTTTCTCGATGGGACCCTCCTTGATGAGACGCTGCGCCGGATATATGCTAACATTCTACACTATATTCCATCAAAACCGAAGCGGTTTCAGGGGCCTGTATGAACGATTCGCAACTGGAAATCTGCGGAACCTCCATCCCTCCGGGAAGCACCCGGCACATCGACGTGGCGCTCCCCGGACTCTACAATCTTCCCGCGTCGATCCCGGTTCACGTCATCCGGGGCCGCCGCCGGGGGCCGACGATTTTCGTCAGTGCGGCCATTCACGGTGACGAGCTCAATGGCATCGAGATCATCCGTCGGATCAAGCACCTTGCGCTGATCAAAAAGCTCAAAGGGACCCTCGTTCTCGTCCCCGTCGTCAACGTCTACGGCCTCAACACCCTGTCGCGCTACCTTCCCGACCGCCGGGACCTGAACCGCAGCTTCCCCGGATCGACCAAGGGGTCGCTGGCGGCCCGTATCGCCCGCATTTTCTTCGAGGAGATCGTCCTCAAGTGCGACTACGGCATCGATCTGCATACCGGGGCGATCCACCGCTCCAACCTGCCCCAGATCCGCACCAACGTCAAGAACGAGGAGACTCTGCGGCTGGCCAAGGCCTTCGAAGCCCCGGTCATTCTCCACTCGGAGCTGCGCGACGGCTCGCTTCGGGCGGAGGCGCAGGAGCAGGGAGTGCCCATTTTGCTCTACGAGGCGGGGGAGGCGCTGCGGTTCGACGAGACGGCCATCAAGATCGGGGTGAAGGGGATCGTCAATGTCCTGCGCGCCCTGGAGATGCTTCCCGAGACGAAGAAACGGCGTTACCGAAACCCCCTCATCTGCAAGGCCAGTACCTGGATGCGCGCCCCCGAGAGCGGCATTTTGCGCACGGTGCGGGCCCTGGGGGATTCGGTCAAGGCCGACGAGATCATCGGCTTTGTCGACGAACCCCTCGGCGACGAGAGCTACGAGATCCGCTCGAAGTTCGACGGCATCATCATCGGTAAGAGCCAGATTCCCCTGGTGCAGGAGGGGGACGCCATCTTCCACATCGCCCGTTTCGACGACCTCGAAGCCGCCGAGACGCGCATCGAATATTTCCAGGAGGACGCCATCGCCCACAGCGACATCCACGGCCTTCACGGCGAACACGTCATCGAATAGTCTCTCAGTGCCCCAGCCCGGGGCGGAACCACTCGATCAGCCCCATGACGATCTCCACCGCGATGAGCACGATGATGATCCACTCCAGGAAGGAGCTGTGGTCGTGGTTGGTGAGGTCCATCACCATCATCACGTCGTCTTTGATGTTGTCGAGCTTATAGGTGACGACGTCGAAGCGGTCCTTGAGCTCCAGGCGGTAGGCGAGAGTGTTGTACAGCATCTCCACCTCTTCGTTGTCCCAGAGGATGTTGGGTTTGTCCAGCAGGTGGAGGTCGATGAGAATGTCGTGGCGCAGCAGGGCGAGCTCCTTGGCGAAGCGCGCAAGCCGGTTGCGTTTGAAGATGGAGTAGCTTCCCGCCGCGTCGATGAGCAGGCGGCTGCGTTCGTGGTAGTCCGAGAGGCGCCGTTCGAAAAGTTCCAGCGCCACGCTCTGGGAGATGACGTGGGCGATGATGAGCATCTGCAGCAGGGAGTAGGATTTCAGGGTGATGGTATCGTTGTCGATGGTGTGGCCCAGGGCGAGACCCGGGTCGATGCGGACGGGGTAGTCCTGGTAGATGCCGCTCCCCTCGAAGAGTTCGGAGGCGTCGAACCCCAGGGTTTCGATCGCCTCGATGATGCGGTCCCGGGGCCAGTTGATGGCGGTCAGGACGTTGAACTGGGTGTAGGTGACGAGGGCGTCGCCGACTTCGGCGTAGTAGGTGGCTTCGATGCCGCGTTTGAAGGTGAGGCCCAGGGCCTCCTCGATCTCGCCGCGCTCCATGGGGCGGGGCAGGTTGAAGGCGACCAGTTCGAAAGGTTGGCGTATCATGGAGTATCTCCTAGTAGTGCCGGTCTAGAGCAGCATGACGCTGGCGAGGCCGAGAAAGCTGAAAAATCCGACGATGTCGGTCACGGTGGTGAGCAGCACCGACGAGCCCACGGCGGGGTCGATGTCTGCTTTTTGCAGCAGCAGCGGGATGACGGAGCCGAAGAGCCCCGCCGAGAAGAGGTTGATGACCATGGAGAGGGCGATGACCACTCCCAGCAGGGGCATGGCAAACCAGAGCCAGGCGACGATGCCGATGAGAACGGCGAAGATGACGCCGTTCATAAGGGCGAGGTAGACCTCCTTGAAGATGGTCTCCCGGGCGTCGCCCCCGCTGATCTCGCCCAGCGCCATCTGGCGGACGGTGACGGTGAGGGTCTGGGTGCCGGCGTTGCCGCCCATGGAGGCGACGATGGGCATCAGCACCGCCAGGGCGACCAGGGACTGGATAGTCGTGTCGAAGAGGCCGATGACCACCGAAGCGGCGACGGCGGTAAGAAGGTTGATCCCCAGCCAGAAAGCGCGGTGCTTGCCGATGTGCAGCAGACTCTCCTCCTGCTCGGCCTCTTCGTTGACCCCGGCGAGGTGGTAGAGCTGTCCGGTGGCGCGCTCTTCGATGATGTCGTAGATGTCGTCGGAGGTGATGCGTCCGAGCAGGATGCCCTCGTCGCTCACGACGGGGATGACGCCCATGTCGTAGTTGGCGGCGATTTCAACCACGTCGTGGATGTCGTCTGTGGCGCGGACGGTGACGCTGTTAGTCCCCTCTTTGAGAAGCTCTTCGTAGCGCTCCTTCGGTCCCAGGAGGATGAGGTCTTCCAGAGGGATGGACCCGAGAAATTTCTGTGCGGCGTCGACGACGTAGACCTGGTAGACGTTGTCGAGTTCCTTGGCGGCCTTGAGCTTTTTGAGGCGACGGATGGAGTCGCCGATCTGCTCGTCCACGGTGGCGCTGAAGAGCTCGGTCTGCATGTAGGCCCCCGCCTCGTAATCCCCGTAGGCGATGAGGGCTTCTAGGGTCTGGCGGTCCGCTTCGGGGAGGCTTTGGAGCACTTCGTCGGCAACGGCTTCGTCAACCTCCTCGATGTTACGGATGAGTTCCGCGGCGTCGTCGGTGTCGAGGACGTTGGTCAGGTCGGCGATCTCTTCGGGGGTGAAGCGTTCCAGCACCTCTTCGTGACACGGTTTCGGGAGCTCGATGAGGACGAGGGCGCGCAGCTCTTCGGGGATGCGCGCCAGTTCGTCGAGATAGGCTTCCTCGTTGTAGTCGCGCAGTTCCAGCAGCAGTTCGGAGACGTCGTAGGGGTGGACGGTGACGTCGCCGTTCTCATAGTAGTCGCGGATGCTCTGTTCGAGTCTTTCGCTCAGTTCCGGGGGCGGGGTACGCATGACGCTTCCTTCTACATCGATGGTATCAGATTACAGGTTCGGAGCCTAAAAGGTTCTTAGACGTTGATCTTTTCGTTGAGCAGACTCTTCTGCCGGGTAATGACCGTGTCATCGTTCTGAACGATGCGCTTGAACTTCGCATAGAGCCGGTACTCGATGAGCACCGCGACGAGTCCCAGGACCGCCAGCAGGGTCAGGGCTTCTCCCAGCGCCACCTTCAGGGCGTCGAGGAGCATCGCCGTCAGGCTTCCGGCGATGATGGCCGCCGAGACGATGAGGGAGCGGAGCATCAGGTACTCCTTGAGCTCCACTTCATCCTGCATGAAGTCGATGGTGTGGACCCGTGAAATCTCGAAGGTGATCGCCTGCAGGGTGAAGAGGCTCAGCATCGCGTAGGTGAAGAGGACGATGTCGACGCCTTCGAGGGTGTACGCGGTGATCTGCACCAGGTCGAGCACGATGACGAAGGCGTAGATGCGGTAGATCTTCACCTTCTTGAAGAGGGGCTGGACAAACCCGTCGGAGGCTCCCAGCAGCATGTAGAAGCTGATCATGAAGACCGGCAGGTGAGTCCCCTCGAGTTTGGTCAGGAAAGGCATCAGCACCCAGTCGATGTAGGTGGTCAGAAAGAGTACGGCGCCCTGCAGGCGCAGCATCCGGGTCCGGAAGAGCAGCTTCAGCAGCTGGCGGTAGTGTCTAGCGGGCATGGGAACGCTCCATCACATAGGCGTCGCCCCCGTCGCGGTAGAAGGCGTCGAGGCGTTTGACGACGCCGTAGCCGAAGCGGCGGTAGAGAGACTGGGCCGCGGCGTTATCGCAGCGCACCTCCAGCACGGAGCGTTCGCACCCCGTCGCTTCGAGCGCTTCGAGCATCCGCTCCATCAGCGCCGCGGCGACGCCCCGGCCTCGGCAGAGGGGGGCGACGCCGAGGGAGTAGAGCTTGGGCGTGCGACGGTGCAGAAGCACGAGGATGTAGCCGCAGAGCCCTTCTGTTTCGGACTCGGCCACCAGCAGCAGGCTGCGACGGATGTGGTAGTAGAAGGCCCGGCGGGAGAGGGGGTAGTCCGCCCCGGTGAAGAGGAGGGTTTCCAGGGCGACCAGCCCTCCGGCGTCAGAGGGGCGGGCATAACGGATCTGCATGGCTACTTCTGGTAGATGGTGTACTTGGGAACGAGCTTGAAGGGACGGTAGGACATCTTGACCTTTTTGAGGTTTTCAAAGCCCATGTCGTCGCCGACGTTGATGTAGGTGCTGCCGTAGTGTTCCCGCAGGAGTTTGGAGAACTCCCGGAAGATGAACTGAGCACAGCCGAGCACTTCGAAGTCGGTCTTTTCGATGATGACCGAGGCGGTGTCGGCGTTGATGCGTTCTCCGGCGGTGAAGCCTTTGAGCTCGCCGTTGATGTAAATGACCAGGCCGACGAGTTCGAGCTCGACGTAGTGCTTCAGCATTCGTTTGACGGCGTAGCGCTCCTGGTGAATCCCCTCGAGGAACTGCTCGGCCTCCTCCTTGGGCATGTACTTGACCCGGTCGGCAACCCATTTGTCAAAGAGCGCGATGATGGCGTCGTGGTGGGTGACCGGGTCAAGGGTTTCAATGTAGTGGTCCGGGTAGGACTTGGTGAACTTGTTGATCTCGGTACGCTTGGTGTGGTAGCTGTTGCCCCGCAGTTCGATGAGACGGTCGGCTTCGTAGACGTAGTCGACCAGTTTCTTCTCGACGAGGTAGTGTTCGAGCATCTCGAACATGCTCTGCGCTTCGTCTTCGGACTGGACGAACTCCTCGATCATGGAGGCCTGTACGTAGTCGATGCGCGCATAGTAGCGTGACGAGTTGTTGGCGTTCATGATCTCGAAACAGCGCAGCATCGCGTCGGGGATGTGTTTCTGCTTGCCCAGGGGCGGCAGCAGCATGGTCAGCTCGCCGCCGGTCATGACGAAGAGGCAGAAACATTTGTTGATGACGGCGTAAAACCCGCTGCTTCTGGAGAGCCAGATGTAGTTGGCCGCGAAGGTGTAGTCGCTGATGTCGACGTCAAGCTTGGCCAGGTATTTTTCGATGAGCGGTTTCGCCTCGATACCGAAGGGTTTGAGGGTCTGTTTTTTGACGGTAAGATTCGCCATGGCACGGTGCCTTGTATGGGTTGGATTTCGGAATATTACTCCTTTTTTTTCGTTTTGCAGTTACAATTTTTAAACCCCATGAAAATGCCTGTTTTCAGGGGTTTTCCCGTTATTTTTCCGGTGCATTTTCTTGGGCAGGCAAGGGAAAATCCGCATCCGCTTCGTTTTTTTGCGATAACATGATGAAAACGGGTGTAATATTCCGTAAAAATTTTCATTCCGGATTGCCTATGAAAGAGCCCGAACTCAGTGAAGCGCAGAGTGTTGAAGCGCTTCGGGTCTACCGCGAAAACCTCGCCCTCGAACCCTACCAGGCGGAGCTGGTCAAACTGCAGCAGCACATCGAACGGCGCGGCCTCAAACTGCTCATCCTTTTCGAGGGGCGCGACGCCGCGGGGAAGGGGAGCGTCATCGGCAGCGTCAGCCGCTACATGAACCCCAAGCACTACCGCATCGTCGCCCTGGGCCGCCCGACCGAGGAGGAGCGGACCCAGTGGTACTTTCAGCGCCACATCAAGCACTTCCCCAAGGGGGGCGAGGTGGTGCTTTTCGACCGCAGCTGGTACAACCGGGCGATGGTGGAGCCGGTCTTCGACTTTTGCACCCCGAAGGAGTACGAGCTTTTCATGAAGCACGTCGTTCCCTTCGAGGAGTCGCTTGTCGAGCACGGCACGGTGCTGATCAAGCTCTACTTCAGCGTCAGCAAGGAGAAGCAGGCGACCCGGTTCGAGGAGCGGCGCACCG
The DNA here is from genome assembly GCA_050292215.1 of Sulfurimonadaceae bacterium. GTDB lineage: Bacteria > Campylobacterota > Campylobacteria > Campylobacterales > Sulfurimonadaceae > SZUA-415. The sequence continues at coordinate 38,745 of JBNKLF010000016.1, read as the reverse complement.
ACCCGCTGCGGCAGTGGAAGCTGAGCGAGATCGACCTGCAGGCGCAGAGCATGTGGCACCAGTTCACCGACATGAAGTACCAGATGCTGCAGCAGACCAGTCACGCGAAGGCCCCGTGGCACGTCATCCGCTCCAGCGACAAGCACAAGGCGCGGGTGGAGACGATGAAGCTCATCCTCAACCAGTTCGACTACGACGGACGGGACCGCTCCCTCGACTTCGAACCGGACCCCCGGACGCTCTTCTCCGCGGAGCAGGAGCTGGCCCTCATGGACAAACGCCGCGTTGAAAAGGAGCCCTCATGAGCGAGACGCTGAAACCCTACCGGGGATTTCTGGACACCCTCAAGCACTTCATCCGCCGTCCTTCGGTGGTCGGGGCGGAACACCCCTTCTTCCTCTCCCTCAAGCGCGAACTCGACGAGCTGGGGGTAAAAACGACCCTTTACGAAGGGCTGCTGGTCGCCGAGGGGGACGCGCCGGAACGGGGGATGATTTCGGCGCACATCGACCGTCACGGCCTCATCTGCACCGGTCCCAACGAGTTCCAGTACGCGGCCTTTTTGACCCAGAACCGCGCCGACCTTACCGGCGACTCGGTGGCGGAGCAGACCTACATGGCGATCGCGGAGCGCTTCAAGGAGCAGAAGGTCCTCGCCTACGAACCCCGCTCCGGGGGCTACCTGGGACTGGGGGTCATCGCCAACACCTACATCTGCGAACGGCGCCGCAACCTCGTTTTCGAGGTGGAGGGGCTCGAACACCTGCTGCCGGGTACCCCGGTCGCGTTCGTCGACACCCTCAGCAGCAAGGGCGGGCTGCTCTCCGCCCAGCTCGACAACGTCTTCAGCGCGGCGGTCATCATCTACCTCTACCGCCTCGGCTACCGGGGGACGGCCTTCTTCACGGCCCAGGAGGAGGCGGGCAAAAGCTGGCGTTTCCTGCTGGAGTGGTTCCGCCGCCACGACCGCACGACGGACCGGCTGCTGGTGCTCGACACCAGCCCCTACCCGGGCCGGGAACAGGCGGACGCCCAGCACATCGTCCTGCGCAACCGCGACGCCAACGCGCCTTTCAATTCGCCCCTGACGGCGGAGATCGAAGCGCTCTGCCGCGAACTGGGCATCCACTACTCCTTCAAGGACCGCTACATCGAGGAGCAGAACCGCAAGCTGGCCGAGCAGGGGCTCAAGACGGGCTCCGTGGGCAGCACCGAGATGGGCCGCCTCATCGCCGCGAGCAACGGCGAGATCCAGGGGACGACCCTCCAGGTACCGACCACGGGCTACCACACCACCTCCGAAACGGTCTGCGTCCAGGCGGTTTCGAAGATGCTGGAGCTGCTGAAGCGGATGTACGTCGATTAGGTAGAGAGTTAACCTGCAGGAGAGGGGAGTCATGTCACACGAACTTGTTTACGGCGATGGTGGTTTTACGGTTTGTTTCAAAGGCAAGGTGCTGATTGACGAACTCAACAGCGCCAACGGGGAGATACACGGTCATACGGAGTTCGACGACCACCGGTACCAGATCATCGACCTCCTGGATGCCGACCTCTCTTCCGTTACCGAGGAAGACGCCGAATTTCCCGCGGTAGCGGACAGCATCGCGTCCCGGACCAACTGGGGCGTGAAAGTCGCGTTCGTTGTGACCGACAGCTATGCAGTCGACATCGTCAACAGCTATGTGACCTATGCGCGGCAACTGACCCCCAAGTGGGAGTTCGGCGTATTTGCGACCTGTGACGCCGCGTTGGAGTGGGCGACGGCAAAATAACCGGAGGATGAAAACGCCCCGCGAAGAACGCGGGAGCGGGAGAAAGAGAATTACGACGTAATGTCGTTGTAGTAGCTGCGCCAGTCCCAGTTGCCGCCGGGAGAGACGGGATTGCCCGGGTAGTTGACCATGGGGTGGCTGCCGCCGTAGGGAGTCGTGTCTTTGCGGTCCCAGTGTTTCCCCGTATGGTCGTTCCAGATGTTGTCCGTGGCGTGCTGGTCCCAGCAGAGCTTGTTGGCCCAGTAGCGCGGGCGCATGGGACCGTAGTCGAGAATGCGGTATTTGCCTTGGTAGACCACGATGTTGTAGGCGTGGCCGCCGGATTTCTTCTTGCCGCCGTCGCACTCGACCTTTTGCCCTTGGTCCACCGAGTTGTGGTGGTCGGCGCAGAAGATGCAGCGGTGGCTCATGCCCAGCGAACGCAGCAACGCGGCGCGGAGAATCGCGTGGTCTTCACAATCCCCCGCAAAATCCTTGGAACCCCGGTGACCGCTCTGCGTCAGGGTTCTATAGGCTTTCTGCGCACCGTCCCAGGAGCCGCCGTCGGAGACGTATTCCATATGCTGGTCGACATACCAGGCGATCGCCTCGATGTAGCGGTCTCCCTGTTCTGCGCCGGTATAGTAGGTGTTGACGTCCTGACCGAGATGCTGGGCATACTCCAGCAGCGCGATGGTGGCGAAGGTGTGCACGACGTTCAGGTCGTCGCTCTCCTTGAGAGAGAAGAGGCCTGAGCTCGGGCCGTTGCCCGGTTCGACCGCCGTACGGACGCAGTGCATGTCGTGGGCGGGGCTGCTTCCTCCGCAGTCCACGCCGGTTTCGTCGCCGTCTTTGACGCCGTTGGTCCAGGTGATCGGTTTGAAGATATTGGAGAGGGCCACTGTATAGCTTTTGCTGTCAAGCCCGCCGTCGTCGGTATAGGGCCCTTGGCTGTACTCCCGTGTTTCGCCGCTGTTGCTTGCGATGATGAGAACGTCATAGCTCCAGTAGTAGTCGTCGTCGAAATTCTTGTCCGAGTAGTTCATGTGGGCGCTCCACTCGACTTTCCCGGTAGAGGCGATGTATTTCACGTTCTGGATTTTGAAGTTGTTCTCGTTGATATGGTGGTCGTTGCTGGTGTAGTCGAAGGACCAGCCTATGGGGAGGACCATGGCGTCGGCGTAGTTTTTCAGCGCCGCGTTGGTGACGCTTCCCATGTGCGCCGCGGTGCCGCCGTCGTCCCGTCCGCTGAAGCTTGCAACGACCCTGGCCCCGTCGAAGGCGAGGATGGTGTAGTCGTAGCGGTAGCGGTAATTGTCGTCGAAGTTTTTGTCCGCGTAGGTCACCCGGGTCGTCCAGCGGACGCGGCCCGCCGCCTTGTCGAAGCTTGTCGTGGCGATTTTGATGGACATCTTGTTGATGTGGTGGTCGCCGCTGCTGAAGTCGAAACGCCAGCCGCGCAGCAGAACGACCGCATGGGTGAACTGCTTGAGCGATTCGTGCTGGAAGTCGTCGCTGTGTACGGAGACCGTCCCGGTCTTGGCCAGCCACGGGGTGGAGTCGTGGTAGGTGTAGCCGGGGTTGAAGCGCAGGATCTGGTGGGCTACCGTCCAGCGGTAGTCGTCGTCGAAGTTCTTGTCCGCGAAAATGCACCCGGTATTCCACGAGAGCCGTTCATGGTACTCGTCGTAGTTCTGACCGCTGCACCACATGCCGTGTTCGTTGAGGTGGTGGTCGCCGCCGTTTTTGTAGTCAAATCCCCAGCCCGAAGGGAGGACGAACGCCGTTTTGGGTGCCGGAGGCGGGGCAGGGAAGGGGAAGATCGGCCCGACGGGTGAAATGGCGATGATGGAGTCGGCTATGGTCACGACGGTCGAGGGGATCTTCACCAGAACGTCCCGGGCTTCGATGACGTATTTGAGTGTCAGCGACTGGCCCGGGTTGAGGGAGAGTTTTCGGCGATATTCTAGCCGCGGGTCCTTTTCATTGTAGATCTTCACGCCCAGACCCTCGCCGGAGACGGCGGTGACTTCCGCGGCGCTGTACTGATCGTGCACCGTAAAGTTTTTCGCCGGGATCTTCCCGCGGTTTCGCAGACGCACGGTCACTTCGATGCGGTTGTTCGTAAGACGACGGGCACTTTTCGTCACGGTGACGTCCTCGTCGCGCTCGGTCCACTTGACGGTGATGGGAAGCGCATAGGCATCACGCTGTTTGAAAACGCAGCGCAGACCTTTGGACGTGCGGCGGAGGGATGTGACCGGCAGTGACGAGGAGACAATGCGTTTCGCATTTTCCGGCAGTTGCATGGCGACGTCGTATTCGGCCACCTTCTGAAAGAGCTGCAGCTTGTCGGCGGTAATGGTCGGCATGAACATGTAGGACTTGACCCGGTCGCCGAAGAACGTGTCCGTGTAGTCAAGGTCAAGGGACTGTTTCTCCCGCGCTTTCAGGGAAAGCCGGGTCGCCTGAGTCGATACTTTCGTCAGTTCCCGAGCCGACAGGCGTACGGCTTTGGGTTTGAGGCGTCGCTCCGCAATCGGTCGCGCTTTGATCTTGGAGACGGCGGGACGCGTCGCGGCCAGTTCGACGGCCATTGGTTTGCTGCTGGTGTTATGGAGCAGATACTCCGAGGCGACATGAACCTGGTCGGCGGTGATGTCGACATCGGCCGTCAGTTTTTCGACAGAGAGTTTTCCTGTGTAGACGAATGACATAATAACCTCCTTGGGGCAGTGTGTACTCTGAAGCGAGAGATGTTGAATCGATAATTGAAAACCGTACGCTTAAAGTGACAGTGAATACAAAGGCGCAGGAAGGCGGATAAGGCGTGCGAAGGCGGTGGGAGAATGACACGGTCACCGGGACATCTGCTGATTCAAATGCATGAATGACAACAGAATAGAATATTATGTGACTGCTTAATTCAAATTAAACCGTAAATGAATTGTTGATGAAAAATGGCATTTCGAAAAGAGCCGTCAGAGCGATTTGCCCCACAGTTCGAAAGCCCGGTCCGGGATGAACCACGCTTCTTCCTCTTTATCGACGAGCTCCCGGGCGTGGAGCTGTTTCAACGCGCTCTGCATGGAACCCTTTGAAATGCCGAACTCGTCGAGGACCTCTTTGGAGTGAATGCCCCTGGCGTATTTGGCCAGAGCCTTGAAGGCCTTTTTCTGGTACTGGCTGAAGGAGTCGAAGATGACGCGGTAGCCCGAGGACTTCGCGTTGATGATCTCGTTGACCGCGCTCTCGACGTGCTCATCGGTGATCGCCTCCTCTTTGCGGGACATGTAGAGGATGTGGAAGATGTGCTGCATCAGCTTCGTTTCGCCGTCGGCGAGTTCGTAGATGCGCTCGACCAGCCGCCGCTCCATCCGGAGGTGGCCGGAGACATAGCGGTAAACGTCATCGAGGGCGATGGGACCGAGCAGCAGGGGGGTCGCCTCTTCGAAGAGGGGGGCGCCGTACTCGAAGAGACGGCTGAGCATATGGCGTTTGGAACCCAGGAAGACGTAGGCAATCTCCCGGTTCTCCTGGATGTACTTTCGAAGCGTCGCGGCAATCTTGGCATCCCTGACGGTGGAGATTTGCTGAAATTCGTCGATGGCGAGCACCACCTTCTGCTTCTCCGCGAAATGATATAGCGTCGTGAAGAAGTCTTCAAGCATCTCCTCAAAACTCAGCGCCTTGACGACGGGACGGATGCCGATCTTTCCGCTTCTGGGGTCGACGGTGTACTCGACCCGGACCCGCTTGAAGAGCGCGCCAAGCTTGTTGACGACGTTTTTGACGTCCCCCTTGACGGAGTCGGCGAGGGCTTTGAGCAGCGCCGCGGCGAACTCCTCTTTGGAGGTGATGTCGAAAATGTCGCAGTAGATGCAGAGATACTGTTTCTCCTTGCCCCGGAACGCCTCTTTGATCAGGGAGCTTTTGCCCATGCGGCGCTTGGAGTAGATGACGAGGTTGCTGGAGGTTTCGGCATACTCCGCAATCCGTTTCAGCTCGTCGCCGCGTCCGTAGAAGCGGGTCGCCTCGGCGTAGGTTTCGTAGGGGAAGGGAGAGTTCATGATGGGCTCCTTTGCTTGGTAAGTAAAATTGACTACTGATGGTCAACTGATTCTAGAATCATTTCTAATTACTTCTAGTAGGTAAATCTAATGACTGATTTTATGTTGTTTAACCAACCTTCCGATGCCCACCGTGCCGCTGAAACTGTCGCTGTTGTGTCGGGTCAGTCAGTGTCGCGTTGTCGACGATTCTGCCGGTCAGTACCGGAAATTCAGGGGCGCCCGTCAGCTCAATGGCAGCAAACAGCAGTGTAAAAAGGCAGGCTCTGTACATAGGATGCATGACTTTCAGCGCTTTCTTCCGAGCCGCCTGTTTCGAAGGCAGGGACTGATTAATGTTACTTGTGGAATAATAACATTAATTATTAACAGATGTTCTAGATGCAAATTTACGCAGAGGAGAAGCGATGTTTATCATTGAGCTGGCCATGATGGCTGTAGCGATTTACAGGGGGTGGCGTTTTGAAGCGTTGGGAATGCTGGTTCTGCTGGTTGCCGCGCAGATCATCATGGTCGAGATGCATCACGATGCACAGCAGGTGAACCTGGCAGTGGAATTGATCTTTATGGCTGTGTTGCTTCTGATGATTGTCAACCCGAAAAAGCAGCCGCAAACCCGTACCTGCACCGTCTGTGAAAAACCTTTGGGGGAGAGCGATTTCAGCTGCCCGCACTGCGGTGCGGCACTGACAAACGAGACCCAGCGTGAAACGGTGAGTGAAAATACCTATACGTTGAAGACTATTCTCAAAGACAAAAATGATTTCGGAAGGGTCAAGGAGATGCTTCTCAGTCAATACGCTCCCCACGGTTACACCAACAAGGTGATTGACAAAGCCGAGCTCTTTATGCTGAAGAATGATGAGGTGCAGCAATCCTATGTCACGGCAAAGATGGAAGGACACGACTTGACGCTAGAAGCGTTCAACATCGAGCAGCCTCGCATCAAAATCACCTCAGACGGCTCCCTCCCGGCGGAACAATGACGGAAAACGATTCGTACGTTCAGGTGGCTTCCTTTCTCTTCTCTTACGATGCTCACATTCTCAGGGGGCTGCTGGAAGCCGAAGAGATCGAAGTACGCATTTTCGATGAACAGGCATCCGGACTCTATGTCAACTTTCCGACGCTGATCGGCGGTATCAAAGTCGTCGTCCCGGCACGGCAGGCGGAAAAAGCGAAATCCATTGTTGACGACTACCATCACAATCGGGAAGAACCGCAGCATCTCTGTCCCGAATGCGGCGCCGAAACGGTTTCCCGCGACTACTCGCGTCAGATGTTTTGTGCGGCGGCGAACTTCTTCTCGCTTTTCGTGGGCGGCTACCCGTTATGCAGCTCGGCTGAGGGTTTCAGAAAGTGCGCTGCCTGCGGCTACAAGTGGTAAGACAAAAGTGCCACAAACATCCGTACCGGTACTCCCGGAGTGATTAAAACCCCAGCCACCGTTTCCAGAGGGGTTTGAGGGTGCCGTCCTTTTCATAGCAGCTCTTGCCCTCGCGCAGTTCGCTGATGGTTTCGGGAGAGCAGCGTTGCAGTCGCATCTTGTCGACGTCGAGATCTTCAAGGTTGGGAAGCACGGCGAGCAGGCTGAGGTCGTCGACGGGAATGTCATAGAGTCGCAGGTCGGTGAGCTGCGGCATCCGCGTCAGGGGAGCGAGGTCTTTGACCGGGGCGTGCAGAGAGAGGTAACGGAGCTGCTTGAGGCTGCTCACCGTATCGAGTGTGCTAATGCCGTTACCGCTGAGTCGGAGTGTTTCGAGTTGTTCGGGAAAAGCGAGTGCCTGCGCTTGTGCGGCAGAGTCGACGCGAATGGAGAGCGACGTCAGCTGCTTCATCTGCTTTAAAAACGCGAAGGACGTGACACCGCCCCACAGCGACAGTTCTTCAAGCCGGGGTAGCTTTGCCGCCGCCGAGGCGTCGCGCAGGTTCGGCGTGTTGTGGAGTTCCAGTTCTTTCAGGTAGACCAGGGGGGTGAGAGGCTCAATGCTTGTCACGGCGGTATCGCCCAGGTCCAGTTTCCGCAGCCGTGTCATTCGGCCCAGCGGGGCGACGTCCCGGACGGGATTGTGGGCAAGATCGAGTTCGGTAATGCCCTGAAGCCAGCCCAGTGGCGTTACGTCGGTGATCTCATTGTGGAAGAGGTAGAGATTTTCGTGCCGTCCGTCGCCCAGGAGGGTTTCGGGCTCGAGAAATTCGACGGCGACGAACTCGCAGATGCGTCTTCGAGAGCTCTCGCTCATCTTTTTATCCGCTTCGGCAGCGACTGTTTTGAGTGTGTGCATCTGCGCCGGAGTGGCCTCGCGGGTGCAGAAATCCATAAAGTCGTCCCAGCGTTTGGCTTTGAGTCTGGCGCTGCCGTCTTTAAAGTAGCGCTTGCTGTGTTCGGGTGAAGCGACTTTGTTGATACTGTACTGCCGGTTGTTTTCGTCGACCCGGTAGACGATGACGTAAAGATGGTTCTTGTCCATGGCGTGCGTGTCATCGAGGAGCCGGAAAGAGTCCGCGTCGCAGTCGAACCGCTTGCCGCCGTAATAGACTCCGTTTTTGTCCTTGACGTAGGCGTTGGAGAGGTTGATGAAGGTGTCTACGTCGTAGGGAAGCACATGTCCCCGGTGATAGACGGTGTCTTTGTCCCGGGCGTAATCGCCGTCAAGGGTTTCGAAGCTGTCGGCGTCGACCCCTTCGAGGGTGGTGACGATCCGTCCGTGGGCCCATCCTCCACCGGAACAGTAGTAGACCTTGTTTCCCTCTTCCACGTAGCGGTCCATTGCAAAGAGGTGGTCAAGGAAGAAGTTGTCGCACACGGCGTGCAGAAGCTGGAACGAACATAGCAGCCAAAGGCTCAGTGAGATACGCATCATGTTCTTCTAAAGGCCCGCGCGTTGTCTGATGCGTTTGGGAATGCGGTGTGCCTTGCCCGCGGCTTCCATCAGTCCGATATAGCGTCGATAGGCCGTTTTCGCTGCGTCGGTCTGCTGTTCTCCCCACAGGGCATCACCGAGATTTATGTAGGCGACGGTTCGCTCGGGATAGGCGGCGACGACCGCTTTAAGCAGATGGGTGGCAGGCCCGTAGCTCCCGGAACGTTCGAGAAAATAGGCGATGTTGTTGTATGCCCGGACATTCTCCGTCGCAAGGGGAACGAGGCGGAGATAGCGGTCGATCGTTTCGATGGTGAAGCGTTCGCGTACGAAGTCGTAACGTTTGGCGGTGGCTTCGCTTTCGACGTTTCGGTAGTCACGGGTGAAGGAAGCTTCGGGAAGGCGGTAGAAGTAGCGCGGAGCATAGTCGTTTTCGGCATCGACATCCTGTGCGTTGAAGAGGGTATGCGGTTCGTCTTCCAGCCAGTCGGACTGGCAGTGGCCCAGTGCGGGCTCGTCGAAGAAGGTGCGTTGGGAAACGGCGTCCGAGACGCCGCATGCGATGCGGCTTGAAGGTACCGCTTTCCCCGCATCCAGGGGACCGACGACCAGTTCGTAGATCACGAACTCCCCGTCCGGGGAGAAATAGACGCTGCCGGTGTAGCGCTCACCTTCGGCGATGGTTCGTTCCGTGCCGTCGGGGAGTACACTGCGAATGCGTTTCCAGAGACCCGGAGTGTCGGGTTGGTCGAAAACGACGGAGAGGCCTGAAAGCGGGTGGGTTTTTACAAGGGTAGTCGCGGGCCGGGAAGTATCGGGAGCGTAATCAATGCTGATGACCCGGGGGTGTCCCTGCGAATCGGTTTGCATGGTGACGTCAAAGGTGTATGCGCTCTGCGGCTGAGCGTTTGCGGCAAGGAGATAGGTGTCCGGTTCGCCGCTTTGTACGAAGCGGTATGGCGCGATGACGCGGCGGTTGTAGTCGTCGATGCTCACGTAGCCGTCGAATGCGACGCCGTTGAGGATGAACCTTCCCGAAAAGCCTTGTTCCGGAACGGATGCCGAAGAGTTTTCGGGACGGTTGTCATAGTAGATCGCGATGCGGTGAATCGCTCCCGTTTCATCGGCAGCGGCTTGGATGCCCGCATCGTTCCAGAGAAACTCCCGGCCCCGGTTCCCGACGTCATGGTAGGTCATTTCGAAAGCTCCGCCGAGGGTATCGATTTCCGTGGGCATGGTGACGGGGTCATCTTTGATCCGGAGCACGCCTTCGGAGAGGTCGACGATGATGCTTTCGGGACCGGGTTCTGCCAGCAGGGCTGCCGTAAGGCATAAGAGTGCGGTGAGTGTTCGAAACATGATGATGATGTCCTTAGTAGATGAATTAGGGGCAGCGGCCGTCGGTGTGTTCTTGACAGTGGTATTCGCAGTTCTCCTCCGGTGTACCGGAGTAGTAGACGTTGGCGAACATTCGTTTCCAGTCGGCCACGCACTTGACGAAGCGCTCCCGGTCGCGGGCGTCGGCGCCGTAACGGGCAAGGAGGTCCCGTACCGCAGGATCTTCGGCGTAATAGATTGCGATGCCCGGGTTGGGTTTGATGCCGCGGTCAATGAGCAGGGAAACGGTATCAACGTCATCCGCCTGCACGGCACGGACCAGGGTAGCGTAGGTCGTGGTGCTTTGCGGCAGGAGCAGGGCGATGACGGCACGGCGCTTTTCGGCGGCGTCGGGGTCTGTTTCGTAGTCCGGAATCGGGCGCAGCGCCCTCTGAAGCGGCGTAATGGGACCCGAGGAAGCGCTGATGAACGGAATCTCCGGGTCGGCACCCAGCTCCAGCAGGGTGCGTACCGCTTCGACCCGGCGGGAATCGACGGCTTTCCAGAGTGGGGTGCCGCCCCGCTCATTTCTGATGTTGACGTCCATGCCCGATTGGACCAGGAGGCGTATCATGTCGGGGTTGTTGCGAAATGCCGCCAGATGTAATGCCGTGTATTCGGACATGTACTTTTTTCTGACGTTGAGGTCGGCACCCATGCTGATGAGCCGCCGGGTCAGGTTGAGGTCGTCGCGGTCGACGGCTTGTGCGATTGCGTCGGCGGGCAGCGTGATGCCGTAGGGTGTCAGCAGGTTGAAGAAGGCGGGGTCCTCCTGGTAGATTGCGGCTTCGCTGATCCGGTCGTTTTTCGCCGATGCGCCGGACTTAAGCAGGAGGGCAGTGAGGTTGAGATCGCCGGCGCGGATGGTGAGGATGAGCGGCGAGATACCGTCGGTATCCTCGTGGTCTAGGTTGACAGCGCCGCTGCGGATGAGGCGTTCCGCCAGTGCGGGACGCTCCGCCCGCAATGCGGCGGTCAGGAGGTTGGAGCCGTGGAACGCTCCTTTCGGGGCGATCTGGTCCGGGTCGGGAGGCAGTCGCTCAAAAAGCGTGTTCAGGGTGGGGGTGTCGCCCATGTAGATGAGGGCGACGGCGGCGTAATAGGGGGCCAGGCTCCCTCCCGAGGCCAAAATGGCGTCAAGACTCTTGGCGTCTCCGGCAACGGCGGCATGGAAGAGGGGTGTGTAACCTAAAGGGTCGGCAATCCCGACGGTTCCGGGGTCGTTGCGCAGCAGGGCGTCGATGCGTTGGTGGTCCCCTCTGGCGATGGCGGAGATCAGCGGCGGTTCGGTGAGGGTGCCGTCTTGGTAGTATTGTGTCAGGGTCTGAATGTCCCGGTGTTCCAATGCCTGTGCGGTTTTGAAGTCGTCGACGTAGATCAGGTCGAAGGGAAGGAACAGGGTGTCTCCTGCGGCCGAACCGATGAGATCGACGGTCGTGTAGAGGTAAAAGCCGGTTCCTCTGAAAAATTCACCGATGGGAATGAAGAGCGCCCCGACGCCGATGGGACCGTTGGGTCCATAGTTCGTATCCGGTTTTTTGGGACCGTTGGCAAAGCTTTCGCCTGCCTGTCGCACCCCGGAGTAGGGGTCGCCGACGTGACTCGGTTCACCGCTTTTGGTCTGAAGGGTGGAACAGCCGCTGAGAAAATAGAACGTTAAAAGAAGTATGACGGTAGCAGAGCGTGGGAGCATCGCGGAGAGGGCCTTTGCATTTGTGTTGTATTGATTATATCATGTTGTCTTGCATTTTAAAAGGTTGCATCTGTTAACTTTATGTGTGAAATCGGCGAGATGACGGCATGGGCTTTTGCTGTAGCGTACTATTTAGGCAGCAGTGCCTGCAAATGCCGCAAAAACGGATTTAAACCCGGGTTTTTCACAATTTGTTCGTATCGTTTCGGAAAAAGCCTTACTGAATGCCATGCAACCAACCGTTGAATCAGAGGAGAAAATTTGAAAAATGTGTTGATAGCCGCCTTTATGCTGATCGCTGCACTGGATCTCTTTGGCGTTGACGCGACTCTGCCGAAACCTGCCGCCATGATGGCCTTTTCCGGGAAACCCGGCAACAACATGTATGCCGTGCATGAGATTACGCCGTTGGGGTGGTCTCGTGAGGGGGCATTCGCCTACATCGAAACGGAGTACGTCGAAGGCCGGGGCGGCGTACTTTTTACCTACGTCGTGCTTGACGCGGTGAACGACAGGGTACTCTGGCGGTACGAAGACGACTGGCCCGATTCCGGCGATGTTGAGTTGCAGGTCTCTATGATGAAAATAGAGGCGCTCCTGGAATCACAGTTGCGACACTACGGGATCATCCGAGAAGCGGGGATCGGGCTGCTGGGGTTTCCTTTGCGTGAAGAGGGCGTGCAATACACTCCGAAGATTGCACTGGAAAAGAAGTCTGAGAACGATCCTTTTCTGGGAGACATCCGTTCCGTCAGCGTTTATATGCATCGCGACGGGTCAAAAAAGCGGATCTACCACCGGAACGATCCCGGAGCGCTCTCCTATTGGATCGCGGGGTATTTCAAAAGTCCCTTCGAACCGAGAATCCTCGTCGCCATCGGCGAAGAACGGTGGGGATTTGAGGGGACGGAAGGGCACTTCGTATTCTCCGGCTGCTCGTTGCAGCGCGGGTTTGACACTCCGTAATCCCGTTACGCCTCTTCGGCATCGCTCTCCTCTTTGTCACGGCCGGAACGCAGTTTCAGCAGCGTTTCCGTAAAGGCTTCGAGCCGTGCCACCACCCGTCCGTTGACGGAATCCGCCGGGAAGTTTCCTTCATCGTCCGCTTCACCCGCCGTGACGCCGGTCAGCAGGGCAATCCCCTCGTCGATGGCGGAGACGGCGTGGATCTCGAAGCGTCCCTCTTTGACCGCTTCGACCACTTCGGGTTTGAGCATGAGGTGCCGGACGTTGGCTTTGGGGATGAGGACGCCGTGGGTGCTGTCGGGATCGAGCCGCATGCAGACGTCGAAGAACCCTTCGATCTTCTCGTTCACCCCGCCGATGGCCTGGACTTCGCCGTTTTGGTTGACCGAGCCGGTGACGGCGAAGTTCTGCCGGATGGGGAGGTCGCTCAGGGAGGAGAGGAGGGCGTAGAGCTCGGTGCTTGATGCGCTGTCCCCCTCGACGAGGCCGTAGGTCTGTTCGAAGACCAGCGACGCCGAGAGGCTCAGGGGCGCCTCGCGGGCGTAGCGGCTGCTGAGGTAGCCGCCGAGGATCATCACCCCCTTGGAGTGAATGGGGCCGCCCATCTCCACCTTGCGCTGGATGTCGACGATCTCCCCTTTGCCGATGCGGGTCTTGGCGGTGATGCGGGTCGGAACGCCGAAGCGGCTCTCTCCGATGCTGAGGTAGCTCAGGGCGTTGATCTGCCCGACGGACTCCCCTGTGACGCGGATCATCACGGTTCCCTCGTCGATGAGCTCATGGAGCCGTTCCCGGAGGCGGCCGGAGCGGTCGCGCTGCGCTTTGAGGGCCTGCTCGACGTCTTCGCGCCCTATGAGGTCGCGTTTTGCTTTGGAGGCCCAGTAGTCGGACTCTTTGAGGAGGTCGGCGACGGTGCGGATGTGCGCCGTCATCTTGCCCACGTGCTCGGCGTGCCGGGAGGCGTGTTCGATGACCCGGGCGACGGCGGGGGCGGAGAGGGGGAGCAGGGCGTCGTTTTTGGCGATGGTGCCGACCATCTTCGCGTAGAGCTCCATGGAGTCGTCGTCGCGGGGCATGTCGTCCTCGAAGTCGGCGCTGACTTTGAAGAGTTCGCCGAACTCCGGGTCGTACTGGTGGAGCAGGTAGTAGAAGATGCGCTCCCCGATGAGCACCACCTTGAGGTTGATGGGGATGGGCTCGGGTTCGAGGGTGGCGGTGCTGACGAGGGAGTACTGCTGGGCCAGGGACTCGATGCGCAGCTCCTTGGAGCGCAGCGCCCGTTTGAGCTCCTCCCAGGAGAAGGGCTGCATCAGCAGCTTCCGGGCGTCGAGCAGCAGGTAGCCGCCGTTGGCCCGGTGCAGGGCCCCGGGTTTGATCATGGTGAAGTCGGTGACCAGGGTACCCATTTGGGAGAGGTGCTCGATGCGCCCGATGAGGTTGGGATGGGAGGGGTGATCCTCGTAGACCACCGGGGCGCACTGCCGTTCGCCGTCGGTGATGAAGACGTTGACGGCGTAGCGTTTGAAGGAGGGGGTGTAGTACTCCTGCATAAAGGGCATCACCCCCATCTCGTCGGGTTTGGCGATGAAGTCGCGGACGTTGTTGATGATGTCCTCTTCGAAGGCGATGAGGTAGTCGACGACCTTCTGGTGTTCATGGTACTTCTTGCGCAGGTCCTCGGTGACGGTTTCGACGGCCTGGGTGGTGACCCGCTTGTCGAAGGTTTTGAACTCCTGCTGCTGCCGCTTGTTGAGACGGCTCACCTCCTGCAGGGCGTCGCGGACGATCTTCTCGAATGCGCTGATCTCCTCCTGGATCTTCGCCTTGATGTCGTCGTCGAGGGCGTCGAAGTCGTCGCGGGAGAGGTTCTTGCCTTCGTGGACGGGAACGAAGTTGACCTGGGCGGCGTTGGGGGTGCTCATGGAGACGTGGTGCTTCTTCGCCTCCTCCTGGAGGTAGGCGAAGATCTCGCCCTGGCGGTCGGAGTAGCGCTGGGCGATGGTCTCCTTGCCGTTGCGGTATTCGTTGCTGTCGAAGACGTTGGGAATGATGATTTTGATCAGTTCAAGCAGTTCGTCGACGTCCTCTTTGAACTCCCGGGCATCGCCGGAGGGGAGTTCGATGGCAAGCGGCTTGCGACTGTCCTTGAAGTTGTTGACGTAGACCCAGTCGCTCGGTGCCGACTCCCCGGCGGCCTTGCGTTCGAGCAGTTCGAAGATGACCGAATGTTTCCCGCTCCCCGAAGGCCCCATGGCAAACAGGTTGTAGCCGTCCTGCCGGATCTCCGTTCCGAAGGCGACGGCGTCGAGGGCGCGTTTCTGGCCGATGATCTGTTTCAGCGGTTCGAGTTCGTCGGTGGTGGAGAAGCCCAGTGCGTCGGGATCGCAGGCGTGGTAGAGTTCCGTAGGTTCGAGAAGGGTACCCATGGCGCGTCCTTGTCTGTCGGTGTTGGAAACGGAGCGTAGTCCAGAGTATAGCGAAAAGTGGGGGTGTTATGCCGGGGTGGCGGATGACGGCAAAAGGTTCTGCGGGGGAAAAGAGGTGTGTACCGGTGCCGTTACACCCGTGCTTCGTTGCTTTCTGGACGATCAATCATGGTGTCATTAGTGTAAACTCACCCTGGAACAGGCCTTCTTCCGTTTGGAACTGTATGAGTAGGCCGTCTGCCTGGCGTACCATTATGTTTAAATACGGCGAAAACCCATAACACGACTGTTGACCTGAGTGCTCTATCTTGTACTGATTTTCTGTTACCGTGTACTCGTAGGTATCGGTGCAACCGGTTTTCGGAACAGTGATGTTCCGATCACGCAGATATGTATTCAGCTCGGCACATTCGCGGCGAAGTGTATCGGCCGGAAAGTTTTGAACGTTGTAGTCAACATTCGGACATTCGTATTTCGGATAGGTGATGATAAGCTGCCGTGCCGTTTGCGTGAGACGCGCCTCAGAAATAAACGCGACCATATCCGATGCGTAGAGGTAACCCGAAAAGACTCTGTTTTCCGTGCTGCATCCGTCGGAGGGTAAAAATGCCGCGAAAATGAGAAGCGCAGCGAATTGAAGAAAGCGTTGCATGGAGGGGTTCCTTTTTGTGTGTTGTATAATATTGTGATTTGTTTTAAACATTTATATAATCATCACAAAAAGAAGTGAAATTGAGACGCAACATTTTTATCGCTTTGCTGCTGTTCCCTCTGATCGCCTATGCGGACCCGAATAGCGGTTCGGGTATGGGGATGGGATTGTTGATCGGCTATAGCGTTCTTGGCTTGCTGTTCCTTGTGGGAGGCGGCGTGCTTATAGGCATTTTTACAGTGCTGATAAAACTGTGGCTTCCGGGGAAAAAGACGGATTTGGACGAACGACCTATGGCAGAAGCTCCGGAGAAAGCGCCGCAACTTACCAGCCATGCGGAAAATGCGGCGGCTGTAGAAGACGATCCTGCGGAGATGAACGGTGACGATCAAGGGCCGCCCGTCCACAACGGCGGTGAGCTTGATTTCATGGAAAAAGCAGCCGTAACGCTGGTGCTGGGCTCGGTTGTGTGGATGCTGATGATGGCGGTTGACGCCATTCCCTAACGGCGCATGTCCGGTATGGCGTACGGCGGCGGTACCGTTTCGCTCTTGAACGATCTCAGAGACATCGCATAAACATTGGCTTTGCTCGTGCATGCCCAATACGGCAATTACCCAAACCCGCCGACAAAACCGTACCCGAGGATTCGCCCTCCCTTCTGTTCGGTATAGATCATATGCTCCATAGCGACATAGGAACCATTACGCATTTTCATAATCACACTGACAAGATAGTTTCCACTCTCATCCTGTCTCAAATCCTGCCGCACTACGCCCTCGACATCCTCAATCACAACGTGCACGCGACGCTCCCGCAACGCTTTTGCGGTGAAGCGATCAGGGTGAAACGCTTCGTCCGCCGTCTCTAGGGTGTAGCCCATCATCAGCTCTTGTTCCAACTCCTTGACGGCAGCATCCACGTTGCCGCCGAAAAGCAGGATTTTGTACATCTGAAACCTTCGCTCCATGAAACGGGCGAATTGCCCACCCTCTTTCTCCCGCACCGCACGGACAAACGCCTCAAGAAAAGCATCCAGCGCCACTCGTTCAGAGCCTTGAGGCAAGGCTTTCAAGGGGGAGAGACTTGTGTGCAACTGCGTGATCTCCCTGATCTGGCCGGGAGTCAGACGGGTCACCGGTTCATAAATATCAGAGTTATCGTCCTGCGCCCCTTTTGCCTTCTTATCGGTATCGAGGACCAGAACATTCTGTAGTGCATCGGCATGGATGATTGCCTGAATATCTCCCACCATCGTGCCGACATTGCCCTCGACTGTTCGCCGCCCGCTTTTCGTCTTGATTTCAATGCCCACATCGTGTATCTTGCCCTGCTCTTTGCGTTGATACACCGTATATTTGGCTTCTTGCGTGTTGAAATGCAGCGCGGCGCTGTCGGCGTCTTTTTCCAGGTAGATAAACGCCTTCTCATTTCCCACCCCTGAAAAAGCGGTCACGATAATCCCCTTGCGATCCAGCAGTGCGCCTTGGAGCGTCTGAGCCTCTTTGTCCAGTACAACCGCTCTGCCGTCTTTCAACGCAATGGCAAATTCCGTACCGAGCGTCTGCGGGTCCAAAGGCGCATCTTTATCACCGTTTTTACCCGATGTCGATTCCGGACTTTTCTGTACGATGACTTCGGAAACAAACCCGGGAAGGTTCCATGCACCGCCTGCAAACCCTCTGCATAGGCCGGTATCGGTGTGCGAAACATCAACAAATCCCTGGCCGTCCCATACCCATTCGTCATGGCCCCAACAGTCGCCTGCCCCCCTGCCTTTGTAATCGTTGTAAATGCGCAACGTACCGTCATTATCCAGCGCAAGCCTCGAAGCGGCCGCGATAAACTGTGGCTCAAAGGGGGCTTTGGGACGGACCAGCCAGAACGCATCGGCAAAATTGTATGCCCCCGCCCAGCACAGCTGCGATGCGATCGCCATGTCGTCATTCAGGCGATACACAACGAGCGATTTTCCCACCTCTTCAGCGTCTGCCCAGCATTCACTCTCGGCACTTTCTCCGTAATTGTTGCCCAGCAACGACCTCAACGATGCCTTCTGTTTGGCTGACAGGAACAGTTCAGGCAGCCCGGGGAGCGCCTTGCTGCCTGAAGCCCCGTTTACTTTCGGCGCGACAACGACAGGTACCGGCGCGGCCGGAAGAACGTCGCGTTCATTCACGCCCCCTTTTTTGAAAACGGCGCCGACGGTCCCGATGCGCTTTTGATACGCGTCCATCTTCAGCATCACGGCGAAAGAGCCGCGTTGGGAGAGATCCCACGTCAAAGCCTCTGCGTATCGGAACACGATCGGCTTCTCCGCGACCAGAGCATTCAGGAAGGTATCCGTCTGTTTTCGGGTGAGCTTTTCCGAGGAGACATCGATCGCGAAGGTTTGACCGTCGATGACCATCGTCAATGCAGGCCTCTTCGACTGCATATCACCGGACGGGATAACGCTCTCTTCGACTTTGACATAACCGTCAATTCGGCTTTGGGCACCGGCTTCTCTCACAAAAAGTACGGAGAGCGGAATGTATTCGCCATTTCGGGTTTGCTCCGTATAGCCGGCCATTCTGCATGTATGGGTGTTATCACAGACGACTTGCCAATCTTTGTGAGTGAAATGCTCGCTTGCAAAAAAGACACTGCAGCTCAAAACAAGCCCGGACAATATTCTTTTCAATACGCATCCTCCTGCATTGATCTGCACGACACGATTCGGAACGCTTCCGACCTGTTTAAAAATGTATGCAATCAATTTGATTGTATTGTACATTGTTACCATAAAGAGAACCTGTTATCACAAAAATGTGCTGTACTCATCGTTCACGATGACAATGCGTCAGTGGCAATTTTTCCTTTCCCCCGTCTGCTTCATGTACAATACGATACTCCAACAGACGGCCTCCGCATCTGATGCTCGAAAGCCGCTTCAAAATAAAAGGGTTTCCGATGACAGCATTCAAACACCACCTCGCGGTTCTGGCAGCGGTTGTCATGCTGACCGCCTGTGCCGACAAAAAAGAGCACCTGGAACCGCCGCAGGCAAACGCGCCGGTCTACAACGTGACGATCACGGATGCGGAGGGGCATGCGACCGAAGCCGTCGAATCCGATCTCTTCTTTCTCAGGGCCGAAACCTCTTTGAGCAACGGCACACCCATTCGGGTTGTTTTATCCATACTGGGGCACGACGAGACGACGCTGGCAACGGAAACGTTCCATACCACCGTTCAGGACTCGAAGATCGTCCAGAAAATTGACTTGGACGATGTGCTGTACCGATTGGAGCTGAAGGATGAGGATATCGGGTATATGACGGAGAAGATTCTCTGGGATGATTGAATCCCTGGGAATTGGCTTCTGAAAACTCACCCTGGAAGAGCGCGATTTCCGTTTTACTGCATGCAAATTTTTTTATGGTGTGATGCCCATAAGTCGCAGAAGTTGCGGCACAAACCCCCTTGCTACAATGAGAAAAAAGTTTGATTGAATCAAAACGTCGTGATGGCTGTATTGCTGCTGTTCGTCATCTTGTCCGAAAAATAGGAATCAGGTGGTAATTATCACGCCGTATACATAGTTTTTTGCATGGTGTAATGTTGTCACATGATCACTATGTGTCTATGTCGTGACCTATGCTCGGCATGGAAAGAAGTGCACAGAATTAACGCCTGGATTCGTCGGTGTTGCTGCCTACGAAAACAATATCTTTTTCCGGCGCTTCTTTAACCACAGCGTCGAAATCCGTTTTCTCAAAAAAAAGCTCAGCTGTATTCATGCTGTTGTCCTGTCCGGTAAAATCATATAGTGTTAACCATATTCGCCATATAGTAACATAATTTACCACTTATAATTAAGCTCTGTTACTGTAGCATGTCCGTTATGCGTTTATTGTATTCGTCAATGGTGATTGTCTCGGCTTTGCATGGTTGGGTCGGCATCGGCAGCCAACAGCTCGTCATTGCCGCTTTGGAGCGAACGGCGCAGAATGTGCATTACGATGGCCGTTATTTCAGTATCGCTTACCCTAACGGAGATATCCCGGCGATCTGGTGACGTGGATGCTGCCCGGGAACCTGCCGCATATAGGCATCGTCACGGACAGACTGGAACCCGGTACCGCCGTGCCGAAAGTCGTGCACAACATCGGCGACGGACTGCAGCTGGCAAATATGCTGTTCCAGTACAAAATTACCGGGCATTACCGTTATCTGCCATAAAGAAAAAAAACTCTAACAGACACTTAAATGAGAAGGAGAGAACGTATGGAAACAGATGCGAATGTGGAGATTGGCGGCTATGTGCTGCGATTTAGTGTTGTTTACTTTTGGACCGTTATCGCCGTTGCCGTGATATCGACACTGCTAAAGATTGACTCGAGCAGCGGGTCCGTAATACCTACGATCGCCGCTACTATGGCGGCCTCAATAAAGTTCATAAATGAAAATAAAAGAGTGCCGAATGCTTATGAGAAGAAGCAGTTGATTGGATATTCCCTGGTCGCAACGTTGGCAATGTCGTTGGGACTTGTTGTTGTGTTCATGCTCGTAACGGGGAGTCTGGGAGTGTTTCTGGAAGCTTTGAGCGTGGCAGGATTCGGCATATTGATTGTGGCGTTGTTGATTGGTTTTGGGTTAGAAGCATTGTTACTCTATTTTGGGTATGGTTGGCTTGCAAACAAGCAGTATGCAGGTCTGGTGAAGCAAGGAAAAATCTAGTTTTGCACGCAAAATAATTTGCGTGATGACGATGCGGGTTTTTGATAGTTTGCCCGTTTCCGGCTAGTGACCCAAAAGCTCGGAACGCATTTTCTGCGCGTAGTCGAAAAAGAAACGGTATTCGTTTCTCGCAATGGGCTTGGAGTAGTACCGTTCTTCGGTACTCAGGTAGACAGTATCTTGGATGATATAGAGCCGAAACGCGTCACTGATGACCATGACATCGTATTTAAAAGGTTGTTTCGGCAATGCGGCAACGGCGTTCCACCCCTCCTGGTTCTGTTCCACCCAGGTTTTGATCTGCGTGTAAATTTCCCCGTCAGAGCTTTCCACCAGCGAACCGAATTGGAAGCTGCCGCTTTGTACCGCGTACTGTATGCCGGTATTGGACTCCGGAAGTGCAAAAGCGACGTTGTCGGTAAAGCCGGAGAGGGTCAGAATCAGGAGAATGGCAAAAGATGTTTGCAAATAGCGATGCATGGAGTTCCTTGTTTTATGGGATGTCGAGACAGCGAAAGCTGGTCGGATTGTTCGGTGGCAGGTTGAACCGGTAAACGGCTGTATCATCCGTCAACATCGATGAGTTCTGTCCGGTTATCGAAGGCATCGAGGAAATAGGCCCGTTTGAATGAGATCCGAAAAGGGCTTTTCCAGCCTGAAGCGATGACGCCGTATCCGCGGATGTCCTGCCGTACGGGAACGCCATCATTGCGTGTGAACTCTATGATCTTCGGCTCATCGGGGAGTGGGCAGAAAAAGGTGCCGTATCCCGTCTCGAAAAAGGTTTCGGCGTCTCTTTTGCACGCTGCCAGCTCTTCTTCGGGACGGTTGGCCAAATCGGTGCCGACAGGAAGCTTCCCTTCCATTTGGTACCTGGAATCCAGTTCAAGATACTGTTTGCTCAGCAGTTTGCACGATCCGTTTTTCGGACAGAACTTTTCATAACTATGGCGGTAATGCATGACATAGAAGTCATCTTTGAAGTTCAGGGATGCGATACGCAGAACCCCTTCGATGCTCAGGTATGACGGAAAAAGCAACAGGATAAAGAGTTCGAAGCGAAGCCCAAAGCCGATGCGAAATTTTTTGTACCCGAAAAGGGACTTTCGCTCCATATCCGACAGTGCCTCCACTTGAAGGGAAACGCGTTCTGTTAAAAAATAACCGACTGCGAATGTGAGCAGGAGCGTCGGCACCATCCGAGTAAATCCCTTGTAGAAGTCTGCCTCGCCCGGGATTGAAATATCGTAGTAAAACAAGACTATGGCACCGGTCATTCCCAAAGCAAAGAGAATTTTTGGAGCTATTCCGTCCCCATTGATAAAACGAATGAATGGTAGAAGCTTCATGCTGTTGATTCAAGACCTGTATAAGATATTCGCATTTTCAGATGTTGTATAATATTATGAATTGTTTTAATCTTTCCATAATTATCACAAAGGCTTGAGTCTGATTCGAAATATATTGATTACGATGTTGCCGTTTCCCGTTATTGTCTATGCGGATCCAAATGGCGGCACCGGCATGGGAATCGGACTGTTGATGCTGTACCATGAAGTTTGAAAGGCAGCACTACTCCAGTTTTAAGGATTTCAAATCCGTTGTGCCGGTGCTCATGATAGCGTTGGTGTTCGGGGGTTGCTCGGCAATGGACCGACATCAGGCCGGTGGATATTACTCCGGCACTATGAAGGTGGGTGAACGCAAGACGGTCGAACATTATGACCCAAACGGCCCCATCGGCGTGGGGGCACTTCTGATAGGTCCGGCAGATGCTTTCGTTACCTTTGTGTATAACCCAATCGATTTTGTCAGCAGCTTTTTCTTAGAAACCCTGCTACTGCCTGTGGATATGTACTACCGCGATGAATTTTTGCAACGCGATAGGCTGGAACGTGCTCGAGCCATGAAGCAGCTCAACTACTCCATCAGCACGTATGGATATGGATACATGAGTGAAGCCTCCCCGATTTCCGATGCAATTCTCAAAAAAAAACCACTGGAACAGATCCGCGAGACGTTACGTCAGACACCTGACGTCAATCATGAAGATGAGTTCGGCTATACAGCGCTTGATTATGCGATAGCCAGCGATAATCTTGAAGTCGTTCGATTGTTGGTTGAAACCTTTCACTCTCCAATCCGTGTTGCGACGGTCCTGGAAGCCATGCAATATAATATGTTGGCTCCGAGAGTATTGGAATACCTGTTGTCGCAGGGATTGGATCCGAACCTTCGACGCACTGACGGAGAGACGCTTTTAAAGTATTCGACGTGTCAAGACAATAGTATGGTAAGGATGCTTGTTGCAAACGGTGCAGATGTGAATGCGAAGGATGACCAGGGCGAGACTGCCTTTATGAAGGCGATCAGGTGTGATGATGCCGAATTGGTTGCCCTTTATCTTGATCATGGCGCAAAGATCAAGACAGAAGACACCAAAGGAAGAAGTGCCCTTTTTTATGCTTCGGAAAAGAGCCTGCCTCTTCTACTGAAAGCCGGTTTGGATATTAACGCAGCGGACGTCGAGGGAAGAACACCGCTGTATGTGGCCTTGAACCTGATCTACTCCAAGCCTGAACGCATGGCTCCGAGAGTAGGCGCACTGCTACACGCAGGTGCTGATCCCAACCGTGCCGACAATACGGGGGAAACGCCTCTCATATCTGCGGCGATCAATGCCTTTGAGGGGGAAACCCTTGTCGGTTACGAAGAAGCGGTTGCGATGCTGCTGGCGGCGGGTGCGGATCCGAATGTTCAGGACGCTTCCGGGATGACGGCACTTATGTACGCTGTAAGGCGCGGAGCAGGGAAAATAACTAAAGAGTTGGTTTCCGCAGGGGCGTTTAGCGAGATTTATGACTACCATTCAAAAAAAGCGTTGGATCATGCCGAGAGGGCATCAGAACGGTCCTTCTTGATTGAACTTCGAAAAAACCGAACACGCATCATATCACCCCCCAAAATTCTTGACCCGGAATCGGTCATAAGCTTTGAGGCAGAGGTGATGTTGGAAACTCCACCGGAAATCTGGGCAACGCTTGAATTCCTGGACGCCAGAGGTAGAGTGTTATTCGGTGAGCCTCAAAAAGTTCCGGTTAAAGAAGGGATAGTGTCCGTTTCATTCGATGCGGAGGAAGAGCTGAGAAAGCGCCACATTTGGCATGACAGGATTGCGAATGTCCAGGTGGTACTTGAATGGGATAAGATGAAATGAAAAGTCTGCCGTTTTTAATCTTTACAGCCCTTCCGCTGCTGGCACACACCACGAACTGGGGAGAAGCTTTTGCGGGTGTCGTAGTCGCATATATCGTCTTGACAGCCTATGCCGTGTTGGTAGCGGCTACCGTTATTTTCGGTATTCTCAAGTATCGATGGCGCGTCAAAAAAGTTGTGATCGTATCCGTGGCGGCACTTCTGCTTACACATGGTTCGCACGGATCGTTGTATTGAACGTTGTTGTAGGTGTGGTGTCGATTTTTTATAATTACGAAGCCGTTATCGGGACGCTGCTTTACTACGCAATTGCGATTTTGTCATTTTTGGATTTTTTGCTGCCGATGATAGATTATGTCAGCTATAGTGGCTTTGTATTGGTTGCCATTGGCACTGCTCTGCCTGGCTTTGATACGGAATTCGAAACATCGGCAGATGCGCCTCGTTTCAAAGGTGACGTTGGCTTCGTTGCCGGTAACGGTGTTGACATGGTTGTTACCGGTATGGCATATTCCCTTTTGGGCGCCCCTGATCCTATGGCTTTCAGGCATGTTGTGGATCGAATGGAACCGTGACAGGCAGGCTCGGCTTTAAGTCCTGCGTACGGGGATATGTGTCATGGCGTGATGCCCATGGCGAACAGGAGCTGCAGCAGCAGCGAACACCCCGCTACGAGGAGAAGAAAAACCGTCATGCCGCCCACAAAGCGGTGGAGCAGGGCCTGAAAACGCACCATGCGTTCCGTGCATTCCGGGCCGTTTTCGGTCACCGTCCGATATGGAAACAGCCAGCGTGCAAACAGCAGGTTGATGGCTGCAATGACGACGAGTGGGATCAGGGCGGCAACATGGCCCACCATCGTGAAAAATATGCCGCGCATCATGGCTCCCAAGAGGTCGAGAAAGGAGTCGAGCTCCCCGGCCGGGTCTGCAACAAGGTCCGACATGCTGCCGAAAAAGATGAATGCGACAGCGCTGAGGTAGTAGATGAACAGGCGCTGGTATATGCGCCGGTAACGCAGCAGGTAGAGGTATTGAATGAGGATGATAGTCAGGGCAAGCAGAAACGGAAAGAGGCTTGAGGAAGCATCCGCGAAGATCCCCGCAAAGGGGAAAACCATCAGTATATTCAGCACGGTATAGGTGATATAGGAGTGTTTTTCCGGAAGGATGCACGGCGGATGAAGCGCAGCAGCGCGTCCGGGAATAGCCGTCGTCTCCACCGGGGAGCGTTTTTCCTTCTCATCGGGTATCATAAACCTGCCTTTCGAAAAGACTCTCTGTTGAGCCACAATGCATTTTCGGCATCTTTCGAAATGTATATCAGATCGTTCCCGACAACACTGCAGTAGGTGTTGCATCGCGGGGTGCCGTCATGAATCCGGAAGCGCAGTGAGAGGTTTTGATCGTAAAGCTCACGGTCCATACGGAGTTCTTTTCCGCCTTCGCGCGTGTGCCATTCGTACATCCGCTCCACGTACAGCAGACCGTTGACTTCGGATGCTCCCCGGTAGGAGGGTGCGTCATAGCCTTTTTTGACGGTATTGATTTCGGTCTCTTCGGAGAGGATGAGGTTTTTGAAAGGCTTTGAAACATGCTGATTCATGCGCTGGTACTCACGATACATCATGCGGTAAAGCTGCTGTTGCATCTCTTTGTTGCCGCTGATGCCCAAAGCCCCTTTTTCCGAACCCGCATAGCGCATCGTATCATAGGGGTCGGGCATGTGGTCGAACATATTCGGGTTGCTTTCATGACCATAGTAGCCATAGACCGCGATACTCCCTTGCCGGCTGACATACATCCCCTGCGGATAGTAGGAATAATTGGCGGAGAGGTAGGGGTACATCAAAATCGACTCCTTCAGATCGTAGGAGCTGCTCAGGTAGGTGGTGTAGTCGATGCCGCCGATGACGTAGCCGTCTTTGAAAGGGCTGACAAGGGATGCGGCCGAATAGACCTCTCCGACGTCGCGTACCTGGTCCAGGGACATCTCTTTGCGCATGTTCCAATGGCGGTCGAACACCATGATGACCTCTTCATACGTCTGATCCCGATTGTATCCTAACGGGCGTTTGCGCGTACCGGTCAACAGCAGGTCGCCATTGTGTGCGAGCAGCATGTTATTGAAGTTGATATGGTCGAGTCTGATACGCCTCAGTTCTTTCAACTTTTTGTCGAAGATGAGGATAAATGATTCCATGTCGAGCTCATGACCGATCTGGGCGGGTTGCATGGCGACTATGACATGCTCCCCTCTCCTGACGATGGCACTCGGGAGCAGCGTATCGCTGTCGATGTTCCTGCTGGCACTGATGAGCGTCAGATTCTGATCGTAATGCTTGACGGATGAGCGGATGGCCGGGTTCGGTTCACTGGTGCCGTTTGCAAAGGCGGTATAGTTTTCTGTTGTGAATTTTCTTTCACTGATGCGCGTTCCGTCGATCATGGAGCCTGCGAGGTAGTATCCGCCCGCACCGTCGGAGACAATGGAGGATATGCGGTTCATTCCCCGGATGCTGACGTTGGCATCTTGAATGATCTCAAGACGCGCTCCGGGGCCGATGACGGGATGCTTGTCGACGAAATCGTAACTGTCCAGCCCATTGGTTTGGTTCATATCGATGTTCTTATAGCGTTCGGCGGCGATATTTTCACTTTTGCGTTTATGCTGGAGACTGCCTTCGTTGTCGCAGGCTGTCAGAAACAGGGTGCCTATCAAAAGGGTGATGAGGGATGATTTCATAAGCCGGCCTTTTCCGGTGTACACGTTTCAGGGTTGACGGTTACCAGCAGGATGCTGCGGCCGGAGGCGTCGGCATCGACGTAGGGGGCAAAGAAGTTGCCGTTGGCGTACTCAACCTCCTGAAGTGTGTCATTCCTGGCCTCAATCGTCGTGACGGTCGTTTTCCCCGTTTTGGCATTGAAACAGTAGAGCACCGGGACATCGCTCCTGTTTCCGCCTTCCCCGACATAGCGATAGCCAGCGCCTACCAGCGCTCCGGTTCCGTTGGATGCCATGTCAACAAGATTGATGTCGTCGATGCTTGAAAGCTCGGTGAGTGTCTCCGTTTCAGGCCGATACGAAACCACGCCGCTTTTTTTGTACCCGCGGAAGCGAAGCAGGTAGGTTCCGTCGGTCTCTTTGTGTATGTTGCCGAAGAGGCCGTGATTTTCGTAGACACGGCTGGAAAGGACATTGAGGTTGATATCGATCCGCATGATAAATCCGCGATAGTTGGCATAGGACGCATGCAACATTCCTGCAACGAGTATGGTGCCGTCTTCGAGGAGATGCATGTCCTCGACTTCCGCATCGTAGTAGGAGAAAGTGTACTCGTATTGGTGCATCATCTTGAACTCTTTGTTCAGCAGGAAGAGCACCGCATTGTCCCGTACGGTTGTCGCGACGATGTAGTGGTCGCCGACTTGCAGGGCTTTCTGTACTTCGATATCCTCTTTCGAAAAAACTCCCGGTCCCCGGTAGCTCAGGGGTGTCAGCCGCTCAGAGGTTTCAAAAGGCTGTTGCGACGTTACGGCATAGAGGGCGTCATTGGCGAAAATGAGTTCTTGCCCGCCGGTTTTCAGCGTGATTTGCGACTTCCAGGCCGTCAGATTGCCGTCAGCGGAGAGATCGGGTGTATAGCGAAAGTATTTTCCGCTGTAAAAACCGATGTGGAAGCGGTCTGCAGTGGCTGAAAATGCTGAAATGCTCTCACCTCTTTCCGGACGGAGCGGGAATGGCGTATTTTTTGGAACGGATGTTTCATCCAGAGTGACATAAAGGGGTGACTCCGCCCACAATGAGAGCCAGAAGCAGGTAAGCAGCAGGTATCGTATCATCACTGTCCTGTTAGTTTGAGCTAAAGGCAATTGTATCAAAATATTAAAAAATGTTTTTATGTATGGTGTATTTATTGCAAGAGATATCTAAAATTCATCAGCACCATTACGCCGAGCATACATACGAATGACGGAACGCCGAGCCAGGTCCATATGGTTCGGTAGCGCCCATACTGCTTCGGCAGTTCCTGACCAAGGTCGAGTGCTTCGACGGAGATATCCCGCATGCGTATCTGGAGATAGACCGCGCCGAGCCAGAGCACTCCGGAGATGCCGTAAAGCACAATGGAGACCATGAGCCATGGAGTCAGAAGGGAAAGGTCGAGGTAATGGGCCAATGCGATGCCGCTGAGCGGCTGAATCACGACCGACGGCGTTGTAAAGACCCAGTCCGCCGTGACGACATACCGATTGACGTGAACGATGGTCTCGAGGGAACCTGAACGGTCGGAAAGGTACTTGTAAAAAGCGCTGCCGGTTCCTACCCCAAGTACCAACAACATCCCTAGAAGGTGGGCGAATATCAGAAGTTCGTAGATCATCTTCGGTGCTCCGTTACAACGATCATGACGTAAATGGCGATTACGAGCGGGAGGTTTTTCAGCACCGGTCCGAAGGGGTGCAGCCAGTGGTAGGGGGCCAGCAGCGTCAAGATGAGCGTGTAGACCGTAATGACAAGAATCTGCAACCTCGCCAGACGCACAAGATGGTAGCCCGTCAGCGTCAGAACCCCGATGGCGATGTCAAGAAACGATGCGACGTAAAGCGTAGGGACGGCCAGAGAACCGGATATGCCGACGTCCGACAAAAGCTGTAGTGCCGCAGGTCTAGGGAACAAGAACGCGGAAACGATGCCGCTCCAGATCCAGACGAGGCCGATGACGATTCTCAGCAACGGTGCGATGAAATAGAGCTTTGCCTGCAGTTTTTCGGCGTTTTCTGCCGGATGGGCCAGCAGCGTTGATGCGAACTCTTTCGGCGGACGGCCCAGCAGCGCTGACACGTGGGCGGCATCGGCGGTATTGCCCTGTTTGAGCATGGCGATGTTGTCGCGGCTGACGGCCGGTTCGTCCAGCAGTGTTCCGAAGATCGCCAGCCACTCCGGCACGCGGAATGTTGCGGTTTTTTTGAGTCCCAATCGGCGGCGGAACAGCGAGAGCATCTCGGCATACCCCAGGCTCCTCGGCCCCACGAGGTCGATCTCCCGGTTGATATCGGGGGTTTCGACCGCCATGGCGACGGCGTTGGCCACGTCGTCGATGTGGATAGGCTGTAGCTGTTGGCGTCCGTCACCGATCACGGGGATCAGGGGCAGTGCGGCGAGGGCTCGGAAGAGGGCGGTGCTGACACCGCCTTCCCCGTAAACGATGGATGGTTTCAGGATGAGATACTCAAGCCGAAGCGATCTTAAAACGTCATCCGCCGCTTTTTTACTAAGGTGATAGGGGGTTGCGGCGGCGTCATCGGCCCCCAATGCGGAGATCTGGATGATGCGGCGCACTCCCGCCTGTTCGCAGGCTCTGAAGAGGGCTGCGGGCGTTTGATGGTGCAGGGTTTCAAAATCCGCTCCCGGGCGTTGAGCGATGATGCCTACGGTGTTGATGACGACGTCGAAGCCCCGAACCCGTTCTACCCAATCCTCCGGCGTGACGTCTTTGGCGAAGTCGCATGGCACGGCAGTCGTTGCCATCTTCTCGGGATGCCGCACCGCGGCGGTCACCTCATGTCCGTGTCTGAGCAGTGTTTCCAAAATGTGCCTGCCGATAAACCCGGTGGCACCCGTGAGTAAAATTTTCAGTGCATGCCTTTCGTGATGGAATCGCATGTCGTAAATACTCTCTTTTGGTCGGTCGTCACTGTCAGCTCCCTTCGTTGACAAGCCGTTTCACACCCTCGCTCGGGTTTTTAATATAGCGAATGGCCTGTTTGTTCTGCCGAACGGCAGCCATTTGTACGGTTTCGCTCGGTGCTGAGATGTACTGAATGGCCAGACCGTCTTTGGTAACGGCCTCAAGTTGTGTCCGGATACCGAGATTGGGGACATATTTGATCGCGCAGCCGTAGGTCTTAAACGCCTCCCAGACCACTTTTGGGGTAGGGTTGTCGATGTAATTGAGTAAAAAACCGTTTGCACTCACGGCCTCCATCTGCATCTGTTCTGTTGGGTTCGGGATGTAGTAAATGGCATTTTTATAGGTTGCGAACGCCTGGCGTGCCACCGCCTCATCCGGTTGTTGGATGTAGTTGATCAAATAGCCGTCGGACGCGACGGCACGCAGTTGTACGTCGGATTCCGGATGTTTAATGAACTGGATCGCGGAAGCGTTTTGCTCAATGGCCGATAGCTGCACCTCGGGACTCGGTGCCGGAATGTACTTGATGGCGAGACCGTTTTGTTTGACGGCTTCGAGCTTCATTGCTTCTTTCGGTTGTTCGATGTGCCGAATAGCCTTTCCGTCTTTAGCAAGAGCGGAAGATATGACCTGCGATGACGGTTTTTTGATGTACTGGATCGCATTCGGGTTGGCATCGACGGCTTTGGTGAGAATCCAGTCGTTCGGTTCTTTAATGTAGTGAATGGCTTCTGCATGGTTGGCGACGGCCGTCAGCTGAACTTCCAGGTTCTGCTCTTTGATATACAGAAGCGCAAGCGCTTCCCCTTTTACGGCCTCAAGCTTCACCTTCTGGGTCGGGTTGGCGATGTAATTGATGAGGGTAGGTTGTGCTTTTACAGCGATCAGCTGTACCTTTTCAGTCGGATTGTTTATGTATTCTATGGCTTTGATGTTTTGTTCAAGAGCTAGCAGCTGCATGGCTTCCGTGGGTGTTTCGATAAACCTGATGGCGCTTGGCGCATTCTTGATCGCCGCAATTTTTACTTTCTCTGTCGGGTTCTTTATGGAGCCCAAGGCCTGACCCGATTGCGTTACGGCCGTCAGTTGCATGGCTTCACTGGGGTTCTCAACTTCTTTGATGATAAAACAGTATTTTGTGATCGCTTCCATCTGAACACGCTCTGTCGGGTTGTTGATGAGTGTCAGGGCAGAGTAGTCTTTTTTTACAGCCGTCAATTGAACGTTCTCATTTGGATGTAAAATGTAGCGCAATGCTTCCCTGTCCTCTTGTACCGCCTCCAGCTGAATCTTCTCGTCGGGACTTTTGATGTATTGGATCGCTTTGCCGTTTTGCTTGACCGCTGCCAGCTTCATCTGCTCTGTGGGATGTTCCACGAACTGGATCGCCATGCCGTTTTGTTTCACGGCTTCCAAAGCGATCTGCTCGCTCGGGGTGTTGAGGAACTGAATCGCCATACCATTGTTTTTGACTGCCGCCAGCTTCATCTGCTCTGTCGGATCGTTGATCTTCTTAATGGCCATGCCGTTGTTTTTGAATGCTTCCATGACGACGCGATCGGTTGGGCTTTTGATGTATCCTAAGGCTTTGGCATTCTGTCTTACCGCGGCCAGTTGTACTTCTTCGGAAGGATCTTTGATATACTCGATCGAATACCCATCCAGCGAGGCGGAGAGTAGCGTTGCTTGAGGGGTTGGCTCTTTGATATATTTGATCAACCTTCTGTTTTTTTTGACTGCTTCCAGCTGTGCCTGTTCGCAGAGGTTCGTGATGTGTAGTATGGCTTCCCATTGCCTTTCAACGGCCGCCAACTGTACATTACATCCGGGGTTTTCGATATATTTGATTGCTTCCCCGTCTTGACGCACGGCTTCGAGCTGGACGGCTTCCGACGGATCTTTGATGTACTTGAGTGCCATTCCGTTCCTTTTTACGGCAGCCAGTTGAACGGTCTGACTTGGAGTACGAATGTGCTGAATGGCCATCGCGGCGTCTTTGACCGCATCAAGTTGCTGTGCTTCGGTTGGGTTGTCGACGTATCGGATGACAAAACCGCTGTGCTTCAAAGCTTCCAAAATGACTTCACGACTCGGCTGCGGAATATGTGTGATCGCATTTCCGGACTCTCTCACAGCAGCCAGCTGCACCTGCTTCGTCGGATTTTTGATATATTGGATCGCCCATCCGTTTTGTCGGACCGCTTCGAGTTGCATTTGTTCTGTCGGATTCTCTATAAACTGGATCGTCTTCCCGACTCTTGTTATCGCTTCAAACTTCATCTTCTCTGTCGGATTTTCGATGTGGCGGATCGCCTCAGCATTGGTCTTGAAAGCTTCCAAAGCGACTTTTTGGGTCGGTTTTTTGATGTAGTCGATCCCAAATGTTTTCTGTTTGACGACCTCCAACTGCAGATCTTCATCGGGATCGGTGACATACTGAATCGCCTTGATGTCCCGCCGAATCGCTGCTATGACTACATTCCGACTTGGGTGTTTGATGTACTGCAAGGCTTCGCCCGCCTTTGTCACTGCTTCGTGCTGCATCGTTTCTGTCGGTTTGTTGATATACTCTATCGCTCGCGGAGACTGCTTGATAGCGGCGAGCTTCATCTCTTCCGTGGGGTTTTCGATGTAGCGGATCGCCCTTCCATTTTGTTTGACGGCGGTTAATTTCATCTCTTCCGTCGGATTGATGATGTACTTGATGGCGTTGCCGTCTTTTCTAATTGCTTCATATTTCATGAGCTCCGTAGGTTGTACGATATATTGAATGGCAACCCCATCTCTTTGGACCGCTTTAAGTTGCATGTCGGCTGTCGGGTTGTCAATATACTTGAGTGCGTTGCCATTGCTCTTGAAAGCCTCCAAAACAACTTTTTGACTTGGGCTTTTGATTTTATCGATGACATCCCCGTTCTTTCTGACAGCGGCCAACTGTACCTCTTCATCCGGGCTATCGATGTATTCAATGGCATACGCCTTGGATCTGACAGCTTCGAGTTGAACTTCCTGGCTGGGATTTTTGATGTACCTGAGCAGGTAGCCATTATGTTGGAGAACCGCGAGCTGCACCTGTTGGCTCGGTCCGTCAACATACGGTCCGTCCATTCTGTACCAACTTACGTCATCTGCAGCCGTTTTTGTGCTTTTGCCAATGATTTTAAAGACTTCCAATGCAACTTTTTGAGTGGGATCGTAAACGTATTGAATGACAGTGACATCGTCATTGAGCGCGGACAATAGATCCTCTTCGCTCATGTTGTTATATTTTCGCGTTTCGAAAAAGTTCCCAAGATCGAACTCCGAAGCGTAGGCGCTGTGCAAGAAGATAGTGTATTGAATCAAGATAGTGATAAAAATGTTTTTCATAGCATTCCTTTTGTTAACATGTCCGTTCGCGCTTCTCACTCTTGCACGTTGACCGCTGAAATGAATGTCGGCAGGTCCCACACGCCAT
This sequence comes from Sulfurimonadaceae bacterium, assembly GCA_050292215.1. Classification (GTDB taxonomy): domain Bacteria; phylum Campylobacterota; class Campylobacteria; order Campylobacterales; family Sulfurimonadaceae; genus SZUA-415. Next base: position 5,854 of record JBNKLF010000016.1, on the reverse strand, counting down.
CGGGAAAATCTCTGCATTGACTGCTTGCACAATTGGACGATTCGACGAACTCTTTGCCGTTCCATACCCGGTGTTCACTCTCCCAGCCTCCAATCGGGCCTATGGTGCTGCGGGCGCCGCTCATGCGCAATGAACCGTCATGATAAACGTAGAGTCCAGTAGCCGAATGAACGAATTTCGGTTCGAAGGGAGGTGTTGCATTGATGAGCCAGAATGCTTTCGTGTCGTCGTGCATTTCCGTCCTGCAGCGTTGTGAAGCCAGCGCGGCGGTTTCGGTCAATCGATAGACTTTCAAAGTCTCCTTCGCTTCTTCAGCGTCCATCCAGCATTTGTTTCCTCCGTGTTTGCTGTAAAAACGGCTTAACAGATGTTGCAGAAGCTGGAGCTCCCCATCCGTCATGGGCAGCTCCAGAAGTGTCGCGTCTGCTTGGACATTCGGATAAAAGCGGGGGACGTCGATCACGGGAACCGGCTCGGCTTTGAGTACGTCGTCTTCGTTCTGTTTCCCTTTTTTGAACATGGCGCCGATGGTGCCGATGCGTTTTTGATAATCATCCATCTTCAGCATGGCCGCAAAAGAGCCTTGCTGGGAAACACTCCATTCGTAGGAATCCCCGTAGGTCAGCCGAATTTCCTGATCTTTGACCAGGGCGTCGATCAGGCTGTCAGTCTGTGCCTGCGACAGTTTTCCCGACGGATCGATCACGTAGACCCATGTGCCGATATACATTTTTAACGTCCGGTCCGTAAGATTGTACATATCAAGGTTTCCCATGCTATTGTCGACATGTATGAAGCCGCTGATGCGGCTTTTTGGACCGGCGTCTCTTTCAATCAGAATCGAGAGCGGAACGTCTTCCCAGTCAACGGTATGCTCCGTATAGCCAGCCATTCGGCATGTGTGCGTGTTGTCACAAGCGACCCTCCAGTCTTTGTGACTGAAGCTTTCGCTTGCCAGAAGCGCCCAGGCACTTGTGACCAACAGGAATAGCATTTTCCTCATTCGTTACTTCCTTTATACGATGAATTGGTAGTACGCCTCGGCACTACTTGGGTAAAGCTTCTAAATCAATAACAAAACATGTTTCCCGTCGTTTCATTTCCAGACCTCTTTAAGCCGGTCAACGGAAAGGTACTTGGATGTTTTGTCAAGCACCTGTTCCCACTCTTTGAAACGTTCGGTGATCTTCTGTCCCTGTGCCGTTGTATGCAGCAGTTGCATCCAATGGATCTCGGAAGCGTACGACAGGGTGTAGCTGAAGCCAAGTTCGTAAACGATCACTTTGTCGGTGATGATGTTGAGCGCACTGTTCGGGTCGCGGTCGGTGATGTGGGTTTTCGCGTCTTCGAGAAGCCGATGCTCCCGGGGAGTCAGGAAGTCACTCTTCTGGAGTTTGGACAATGCGGCCACCGCTTTATCCTTCTCCTCGTTGTGAATGTAGAGGTAGCTCTCGGCAAGCCATACGAATTCGTTTTCCATGCCGAGTGTATGGAAGTCGGCGAGAGCGGCTTCGATGTCTTTGAAAGCCTTTTGTCTCAGTGCCTGATCTTCCGTCTGCTGCCGGGAGAAGCCTCGCAGCAGGTACGAAGCGGCACGCATGACAAGCCGGAACTGCTCTTCGGGGGAAAAGGTCCCGATGGGACTGTTTCGCAAACTCTCCCGGGTATGTTCTTGCAGGGTGATGTTCTTTGAGCCGGTTTCCGCGATCGCTTCGGAAAAGCTCTCGTCGGCGAGGTAGTACCAGCGGTTCCTGAGGTGGTCGATGCCTTTGTGGAGCGCTGCGAAGATGCGATAGTCCGATGATGGAAGCTCATGGGGATGGACCCTGTCGAGTTCATAGGTTTTACACGACCCCAGATTGAACCCCGATTCCAGCACAAGCGCAAACATCCAATGGTCCATGGAGTTGTTCCAAAATTCAGGCAACTCGGCGGGCTCTTTCTTCAGTATGCGGCTGCTGTGGTGCACGATCTCTCCGAAGGTGGGGTAGGTGTCTTCGTCAACCTTTTCCAAGGTGCCCTGAAGAAGGTAGATCTCCTGCGCCAGTTCCAAAAACTCTTCGGCCGTTAATTGCTTTTTTTCTCCGGTGGGCTTATCGGTCAGAGGTGCTTCCCAGTCATAGATTTCGCGAAGCTGTTTGCCGAGATTTAAATCCCGGGCCTGTTGTTCCCTGATCGCGGCGAAATCCATTGTCTCGGTAGTGGCATCGACGGGGATGGAACGCAACGAGATTTTTGCACCTTTCCAGTAGGTGGCGAAAAAGCCGTTAACGACTTCGCGCTGTTCGCGTTTGTCACGTTCGATGCCGGATTCTTGAAACAACATATCGCATCCGGAGAGGAAGATGATGGGGATGATGCCAAAAAAAATTAGGTGTGTAAAATAGGGTTTGTATATTGCTCGCATAATTAGTGTGCTCCGAATTTTTTTCAATCTGGAAAATGCTTATTGATGGGTAATGTCCGGTAGTTTCCGATGCCCCAACATTTCAAGCTTCTCTTTGGTTGTGTAGGCTCGGGATCGGAGAAGATGATCGCACAAGGTTGTGGCCCTCGGATGCCTCCACCGCCCATGGTCGGCGGGTCACAGAAAATGGCGTAGGCCATGAGACAGACGAAGAGTGCCGCCAGTGTCGCGATAGCACAGACCACAAGGCCGCCGAAACGGCCCATTTCACGAGGAGGGGTCATGCAGGGCTTCTCTCGATGGTGCCGTCCCACTCGGGCAGTTCCGCGGGTGGCAGGGGGACGATGGCGTCGAGGTTAAGGATTTGCGGGTAGTCGCCTTTTTGATTGAGGGGTTCGAGGTAGTGCATCAGTTCCCGGTAACGCTTTGCACGTTCGGCATCTTTGGTCATATTGATATCACCGTTGCCGAATGCAGCCCAAAGCTTTCTTGCTGCTTTAAAATTTCCCAGATAAGTGGCACGCTGTAAGTAATGCTGTGCGCGGGCCTGATCGAAGTCTGGATCTTCAGGATAGGAAACCAGTGACCCCAGACGATAAGCTGCCATGGGGTTTCCCTGCTTTTCGGCGCATTCAAGGATTTTGACGCCTACTTCGTCAGCCCCCGTTTCGTACATTTTCAGACCGATGACTACCATCGAAGGCGAAAAACCGAGTTCCGCGGCCTTGCGCTGGTAGACGTAAGCGGCGGATGTGTCCTGCTTCACCCCGGTGCCGTAGGCGAGCATGTTGCCCATGAGCGCGTAACATCTTCCAATGTCGCGTTTCATCCCTTCTTCGAGCAGTTTGATCGCTTTGGAGCTGTCGCGCTCCACGCCGATACCATGAAGATAGCATTCCGCTAGTTCGGAGTAGGCGCGCCAGTAGCCCCGTTTTACCGCCCGCTTGTAAAGCTCGGCGACCTGTTGACTGCTTCCCTCGGTAACTTTTTTCTGGATATTGCGGGCTTGCTTGAACAGTGCCGCGCCTTCGGGGTCCTCCTCGGGATGGATGTCTTTTTCGTTGATACATTTCATTTCGAGGTTTTTGACGAGCTTCGCCTGTTCCTCCGGTGTCGGTTCGCCTTGCTTCATGGTGGCCTCCCTATGGTGTTGTATGAATTTCGATAGCGGCCTCGCGCCGATCATGGCGACGAGAAAGAGCGCCGTGAAGACGGCGAGAAAAAGAAGATAACGCTTCATGCGTCCCGGACTCCCCAGTACCCGGTGTAGGGGCCGTCGTAGTGAAATTCGACGAGGTGGTGATCCAATTCTTCTATAGGAGAGTTAATGCCTTTGGCCGCATCTTCCTCAGCTCTTAGTACTTTGCCAAGATTTTTTTTCATCTGTTTTCCCCATATGTCAAATGTCTCAGACAAATTTTCCTGCGTACACTCCCCACCGTCGATACCGCTGTGCATCCGCCAGAGTTCCCGGCGGCTTTTCGAAGCGAGATCGAAATCGGCCGTGGTGACGGCAATCTCGCTGTCGATGCGCATGCTGCGGTCGTTGTAGTTGGCGCTGCCCAGCAGAAAGAAGCTGTCGTCAGCAAGTAGCAGCTTGGAGTGGACGTAGATGTGCTGGCCTTTAGCGCTTTTGAGCGTTGCGACCTGAACTTTGATGTTTGCCGCGCTGAGTCGGGAACGTATTTTATCCATATCGATGTCGTACTGGGGGCTGACGTCGCCTTCCACTTCGATGCCGATGACCTTGTTGATCCCTTTTTCAAGTGCTCCCATCGACTTGTCTTCGGCATCGTATTGCGGCATCGTTTCCGGTTTTCCGAGCAGTTTCATGTTTTCATAGGTCGTCGGTGCTTCGCCTTTGCTGTTGGGAGGATTGGTCACTGCGAAAAGGTAAAGCGCTCCGGTCCGTCCCTGTCGAACGGAAAGATACTGCATATCGAGCAGGTGTTGGGTCAGTTCGACGTGCCGGAAGTACTGGTTCTCCATGTAGATGTAGTCGTGGGCGTTTTGGAATGCTGTCTTATACGCTTCGAGGATCTCCGTCTTTTCGTACTCCGGCTGGGTGCGAAGAATCTGCGCCTGCAACTTGCCGCCTGACGCAAGAAACGCTCTGGCTTTGATGTCGCCTCTTTTCGTCGTCAGGTTGGTATCGAAAAAGTCCTTGGTATATACCTTCTCGGTCGTTTCGGGTTTATCCCACGCTTCGGCAAAATTCTGGTTCAGGTCATAGAGCACGGGTCCTGTAACCTTCGTCGAAAGGTCTTGCCATGGTCCGCATCCTTCGAAACGTCTGCTGTCGATGTCGTTATGATCGCGGTTATCCCAATAGTGCATCAACATATTGTGCCCCATGACGAAGCCCATGGCTTTGGAGGGTTTTTCCGCTTCGTAATCCACCAGTACGGTTTTCTGGTGGTGGCTGGGATAGAGGGATTTGACAAGGGACGATACCGCATACCCGTCGAGTTTGAAATCCGTCATTTTCCGAGTCCGGAACGTGATGTTCGGGGTAACGGAAAGTCTCCAGTACCACCTCTCCCGATACCAACCGTCGCTCTTTGTCCCACCGGGGTCGGAATCCGGGGTGTCGAATTTGGCGCTGTCAAGCCCCTTGCCCGGCAGGTTGTTGTTCATAGTATTGCCGCCAAAGGTACGCCAGATCAATATTCTGACCTTGACGCCCTCTTTCGCTTTAGCGATAAGCAGGTCACCGACTCTTTCACCGCCCCGACCTTCGAAACTCATCGCCGGATCGAACCCCCAGCTGATGATGTCGATGCTCTTTTCGGCGTTTTTGATGGCCTGGCCGATGGTGCCGAAAGCTTCGGCGCCACAGACTAGCAGCTCGATGTTGTTGCTCGGCTGAATTTTGTACTGGGCTTCCTTTTGGAACCACGGGGAAGAGACACCTGTACTTACATGCCGTAGCGCATTGACTTTATATACTTGATCTCCCATGTCACTCCTTTTTTAACTGACCGTTTCCTGTGCGAGTCTGGAACTCTCTGAAGCTGATAATTCCATATTGAATGCGTCTTCATAGTCAAGCCAACCCTGCATGGAGAGTTCTTGCTCTCTCTGCTCTTCGTAAGTTCCTTCGTAATAATCTGCGAGTTCGATCTCGTAGCGCGTCCCGTTGGGAAGCTCAAGCGCATAATCGTTCACGCCCTCTTTCAATTTAAATACAACCAGACCGTTTTCATCGCTGATTCCACGCTCCATTTCCGCTCCGCCGCCATAAAGTGTGTACGGCATTCCGGCATAGGCGATGCCTGTCTGGTTCGGAAGGCTCCAGAGTTTCACACGGTATTCGCCGGGATCCAGAATGTTTTCAGTTTTGCCGTCGTCATAAACACCGGGGGCTTTGACCCCCGCATTCCCCGAGTTGTCGGAGAAGACCGGCGTCTTGAAGTGGATGCCGCTGCCGTCTACGGTCAGGACGTT
>JBNKLF010000015.1:0-67675 GCA_050292215.1 Sulfurimonadaceae bacterium | reverse complement strand
CAGGACCCCGGTCAAGCCGTCGCGTTCGGCCTGGCTTTGCAGATCGACATTGCGGGCTTTGATGATGCGCTGCTGGCGGTCGAAGAGCCGGATAAAGAAGAAGATCGCCCCATAGAGGCTGACCAGGAAAAGCAGCAGCAATCCCATAACGGTTTTAATGTGGCGCATCGCTTCGTCGTACTCGGATTCGAAAGGAATTTTGAGGGAGATCATGGCCCGGATGTCACCGACATTTTCACCGAAACCGGCGGTTTCTCCATAGCGTTTCAGGAGTTCCGCGGGGGCCTTGTCCGGTGTCGAGTGGCACCGCATGCACGACTCCTTGTTCGGGGCGATGGGCATGGCGTAATAGATGTAACGTTTGCCCTCTTCCAGAAGGATTTCGCTGTAATCGGACTTGGCGCCGGCGCGAAAACTCCGCAGTACGGCAAGCTCCTCTGCCGTTGCCTGGTTCAGGGGGTTTCTCGGGTTGTCGGTCGCCAGTTTGTAGTAGATGCCCGTGGCATTGTTGTCGGTCCGGATCTCGTTAAGATTGCGGTAGATACCCCGTGCGATAAAGGTGAAGGAGAGTACCCGGGGGTCAAAGAACTCCTCATAGAGTTTTCCCTCCTTTTTCAGGCCGTAAAAAACAGGCTTTTGAGTCTCTTCCACAAAACGGTGCAGTGCCCGTTGCTGCCAGAGGATTTCGTTGAGACGTTTTTTGTTCTGCTCCTGCGCATAGGCGATGTTGTCCTGGTAGACGATGTACCCGACTCCCACATAGACCGTTGCGAAGATCAGTGCGAGAATGGCAAGTATCCAACGGCTTCGATGCTCCATGGCGACCCTTTGAACGGCTTTCGGCAATTGCGCATTTATACAAAGATGCGGAAATGCCATCTTCATTATCCATGTTAATGCCAGAAGGCTTAATGCAAGCTGGTATGGCCCCCTGCTTGCGGGCAAACCGGGCTTTGCAGGGTCGGCCGCGAAAAGATGAACGCTTTTTGCTGGGGAGGGTACAGTACGGTATTAAAGTATCGGCGCTTTTTGCCGATAGTATTTGATACGAAATACCTTTATAAAAGGATCCAAGATGGCAGGAACTATTAGCTCGCTCGGTATCGGTTCGGGTGTCCTGACCGCCGATGTCATCGATCAGCTCCGCGAGGCGGACGAAGCCCAGGTGGTAACGCCGCTGGACAACAAGATATCGCTGGAGGAGCAGAAGGCCACGGCATTCGAACTGCTGCAATCCCTGATGACGACGTTCAAGAGCAGCGTATCGGCCCTGAGCTATGACACCCTCTACGAAAACCGGACGGTGGACGTTACCGGCGGCGATCTCGAAGTGAGTGCCGAAGCGGGGACGGCAGTGAGTTCGTTTACGCTGGAGACGATCGCCCTGGCGACCAAGAACGTTCAGCAGTCCGGCGAGTTCTCATCCCGTACCGCTTCGGTGGCCGACGGGTCGGGCACCATGACCGTCTCCATCGGCGGGCAGGATTATGAGATCGGCTATACCGCGTCGACGACCCTCGAAGAGCTGGCCCAGGCCATCAATGATGAAGCCGGCGATTCGGTGACGGCGTCGATCCTCCAGACCGGGGAGAACGCTTTCAGCCTGATCCTCACGTCCAACGATACCGGTGCCGATCAGACCATCACGATCAGCGATACCCCGGACGTTGCGGGTTCCGGCCTGGTGGATGCGCTTTATGACGACACTACCGCGACCAGCGGCTTTACCAGTGTTCAGGATGCTAACGATGCCAGTTTCAAATACAACGGCATCACCATCAGCCGTTCTTCCAACGAAATCAGCGACCTGATCAGCGGGGTGACCCTGACGCTCAAGACCGAAGGCGAGACCGCCAGCGTCAACATCACCCAGGATGTCGACGCCGTGGTGACGGAGATGCAGCTTTTCGTCGAAAACTACAACAACCTGATTACCAACCTGGAAGATATGATCAGCTACGACTCCGAAACCGGGGCCCAGGGGGTCTTTAACGGCGACAGCTTCATCAAGTCGATCTCCCGGAGCATTACCGACGTCATTACTTCCATGAACAGCGACAGGGAGTCTCTCGTCAACTTCGGGATCGATATCGACAAGTACGGCGTGATGAGTTTTGATGAGTCCGCGTTCCGAAGCAAGTTCAACGACGACCCGGCGGCAGCCGAGTCCTTCCTGGCAGGCGGTTACGAGGCGGAGACCTATGAGCCGGTCAACGGCATTTTCGACACCCTGAATGACACGCTCAACGAGTATACCAAGTACAGCGGTCTGTTCGATAATTTTCAGACCAACCTCGATACCCGCAGCGAAGCCCTTGCGGCGCAGCGCGAACGGGTCATCGCCATGCTGGACACCCGTTACGAGATCATGACGAAACGGTTTACCGCCTATGACGCCCTTATCAGCAAACTCGAAACCCAGTTCGCCTCACTGCAGCAGATGATCGATTCGGAGTCCAACAACTAAAGGGTTGCCGTCTCTTGGGGACCGATCCAGCAGAGATAGGGTAGAATCTGGTAGATCACAATAGCGAGGACGCTGAATGTTTGACGGCAAGAGTGTGCTGATTACCGGCGGGACGGGGAGTTTCGGAAAGCAGTTCGTTCGGACGCTGCTCAAACGCTACGATCCGAAGAAGATTATCGTCTACTCCCGGGACGAGCTTAAACAGTACGAGATGGCGCAGCAGTTCGACGACAAGTGTATGCGCTACTTCATCGGCGACGTGCGGGATCTCCCCCGTCTTGAAAAGGCGATGGACGGGGTTGATTACGTCGTTCACGCCGCGGCCCTCAAACACGTTCCCATCGCCGAGTACAACCCCATGGAGTGCATCAAGACCAACATCATGGGCGCGCAGAACGTCATCGACGCCTGTCTGCGCAAAGGGATCGGCAAAACCATCGCCCTCTCCACCGACAAAGCCGCATCGCCGCTGAACCTCTACGGCGCCTCCAAACTCGCTTCGGACAAACTCTTCATCGCCGCCAACAACGTTACCGGCGGGGCGGACCTGCAGTTCAGCGTCGTGCGCTACGGTAACGTACTGGGCTCCCGCGGTTCCGTCGTGCCGTTTTTCGAAAAGCTTATCGCGGGGGGAGCGACGGAACTTCCGATCACCCACGAGGCGATGACCCGTTTCTGGATCACGCTACAGGAGGGGGTCGATTTCGTCATTAAAAGCTTCGAGCGGATGCAGGGCGGCGAGACCTTCGTGCCGAAAATCCCCTCCATGAAGATCATCGACATGGCACGGGCGATCGCCCCGGGGCTTCCCCACAGGATCGTCGGCATCCGGCCCGGCGAGAAGATGCACGAAGTGATGTGTCCCGAGGACGACTCCCACCTCACCCTGGAGTTCGACGACCATTTCGTCATCCGTCCCACCATCCAGTTCAGCCGTGTCATCGACTATACGGTCAACCCCAAAGGCGAACAGGGACGGCCGGTGCCCCAGGGTTTTGAATATAACTCCAGCAACAACACCGAGTGGCTCGATGCAGCGCAGTTCCTGTGCAAGGTTGCCGAGAGCCGTTCCGACGAGAAATGATTCCCTACAGCACGCAAAGTATCGACGACGCCGACATCGAAGCCGTCGTCGCGGCCCTGAAAAGCTCCCATCTGACCCAGGGGGATGAGGTCGCGGCCTTCGAAGCGGAGATCGCGGCCTACGTCGGCGTCAAGCATGCCGTCGTGTTCAACGCCGCCACCTCGGCGCTCTATGGGGCCTATGCCGCCGCGGGCATCGGAGAGGGGGACGCCATCGTCACCACTCCCGTCAGTTTCGTCGCCACCTCCAACATGGCCGTCGCCCACGGCGCGGTACCGCTTTTTTGCGACGTCAAACTTGACGGCAACATCGACGAGCGTTTCGTGGAGCGGGCGATCACGCCGCGCACCAGAGCGATCGTTCCCGTCGATTTTGCCGGTAAAAGCGTCGAGATGGAGGCGCTGCGCGAGATCGCCGACCGTCACGGCATCGTGATCATCGATGACGCCTCCCACGCTTTCGGCAGCCGTTACCGCGGCCGAAAGGTCGGTACCCTGGCGGATATGACGGTTTTCAGCTTCCATGCCATCAAGCCCTTCACCACGGGAGAGGGGGGCGCCGTGGTCACCGACAGCGGCGCCTTCGCCGAAACGCTGCGGCTGGTGCGCTCTCACGGCATTGTCAAAAAACGGCACTGGAACTCGGACATGTCCGCGATGGGCTTCAACTTCCGCATGACGGACTTCGCCGCGGCGCTGGGGCGTTCCCAGCTCAGGAAGGTGGATGCCTTCATCGCGCGGCGCAACGAGATCGCCGAGTATTACGACGCGCGGTTCAAAGATGAAAAACTCTTCATGACGCTCCCGATTCCGGAGGGAGACACCAGCTCCCGGCACCTCTACCCGATCCTGCTTGACCCGGCGCTGCACTGTCCCAAAGAGGATATCTTCACCGCGCTGCATGAACGGGGCATCGGGGTGCAGGTGCACTACAAGCCGATCTACAAAAACAGCTTCTATGAGGCCCGTTTCGGTCGGCAGAGCCTCCCGGTCGCCGAGGATTTCTACCGCTCCGAGCTCTCCATCCCCTGCCACCAGAAGATGAGCGACGCCGATGCCGCTTTCGTGGCCGACACGCTGTTGGAGGTCGTCGGGGAGTACCGCTACCGCGGGTGCAGCTTCTGATGGAGCGGCTCTTCCTGATCATTCAGGCCCGCATGACCTCCACCCGGCTTCCGGGGAAGGTGATGCTCGAGGTGTGCGGTATTTCGGTTCTTGAGTGGATGATCCGAAGGCTGGAACCGCTGCGCGAAGCGATCGTGATCGCCACCACCGACGACGGCAGCGAGGCGCCCATCGTCGCGCTTTGCGAACGGCTGGGAGTACGCTGCTTCCGAGGGAGTACGGAGAACGTTCTGGAGCGCTACTATCTTGCGGCCCGGCACTTCGGCGCCCGCTCCGGCGACATCGTGGTGCGCTGCACCAGCGACTGTCCGCTGATCGACCCGGAGATCACCGCCGGGGCGATCGCCCGCTACCGCGCAGGCGGTTACGACTACCTCTCCGCCGGAACGCACAGCGGGTTTCCGAGGGGGATGGATACGGAGGTGTTTGGTTTCGATCTTCTCGAAAGGGCCCATCGGGAGGCGACGACGCCTTACGAGCGCGAACACGTCACTCCTTATCTCCACACCACCCGGCGTTCGGAGCTGAAGATCGGAACCTACGATGCCGGGGCGGACCGTTCGCACTACCGCCTCACCCTCGACGAGCCGGACGACTTCCGGGTCATCTGCGCCGTCTACGAAGGGCTGGGGTGCGAGAGCGGCTTTGCCTACCCCGAACTGATCGCGTTCCTCGAAGCGCACCCGGAGATCCCGGAGATGAACCGCCATGTGGAACAGAAGAAGGCACCCGAAAATGGCGCTTAGGGTATTGATCCGCTGCGACGCCTCCCCGGCGATCGGCGTCGGTCACGTGATGCGCGACCTGGTGCTGGCGGCCCAGCTCGACGCCGTCGGGTTTGCGGTCGATTTCGCCGTGTACGAACTGCCCGTCTACCTTGCGGACATCATCCGCGAACGCGGTTACGGCCTGTATCGGCTGGAAGATCCGGAGATCGGGACGCTGATAATGCATGCCGACGGCTACGACTGGCTGGTGCTGGACCATTACGGCATCGGCGAAGCGCAGGAGCGGCAGATCCGGGCGGCCCTGGAGCTGCGTCTCCTGGTCTTCGACGACACCTTTCGCCGCCATGATGCCGATGCCGTACTCAATCACGGGCTTCAGGTGCGACCCGGAGCCTACCGCGGCCTGGTGCCCGAGGGATGCCGGGTGCTGTGCGGCAGTGCCTACACACTCCTCGAACGCAGTTTCCTGGCACCTCCCCGCCGCCGCGTCCGCCGCCGGCCGATGCGCCGTGTGCTGGTCACCCTCGGGGGGTCGGACGTGAAACGGCGCTCCGCCGTTTTGGCCCGGCTCTTGAAACGCATGGACCCCAAACGGACAATAACCGTCGTAACGACCTCGGCCAACCCGAAATCGCAAACCCTCGCGAAACAGGGAATTTCACAGGGATTTCGCGTCGTTAGGGACACTAACGCCATGGCGGAGCTGATGGCGGCGCACGACCTCGTCGTCACCGCCAGCGGCGGCACCCTGTTCGAGGCGATGGCGCTGGGCAAACCCTTCGTCAACCTCCCCGTCGCATCGAACCAGGAGGGGATCGTCCGCTACCTCAAACGGCGAAGGCTGCGCACGACCCTGGAGCGCGTCAGCTTCCGCGACCTGCGAAATACGCTACACTATCTCCAAACCAACGGCCCGCGGGTCGGCAGGGAGCTGGCGAAACTCCGTTTCCGGCCCAACCGCACCGCGCTGGCCATGAAGGCGATGTCATGAGATACCTCTGGGTCATCGGCGGCGGGCAGCTGCAGATTCCCCTCATCGAAGAGGCCAACGCGCTGGGGCTGAAGACGATCGTCAGCGACCGCAATCCCGAATGCGTCGCCCGCGCTTTTGCGGACCTTTTCGTGCCTCTGGACATCTTCGACGTCGGGGGGCATCTGGCCTACCTGCGCGACCACCCGGAACTACCCATCGCCGGGGTGCTGGCCGCGGGCATCGACGCCCCGGAGACGATGGCGGCGATGAACCTGCAGCTGGGGCTCAAAGGGGTCTCTCCCGAGGCCGCCGACGTCACCAAGAACAAGCACCGCTTCCGCCAACGGCTCGCGGAGCTTGGCTACCCCGTTCCCGCCTTCGTGACGCTCACCGCGGATGATCTGGAGGAAAAAAAAGGAGCGCTGGCCCAGCTGCCCTACCCGGTCATCGTCAAGCCCGTCAACAACTCCGGCAGCCGGGACATGAAGATATTCGACGCCTACGGCGAGGCCCTGCTGGCGTTCATCGCCGAAGATCTGGAAAAGTACCCGCTGCTGCTGGTCGAGGAGTGCTGGCAGGGGGCGGAGCAGACGGTGGAGTGCCTTGTTGACATCGAGGGTACTTTCCACCGCGGCTTCATCACCGACCGCGCCTTCACTTTCGAGGGGGGCTTCCCGGTGGAGACGGGGCTGCTGCACCCCACCCGGCTCGACGGTCCGACGCAAGAGGCACTGTACGATCTGGCGGAGGAGCTGGCCGCGGACCTCGGCATCGACGCCGGGGCGGTGAAACTCGACACCATGGTCACGGCCGAGGGCCCCCGGGTCATCGAGATGACGGTGCGCCACTCCGGCGGATTCGATTGTCAGTACCTCGTACCCCGCAGCACCGGCAAACAGGTTCTCAAAGCCGCCATCCTCACCGCCATCCAGGAGAAGTTCGATCCGGTCCTGCTGCAGCCCACGCGGCACCGCTTCGGCCAGACCGCCTCGCTCTGGCCCGAGCCGGGGGTCGTCACCGAGATCACCGGCCTGGAGGCGGCCCGGGCGGTCCCCGGGGTGGAGGCGATCTTTTTGCGCTATGCGGTGGGGGAGCGGGTGGAACCCTATATCGACTGCGCCAAGCGCGCCGCCTTCGTCATCGCCACGGGGGAGAGCCGCGAAGCGGCGGCGGCAGCCGTCGAGGAAGCGCTGCGGCTTTTGAAGGTGCGGACCCGATGATCTCAGTGTTCGCCCCCACCGAAGCGGACCTGGAGCTGCTCGCGACTCTGCCGCACACGCCCGCGCAGCCGCCGCAGTGTTTCAAAGATGCCGCGGTGGCCAAACCCTGGGGGGAGGAGTACCTGTTGTTCGAAAACGCCGACGCGGCGATCTGGGTGCTGCGCATCGACCCGGGGTGCCGCACCTCTTTCCACGCCCATCCCGCCAAGACCACTTCGCTGATCGTACTGGGGGGACGGGGGCGCTGCAAGACCCTGGCGGCGGAGACGCAGATGGGACCGCTCGAAGCGGTGGTGCTGGGGAAAAAGGTGTTTCACCAAAGCTCCAACGCCGAAGCGGAAGCGCTCTGGCTGATGGAGATCGAGAGCCCCGTCGACAAGTTCGACCTGGTGCGCTACCGCGATGCATACGGCCGCTCCAGCGCTTACGAATCCGCCGCGTCCCGCCGCCCTTTCCCCGGAAGCTACATGGATCTGGGCAGCCGGGTGGTGGGGGAGATGCGCGTCACAATCGCCTTTGTCGAGACCCAGGAGCGGTTTGTCGAGGAGACGGAAGGGGTGCATGACGCCATCATCACCGTGCTCGACCGCCACGTCTGGTCCGAGGCGGGGGAGAAGCTCATCGAGGTGGGCAGCTCCTTCCGGCGCGAGGATTTCCGCCGGGATTTCCGCATCAACGACCGGTTCCACTATGTTATAATCCACAAAAACGAGGGAGGCCGACAGCCATGAAACGGGCCGTGATCATTGCCGGAAACGGCGTCGAGGACAGCGAATTCATCTACCCCTACTACCGCCTTCAGGAGGCGGGCGTCGCGGTGGAGGTGGCCCTGGCCGGGGACACACCCGTCAAGGGCAAGTACGGGATGCCCTTCGAACCGACCCTGCGCTGCGACGCGCTGCGGGCGGAGGATTTCGATCTGGTGGTGCTGCCCGGAGGGCACGAAGGTCCCGACCGGGTGCGCCAGGTCGCGGAGGTACTGGCGTTCATCAAGGCGATGGACGACGCGGGCAAGCTGATCGCCTCCGTCTGCCACGGCAGCTGGAGCATGATCTCCGCGAAGATCATGAAGGGGCGCCGCGCCACCTGTTACAAGGGGATGAAGGACGATCTCATCAACGCCGGCTGCGACTACGTCGACGCCGACGTGATCGTCGACCGCAACATCATCTCCTCCCCCCATTTCCGCAACAACCATCAGTGGATGCACGCCGTCGTGACGGCTCTGGAGTCGCGCTGAACCGTGGAGGCGCTGCTGTTTGATTTCGACGGGGTCATCATTGACTCGGTCCCGGTGCGCACCCGGGGGTTCCGGCAGATTTTCGAAGGGTACCCCGCGGAGGCGGTGGAAGCGCTGATCGCCTATCACCGCATCAACGGCGGCATCTCCCGATTCGTCAAGATCCGCTACTTTTTCGAAACGCTGCTCCAGACGCCGATCACCGAAGCGAAGGTGCAGGAGTTCGCCGGACGCTATTCGCAGATCATGCGCTCGGAGCTGGCCGACCCCTCGGTCATCATCCCCGAAACCCTGGCATTCATCCGCCGGGTCCACGGCCGCGTGCGGCTGCACATCGCCTCGGGCTCGGAGGAGCAGGAGCTGCGGTGGCTCTGCGAGACCCTGGGAATCGCCGCCTTTTTCGACTCCATTCACGGCTCCCCGACTCCCAAAACGGCCCTCGTCGCCGACCTGATGGCGGCGCGGGGCTACCGGCGCGAAGCCGCCTGCCTCATCGGCGATTCCATCAACGACTACGAGGCGGCGGAGGCTTCGGGCATCGGGTTTTTCGGCTACAACAATCCCGAACTCCGGGGGACGGGAGCGGGCTACATCGAGGGATTCGCGGGGTTGGACTTGAGCGATCTCTCCGGCGGCCGATATAGCTTCCAAAGCGCGAAAGGGGACGCATGACCATCGCCGGACGGGACCTGGAGGAACGGGTCTACATCATCGCCGAACTCTCCGCCAACCACAACCGCGACTTCGAACTGGCCAAAAAGGCGGTGCGGGTCGCCCACGAGGCGGGGTGCGATGCCATCAAGCTGCAGACCTACACCCCCGACACCTTGACGCTGGACGTGAAGAACGACTGGTTCAAGGCAAGCGACCTCTGGGAAGGGGAGTATCTCTACGACCTCTACGGCCGCGCCTGCATGCCATGGGAGTGGCACGCCCCGCTGAAGGCCTACGCCGACACGCTGGGGATCGACCTCTTCTCCTCCCCCTTCGACGCCACCGCCGTCGACCTGCTTGAATCGCTGGAGGTGCCCGCCTACAAGATCGCCTCCTACGAGATCACCGACATCCCCCTCATCGCCTACGCCGCCTCGAAGGGGAGGCCGATTATTCTCTCCACCGGCATCGCCGGGGAGGAGGACATCCGCCTCGCCGTACAGACCTGCCGCAAGGCGGGCAACGACCAGATCATCCTGCTCAAATGCACCAGCGCCTACCCCGCCCCGCCGGAGTCGATGAACCTGCGCACCATCCCCGACCTGGCGGAGCGCTTCGGCGTCGTCGCGGGGCTTTCGGACCATACGCTGGGCACCGAAGCGGTCGTGGCGGCGGTGGCGCTGGGGGCGCGGGTGATCGAGAAACACTTCACCCCCGACCCGGCCGTCGAGACGCCCGACAGCGCCTTCTCCCTGAGTCCCGAAGGGTTGAAAGAGATGGTCCGCAGCGTGCGCCGCGCCGAGAAGATGCTCGGCGGCGTGGACTATACGGAGAAGTCCAAGCAGTACGCCCGCAGCCTCTTCGTCTCCCGCGATGTCAAAAAAGGGGAGCTCTTTACGCAAGAAAACGTCCGCAGCATCCGCCCCGGAAACGGCTTGCACCCAAAATACTACGACGCCCTCCTGGGCACACCGGCGCAGTGCGACATCCCCGCGGGGACCCCGCTGGATAAAACGATGGTCACACCTCTTCCAGAGTAAACCCGTTAGCAGCGATCAGCAGGCCGACGAGCATCTCGACGGCGTGTTCGATCTGCCCGTCGATGCTCCCCCCCTCCAGCGCGAAGTAGCGCTCTTCCAGCCGTTCGTCGCAGAGCTGCGCGATCGCTTCGGGACGGCACCAGAACATGCTTCCCAGGGGGAAGGTGAAATCGTCTCGGAAGGCGATGCCGAGCAGGTCGCAAAGAAAACGGATGTTCTCCCCGTTGGCGTCGAGGTGCGGCCCTACGAGGCGGCGGTTCGACGCCGATACGAAGGCGCCGGCGGCGGCATTTCGCGCGAAACGTTCCGGGATGGAGGGCGCGGCCCCGAAGAGGCCCGTGCGCAGCTCCCGGCCCCAGGCGGCGCCGTCGGCGCGGAAGGGGGAGCGCTTCGTGTGGATCTTGCAGAGGCTTTCGTAGCCCAGCGGGGCGATGCGGCGGAAGAGCGAAATGAAGGGCAGGATGTCCCGCCCCCGGTTTTCGAAAAGGAAGAGACGGGCTTCGGGGAGGCTCTTCGCGATGTGGCGCAGCGTCTCTTCCGGGCACTCCGCGGGGAGGCTGACGTAGAGGTCGAAGCTTGCCGCGAGCCCGCCCAGCTCGGCGAGCATCTCGTCGAACATTTCGACGTGGTAGAGGTGCCAGATCAGGGCGTGGGGGCGTTTCTTTTCGAAGTTTTGGGTGGTGGCGGCGAACTCCCGGCGGGTGTTCCACCCGCCGTCCAGGACGGCGGCCGTCGCCTCCAGGAAGGGCGCGTGGCGCAGCAGCGACCAGGGGGTCACCACGATGGGATGGGCGGTGTCATTTCGGTGGTAGCGCGCCATCACGTAGGCCTCCAGCAGCCGCTTGTAGTGGAGCGCGTCGAAGTTGTAGGGCACGTCGGCGAGTTCGAGGGGCGCGGCGTATTCCCCTTCGAAAACGGCGCGGTTGGCGCAGACGGCGTAGTCCAGGCACTCTGGGCGCATCGGCGCATCGCCGTCTGCATCGACAAAACCGGAGATGCCGAAGGCGCGCGCCTGTTCGAGTTCCGCCTCCCGCGCTTCCGGGCACCCGTCGTACCGGGCCAGGAGGCGGATGTCGGGGTTGAAGGCAGAGGGGCGCCGCACCCCAGGGGCGGGGCGTTCGAGGGAGGAGGGCAGAAGCGCCCAGGGGAAGAGCTCTAGGTGGAAGAGGCTGCCCGCGATCTCCGGGTAGCGTTCGAGCTGGGACGCGATCTCCCGGCGGTACATGGAGGCGATGAGGACGAACAGATTCGGCTCTTCGCGGAACAGGGCGTCGGGTGAGCGGACCGCGTAGCCGCAAAAGTCGGTTCGCTCCTTGGTGGGGTCGTTGTCGCAGACGAAGTCCGGGGAGAGCCCCACGCTTCCGAGGAAGGCGATGGCCCGTGCCCCCGCCGCCGAGGCGCCGAAGCAGACGATACGGCTTGCGCGCAGCGCGTCGAGCCGCGCGAGGGCCGCTTCGTGGCGCTCATGTCCCAGGGGGGTGTTCATGGGCGGCTCACCTCGGCTCGCGGCCGAAGCTGTCGTAGATCTTCTTGTCCCAGGAGAAGCGTTTCTCCAGGGCGTCGAAATCGGCTTCGGCGTTTTTGGTCGCTAGGACCCGGAGCTCCTTGTAGAGCCCGGGTTGTTCCGGCAGCGTCACGGCCGGCTTCTCCCCGTGGAGTTTCGGGTCGTAATGGTGCTGGTCCTTCGGGGCTTCCAGGGGGATGAGCATGGTGTCGTCGAAGGGGACGGGGGTGCTGAGGTAGAGGGCGAAACGGTCGATCTCGCCTTGACGCAGAAGGTCGCGCAGGATGCGGTAGAACTCCAGGGAGTGCATGGCGTAGGTGTGGCCGTGCCAGTCGGACCAGAAGAACTTCAGCCCCCGTTCCAGCAAGTAGCCGTCCATGTCGAAATAGGGCTGCTGGACGAAGAAGAACTCCCGGGAGAGCTCCGCGGCGCTCAAAAGGGCCTTTTGGGCCATCGGGTAGCCCCCGAGGTGTTCGAGGAAGTGGGACATGATGACAAAACGCACCGGGTGCGTCAGCCGCAGCTGCAAAACGTCCGCGGTGAAGGCCCGGTAGCCCGCGGCGGTCATCGTCGCCACCTTGTCGGGGCTGATGTCGATGCCGATCCCCTTTTTGGAGTCCCGGCCGAAGATCTTCGCGGCATAGTCGATGCTGCCGCCCTTGCTGGCGCCGAAGTCGATGAACTCGACGTCGTTGGCGGAGATGTAGTCGTCGATCGTCGTGTCGTGCATTATGCCTCCTTTTCCCCGTGGAAAGTTTCGAGCAGGGCGTCGCGGGAAGCATCGTCGATGAGGCTTTCGATATAGGCGATCTCGTCGGCATCGAGGGTCAGGGGTTTGTTCTCGATGGTGGCGTTGAACTCCCCGATCTGTTCCCGGTATTTGGCGAGGAGCGGCGCGTCGGGCGCGACGCCGATGGAGGCGAGCAGCGTTTCGAGGTAGCTTTCGTCCCCTTCGGAGCGGTAGAGCCTTTCGTACTCGGCCACGATGACGCGGCGTCCTTTGCGCATGGAATCCAGGGTGAGGCGGTTGGCGAGGTTCCAGTTCTCCACGGCGGCGCGATAGTCGTTGGTCAGGGGCCACTTGTCGTTCTCCTTGCGGGCTCGTACGTTCCATGAGGAGGCAACGCGGAAGACGTCGCGAACGATATATACCACGGTGTGTTCGTCGCCGAAAACGTTGGCGAGTTTGTCGTAGTAGCGGAAGAGATTGGGGTATTTGTCCCCGAGGAAACGGCTGCGGCTATACTTCTCTTTGAGGCTCCGGTAGAACGCTTCGTAGCGCCCCCCCTCGATGCGGACGTTGGTGTCCTCGGGGTCGTAGCTGAAGAAGCGTTCTTTCTCGAAGTGTTCACGGCTGACCTTGTCGAGGTAGTAAAGCTTCTTGTAGCGCTCCATGCCCAGGGAGATTTCGTCGTGGGCGGAGAGCAGCTCTGTGAGTGCGCTGGTTCCCGATCGCGGGCTTCCTGTGACGAATAGATACATAATATTCCTTTTGTCCTTTTCAAAGGATGATATTGTTGAGGTTGATGTTGTCTTTGACGATGAAAATACTAGGATTCTTGAAACGTGCTTGGAGGGTTTCCACAACCTCTCGGACCTGGGTTCTGTTGATGATGGTCACCACGAATGTCGTATCGGGGGTATAGATTTCGAGGTCGTCGAGACATGTAATACGCATGCCGTTGACGGAAGCTCCATGTTTTTTCTGATCAATGATAGCGCTGACCGGATGTACAGAATTATAGGCATGATAAATCATTTCACCCAGGGCACCAAATCCGTAAAGTATTATCGGCCCGTCAAGGGGGAGATTGCGCGGAAGCGTGTTGAGTTGCTGCTTTCTTCCCCATAGAGAGGCATCGCGCCAGCGCTGAAGCAACTCAGGGTATCCAGGGTCGAGTTCGAAAATTCGGTTGCGCGGGGATGTGACGCGCAGATGACTTTCACCAATCACGTGGGTAGAATAGTTTCGCTCGCGTAACCGGAAACAGAAATCGATGACGGCGATCGACAGTGAGAGGTCAGGGCGGAATCCTCCAACTTCGATAAAACGTTCGCGATTGACAACGATACAGGCAGCATCAAGAGCGAATGCGAAGCCGATGGTGTTTAAACGCGTATTGTTAATGATGGCATCAAGCCGACCTTCGTCGACTTGCACATGGATGGCCGCAGAGCGTATGTGGTAGTCTTCGCCGAGAATGACGGGACCAACGGCCGCGGCATAAGCATTCTCGTTAAGCTCTTCCACCAGTAGTTGCAGCCAGTTGTGTTCGATAACGACCGCATCCGTATGTATGATACAGAGGTAGGGGTCGTTCGTGTACGTCGCCAGGGCGTTAAGTGTTTCGGAGAGGGAAGCGCCGCCGGAGGGAGGCTGAAACTGCCTGGCCTTGATTCGGGCAGCCTCCACCTCTTCCATACCGACTAGCCAAAGGTTGAGGCCGTCGTAATCCGTCGCTTCACGCAGACCTGATACTACCGTTTCCAGCACGGAGGGTGCTTCACCGTTGGTTACTAGAGCGACCGAGATCTGTGGCGATAATGCGAGTGGGCGACGGATACCGTGCGGGTAAATGTGAAAATAGGGATCGAGCCACTGTTCTCCTTCCATGATGCCAAAGGTAATTCCCTCTTTCCAGCAAGCGTAGTTGAAAGAGAGCTGGTCGCGGATACTGTGACGGTTAAGTTCCTTCCACCAGCTTACATCGAGACGCTTGGTTCTCGGATCTTTGTGGTTGCGTAAAATTTCGGCGGACTCAACCAGACCGAACTGTTCGGGGTAGCCCTCCTGTCGGTAGGACGCGACCTGACGGCGCATGGTTTCGGGATGGTCCTTCGATAATGCACTACAGGCCTCCTGCTCCTCGTAGACACAGTTTCGAATGGAGTGGCGGTGCAGCGCGATACAGTCTTCCCGGTGGATGTCGAGCAGCAGGTTAATGTTCCTGCCTCGAAGCTTAACGTTACTGTCGATCCAGAGGGAGTGGTCGTAGCCGATCAGGAATAGGTGCGCCAACAGTTTGACCATTCGGGCATTCTTCGTCGGATGATCGAAGACAGGCTCAACGTGTTTTATCGTGAAGGTTTCGGAGGTGAGGCCGGGATCGTCCGTGTAGCAGACGTAATCCCAGTCGGGGTTGACGTACTCGGGTTCAAGGATGCTGTCGTAACGTCCGAAGATGGCGGTGTAGACGACCTTCTTGTTGTTCGAGGCGGGGTGCAGGTAGGAGGTGAGGGTCGCGCGGATGGCGTGGAGGCCGGGCTCGCTTTTCCAGTCGGCGATGAGCCGGTCGATCCGCTCTTTTCCATGTTTGGCGTCGAGGGCCTTGCGCCCCCCTTTGGTGAGGACCTTGCGGATTTCGTGGGTGTAGCTCTTGGACTTGGCGTGGTAGATGTAGACGTCGTCGGCCACAGCGATCTCGAAGCCCGCGTCCCGGGCTCTGACGGAGAAGTCGTCCTCCTCACCGTAGCCCGTCGGAAAGGCCTCTTCGTCGAGATGGCCGATAGCGTCGATGACGCTGCGGGAGATGGCGTAGCAAAAGCCGTTGACGGAGGGGACCTTCGGGTAGCGCCGGAACGAAAGGGTCTCGACGAGCAGCCCCATGTCGTCGACGTCGTAGCCCTCGGGAAGCTCGTTGACGAGGAAGCAGTGGTTTTCCGTGTCGTCGCGGACGGGGACCGTCTGCCAGCTTGCGGCGTTGGAGAGGGGGCCGACGATGCCGATGCGCGGGTCGCTTTCGAAGCATGCGAGCATCTTTTCGATCCAGCGTTCCGTCACTACGGTATCGCTGTTGAGCAAGATGACGTAATCGGCGTCGCACAGCGCCAGGGCCTTGTTGACGCTCTTGGTGAAGCGTAGGTTTTCGGGGTTTCTCACCAGGGTGAAGCCCCGCGCGGCCGCTTCGGCCTCCAGGTGGCGCCGGGTTTCGTCGTCGCTGCAGTCGTCGATGACGACGAGGCGGAAGTCGCGGGTGCGGCGGCGGTAGAGGGAGTCGAGGCACTTCTTGACGTCCTCCAGGGCGTTGTAGACCGGCAGGACGATGTCGACGGTCGGGGCGGATGTGGGCATGGTTTTCTCGTTTCGCGCCATGCGCGGGCGCCGGAGATCGGCGCCGGAGCGTTCGGTCCGGGCGCAGGAGGCCAGGTGCCGGAGCATGGGCAGCAGGGTCGGGATGTTCTCCGGGAAGAAGGAGAAGGAGTGGCAGAGGTAGCGCCATCCGTGTTTGAGTCGCATACCGAGGGCCTCCCCGGAGGGGTAGCGCACGATGGACTCGTGGATGTAGGCCTTTAGCCGCCGGCTGGGGAAGTCGCCGCGGACCGTGCGGAACCAGCGGGGCAGCACGAGGTCTTTTTCGAGCATGGCCCCCGTCACCCAGTTCGAGACCCCGCCGGCGTGTTTGCGGTAGACGCACATCGTCTCGTCCATGTAGCGGACGCTCCCCTGCGAGGCGACGAGCAAGAAGAGCGCCCGGTCCCCGGAGAGGATGTCGTCGGGGAGGGGATGCTCCCGGACGATCTTGGAGCGGAAGAGGAACGAAGCGGTGTGGAAGGGGCGCTGGCGCAGGAACGCTTCGAGATGCAGGTCCCCCGAGGGGACCGTGCTGAAGTGGCGGGTGTATTTGTTCTCCTGGAGGAGCCGGGCGTTGTGGCCGCAGCCGCTGTAGCCTTCGTGGGTCTCGAGGAAATCGA
This sequence comes from Sulfurimonadaceae bacterium, assembly GCA_050292215.1. Classification (GTDB taxonomy): domain Bacteria; phylum Campylobacterota; class Campylobacteria; order Campylobacterales; family Sulfurimonadaceae; genus SZUA-415. The sequence goes on along the minus strand of JBNKLF010000015.1, from coordinate 50,949 downwards.
CCTGTTTTTGCAGCTTGCGCGGGTCGGTCCAGTAGTCGTCCCCCTCGCACAGGGCGATGTAGCGCCCCCGGGCCCGGGAGAGGGTGGCGTTGAAGTTGCGCATCAGGCCGAGGTTTTGCGGGTTGCGCCGGAGCTTGACGATGCGGGGGTAGGCGCGGGCGTAGCGTTCGACGATCTCGGCGGTGGCGTCGGCCGAGGCGTCGTCGCCGATGAGAACCTCGAAGGCGAAGGTCGTCTCTTGCATCAAAACCCGGCGAGGGCGCTTTCGATGAAGGGGGCGTGATTGTAGGCGATGCAGCAGACGCTGACCAGCGGCGCTTCCGTCTCCGGCGGCCAGTCGCGGACGATCCGCGCTTCGTCCCTGTCGGTCATCTCCCGCCCCCGGAACGGTTTTCGTGGCTGGCGTACCCCGAGGGGACGTCGACGCCCAGGAAGGCGCCGAGTTTGCGCCATTTCGTTTCGTCTTCGAGTTCCAGGACGCACAGCGCCTCCGGGGCGTGCCGTTCGAAGAACTCCCGCACTTCGAGGGTGTGGAGCCGGTAGAGGGCCTTGTAATGCTCCGCCATGCCGTGAAGTTTCATCTGCTTGGGGCCCTGCAGGCGGTTTTGCGTTGCCGGGTCGAGCAGCCCTCTCGCGACCAGGTCGTAGTACTCCGCCTCCCGGCGGTAGAGCTTGCAGTGGACCTGCGTCGCCCCGATGACGTCGCCGCCGGAGTGGCTGAGCATGGAGTCGAACCACGCCGTTTCGTCGCGGGTGAAAAGCACGAATTTCGCGCCGGGGAACCGGTGGTAGAGGATTTTGAAAAAGCCGGGGGCGAACCAGGGGGAGTCCTCGTAGGCGTTGGCCGCCTGGAAGGCCTCGGAGGAGAAGATCGCCTCGTAATCCCCCTCGTACCAGGCCTGCGACCAGCCCAGCGCCTTGTCGTCGGGCCACCCCGACCAGCGGAAGCCGAAGTCGCGGAAGAACTTTCCGCAGGAGGTGGTCCCGGTGCGCTGCATGGAGATGCAAAAGACCCTGGCGTCGGAGCGGAGCGGCTGCGGCGTCATCGCGCGCCTTTGCGGAAGGCCCAAAGTTTGACCCGGGAGCAGCGCCCGTTGAGCCCCAGCAGGGCGTCGACCTCGGGCTGGGCCGCCATGCGGTTGAAGGGGCTGTCCCACCCCAGGTCGGCGTCGAAGAGGGGGCGCACCCCGCGGGTGAGCAGGTAGTAGCTCCCCAGGCCGTCCTCGCACTCCAGGCGCGCCTCTTGCGCCTCCATGAAGGCTTTGAGCGCTTCGTCGTCGAGGAAGCGGTTGTGCCAGGGGGCGGCGATCTCGGCCAGGCCCATCAGGCCCCGGAAGCGGTTGAGCTCCGCCGTGCCCTGGACGCACCCCTCCATGAGCACCAGAAGCCCCCCGGGTCTGAGCAGCCCCAGAAGATTCGTCAAAATCCTGCGTTGCAGCTCCCAGTCGGTGATGTTGATCAAGAAGCGCTGGGAAACGACGACGTCGAAATCGCGTTCGAGCTCGTAGGGACGGGTGAAGTCGACCTTCTCCAGGCGCACGTTGGCGCAGTGTCTCAGCCGTTCGGCGGCCTTTTTCAGGCGCGTGTCGGAGAAGTCGGCTCCGCAGACGTCGACTCCCTCGATCTGCGCGTAGGCCAGCGTCCCCTCGCCCTCTCCGCACCCGGCGTCGAGCAGCTTCGTCCCCGGGGGGATGAAGCGCGAAATGAGGGAGATCTCGCCTTCGAGCAGGTGTTTGTCGTACATCGACTCCACCGTCTGGGAGTTCCAGTGTTCCAAAATGGCGTCGTGATCGTAGGTTTCCATGCTTGCTCCTATAGCGACGACGTCACGGTCGCGATAATTTTTTCCTGGATTTTGGCATCGAGCCGGTCGTGCAGGGGGAGGCAGAGGATGCGCTCGGAGAGCCGGCGCGAGAGTTCCATGGGCTGGGGCGGCACGATATACTCCAGGGTGTCCAGGGAGGGGTAGAAGTAGCGGCGGGGAACGACGTCGACGGCGTGCAGGGCCGCTTCGACGCGCTTGAGCACGGCTTCGCTCTCGAAGACGACGGGAAAGTGGCTGTAGTTGCGGGTGCAGTCGCCGCGCCGCGCCTGCATCTGCACGACCCCTTCGAGGGCGTCTCGGTAGCGCTCGTAAACCCGCTGCCTGCCGTCGAGGATGGCGGGCATGTCGTCGAGCAGGCATAGCCCCATCGCCGCTTCGAATTCGTTCATCTTGGCGTTGACCCCCAGGGCGGGGATGGACTCGGGGCCCTGGATGCCGAAGTTCCTGAAGAAGCGCGCTTTTTGGGCCAGTTCGTCGTCGTCGGTCACCAGGGCGCCCCCCTCCACGGTATGAAAGATCTTCGTCGCGTGGAAACTCAGGGTCGAGATGTCGCCGTGTTCGAGGAGGCTTTTCCCGCCGCATCGAACCCCGAAGGCGTGGGCCGCGTCGTAGACGACTTTGAGGCCGTGCGCGCGGGCGATCTCCCCGATCGCTTCGACGTCGCAGCCGTTGCCGAAGACGTGGACGGGGACGATGGCGGAGGTCTCCGGGGAGATGCGTTCGAGGATACGTTCGGGATCGATGTTGAAGCTTCGCGGGTCGATGTCGGCAAAGCGCGGCGCGAGGCCGTTGGCCATCAGCGAGCTGGTCGTGGCGACGAAACTGAAGGGGGTGGTGATCACCTCGCCTTTGAGTCCCAGCACCCGGTAGGCCACCTCAAGGGCGGCGGTGCCGCTGGAGACGAGGATGAGGTGCTTGACCCCCAGGTAGGCTTCCAGGCGCGCTTCGAGTTCGCGCACCAGCGGGCCGTTGTTGGTCACCCAGCCCGAGGCGAAAATGGCGTCGATGTAGCGTTTGTACTTTTCGGGATCGGGTAAATAAGTTTTGGTTACCTGGGTCATAAAATCACCTATATCCCTGTTGACGCAGGGTATGGAAATAGTATCTGAAGTCGCGATGGTCAAGGGCGAAACGACAGCAGTCGTAATGCGCGAGATCGAACAATGCGGCGTCATCGGATACAGACCAGTCTGGTATGCAGCGTTTCAACGCCTTTTGAAGGTTAAGGCGAAAGATGTTGTATCGGGCCATTGCGAGTTCGTCTTGTGTATGTCCGAAGCGTTCGGGATGTTTTGCCTGAGCGTTGCCGGTTTCTTCATCGAGAGCGGAGAGCGTCTTTCCTAGATAGGCTGGTGTGAACTGCAAGGTAAAAATATTGTCACAGTATTTGATCATATTACTCTTGAGATGCCTGAAGAGCACGGAGGAGAGGAGGGCTTGTGAGAAAAGAAACACGGTAGCATTTCGGTTGACGTCGTAAAGGCTTTCAAAATGGACAAATTGACCGGTAAGGCCTGCTTTGGAAAGCATATCGACGACATGCCTCGAAGGGGTTTTGCTGGGGTGTAGCATACAAAGCTGTGCATCGGGAAAGCGATTATGGAGAGTGTGGACGAAGTGGAGAAAAGCACTGTCGTAACATTGCTCATCGATGGCTAGGAATGCGAGGGTTTTGGCAGTCTGTTCTGATGAAAGCCGCCGTGTGTCGGTATCGCGTTCCAGTTTTAGTCGTTCGATTGCATAAAGCGTATCGATCTGAGAGATGTCGATCGCTTTGAAAAGAGGAGCGAGTACGTCGTCTTGAAGAGTGGTGTAACCATTGGCATTAAAATATTTTTTACCATTGATGTAGTTGAAGGCGAGTCGCCCGAAACCGTGCAGCAGTTTATGCAATTGCCTGATCAAAACGTTCTGCAGCTCCTGAGCGACACACCCTTTTTTTTCTGTACCATCGGTATTGAGCAGGTTTCCGATGTGGCCGCCCACATTATGAAAATAGTTCCAGAAAATGTCGCTGTTCTCGATGAGGTCCGGGCGTACCGGCCTGATTAGTTCTTCGACAAGTTTGATGAAACGGGTGCGAAAATCGTCGAGGTTTTTGACGGGCTGCCGCGAAAACCGTTCGATAAGTTTGGCTTTTTTTTGAATCTCTTTTTTTCGGACGAGGAGATCATCATTTTCCGTATCGCTTAGCCGGTTCGAAGCGTGTGCATCAAGCACGGTACGGAGCTCCGTGCGCAAGAGAGGTTTGTCGATAACGGGGTACGTTCCGGTGTCGACCGTTTCGGCGACGGCGGGCAGCGTACCTTCAAAGAAGGCGCCGTCTCCGAGATTGAAGACGGTCTGGTCCTCTTTTTTATAGGTCCGGGTGTAGTCGTTGACCTTGTGGACCGATGCGTCGAAGAGGGGAGTGGTGGCGACGGAAGCTCCCCGGTTGCCCTTCGTCTGAAATACCGTACCCCGCAGCGATCCGGAGGTTTCCGGGTCGTTGCCGGAGCGTTCCATGTCGATGGCATCCTCGGTGGCGTGACCTTCGGTGTGGGTCTTTCCCGTTGCCTGGTCGACGGCAAGGTCGAGTCCCAGCAGATAGAGTTCACGGGCTCCCAGGATCAGCGAGAGCGCGTAACCGACTTCGCCGACACTGAAGAATTCGATGTGCCCGTGATCTTTTTTGTAGCGGGTCCGATCCTCCAGAAGGAAAACCTGTTCCCTGGGAACGATAGTTTCAAAAAGTTCCAGCGGCGCACTTGCCGCCAGGATAAAGAGGGATGACGCCAGATAGGTTTTGTCCCGGAGTCTGTCGACCGTTTTCCGTACCGGGGGGCTGTTTTCGTCGACATGAATGACGATGTCCGGAACGATGCCGGCCGCCTCAAGCCGGGGACAGATCATAAAGACCGCGACGACGACGAAGCGGTCCCGATGGGTCCGGACCCACGCGATATTGCGCGCGAGCGACGGTCCCGCAGCCAGGTAGAGAACAGGCTTTTGCGCGAACGGAGTAGGATCAAAGGGCTTGAGAATATTGAGAAAGCGGTACCCTTTTTCGATGGCCCGGCTGATGCGCAGGTTTTTGTGCAGCAGGTAGCTGTAGGGGTACATCAGGTAGGACTGGGTAACGGCGAAGTTCTGAATCTGCTTGATTTTCGGAGCGTAGGCGTCGGAGAGCAGGTAAAACTTCAGGTGGCTGTTGCGGATGAGCATGTCTTCGGCGAAGAGGTTGTAGGTGATTTTGAAATCGCCGGGAGCGTCCATAACGGAAAAGAAGAGCCGCGATTTTGCTCCCAGGGCCGCGTAGTCCGTGACAAACAGGGAGAGCCGGAAGAGTTCGAGATTTTCCTCGATGACAAGATAGCTGTCGGCGGAGATTTTTTCGTGAATGGTACCGAGATGCACCCCCAGCCCGACGCCGAAAAAGATGAATTTGTAGATTTTCTTCATGGTGTCGCGACCGGCGGTCTGTTCGTTGACGAACCGGACGACGGGAGCGGTGCCCACCAGGTGGGAGTTGATGATGCTCAGTTTGTCGAGATCTTCGACGTTGGCCCGGGTATAGGGGAAATTGTAGAGGGTTTCGATCGCGGATTCGTTCTTTTTAAACGAGACCGAATCCGCCGCCGCTGCCGCATGGGCAGCGCTGCTGCTGCCATAGAGGAAGGAACCGTCGGCGAGGGATTTGACGTCGAAATAGTCCCCGACGTACTCCAGGGCGTAATGCTCGGGGTAGTGCCCCGATTCGATCGCCTGCTGCAGAACCTGCAGTTTTCGGGCGAGTGCCGGGTGGTGGGCGGCAAAATAGACCAGATTGTTCTGGTAGGTGGCGACGGCGCGCTGTTCAATGTCGATCACGGTAACTCCGGGGCGGTAACGCTTTTATATTGCTAGAGGGTCAGAAGCAAATGCCATGCCTAGAGCAAAAAGAGGGCGAACATATAGAAATATAAAAGTGCTAATGTCAGAGAAGAGTGATGCCCCGGAGGGCATCGGAGAAACGCGGACCGTTTACTACTGGAGCAGACGGAGGACGTTTTGCTGAACCGCGTTTGCCTGAGACATGGCGTAAGAGCCGGACTGGGCAAGGATGTTCAGTTTTGAGAAGTTTGCAGATTCTGCGGCGAAGTCGACGTCGCGGATCTGAGACTCGGCAGCCTGGACGTTTACCTGAGTAACGGAGATGTTACGGATGGTAGACTCAAGCTGGTTCTGAACGGAACCGATGTCGGAGCGAACCGCATCCAGCTCTTTCAGAGCGTAGTCGGTGATGATGATCGCTTTTTCCGCGTTGGCGCGGGTTGTGACATCTACAGTATCCAGGGTATTTGTCGTACCTTTGGTTCCGCTTGCTACAGTGCCATCTGCTGCGGCACTTGTATCGACTGTAAAGGAGTCGCCTGCATCAATGCGAATAGAGTATTCGCCGGCAGTTGCGGTTTCAATGACACTGGCGCGCATGTCAGAATTTGCTGTTTGCGATGCAGCGTTGAATTTGTCAACAATCGCTTGAGCAGCTTTAAGACTTGTAGCACCTGATGCAATCGTAGCGGTACCTGTTACTTGAACCCCATCACTATCAGTTGCGACGAGTGTGCCTGTACGGCCTGTACCACCTGTAGCAACTGCAGTTGTACCGTCACCGATGGCAAATTGACCAACGTTGTCAGTCTGTGTGTTTTCAACAGAAATGTTAACGGTTTCGCCGGAGTAGGCACCGATATGGAACGCTTTATCCTGGTAGCCGCCGTTAAGCAGTGTCTGACCGTTGAACGAAGTCGTAGCCGCGATGTTTTGCGCTTCTTCGAGCAGGCGGTCGATGTCGCGCTGGATTGCAGCACGTGAATCAGTATTCTGACCGTCGGAAGCAGCCTGGATGGCTTTGGTACGGATGGTGTTAACGATGTTGATGTACTCGTCGAGTGCACCGTCAGCCGTTTGAACAACACCGATACCGTCGTTTGCATTGTTGATTGCTTGGCTAAGGCCCTGAGACTGCTGTTTGAGGCTGTCGGCAATCGCCATACCGGAAGCGTCGTCTGCCGCTTTGTTAATGCGAAGACCGGAGCTCAGGCTTGCAAGACTTTTGTCAAGACCAAGGTTTGTGCGTTGTGCGTACATGTGGGCGTTCATCGCCGCAATGTTCGTGTTAATTCTGAAACCCATGATAAATCCTTTTATCGAAAGAGCTCGAAGCTCTTTAGTTTTTTCAGCGTCCTTGCTGATTACAAACTAAATCGGCAGGTGGAGAAAAAAGATTAACACTTTTACGGAAAAATTTTATTTTCCCGGGTCCGGTTCGCTCCGAGGGCGTCCGTAAGCTTAAGCCGTGGCGGGGGTGGCGAAACATTTCAGATGATTTGCAAACTTTTCTGCTACACTTTCGTTTTTTAGACCGCATACTATATATATAGGAAACTGTTTGAAACTGATTATCGTCGAGTCGCCTGCCAAGGCGCGGACCATTAAGAACTTTTTGGGCAAAGGGTACGAAGTTATCGCCTCCAAGGGGCATATCCGGGATCTTCCGAAGTCCCGTTTCGGTATCAAGGTGGAGGGCGAAGAGCTGATCCCCGAGTATCGGGTGGCCAAGGAAAACGCCGCCACGGTGAAAGAGATCCAGGATCTGGCGAAAAAGGCCGATACCATCTACATCGCGACCGATGAGGACCGCGAGGGGGAAGCGATCGGCTGGCACATCGCCCATGCGATCAAGAAAGATCCCGATGCGCTGCCGCGCATCGTCTTTCACGAGATCACCAAAACGGCGATCGAACATGCGCTGGAGACGGCCCGCAGCATCGACATGGACCGGGTCAACGCTCAGCAGACCCGCCGTCTGCTCGACCGCGTCGTCGGCTACAAGCTCTCCCCGCTGCTCAGCTCCAAGATTCAAAAGGGGCTCTCCGGCGGCCGGGTGCAGTCCTCCACGCTGAAGATCGTCGTCGACCGTGAGCGGGAGATCAAGGCCTTCGTTCCCGAAGAGTACTGGACCATCGACACCGCCTTCGCGCCGGACATCGAAGCGCAGCTGGTCGGCTACGAGGGTGAAAAGATGGAGAAACTCTCCATCAAGACCCAGGCGCAGGCCGAGGCGATCGTCGCCAGCATCCGGCAGCAGCAGTTCCGCGTGGGTGAGATCGAGACGAAGCAGCGCACCTCCAAGACGCCGCCGCCGTTCATGACCTCGACCCTGCAGCAGACCGCATCGTCAAAGCTCGGGTACTCCCCGAAGAAGACGATGATGCTCGCGCAGGCCCTGTACGAAGGGGTTAAAACCCCCTCCGGCGTCTCCGGTGTCATCACCTACATGCGTACCGACTCACTGAACATGGCCGCCGAAGCGGTGGCCGCCGCCCGCGACACCATCGCCAAGCGCTTCGGCGACAACTATCTTCCGCCGAAGCCCAAAAGCTACGGCAAGAAGGCGAAGGGTGCCCAGGAGGCCCACGAGGCGATCCGCCCGACGATGCTGGAGTTCACCCCGGAGCTGGCGGCACAGTATCTCAAGCCCGACGAGCTGAAGCTCTACCGCCTGATCTACGAGCGCTTTCTCGCCTGTCAGATGAAAGATGCCCTCTTCGAGCAGCAGAGCATCACCTTCGTCGGTACGACCGCCGAATACCGTGCGACGGGCCGCAAACTGCTCTTCGACGGCTTTTACAAGGTGCTCGGAAGTGACGACAAGGACAAACTGCTGCCGGCACTGGAGCAGGGGCAGCCGATTGAAATTTCCTCGCTGCAGCCGAACCAGCACTTTACCGAGCCCCCGGCACGCTACTCCGAAGCGAGCCTCATTAAAAAGCTCGAAGCCGAAGGGATCGGCCGGCCGTCGACCTACGCACCGACCATCTCCACCCTGCAGGCGCGCAACTACATTGCCATCGAAAAACGGCAGATCGTGCCGACGGAGATCGCCTTTACGGTGACGGAGGTGCTCGAGCAGCACTTCCCGGAGATCGTCGACGCCAACTTCACGGCGAACATGGAAGAGGTGCTTGACGAAATCGCCGACGAGGGGAAAGACTGGCAGAAGGTCCTGCACGACTTCTACTTCCCCTTCATGGAGAAGATCGAAGCGGGCAAAGAGGCGATCAAGAGCCGGAAGATGGCCAAACCGCTCGGGCGGAACTGTCCAGAGTGCGGTTCGGAACTGCTGTTGCGCTCGGGTCGCTACGGCGAGTTCATCGCCTGCAGCGGATTCCCCAAATGCAAATATACCGAGCAGGTCGTCGCCGAAGGCGAAGATCCGGCGGAGAAGCAGCCGGCGGCCCCGGTCGAAACGACCGACGAGGTGTGTGAAAAGTGCGGCAGCCCCATGGTGGTCAAAAACGGCCGCAACGGGAAGTTCCTCGCCTGCAGCGGCTACCCCAAGTGTAAAAACACCAAGTCCCTCGAAGAGCAGAAGGTGTCGGCCGTTCCCTGCCCCGACTGCGGCGGCAAGCTGATCTGGCGGACCTCGCGCCGGGGCGCGTTCTGGGGATGTGAAAACTACCCAAAATGCAAATTCATCTCCAAGTTCGAACCGACGCAGAAGAAGTGTGACCAGGCGGGATGCGACGGTGTGCTGGCCCACCGGACCTACCGCAACAAAGAGGTCTACGAGTGCATCAAGTGCAAAAACCGCACGCCGGTGGAAGAGGCCGGAGAGTAACGATGAAAATCGGCATCCTCTCCGATACCCACAAGAAGAGCGGCCGCTCGCAAAAGGCGATCGACCACCTTCTTAACGAAGGGGCGGAGTTTTTGGTGCATGCCGGCGACATCGGCACGACTGAAACCCTGGAGCAGTTAAAGCTTTCGGGGCGGCGCTACGTTGCCGTCTACGGCAATAACGACGCGTCGCTGGTACCCTACCACAACCGCTACAACCTCGTGCAGGAGCCGCACTATTTCAAGCTGGCGAACACCCGCTTCAAGCTGATGCATCTCCCCTTCTACATGAGTGCCGATACCGAAGTGGTGCTGTTCGGACACACCCACACCTTCGAGTGCGATTTTAAAAACGGGACCCTGTTCCTCAACCCCGGCGAAGCGTGCGCCCGCAACAAACCCCTCTCGGAGTGTGCGATGCTCGAGGTGACGCCCGAGGCGTTCCGCGTCACCTATTACACCCGGTCTCTGGAGGCGCTGCAGTTTGAAGCGCAGCACTTCAGTTTCGAGCGTCTCTAGATATAAAGTAGGAAATATGAGTCAGAAAATTTTTCTCTGCGCCATCTGCAACATCAACAGCGGGACCTGTAACGAGGACTGCAAATTCTGCTCCCAGAGCGTACGCTACAAGGCGGACATTGAACGGTACGTCCAGAAGCCGATCGGCGACATCGTCGAAGAGGCGCGGGCAGCGGCGGCGGCCGGGGCGCTGGGGTTTTGCCTGGTCACGGCGCGCAAGGGGCTGGACGAGCGGACCCTGGCGTTTGTCTGCGAAGCGGCCCGAGCCGTCAGCGCGGCGGTACCGCGGCTGCGTCTCATCGCCTGCAACGGGACGGCGTCGCTGGAGCAGCTGCAGACGCTCAAGGCCGCCGGGGTCAAAGCCTACAACCACAACCTGGAGACTTCCGAAGCCTTCTATCCGAAAATCTGCACCACCCACGGCTGGAAAGAGCGGTACGAGACCTGCGAAAACGTCAACCGCGCGGGCCTGAAGCTGATCTCGGGAGGAATTTTCGGGATGGGGGAGAGCCGGGAGGACCGGATCTCGATGCTTGAGGCGCTCGCTTCGCTGAAGCCGGTGTCGGTGCCCGTGAACTTCTACCATCACAACCCGGCGCTGCCCCTCTCCCCCAACCCGCTGAGTGTGGAGGAGGCGCTGGAGCTCATCACCCTGACGCGGACGATGCTTCCCGACGCGGAGCGGATCATGGTCGCGGGAGGCCGCGAAGCAATGTTCAAAGAGCGTCAGGGCGAGATCTTCGCCGCCGGCGCCAACTCCATCGTTGTGGGCAACTATCTCACGACGGCGGGCCGGGACCGGAGCGCGGACCTCGAGATGCTCCGCGAGCTCGGGCTCGAAATTGCCGACGCCGTCCGGGAGTAACTGGTATAATGACGGGTATCGCCGCAGAGGAGGGGATGCATGCATGACGCTTTGCTGATCGTGACGCTTTCGCTGATCATTGTCTTCTCCCCGTTCTTCGCCAAACGCTATAAAGTTCCTACAACGCCCGTCGAGATCATCTTCGGGGCGCTTTTCGGCTTTGTGGGGCTGCTGCACCACAACAGCTACTTCGAACTGGTCGCCGAGGTGGGGTTTCTTTACCTGATGTTTATCGCCGGAACCGAGGTTAATCTCAAGAAGGTGCTCAAGACCGACCCCTCGCTGATGAAACGCATCCTGGTCTACATCTTTCTGCTCTACGCCTTCTCCATCGGTTTTTCGCTCTATTTCGAACTGGGCAAGATGTTCATGGTGCTGCTGCCGCTTATCTCCGTGGGGCTGATCGCCACCCTCTCCAAAGAGTACGGAAAGGTGCCGTGGCTGGAGCTCTCCATGACGGTCGGGGGGATCGGCGAGATCGTCAGCATCGGGGTGCTGACCCTCTCCTCGGCGGCCCTGAAGTTCGGCATCGGGTTCGAACTCTTTAAAAGCATCGGGGCCCTGGTGCTTTTCATCTTTTTCATTTTGCTGCTTTTCAAGGCGCTGCAGCTGCTCTTCTGGTGGTTCCCGGAGGTTTCGACGGCACTCATGCCCCACGAGGACAACAAGGAGCAGGACGTCCGCCTCTCCATGGGCATCCTCTTCATCCTGGTCGCCGGGATGCTCTACCTTGACCTGGAGCTGGCCTTCGGCGCCTTTATCGCGGGGATCTTCATCCCGACTTTTTTCGAGCACAAGCAGGAGCTTCCGGAAAAGCTGGCGGGCTACGGGTTCGGATTCCTGGTACCGATCTTTTTCGTCTACATCGGCACCACCTTCAAGCTCGAATCGCTTCTGATGGAGGGGCTGGTGATGAAAGCGCTGCTCATCACCCTGGTGATGCTGCTGATGCGGGTGACGAGCGCCATGGTTTTCGTCAAGGAGCTGGGATATCGCGGCGCTTTGCTGATGGGACTGTCACACTCCATGCCCCTGACCCTTCTCGTCGCGATGGCAACCCTGGCGTATTATGCCAACAGCATCGACAAACTGCACTACTTCGCCTTCATCCTCGCGTCGCTTTTCCAGGTGATCATCGTCATGCTTCTGGTCAAGACGCTCAACAAAGAGATGCGTGCGGGGAACGCCGCATCCTGAGGCCGCCGCACTTTCCCCATAGCCTGAAATCTCCCGTTTTGCATTGCACCCTGCGAATGGTATAATGGTTGAAACGCATCCTAAACCCGTCGCCGCAATCTGCGGTCGGGAAACGGGGTGCCCCGGGCAGGAGGGGACATGGCGCAGTCGGTATTGCTCAAGCTCGCCCGCGAATCGATCGAAGAGGTGCTCGAAGCGCAGAACACTATCGACCGCGAAGCCCTGCTTCGGGAGTACCCCATACTCGCGGAGCACGTCGCGACCTTCGTGACCCTGACCATTCGCGGCGAACTGCGGGGATGCATCGGATCGCTGGTCCCCCACCGGGCCCTGGTCGACGACATCATCCACAACGCCAAGGCGGCAGCGTTTCAGGACCCGAGGTTTGCCCCGCTGAGCACATCGGAATATCTGCATGCCGTCGTCGAGGTGTCTCTGCTGACCCCGGCGCAGGAGCTGGCATACGACGACGCCGCCGACCTGAAATCAAAAATCCGCCCTGGCGTCGACGGCGTCATCCTCTCCCTCAACGGACGCCAGGCAACGTTTCTTCCCCAGGTGTGGGAACAGCTGCCGGATTTCGAAAGCTTTTTCGCCCATCTGGGCCAGAAAGCGGGCATCGGACCCGACGCGCTGTCGCACCACCCAGAAATCTTCACCTACCAGGTCGAGAAGGCCAGGGATGAGCCCATACTGCCGCGCTAGATGCGGGGCGGTACGTATGAAGATTTGAGGGGAGGAGTGTGCGATGGACTGGTTTGAACACTACGCCAACGGGATCACCTGCCTCCTGTGCGAACAGTACTGTTTCCTGCCGCCGGGCAGCGTCGGTCTCTGCGGCAACCAGAAAAACGGCGACGGTACGCTGGAAGGAGTGACCTACGGCCGCCCTTCCGCCCTGAGCATCACCCACATCGAGGAGCGCCCCTTTTTGCATGTGCTTCCGGGGGCCGACGTACTGGCGCTGGGAACGGCGGGGTGCAACCTTCACTGCCCCGGGTGCCAGAACCATGTATTGACCCAGCACTATGGGAACGTCGAACCCCTGGAGCTGCCTCCCGGCGAGGTGGTGAAGCTGGTCCTGGAGAACCGCCTCAAGGCGATCTCCTTCGGTTATAACGAACCGGTGGTCTACTACCCCTACGCCCGGGAGATCGGGCAAATCGCCCGGAACAAGGGGGTCAAGACCCTGTTTCAGACGGCGGGCATGGGCTCCCCGATGGTGACGAAGGATATGACGGAGTGGGTCGATGCGGTCCACTTCGATCTGAAGTCTTTCCGTCCCGCCTACTACCGGAGCGTTCTGGGCGGGTCGCTGTGTGCCGTGAAAGAGAATCTCAGGAGCCTGGCGCGCTCGAAGGTGTGGCTGGAGGTGACGACGCTGGTGGTCAACGGGGTCAACGACTCCAATGACGAACTGGCCGACATCGCCTGCTTTATCGCTGAAGAGCTCGGTCCCCACGTCCCGTGGCACGTCTCCGCGTTCACCCCTGCCAACTACCGCCTGAGCCATCCTCCCACCAGCAACTCGGCGCTGCTGCGGGCCTTCGAGGCGGGAAAGGCGGCGGGACTGCATTATGTTTATTTCGGCAACGTTCCCTGGCTCAACGACACCCGCTGCCCCGGGTGCGACGCGCTGCTGATCCAGCATCAGGAGTATGACATTCTCGAAAACCATCTGCATGAAGGGGCGTGCCCGAGTTGCGGCCGCATGCTCGAAGGAGTCTGGTCATGAGCATTCGCAAAAGCTATTTCGACGGCAGTTTCTACCCGGGAAGCGCCGATGAGATCGAACACTACATCGAAGCGTTCGACCGGGTTCGGCACGAGGTGCTTCATCTGCATCCCCGGGCGCTGATCGTTCCCCATGCCGGGTATGTATACTCGGGTTTTACGGCGAATCTCGCCTACAGCCAGCTGGAGGCGGACCGCAGGCGCATCATCGTCATCGGTCCCTCCCACCGGGTTGCCTTCGAGGGGATGAGCGTCGGGTTATATGATGAGTACGAGACGCCGATGGGGAATCTCGCCGTCGACAGGGAGTACTCCGAAGGGTTGAAAGCGCAGTTCGGTCTGGCTTTTGAAGAGGCGCTGCACCGGGAGCACTCCACCGAGGTGCAGATGCCCTTTATAAAACGGTACGTTCCCCACGCCCGGGTGGTCGAGATCGTTTACGGACGGCAGGATCCCGAAGGGCTTGCAGCAGTGATCGAACATCTGCTGGAGACGCCGGAGAATCTGGTGGTGATCAGTACCGACTTGAGCCATTTCTACAGCGAGTCGGAGGCCAACAGTCTCGACAGCATCTGTCTCAAGGCGATTGCTGACGAGGATGTCGCGCTGCTCCATCACGGCTGCGAGGCGTGCGGGAAGATCGGGGTTGAGGCGATGGTGTTGGCTGCGGGTCGCATGGGGCTCCGATCGAAACTGCTGGACTACCGTACCAGCGCCTGGGCCTCCCGCGACACCTCACGGGTCGTCGGATACGCTTCCGCCCTCTTCTATTGAGCCCGGGGTCACCCCTCAGTGACGTTAAGGGATTTAAACTCCCGGATGATTGCCATCTGCCGGGTGGCGAGGTAGCGTCGTATCTGGTTGCGCTGCTCGTTACTTGATTCGAAGATAAGGACGACGTGGCGGAATCCCTTGGGGTGCTCCTGGATGCGCAGAATCGTCGCGGGCGTGTTGACGGAGAGGAACCCTTTGCCGTCGGGAAGTACCAGGGAGACCCGGGCGGGCTCATCCAGCCGCATGTCCGGGGGCAGGGCGTTGACGCGGAGCTTGACCGCAGATTCGGAAAGGTCGACGATGCGCGTCGTGCTGGCGACTTTGGCGTCGCGGTAGAAGAGCGTGACCGTATGGTTGTCGTCGGGTTCGAGCCGGGCGTGACGCCGTTCGGTGGGGCTGCGTTCGACAAATCGGAACGCTGAAAAGCTGACGGTCTGCTCGTTGAAGGTGACGCGGTCCGGGCGGTCGCAAATGACGTCGGTGGGGAAGAGCTCGGAGCTCAGCACGGTGCTTCTGACCAGCTGGGCGGCTTTGAGCTGGGTGTAGGAGCTTTTGAAGGTCACCGAATTGTCGTCGATCTCCGCGATGACGGCGGGGTTGGTGATGGTCAACCCCCTGTAGAAGTTGTGGAGTTTGATCTCCGCGGTGTTCTCCTTGATGATGCGGAGCATTTTGAAAATGCTTTCGCGCTCCTCCTCCTGCCGGTCCTCCAGGGTCGCATCGGGGTCGAAGAGTTTGAGCAGGTTCAGCTCGGTGACGTCGTCGAGGGAGACGATGCTGTAGGGCGCTTTCTGGGGAATGGGCTGAAATTTGAGGATGAGGTGACGCCGTTCGCCGCTGCCGGAGGCCATTTTGACATGGTAGAGTTTGCCCGGCGTCGCTTCGGCGGTATCGAACCAGCTGCGTTCGGGCGTCGAGGAGAGAAATCCTTTGTGGGGAAGCAGAAGGTCGCCGATCTCGCCGAAACGTTCATGAAATTCGTTGAGGTGGTCGATGCCGAAAAACTCGTGGAAGCGCTGGTTGACCATGACGGGCTGCGGCCCGTCGAAGAGCATGATGATATGGTTCTGGTAATTGAAAACGTCCTCGAGGCGGTGCTGCATCAGCGTGTAGCGCTCCTCCTCTTTGAGCGCGTTGACGGAGTCGTAGAGGGTGTCGACCATCGTGTCGATTTTGGCGGGTTTGCTGATATAGCGGAAAATGGCGTTATCAATGGCGCGGTGCAGGTACTCCCGGGTGTCGTGGGCGGAGAGCACGATGACTTTGGTGCGGGGATCAAGCATGTGAATTTTCCCGGCGAGTTGGAGCCCGTCCATCCCGTCCATCTTGATATCCGTGATGACGATATCGGGCTTGTGGGTCTTGAAGAGTTCCAACCCTTCGTTCCCGTCGCTGGCCACATAGACATCCCGAAAGAATTTTCCCGTCAGTTGTGCAACATTTTGGCGCAGCCCGTCATTGTCTTCGACATAGAGGAGCTTGATGCGTTCACGCTGCGCCTGCAGTGCCGTGATTTTATCGCGCATGAGTCACTCTCTTGGTGATCGAAATATCCAATTTTATAACACCATTGTGATATTTAAACTGAAATTGTTAATTTAAGTCTGTGAGACCTACCGGCATGGAAGTTGCTGGAACGCTGGAAAGGAGCGGTGATGAAATTTCCCGACGCGACGGTGACCGGTACCCTGGTCAAACGCTACAAACGGTTTTTGGCGGACGTGCTTCTCGAAAACGGCGAGATTGTGACGGCGCACTGTCCGAACTCCGGTTCCATGAAGGGGTATAAAGAGCCGGGCCTTCGGGTGTGGTTAAGCAGAAGCGATAACCCGAAACGCAAACTCGGCTATACCTGGGAGCTGGTGGAAGACGGTGACGGCGACCGCATCATGGTCCATGCGGCCCGGGCCAACGCTCTCGTCAAGGAGGCGGTGGAAAACGGCACCGTCAGGGAGCTGCAGGGGTATGAACGCTTGTTAACGGAGGTAAAATACGGGGTGCAAAACAGCCGTATCGACCTGCTGCTGGACAAACCGGGGGAGCGCTGCTACGTCGAGGTGAAAAGCGTGACGCTCAAAGAGGGGGATGCGCTCATGTTTCCCGACGCGGTGACGACCCGGGGGCAGAAACACCTTGAGGAGCTGATGACGGTGAGAGCCGAAGGGGATCGCGCCGTGATTTTTTTCGCCGTACTGCGCGAGGGCGGCACGCATTTCGAAGCGGCGGCCCATATCGACCCGAAGTATGCCGCCTTGCTCGAAGCGGCGGAGCGTGCAGGCGTCGAGGTGCTGCTCTACCGGGCGGCGTTTAGCGGTGAGGATGTCTCCCTGCACCCCTTCAAAGCAATGTGAACACTTGTTAATCAATCCTTCAAAAGCGCCTTGATGCCGGCCTTGAAGGCGGTTCTGCCCCCATGGGCGGGGTGACGCACTTTGGCGTGTTCGATCCCCATCTTCGTCAACACTTCCGAGGCGGCATTGCCGATGGCGATCACTCTTGTGATGCCGAATATTTCCATCAGCTCCGCCAGAAACGTCATCCCCGTTTGCAGCTCCGACGCTTTGGGTTTGCGGTTGGACAACGGCTCCCCTTTGCGGTGGGGGTGGAAGGGGTAGGCGTTCCAGATGAGGGGGATGCGGCCGACCTCGGAGAGCACCTCCCACATCGCCGCCGCGCTCTGTTCGTGCACGGCGCTGCCGAAGCGGACGCGGTAGCCGTTCTTCTCCCCGTAAAGTCTCCCTTCCATGACCCCCTCGCGCAGCAGCTTTTCCGAACTGAACGGCACCCCGGTCCGGGCGCAGCCGTTGTGTCCCGGTGCTTCGCCGACAAGCAGCGTGTCGGGACGGAGCTTGGCCATCTGCAGCAGGTAGGCTTCGAGGTTATAACGCTGGAGGTTGGTGCGTTCGGCGGCGTAGAAGTTTTCGACATCGTCGGGGACGGAGCAGTTTCGGAGGCGGCGGGCGAACCGGGTGATGGCCGATCGAAAGGTTTTTGGCGGCGTCATTGCGGGTGCATTACTCTTTCGTGCAATAGTTCTTATGCTATAGTGTACATTGAAATAAATAGTGTACAACAATTGTTGATGCAGATCCAAGGAGGAAAGAAGATGATACTTACCAACATCGAGACCGTACCCGGTAAAACCATTACCGCGCACTACGGAATCGTTTCGGGGTCCACGGTTCGGGCCAAGCATGCCGGCCGCGACATCGCGGCCGGACTGAAAAACATCTTCGGAGGCGAGCTTAAAGGCTATACCGAACTGCTCAGTGAGTCCCGGGACGAGGCGATTTCGCGCATGAAGGCCCAGGCGAAGTCCCTGGGGGCCAATGCCATCGTCAATGTCCGCTTCTCCACCTCTTCGGTAGCCGCCGGTGCGGCGGAACTCTACGTCTACGGGACGGCAGTCACGGTACAGTAGCATGTATGACATCATCATATTTGTCATCCTGATTCTGCTGGGGTATTTCGTCGGCCGTTACCTGGAAAAACAGCATTATGATTCCATCCGGGTGCGGGAGAAGAAACTGATGCGGCGTCCGGTGAGCGATCTCCGTCAGCCTCTGCGTCCCGAAGAGGTGGTGCAGAGCCGCCTTGTCGTCGGCAGTGTCGTCATCTCCATCGACTACTTCAAGCGCTTCATGGCGGGTCTTTACAACCTCGTGGGCGGCAACGTCTCCTCCTACGAAACGCTTCTGGACCGGGGCCGCCGTGAAGCCGTGCTGCGCATGAAGGAGTCGGCGAAAGGGGCGGACGAGATCATCAACGTCCGCATCGAGACCAGTGCGATCTCCCAGAACGCCGAACGCGGTACGGTGGGGAGCATTGAGGTCTACGCCTACGGTACCGCCATCAAGTACGGATGATCTTCAAGCCCGGCCTCCCCGACGAGAGCGTCAACTACAGCACCGAACACCCCCTCAAAGCGTTTGCCAAAGTCGGCGGTACGCTGTTTGCCCTCATCGCGGCGCTCTATCTCGTTCTGGGCTGGAGCGTCGACCTGCTGGCGTCGCACATCTCCCCGGAGCTTGAGGGGAACATCCTGAAAATGGTCGAAGCGCGTCTGCCCGGGCAGCATGAAGATGCGGCCCTCGAAGGGCTGGGGAAAAGTCTTTCGGCGTGTGCTCCCCTTTCCTACACGCCCCGGGTGACGGCGAGTGACTCCAAAGAGGTGAACGCCTACGCCCTTCCCGGGGGCGTCGTGGTCGTCAACCGGGGGCTGCTTGACGAGATGGGTTCGGAGAACGAACTCGCCTTCATCCTCGCCCACGAGTTCGGCCATCTCAAGCACCGCGATCACCTCCGGGGAATGGGGCGCGCACTGGTGGCGCTGAGCATCGGGGCGTTGTTGGGCGCCTCCGACGCCCCGGACATCCTCGGCAGCGGGCTGCAGTTCGGAGAGAGCCGTTTTTCGCAGGCCCAGGAAACGGCGGCGGACCTTTTTGCGTTGGAGGCGCTGCAGTGCCGTTACGGCCACGTCGGCGGGGCGACGGATTTCTTCGAGCGTCACAAGGAGAACGACCCGGCCAAGTGGTTTCTCTTTGCGTCACATCCGGAACTGGTGGCGCGCATCGCACGGCTCAACGCCGAGAGTGCCCGGCGCGGCTACAACGCCGAAGCGCTCCTGCCGCTGATACGGGGGACGGAGTGAGTGCCGCCGCTTAATGCCCGCCGCCCCCCGGGCAGGCCTTAGAGTCCTTTATGCTCCCCTGCGCTAAAATACGCGTACCACTTTTGTGCCGAACCATTCCCGAATCGTTCGCCAGAAAAGTCGAAATTCACCCCAGAGAACTTTATGAACGTCAAAGAGTATATCCTCACCACCATCAAAACCCGTCCCCTCATCATCGACGGCGCGATGGGTACCCAGCTGCAAGAACGCGCCGACAAGATCCCCGACGCGGCGTGGGAGGGGAATGAAGGGTGCAACGAACTGCTCAACGTGACCGCCCCCGGCGTTATGGAGGAGATCTTCAGCGCCTATCTCACCGCCGGGGCGGACCTCGTCACCACCAACACCTTCGGGGCGTTCAAATGGGTCCTCGACGAGTACGGCATCGGCCATCGGGCCTACGAGCTCTCCAAGGCGGGGGCCGAGCGGGTTAAAGAGCAGTGCGGGAAGTTCTCTACCCCCGAAAAACCGCGGCTGGTGCTGGGCTCCATCGGGCCGGGGACGAAGCTCCCTTCGCTGGGGCACATCGAATACGACGAGATGCTCGAGGGGTACACCGAGTGCTGCCTGGGGCTCATCGACGGCGGATGCGACGTGTTCCTGCTCGAGACCTGCCAGGACCCCCTGCAGATCAAGGCGGCCCTGCATGCCTGCGAGGCGGCCAACCGCGAGCGCGGCACCGAACTCCCCGTGATGGTCTCCGTCACCATCGAACTGGCGGGCACCATGCTCATCGGCACCGACGCCCAGACCATCGCGACCATCCTGGAGCCCTTCGACATCCTCAGTCTCGGTTTTAACTGCGGTACCGGCCCCGAGCAGGTGGCCCGCCACGTCAAGACCCTCTCCGAGGTGTGGGGCAAGCCCATCTCCGTTCACGCCAACGCCGGTCTGCCGCAAAACCGCGGCGGCTACACCTTCTACCCCATGGGGCCCGAGGAGTTCGCCGACAAGCAGCAGGCGTTTCTGGAACTTGACGGGGTGAGCTTCCTCGGCGGCTGCTGCGGCACCACGCCCCAGCACATCCGCGCTCTTGCCGACCGGGTGGCGGCGATCGCACCGAAACCGCCGAAGGGCAAACAGCCGACGGCCCTCGCTTCGCTCTTCGCCACCGTGCCGCTGATGCAGGACCCCGCACCGCTGCTTATCGGCGAGCGCTCCAACGCGACGGGCTCCAAGGCGTTTCGCGAACTGCTACTGGCGGAGGATTACGAAGGGACGCTGACCGTCGCCCAGCAGCAGGTGCGCGCCGGGGCCCACGCCATCGACGTCTCCGTCGGCTTCGCCGGGCGCGACGAGACCCGGGACATGCACGAAGTGGTGCGCCGCTACGCCCAGAAGATCAACCTGCCGCTTATGGTCGACTCCACCCAGACCCAGGGGATCGAGACCGCTCTAAAGCTCATCGGCGGCAAGCCCATCATCAACTCCGTCAACCTCGAAGACGGCATCGAGAAGTTCGACGCCGTCTGTTCGCTGGCGAAGAAGTACGGTGCGTCGCTGGTCTGTCTGACCATCGATGAGGTCGGCATGGCCAAGAGCGCCGAGCGCAAACTCGAAGTCGCCGAACGCATCTACGAACTGGCGACGCAAAAACATGGGCTCAACCCCGAAGACCTCGTCTTCGACGTGTTGACCTTTACGGTCGGTTCGGGGGACGAGGAGTACCGCGACGCTGCGGTGCAGACCATCGAAGCGATCCGCGAACTGCGCCGCCGCCACCCGGAGGTCGGGACGACGCTGGGGCTTAGCAACATCTCCTTCGGTCTCGATAAAGACGCCCGCCCCTACCTGAACTCGGTCTTCCTGCACCACTGCATCGAGGCGGGGCTCACCTCGGTCATCATCAACGTCAAGCACATCATCCCGATGGCGAAGATCGCCGAGGAGGATCTCAAGGTCTGCGAAGAGCTTCTCTTCGACCGGCTCCCCGAGGGCAAGGCGCTGTTCGATTTCATCGAGCACTTCAGCTCCAAGGAAGCCGTCGATACCGCCGCGGAGGACGAAGCGTTTAACGCCATGGGCGACGAGGAGAAGATCGCCAAGCTGCTGCTTGACGGGGACAAGGAGCGGATGATTCCTCTGGTGGAGGAAGCGCGCCACCGCATTGCCCCCGAGCGCATTGTCAACGAAATCCTTATCGAGGCGATGAAGGTCGTCGGCGAGCTCTTCGGTTCGGGGCAGATGCAGCTCCCTTTCGTCTTGCAGAGCGCCGAGACCATGAAGGCGACGGTGGACCATCTCAACCCCTACCTTCCCAAAAAAGAGAAGGAGACCGACACGACGCTGGTGCTGGGCACCGTCAAGGGCGACGTCCACGACGTCGGCAAGAACCTTGTCGACATCATCCTCACCAATAACGGTTTCAAGGTGATCAACCTCGGGATCAAAGTTGAGCTCGACGACTTCATAAAAACTCTCAAGGAGTCCGACGCTTCGGCCATCGGCATGAGCGGCCTGCTGGTCAAATCGACCCAGGTGATGAAGGAGAACCTCGAAGCCCTCAAGGCGGCGGGGATCACCGTGCCCATCCTGCTCGGCGGCGCGGCGCTGACCCGGGCCTTCATCGACGACTTCTGCCGTCCCTTCTACGACGGTTCCATCTTCTACTGCAAGGACGCCTTCGACGGCGTCACCGCGATGGGGCGCATCGAAGCGGGCAACTTCGACACCGACCTGCACGGCAAGGGTGCGGCCGACGAAGTGGCACCGAAGGTCAAAGAGGAGGTGGTGATCCCGCCCTTCGAGGAGCTGAAGATGCCCTCCCGGGAGGTCCGTGTGCCGACTCCGCCCTTCTGGGGACGCCGGAAGATCGAGCTCACCCCGGCGCAGGTCGTCATGGCCTTCGAGTGGGTCAACCATAAGATCCTTTTCAAGCAGCGCTGGGGCTACAGCTCCAAGGGACTCACCGACGCCGAGTATCAAAAACAGCTCGACGACGTGGTCTGGCCCGCCTATGAACGGCTCAAGGCGCAGTTTCTTGACGAGGGGTTGTTCGATCCGACTGTGCTCTACGGCTACTGGCCCTGCCGCAGTGACGATAATACGCTGTTAGTCTTCGATGAAACCGAAGGGTGGGCAAGCGAAAAAGATGCCAACAGCGAACGTCTTGAAGCGGTGATGGGCCGGGCGGAGTACCGTTTCGACTTCCCCCGCCAGCGAAAGCAGCCCCACCGGGCCCTTTCGGACTTCTTCCATCGCGACCGCCACGACGTCGTCGCTTTCTCCTGCGTCAGCGCGGGCGGGAAGCTGGCCGCCTACGAGAAGGAGCTCTACGACACCGGGAAATATACCGAGTACTATCAGGTTCACGGCCTGGGGGTCGAGCTCGCCGAAGCCCTGGCGGAGATCGCCCACAAACAGGTGCGTCTGGACCTGGGGATCGCAGAGAACGAGGGGCCAACCCTCGCTGACGTGCAGATGAACAAGTACCAGGGGTCACGCTACAGCTTCGGCTACCCGGCTTGTCCCGACCTGGAGCTCAACGGGCCGCTCTTTGCACTGTTGAAGCCGGAGGAGTTCGGGATCGAGTTGTCGGAAACTTTTCAGATCGTCCCAGAGCAGTCAACCTCGGCGTTGATCGTTTATCACCCGAACGCAAGTTACTACAACATTTGACCGCCACGCCGCAAGGCGTGACGTGTCACACTTCACTCTGTTTTACGATGTCAATAGCAGTGGATAAGAATGGCGTCCGTTTCCGTATCGATGCGGTAGCGGTACTGGCCGTCAAGCTCGATGACGGCGCGGTAGTAGCCGTTGTGGTTCCCCAGGCGAATGCTTTTAAAGGGGCGGCCATCTTTGACGGTGCGGCTTTTCGAACGGAAGTCGGCATCGCGCTTGAAATCGATGACAATGCGGTGGGGATCGACGAGCATAAAGTGGCGCAGGAGCGGGTCCTTGGTGACGATCTTGAGGGTTTTGCCCGACTGGTAGAAGGCGGCTTCGCCGAAGTTCGCCAGTTCGGTGAAGGGCTCGGGTTTTTTCGCGGCGGCTTCCGGCGCAGGGTCTCCCTCTTCCCGGGTGGCGCTATAGGACTGGGAGACGAAGAGGGGAAGGTGCCAGTCGATGCTGTGGTCGAGATCGATGCTGCGGCTGTCGATGGAGCCGTCGAGGTTCTGATACTCGACGGTGACCTTTTTGATGACCCGGGCGCTGTCGGGTAGGGTCACGGCGGCACGTTTGAGCGGCGCAAAGCTCTCGACTTCGCTGGAGGTGACCGGCAGTTCTTTCATTCCTTCGGCGGGAAAGAACGGGTTTTCCCGGGCTATCATCGGGGAGAACAGCAGCAGTGCAATCAGTACGGACCGGTACACGGGACTCCTTCGTTTGAACGGAGTCATTATAGCAGAATTAACGGATGTCGTCGGGAAGGGTGCTATTCGCTCGCGGCGTCGGCGTCGAGTTCGCGCAGTTCGAAGTACTCTTTCTGCATGGCGGCGTTTTCGCTTTTGAGTCGTTCGATGTCCTCTTTGAGGTAGGTTTCGTACTCTTCGAGTTCAAGCAGGACCTGGAGGGAGTTGTCGCCGAAGAGCAGGATGCCGAGGTAGATCCCCAGAGCGACGATAAGAACGACGGCAATGCTCAACTTCGCCCATGAGAGTCCCAGGTAGCGTTCGGGAAAGCTCTGGGTCTGCTCGATGTCGTCGAAGAGGTCGTCGGTCATTGTGCGGGCCGATTAGAAGAGATCGGCTCCGAGGTATTCGCCGTAGACGATCTCGTTTTCGATCTCGAGCAGGCGGTTGTATTTGGCCGTGCGTTCGCCGCGGGCCGTGGAACCGGTTTTGATCTCGCCGCAGTTAAGGGCGACGGCGAAGTCGGCGATGAAGGCGTCTTCGCTTTCGCCGGAGCGGTGGCTCATAACGCATTTGTAACCGTTGCGCTGGGCGAGGCGGACGGTCAGCATCGTTTCGGAGACGGAACCGATCTGGTTCGGTTTGATCAGGATGGAGTTGCCGACGCCTTTTTCGATCCCCTGGGCGAGGATGCTGGCGTTGGTGACAAAGAGGTCGTCGCCGACGAGCTGTACCTTGTCGCCGAGGCGCTCTGTCAGGACTTTCCAGCCTGCCCAGTCGTCCTCGCTCAGACCGTCTTCGATGGAGACGATGGGGTATTTGGCACAGAGGTCTTCGTAGTAGGCAACCAGCTCTTCGGAGGTGACGGTGCGCTCTTCGGAGTCGAGGCGGTAGCCGCCGTCGCAGACGAGTTCGGAGCTGGCGACATCGAGGGCGATGGCAATCTGCTCACCCGCTTTGTAACCCGCTTTTTCGATCGCTTCCATGATGACCTGGATCGGCTCTTCGTTGGAGCTCAGGTCCGGCGCGAAGCCGCCCTCGTCGCCCAGTGCCGTGTTAGCGCCGCGGTCGTGAAGGATCTTTTTGAGGTTGTGGTAGACTTCGGCGGACGCCTGCAGTGCGGAGGCGAAATCCTCGAAACCGACGGGCATGATCATGTACTCCTGGAAGTCGACGGAGTTGTCGGCGTGGGAACCGCCGTTGATGATGTTGAGCATCGGGACCGGCATCACCATGGCATTGGCGCCGCCGAGGTAGCGGTAGAGCGGCATGCCCAGGCTCTGGGCGGAAGCGCGGGCGACGGCCATGGAGACGCCGAGAACCGCGTTGGCACCGAGCTCGGAGTAGTTGTCGGTACCGTCGAGCTCTTTCATGATGCCGTCGACGATCGCCTGGTTGAAGGGGCTCTGGCCGATCAGTTCGTCGGCGATGCGGGTGTTGACGTTCTCGACCGCTTTGAGAACGCCTTTGCCCAGGTAGCGCGTGCCGCCGTCGCGAAGCTCAAGGGCCTCGCGTTTGCCGGTGCTGGCACCGCTGGGAACGATGGCGCTGGCGGTGGTGCCGTCGCTCAGTGTTACGGTCGCCTTGACCGTCGGATTCCCGCGGGAATCCATGACTTCCATTGCTGTTACGTTGTCGATAAAAATCATTCGTCTACCTCGTTTATTTCTGATGCGTCCATCGCCATGATGTTACTCATGCCCATGGCCTGCTTGATTTTGTTTTCAATTTCGCGAGCCAGTTCCGGCTCCTCTTTGAACTTCTGTTTGACGTTTTCGCGTCCCTGACCCAGTTTGACGTCGTTAAAGCTGAACCAGGCGCCGCTTTTGTCGATGATGTCGAGTTTCACGCCGTAGTCGACGATCTCTCCCTCTTTGGAGATGCCCTCTCCGAACATGATATCGAATTCCGCCTGTCTGAAGGGCGGGGCCACCTTGTTCTTGACGACTTTCGCCTTGACGCGGTTGCCGATCTGGCTCTCGCCCTGTTTGAGTGTAGCGACCTTGCGGACGTCGATGCGGACCGAAGCGTAGAACTTCAGGGCGTTGCCCCCGGTGGTCGTTTCGGGCGAGCCGTAGCCCATGGTTCCGATTTTCATCCGGATCTGGTTGATGAAGATGATGGTACAGTTCATTTTGTGCAGGACGCCGGTGAGTTTACGCAGCGCCTTGGACATGAGCCGCGCCTGAACGCCGACCTGCTGGTCGTTCATCTCTCCTTCGAGTTCCACTTTCGGAGTGAGGGCCGCGACGGAGTCGACGACGATCAGGTCCACCGCGCCGCTGCGGGCGATGGTCTCGACGATGTCGAGGGCCTGCTCGCCGTAGTCGGGCTGGGAGACGAGAAGGTTCTCGATGTCGACGCCGAGGTTCTTCGCGTAGAGGACGTCAAGGGCGTGTTCGGCATCGATGAAGGCACAGACGCCGCCGCTTTTCTGACACTCCGCCGTGACCTGGAGGGCCAGGGTGGTTTTCCCCGAACTCTCCGGTCCGTAGACTTCGATGATGCGCCCTTCGGGCACGCCGCCGATCCCCAGAGCCAGGTCAAGGCCGATGGAACCGGTGCTGATCGCCTCGATGGGTTCGATCTCCTTGTCGCCCAGGCGCATCAGTGCGCCTTTGCCGAACGCTTTGTCGATCTGTTTCAGTGCCAAGTCAAGTGATTTTTGCTTTTGTGCGTCCATCGTGTTATTCCCTTTTTTCCTGCGAGGTTTTTCAAATTGTATGTCATTTTGCAATGTACAATTTTAGATATTGCAAAATGACATATATTCCCTTTGATCCGCCGTCGTAGAAAATATGCGTAATTTTAGCGTTCTTAGGTTAAAATTTATTTGATTGTAACGACTAGATTACGCCGAACGAACGAAATAGAGGACACTTTTTTGAAACATACGCTGATTGCCCACTCCCCCGACGCCGACGACATCTTTATGTACTACGCCATCCGTTTCGGATGGGTCGGGCTCGAAGGGGTCGAATTCGACAACGTCGCTCTGGACATCGAGACGCTGAACGAAGAGGCGATCAAGGGAACCTACGACGTGACGGCGATCAGTTTCGCCCTCTACCCCCACATCCGTAACGACTACGCCCTGCTGCGCACGGCGGTCAGTTTCGGCGAGGGGTACGGTCCCAAACTCATCAAGCGGCGGGGAGAAAGCCTCAAGCGCCGTTTCAAGGTAGCGCTCAGCGGCAAGTACACCACCAACGCCATGCTCTTCCGCATGGCCTACCCCGATGCGCGCATCGTCTATATGAACTTTCTCGAGATCGAGGATGCGGTGAAAAACGGTACCGTCGACGCCGGGGTCCTCATCCATGAGAGCATCCTCACCTTCAATGAGGAGCTGGAGGTTGAGCGGGAGATGTGGGACATCTGGGAAACGCTCTCCGGCGGTGGGTTGCCGCTTCCGCTGGGGGGGATGGCCATTCGCCGTTCCCTGCCGCTGACGACGGCGATCGCCTATGAGAAAGTGCTCACCGACGCGGTCCGGGTCGCCCGCGAACGCAAAGAGGAGCTCTGCGAGAAGCTGGTGGCGGAGCAGCTGGTACGCATCGAGGGAGCGACGCTGGAGAAGTACCTCGAACTTTATGCCAACGACGACTCGGTGGAGCTGAGCCCGCTGCAGTACCGGGCCATCGACAAACTTTACGAGCTGGGAGCGGAACACGGCTTCTACGACCGCCCCGTCCGGGCGGAGGACTTCACCATCCCCCGTGAATACACGGAACTCAGGAACGGCTGATGGAATCGCAGCTCGTCGCACTGGGAGTCGAAACCTTCAAAATCGCCCTGATGCTGGCGCTGCCCGCACTTCTGGTGGGGATGCTGATGGGTCTGGCGGTCAGTATCTTCCAGGCGACGACCCAGATCAACGAGATGACGCTGAGCTTCATTCCGAAGATCGTCGGGGTCGTTATCGTCATCATCCTGACGATGCCGTGGATGCTCAACTCGATGAACGACTTCACCATGCGGGTGATCAACATGATTCCGCAATTCATCCAGTAGCGGGTCAGTGAATCATGAATTGTGAAAAATGAAAAATGGGTGACGGAATAAACGCGGGAGAGTGCGAAGCGTGACGAAAACCATCGATTTTTCCAGGTTCAGCTCCATTCGCGTCGGACCGGTCACCGAGGTCTATCTGATCGACTCCGACGTCTACCCCGAAGACGCCTGCCTCATCGGCGCGGCGAACAACCTGCTTGTCGGGCCCGACCACCCGCCGCTGATGAAACTCTCCAAAACCTTCGACTTCATCCGCATCGAATCGGGGCGGCTGCGCATCGGCGCGGCGACGCCCGGGGGGAAGATCGTCTCCTTTTGCAAAAAACACGACATCGGCGGTCTGGAGTTTCTTTCGCACCTCCCCGGCACCCTCGGGGGGATGCTGAAGATGAACGCGGGGATGAAGGAGTACGAGATCTTCAACCGGCTGATCCGGCTGCGAACGAAGGGGGGCTGGATCGAACGCGACGCCATCGATTACGGGTACCGCCGGACGGGACTGAAGGACGTGGTCTTCGAAGCGGAGTTCGCGATTGAAAAGGGGTTTGGTACAGAGCGGCAGGAGCTGTTTCGGCAGATGCGCGCCAACCAGCCCACAGACCCCAGCGCGGGAAGTTTTTTCAAAAACCCCCCCGGGGACTACGCCGGACGGCTCATCGAGAGCGTCGGGCTGAAGGGACACCGCATCGGCGCGATGGCCTTCAGCGGGAAGCACGCAAACTTCATGGTCAACCTCGGCGGCGGCACTTTCGAAGAGGCGATGGCACTGGCGGAACTGGCGGAGCGGAAGGTGTTTGAAGCATTCGGAGTGCGCCTGGAGCGGGAAGTCCGGGTGGTCGACCGGCGCTACATGGCCGGTACGGAGTGTTGAGAGAGCCGCCTAGAAGCGGAGCATGACGCCGGTGTAGAAGCCGGAGAAGTCGAGGTCGGTGCGGATGCGGAGCTCGTCGTTGTCGAGACGGATCTTCTGAATGCGGTACCCCAGTTCCAGGGCGGGCTGAACGACGGGCACGAAATCGAGGGTGTAGTCGACTTTGAGGCGGGCGTCGTAAAGCAGGGAGTCGTCGTAGCGGAGGTACTTGACGTCGGCTTCGACGCCCAGTTCCGTCGCGGGGATCTGCACGCGGCCGCGGAGATAGAGCATGGGAAGAATCACGTCGTCGGACTCGGCGTAGGCGTAGCCGTTGGCGACGTCGTTCAGGGCGTAGCTGACATCCATCAGTTTGAAGTCCACCCCGAGGTCGAGGGTCGCCCATGCGGTATTGTCCAGCAGGTTGTAGTAGAGGGTCAGATCGGTCTGTTCTATCTGCAGAGAGCTGGCCGTCCGTGCGGCGTAGCTGCGAGAGACGCCGCCGTCGACCCACTCGAAGGCCCGGGGCGCGGTTCCGGAGAAGTCGACCTCGGTATGTTCCAGACGCAGGTTGGGGAGCAGGGGCAGGGGATGTTTGACGTTGAGCCAGATGTAGCCGAAATGCTCCTCGTCAAACCCGAGGGTGCCGTCGGCATCGACTGCGTAGACACCGGAGGGGTGCACCAGGCCGACGGTGCCGTCGGCTTCGCTCTGCCATACTCCGATGCCGGCTTCAACGCGGGTAAAGTCCGCCTGCGCGGCACTTCCGAACAGCACCAGTGCCGTCAGTAAGGGTTTTGTGAAATTCATAAGGCTGCCTTGTTCATCATTGTGTTGTTGCGAGTTTAGCGCAATTTTGACGAAAAACAAAAAGAGAGCGGGATGAAAAAACGGGCCGAAGCCCGGAAAAGAAGGAGGAGTTCCGCCGCTTAAAGGAGGCCTGCGGCGGAAAGGGGTATCAAATCAGGAACGAAATGTATGGCAGCTTACTTTACTGCAGCCAGTGCCGCTTCGTAGTTCGGCTCTTCGGTGATCTCCGGAACGATCTCTTTGTAGGTAACGACACCGTTTTCGTCGACCGCGAAGATAGCGCGGCAGGTGACACCGGCAAGGGCACCGTCGGCAATCAGCACGCCGTAAGCGTTGGCAAAATCTTTGTTGCGGAAGTCGGAAGCGACGGTCAGGTTTTCAATGCCTTCAGTCGAACAGAAACGGCCGCCCGCGAAGGGAAGGTCCATGGAAACGACGGTCAGTTTGACGTCTTCGATCTGAGCCGCTTTGGAGTTGAACTGACGGGTTTCGGTCGCACAAACGCCCGTGTCGAGTGAAGGAACGACAACGATAAGCTGTTTCGCGCCCTGGGCACCGCCGACGGTAACTTCGGCGAGATCTTTCGTTACGACTGTGACTTCCGGCGCTTTGTCGCCGACGTTTACTTCATTGCCTGCCAGGTTGACAGTGTTGCCTTTGAGTTTGGTAGTTGCCATGTTAGGACTCCTAGTTTTGTATTGATGGGAAAATTGTACAAAAATCGGATAATCTTTGTCTTAATTAACGGTGACCCAAAAATGCCTAATATTGTTTTAAGTTATGAAGGAGCGCTCTATATATAAAAGTAGCGCTGTGCTATAATCGACAATAACCAACGGCAGGAGTGTGGCATTTGGAAGTGCGGGTCTTGCTGGTCGACCATCGGCCGCAGAATATCGAGGTATTGAAAAAGCTCCTGGAGACGGCCGGTCACACCGTTGAAACCATCGGTGCCATGGAGGAGATGGGGGAGCGGCTTCATGATGCGCTCTTTGACGTGGCACTGGTGAATACGTCGACTGAGTTCATTGAACTCGCGAAGGTGTGTGAACGGCTGCGCATCAGCGATGCGAACCGCGACAGTGCGGTGGTTTTCGTGGCGCAGGAGTACGACATCGAAGAGCTTGACCGCTGTTTCGATGCCGGGGGGAGCGACTATGTCGCCAAGCCGATCAACCCCGACGAACTGCTCAAACGGGTGGGCTACCACGCTGCGCTGAAGCAGAGAGTCCAGCAGCTCCGCGACCGCTGCGACAAGCTGGCCAGCATCGCCACCGTCGACCCCCTGACAAAGATCTCAAGCCGCATTCACCTGCAGACGCTGCTGACCCAGCAGATCGAACTTTTCCGGCGTTACCGGGAACCGGTGACGGTGATCTACATGCGCATCCTGGAGCTCAACCGGGTCAATGCGCTGATGGGGTACGGCAAAGGGGACCAGCTCATCGTGCACTTCGTCAAGCTCTTCAAAGACGGCATTCGGGCCAGTGACGGGTTCGGGCGATGGATCGGCGGGGACTTCGTCCTGGTACTGCCCAAAACGGACGCCCCTTCGGCCATGGTGCTGGCGAAGAAGATGCAGGGGGTGCTGACGCGAGACGAACGTTTCGCCAAGTTCTCCATCCGCTTCAGCTTCGGCATTACGGAAGTGATGGAAGATGACTCGGTTTCGGGTTTGGTGGAACGCAGCCGCAGCGCGATGCAGCGGGTCGTGGACGATGAGTACGAACGGATCGCCGTACACTAGGCGGCGTCAGAGCTGACTTTTTGGGGCGACGTCAATGACGTTGAGTGGCGTAAACTGTCCGGCCGCATACATCTCGACGGCTGCCCGGCCGATCATGGCCGCGTTGTCCGAACAGTACTTCAGCTCCGCCGTCAGCAGTTCCGCGCCGTAGGGACGCAGCAGCGTTTCGATTTCGCTACGGAGGTGGCGGTTGGCGCTGGCGCCGCCGACGATGGCGAAGCGTTTGGGCGGATGGACCTTGAAGTACTTCCGGAGCTTTTGCAGCAGGTGTTCCGTCGCGACGCGCTGGAAAGAGGCGGCGATGTCGGGGTAGTCGGATTCTCCGCCCGCCTCGACGGCGAGCCTGACGGCGTTTTTCAGCCCGGAGTAGCTGAACTCCAGCCGCGGGGAGCGCGACAGGGGGACGGTGAAGTCGTAGCGCATGGCGTCGCCGCGCTCTGCCAGCGCTTCGATCACCGGCCCTCCCGGGTAGCCCAGCCCCATCATCTTCGCACACTTGTCGAAACTTTCGCCGAAACTGTCGTCGCCGGTACGCATCACCGTCTCCATGGCGTCGAAACTTTCGACCTCGATCACCTGGGTGTGCCCACCGGAGACCATCAGCACCGTCAGGGGCAGCGCGCTCTCTTTTTCGATGAAGAGGGAGTAGATGTGCCCCTTGATGTGATTGACGGCGATGAGCGGAAGCTTCAGGGCGATGGCGAGGGCCTTCGCCATCGTCACCCCTTCAATCAGGGTGACGGAGAGTCCCGGTTCGGTGGTGACGGCGATCGCCTTGAGCTGGTCGAACCAGGGGCGGCACGCTTCCAAAATCCGCGGCAGCGCTTCGGCGTGGAGGCGGGAGGCGAGTTCGGGAACCACCCCGCCGTAGACGGCATGTTCGCTCTCTTGGGAGATCTTTTTATGGTAGACCAGCCGTTTCGTCGCGATCTCGGTGACGGCGATGGAACTGTCGTCGCACGACGATTCTATTGATAGGATCAAAAGGAACTCCTTTTGACCCGGGTACGCCGCCGGAAGTGAATTCCGTCGGCTGCGTTAACACTGGGTTCTACCCCGCAAGGGGGCACAAGTCCTCGGCGGAGTGCCCTCGCACCCTTGGTGCTCTTGCATGGGACGTGTTGCAGATTATTGTCGTGTAATATCATGGTACCGTTTTTCCGATAGCAGATGTGTTCTTACTTCTCTCTATCCCGGATCATGTTGTTCAGGACGTAGAGCTGCAGTTCTTTGGTCGGAATCTCATCCTCCAGGGCCTTGGAGTAGAGTGCGGCGACTTCGCGGTGGTGCAGCTTGTAGTCGAAGTGGGTGAAATGGTTTTTCCATGCTTTTCGGATCTGCTGCTGCGCCATGCGTTCGATGGCCCACTCTTTGAAGACGAAGTAGGAGGAGAAGAAGAAGCCGGTGAAGACGACGGCGAGGATGATCCCGAGGTGGCAGTCCATCTTCGCCAACTCATGATGGTAGAGCGCCATGCCCGGCAGGATGAAGGCGATGTGCCACAGGATCGCGAAGATGAGAATCGTACGGCCGACGCGGATGCGCATCCCGGAGATGTTGCCTTCGAGCTTGTACCCCTGGTCGTAGAGGCGGTTGGCATGGAGGAGTTCGCGGTAGAGCATCGGCTCGTCGGAGAGCTTGAACATGACGGGAAGCAGTCTGTTTTCGATCAAGGTATCTAGCATGAAATCTCCACCGGTATGGTTTGTAGGTGCTGTAACGGCATTATAACGGGTTTTCCGTTTCAGCAGGGGTGCGGAACCACTCCAGCACCCAGGGCCAGGGGCCGTAACCTGACTCCGCATTAAGGTGTCCCCCGGCTTCGACGACGTGCATTTTAATCCCCAGGGCCCGCTGCAGCGCTGCAGCTTCATCGGTGTTGAGGTAGGGGTCGTTCGTCGAAGTGACCAGCAGTTTCGCTTCGGCGAAGAGGTCGACGGGGGGCTGAACGGGGAAGAAGGTGGCGATAGTGTCGAGTTGCAGGTCCGTGCGCGGCGGGGCGACGAGCAGCAGCCGTTTGACCGGGGCGATCTCCCCCTCGTTGCAGAGGTGGAACCAGAGCGTGTTGGCCAGGGAGTGGCAGATGACGGTGTCGGGGCGAAAGCTTTCCAGCAGCTGTTTCACCTGGCGCATCCAGCGGTTTTTGGACGGGAAATGGGGGTTGTCCAGCAGGGGGAAGCTGACGGTGCCGTAGTCTTTGGCAATCTCGGCGGCCAGCCAGCTCTGCCAGTGGGGTGTGTCGCTGCCGCCCCATCCGTGCAGGATCAGAACGCGTTCGCTCACAGGTTCCTCCGGTAGTGGTGCCGCACTTCTGCGTCGAGGGCGAAGACCTCTTCGATGCTTCCGGGTTCCCGGTCGAAGCGCTCGTACGCGTCCAGGATGGTTTCGGCAATCTGCATGAAGCCGATCTTGCCCAGGACGAACTGCTCGATCGCCGCTTCGTTGGCGGCGTTGACGATGACGCCGCGGCGCGGGTGGGCGAGGAGCTCCTTGCGCAGCTGCCAGACGGGGTAGCGTTCCGGAGAGATCTCCCGGAACTCCAGCCCTCCGACTTTAAGGAGATCCACCGGTTCGAGAATGGGCTGTTCCACCCTGTCCCGAACGGCGAAGGCGATGGGAAGCTGCATGTTCGCATGGGCGATGTGCGCCGTCGTGGAACCGTCGGTGAAGTCGATGAGGGCGTGGATGAGGGAACGGGTCTCGATGATGGCGTCGTACTCCCCCTCTCCGAAAAGCCAGCGCGCTTCGAGCAGCTCGAAGAGTTTGTTCATCATGGAGGCGCTGTCGATGGTGATCTTCTGTCCCATCGACCAGTTGGGGTGCTTGAGGGCATCTTCGAGGGTGGCGTTTTTGAGCTTTTCGAGAGGCCAGTCCCGGAAGGCGCCCCCGCTGGCGGTGATGAGCATCCGCCGGACGGGGCTGCGTTCCTGGAGCAGGTACCAGAGCCCGAAATGCTCGCTGTCGATGGGCTGGATGCGGGAGGTGTCGATGAAAGCGCCGCCCGCGACCAGGGACTCTTTGTTGGCCAGGGCGACCCGTTTGCCCAGGGCGACCGCTTTGAGGGTCGGTTTCAGGCCGAGAAAACCGACCAGGGCGTTGACGACCAGCTCGCTTTGTGACTCTTCGATAGCCCGGAGAATCCCCTCCTCGCCGACGAGTACCCGGTTGTGCCGGACGTGCGCGGCGTCATCGGCACAGGCGACGACGACGGTGACGGGGCGGTGCAGGGCGATCTGCTCGTTCAGCAAGACGATGTTGCGCCCGGCGACGAGGACTTCGACGTCGATATTGAAGGTTTTGGCGATTGCGAGGGTGTTGACCCCGATGGAGCCGGTGGAGCCGAGCAAAACCATCAGGAGGTCCTGACAGCGCGGGGGCGACGCACTATACGAGCCCGCGCAGCAGCACGAGCATCACGATCGCGCCGAAGAGGTAGCCGTCGACGCGGTCGAGGACCCCTCCGTGGCCGGGAAGGATGCTGCCGCTGTCCTTGACCCCCGCCTTGCGTTTGAGGTGGCTTTCGAAAAGGTCGCCGAAGACCGCCGCGACGGCGGTCAGCAGGGAGATGACGGCGGCTTTGTCCCCGTCGACCAGGATCAGGCCGATGAAGAAACCGCCCACGGTGGCCGTGGCGATCCCGCCGATGACCCCCTCCATCGTCTTGTTGGGAGAGGTGGGGCTGAAGGGGGTCTTCCCGATGCTTTTGCCGACGACGTAGGCGCCGACGTCGGCCAGGCCGACGACGACGAGCATCCAGAAGAGGGAGACGATGCCGTATTCGACGTAGAGCGCGAGCATGAAGAGCATCCCCGCCGTCGGGTAGAGGAAGGGGAGAAAGTCGCGCCATTCGCTCTTTTTGTCATAGGCGACCAGGGCGGCGAATACGATCCCGGCAATGACGAAAAGGTCGTCGGGGTAGGGGTAGAACCCGGCGGCGATCCAGAGCAGCAGGGCGTAGGTGTAGGGACGGTTGTTCTCGATGCCGAAGAGGCGGGAGGCTTCGTAGAAAGCGACCAGGTAGATGGCGCCGAAGAGGAGCCAGATCAGGAAGTAGTTGTCGATCAGACCGATCAGCAGTACGCCCGCAAGCAGTGCCAGTCCGGTGACGACACGCTCTTTATGTTCGCCGAGTTGTTCGATTAGTCCCATGGCCCGTCCGTTCCGTAAGTAGTGACCCGGATTATAGCGAAAGGTGGCTTAGAGGGCGGCTCACACCTTGATGTCGAGGTGGTGCAGCGGGGGACGCGGCTCCTCCTCTTCCTCATCTTCGCGGGGGGCTTTGCGGTCGCGCCGCATCTCCTGCTCCGCCTCTTCCTTGGTGTGTTCTCGATCGGGATCCACCTCGTGGTTCTCCTCCGGGGGACGGACCTCTTTTACTTCTTCCTCTTTTTCGTTGGTAGCCGCCGCGGCGGCGAGGTTTTGAAGTTCAAAACGGTTCTGAATCGCATTCTTTTCGCTGGCAACCGCCGCCGTCTGCTGGTTGACGTAAATGGCGTTGCCGATGGGACCGATGGCCATGGCTTACTCCTTGTCGACCTGGATTGTTCGGTAATTATTATACAGAACGTTGGCACCTTCGAGGACTTTAACGTCCCGTCTGGGGGTATAATCGACCAGATAGCGACCTTTCTCAAATACGGTGAAATCGACGCAGAGGCGTGCCGCGGCTTCCAGAACGGTTTCGGGCAGGTTCTGTTTGTCGGTGACGATGATGACGTGGGCTGAAGGGCGCTCTTTCATATGGAGCCAGATGTCCCTGGCGCGGGCGTTTTGAAGGAGTTCGACATTGCCCCTTTCGTTTTTGCCCAGCATCACCTTGTACCCTTCGATCCAGAAGAGTTCGACGGCATCGCTCTGCTCTTTTTTCTGCTCTTTCGCCCGGGCCGGGAAGAGCATTCGGATGGTTTCGGGGGTTTTCGCCGCTTCGACGATGCGGATGAAGTGGCGGAGGTGGTCACACTTCTGTTCAAGGTTTTCCCGCTCGATATGGAGGTTCGCGGCGCGCTGCTTTGCCTTCTTGGAACGGGTGAAAAAGTGGTTGGCGACCGCCGATGCCGAGGGGAGGCCCGGCGGCAGCTCCAGGGTCACCTCGCCCCCTTCAAAGTCATGCAGGGTGATGCGCTCCATATAGGGTCGAACGCGTCCCATGTTGGCCAGGACAAGATTGCCGTAGAGCTGAAGTTTTGCCGTTTCCGCTTCGAGTTCCGCTTCGTCTTCCAGAGATGCCAGCCGTTTCTCCAGCCGTCCGAGCTTTTTGCGCAGCAGGGCGATTTTCTGCTTTTTCAGATTCTCGAGCTGTTTCCCCTGGCGCTCCCGGTAGGTTTCCCGCAGGAAAGCTTCGACGTTGTCGAGCGGGTACTCTTTGGCGCGGTAGGGGGGCGGAGGCGGCGGAAGCAGTTCGCAGCCGACCTTGACGATGCGGTAGGAGCTCTCCGCGTCGACATGTCGGAGCGCTTCGAGGACGACGCCGTTTTCATCCAGCAACACGGCATTGGTCGTTTTTCCCGTGAACTCGAGCTGCAGTGTCGTTTCGGACTCTTTGTAGGCGCTGCTTTGAGAGGTAATGATGCGGAGGATCTTGTCGTCTCCGGCGAGGCTGATGGAGCGCACGTTCGAACGGTTGAGGCGTTTAGCGAGCATGACGTCGAAAGGGGCCTGGTAGACCTTCGTGCGCTGCAGGGGAAGATCGCACATATAGATGGCGCTGTCTCCCTTGTGAAGGTCGAAATAGAGGGTCTCTTCCCGGTCGAAGACGATTTTGATGACGGTGTCGGAGATGCGGTGAACGGCGTTGATCCGTTTCAGGGGCTGCATGAAGTCGGCGATCTGGCGTAGGTGTGAGAGCTTCATGAGTCGATACCGTTTCCTGTCAAACTAGGAGATCGCGTTAAGTGGCGATTTAGTGAGCTGGCATTAGAATGTCTTATCTTCGGCACCCGGTGTGCCATCTCCATACAGAGAAAAAGGTCTGCCATGCATTTTGTCAAAACGATCAAGGGGAAGTTCATTTTGAACCTTGCCGCGGCCGTTGCTGCGGTAGCCGTGAGCGTGATTGTAGCATATTTCATTGCCCAGGGATCGATCAAAACGATTATGGAAGAGGACCTCGATTCGCTGGCACGGGTGCTGCGTACCAACATGACCTACATCGCCGAGACCGATCCGGAAGCCTACCGAAAGGAGGCGTTCAGAGAAGAGGTTCACGCCATGAAAGTAGGGAAAACGGGGTACGTTTACCTGATCGACGGCGAAGGGACCCTCATCGTCCACCCGACCAAGGAGGGCAAAAGCCTCAAGGGGCACGACTACGCCGACTACATCGTCTCCCACAAAGAGGGGGGACTCTATGAATATGTCTCGGCAACGACGGGCCAGGAGAAGATCGCGGCGTTTCAGTACATCGAGCCCTGGAAAATGTGGGTGGTGCCCGGGGTCAACAAGGCGGACTATTTCGAGGATATGACGGCCCGGTTTCTGCAGTGGTTCGCCCTGCTCGGCATCGTGGTTGCCGGGGTGCTGACCGGGCTCAACTATATCACGGGCACCAGTGCGCTCCGGCCGGTTCAGGAGCTGCACCACGTCTCCGAGGACCTGGCGTCCGGAGAGGGGGACCTGACTAAGCGTCTCCCCATCCTTAACGCCGACGACGAGATCGGGATCGCCAGCGCGAATCTCAATACTTTCATCGAGAAAATCGAGGAGATGGTCAACAACGCGAAGCAGATTACCGGTAACGCGGTTGCCTCCACTTCGACGCTCAACAGCGCGGCCAACGCCCTTTCGGAGCAGTCGGTGACGACCAACGAGATCGCTGTGGGTACCAGTGAGACCGCCGGGGAGATCGGGGCGTCGCTCAAGACGTCTCTGGAACTGGCCCATGCGTCGCTCGAGAGCGCCAACCGGACCGAATCGGAACTCGAAAGCGTGCGCGGCGTCGCCCAGCAGATCGTCGATCAGGTCGACAAGTCGACCCGGATGAGCCATGAGCTCAGCGACCGTTTTAGCCAGCTTTCCGGTGAAGCGCAGAGCGTCAACGAAGTGCTGCAGATCATCTCCGACATCGCCGAACAGACCAACCTGTTGGCCCTGAATGCCGCCATTGAAGCGGCTCGGGCCGGGGAACACGGCCGCGGGTTCGCCGTCGTTGCCGACGAGGTGCGCAAACTGGCGGAGCGGACCCAGAAGAGTTTGACCGAGATCAACTCCACCATCTCCGTCGTCATCCAGTCCATCTCCGATTCGGCGGACATGATCTCCGCCAACGGGGATGAGATCGGTCGCCTCTCCGAACGGAGCGGGGAGATCGAGTCGAGCATCGACAAGGCTTCCGGCGAGATCGAAAGCAACGTCGAGTCCAGCCGCCGGAGCCTCAGCGATACCGAAGCGATGGCGGCGAAGATCGAGGCGATCGTCGAGAAGGTCACCCGCATGGCCGAACTCTCACGGGACAACCAGCAGGAGATCGCCAAGATCACCGGGATCGCCGGAGATCTGCTCCACGACGCCACCTCTCTCAACAGCCGTCTGAACGAGTTCAAGTCGTAACACCCCGGTTTCCGCTATAATCCCGTATTCCAAAACAAGGAGTATGCGATGCGCACACCCAGAGGGTTCGGCCGAAACTATTTCAGCCTCGCCGCCATCCAGGCGTACAGCAGCGGCGTTCGCCGCCATGCCGTCGCCACTGCCGCGCAGACGCATACCCGCCGCTGCGGACCGAGTACCGAGAGCGAATCGGAAGCACCCCCGGAGGAGGAGATCGCCGATCTGCTTCTCCCGGAGCAGCCGGAGCCTTCCAGCCCCTGCCACTGCAACCGTTTTTATCGCCGACGTACCCGTGATGCCGCAAGGCGGGTGCGTCAGCGCCAACCGCTTTTCTGCCGATGCCGCAAGACCAGGAGCGGCATCGCGCCGCCTTCATCGTCCTTCTCACTGACCCTACCTACACTTTACCATCAAGGAATACGATGAAGCATCCCCTAGTGACAGGTACCTGCATCGCCCTCATCGGCGCTGCGGCATTCGGTACCGAAAATTATGAAGCCCTCAAGTCCGTGACGGCGCTCGATACCATTGTGGTCGAAGCGCCGAAACTTACCACCAAAGCCTCCGAGGCCACCGCTGCCGTAGAAGTCTACACCGACAGCGAGATCGCCGCGACCAAAGTCAACAGTCTGTCTGAATTTTTGAATACCTATACCTCCGTGTCGGTCCAGAGCGGGTTTGGCAACATGTTCGCTCCGAAGATCGAAATGCGGGGCTTCGGCCTCGACAACGGCAACCAGAACGTCGTGGTCGTCATCGACGGAAGGCGGCTTAATGCCATCGACTCCGCACCGCAGTTTCTGGCCGCTATCCCGGTGCAAAGTGTGGCGAAGATCGAGATCCTGAAAGGATCGGGTTCCGTGGAGTACGGCGACAACGCCACTTCGGGCGTGATCAGCATCACCACCAAACCCTTCGAGGGGGTGACGCTTCAGGGATACGCCGGAAGCTACGGGACGGAGGCGGGTTCCGTCGGGGCCGGCTATACCGCAGAGGCGCTTTCGCTCTCGTTCTACGGCGACCGCTACCTGCAAGACGGCATCCGAACCGTCGACACCTTCGGCGGCAAGGACTGCCAGGAGCTGACCAACGGGAAGTTCGACCTCTCCTATGCGCTGAGCGATACCCTCGAACTGCATGCGAACGCGCTGCGCTCGGACGGCAGCATCTACTATGCTCCGGCGCAGACGATGGCGGAGTTTGCCGTCGACCCCCGCCTGCTGGGCACCGCCGGAAGCGGCAACCACAGCTACCAGGCCATCGATGACCGCGTCTACGGCGTCGGTGGCAGCTGGGAGTTCGACGGCGGGCTGCTGCGGATCGACCTCTTCGACGAGAGTAAGGAGGTCGGCTACCGGGCGATCACCTCGGGCAACGTCGTCTCCTTTGAAATGGCGACGGCCTATGAGAGCCGCTCCGTGGATGCGTCGGCGGAGTACACCCTGGGGAACTGGCGGCTGCTGGGCGGGTTCCAGACCTTCGGCGGACAGCGCCACACGACCAGCGCCTTCAGCGAGGACGTCGCCCGGAAGCGCTCCAACGGATTTTTCGTCAAGGCTGACGGCCGCTGGGAGCGGCACGGGGTCAGCCTCGGAGCGCGTTATGAAACGGCGCATTATCACTACACCGACGCCTCGGTGGACCTTGACGACACCGAAGACGCCTACGCCCTCGATGTCGGGTACAACTTCCGCATCAGCGCGGGCGCGTCCCTCTTCGCGAACGTGAACCGCGCCTTCGTGATGCCCGACACGGATAAGTTCTTCACTTTCGACATGGGCACCTTCACCTATGCGTTCAACGGGTTTATCGAGCCCATGCGCACCCTGACATACAACGTCGGTTACCTGCGCAACGACGCCGCGAACCGTTTCAAAGCGACGCTCTTCTACGTCGACGGGAAGAACGAGATTTACTACGATCCCAACGTCGGGTTCTTCGGGACCAATACCAACTACGACAAAACCCGCAAGATCGGTTTTGAACTCTACGACAAGTACCGGGTCAACGAAGATCTCTACTTTCAGGCCAACTACACCTATGCCGACGCTACCATCGAGTCGGCACCTTACGCGGGCAACACGATGCCGGCGACGTCGCGGCACAGCCTTGTCGCCGTGGCGGGCTACACTCCGGTCGACCACGTTCTGGTGAGCCTTTCGCACACGTTCCGTTCGTGGGCCTACGCCTTCGAAGACCTGGAAAACGACAACCTGCAGAAACAGAAGGCCTACCACTCCACGGACCTGACCCTCTCCTACCTTTGGGGACGGGGCGAGTGTTATCTCAAAGTGAGCAACCTCTTCGATCATGCCAACATGATGCTGATCGACGACGATCAGGTGCATCCCGTCGACGCCAAGCGGACCTGGCTGGCGGGTGCGCGCATCAGCTTTTAATGCTACAATAGCCCGATGATGCCAAGGAGGGGAGATGGCGCTGTTTGCGATGGATGATCACCGGATCGTCGAATGGCCTGCGGGCGTGGCGTACGCGATTGAGACTCCCCGGGAGTCCTCCGGGGCCGCTGCGTGTTTCGAGGTGGGGCGTTTTGCGGCGCGGAAGTGCCGCTGCGGCGGCGGATACGTCCGGCTGGAAAGCCTACCCGAAACGGATGCCGATGCGTTAACTTCCCTGGCGGTGGCGCTGGGTTACGCGAGAGGGGATGCAAACCCGGCATGGGCGGGGAAAAGCGTCTTTGAAAAGCTCGACATGCTCGCTCCCCCCGGTGCCGTGTTTACCG
Source organism: Sulfurimonadaceae bacterium (assembly GCA_050292215.1). Lineage (GTDB taxonomy): Bacteria > Campylobacterota > Campylobacteria > Campylobacterales > Sulfurimonadaceae > SZUA-415. The sequence continues at coordinate 9,715 of JBNKLF010000015.1, read as the reverse complement.
CCGGTTGCGCCCTGGAGGCCTCCCGCCGCTGTGCGGTGGTGCTCCGCGGCGGCCTGGAGATGGCGGCGGCGCTGCTGATCGCCGACAGGATCGCGGGGCGCGACGGGCTGCCGATGGACCCCCGCCGCATCCTTTTCGTCACGACGCGGCAGATCGCCGAGACTTACGGCGGCGTGATGGCGCGGCTTTTTGACGGCATGGACTTTTCGCCGCGCCTTTGCTACGAGACGGAGGCGTAGGGCGGATGCGCATGGCAACGATCGCGCTGCGCCCGTTCATCGGGTACAAGTTTTTCAACTCCCTCTTCACCGGGCTTTCCGTCGGCAGCGTCTTCACCCTCTACGAACCGCTGGAGCCTTCGGTCTTCTCCCTGGGCGGCGTGGCGCTCGCACTGGCGATGATAGGGGTGGCGAAGTACTACAGCGTCATTATGAACCGCCGCTGGTTCTTCATGGTCTCGCTGGGGGTCGAACTGGTAATGCTGCTGCTGGTGCTGGGGTTTTTGCTCTTCTCCTACGGTTATGCGACGGCGCTGCTCATCTATGCGGGGTACCAGCTCACCTTCGCCTTCGGCGCCTACCTGGTACGGGCGGAGACGATGCTGCTGCCCAGCCGCCGGGTGCTGACCCTGCTCGACGTCGCCAAGCAGAAGGGGTACCTGGTCGGAATGGCCGCCGCCTACCTCTTCTACCGCGGGATGGAGTCGGGGCTGGGCATTGCGGACAAACAGGTTCAGGTCTACGACCTTCACTTTTTGCTTCTCGCCGCCGAGGCGGCGACGATCCTGCTTCTCTTCAAAGCATTCGCGCCGCGCCGCTGAGCCGTTACTCTCGGGAAACTTTACGCGGGTATACTTCCGAAAATTCGTCACGGAAGGGCGTATGATCCGTAAATTTTCCCGGGGCATCTCCCCCGAACGTTTCGACCGGTTTCTTCGCAGCTACAACCTCTCGGGAGGATATTTCGCTGTCAATCGCCGCATGGTGTCACGGGCGGTGCTGGTGGGGCTCTTTTTCGCCCTGCTGCCGCTGCCGGGACAGATGTTTTTCGTTGCGGCGATGACCCTTGTCATCCGTTTCAACGTGGCGATCGCCCTGGCCCTTGTCTGGCTGACGAACCCGGTGACCATGCCGTTCATTTTCTATTTCGAGTACGAACTGGGGCGCAGGCTGCTGATGACGGGGGGCGATGTCGCCATCGAACTCGACATGAGCTGGTTTATGGCCAACTACGACCATATCGTTATTCCGCTATACGTCGGTGCGGCGGTGGCGGCGACGGTCAGCGCTCTGGCGGGCTACCTTCTGACGGATCGGGCGTGGGTGCGTTCCGTACGGCGTGATTTCGCCCGGCGTCGCGACGCCTGAGGGCGGTTATGGCATACTTGTAACAACAGACCCGGCCCGTTTCGCTGTTGGCAGCGGCGAAGGGCCGAAGGTTTCGGAGGAGATTATTTTATGACACGGTACATTCAGACGTTCCAGGATTTTATTTCCAAGGAGGCGTTGAGCGGCATTTTGCTTTTTGTCGCAACGCTGCTGGCGGTGGCAGTCGCCAACTCGCCGCTCTCGCCGCTTTATTTCGAGCTGTGGCAGATGCCCATGGGGTTGAACTTCGGCACCATCGACATTTCAATGAGTCTCACCTACTGGATCGACGACGGACTGATGGCGCTCTTTTTCCTGATGGTGGGCCTTGAGATCAAGCGGGAGATGCTCATCGGTGAACTCTCGTCCGTTCAAAAAGCCGCCTTCCCGGTGGTCGCCGCGGTAGGGGGGATGCTGCTTCCGGCACTGCTTTACGTCCTGTTCAATCCCGAAAACCCGCTGGGTTTCGGCATTCCCATGGCGACGGATATCGCTTTCGCGCTGGGCATCCTGATGCTGCTGGGCAGCCGGGTCAATCCGGCACTCAAGCTCTTTCTCGTCGCCCTGGCGGTCGTCGACGACCTTGGTGCGGTGCTGGTGGTGGCGACGGTCTACACCAATGAAATCCATGCCGCCTATTTTCTGCATGCGGGCCTGGTGTATGCCCTCATCTGGATTTTGAATCTCAAGGGGGTCAAGAGCCTCTGGCCCTACCTGATCCTCGGCGTGGCGCTTTGGGTCTACATTCACGCCATCGGCATTCACGCCACGGTGGCGGGGGTCCTGCTGGCCCTGGCAATCCCCATCGGTTCGAAGATCGAGGAGCGCGACTTCATCGCCAACTCGAAAAAGGCGATCGACGAGTTTGAGAAGCACATCGACGCCATCCCCATTCTCAACCACCACCAGATCGACGCTCTGGAGAACATCGCCCACGGCTACGACCGGGTACAGAACCCCCTGGTGCGGCTCGAACACAACCTTCACGGCTTCAGCGCCTTTTTCATCATGCCGCTCTTCGCCTTCTCCAACGCGGGAGTCATCATCGATCCTTCGACCGTCAGCAGCCACTTCATGGTCGTGCTCGGGGTCGTGCTGGGGCTGGTCGTCGGCAAGCCGCTGGGCATTTTCGGTTTTACCTGGCTGATGACCAAGACCGGGATCGTGAAAAAACCGGAAAACCTCACCTGGTACGAGATCGGTGCCGTCGGTTTCCTGGGAGGGATCGGCTTTACCATGTCCATCTTCATCACCCACCTCGCTTTCGCGGATCAGACGATGATCGATGCCGTTAAACTCGGGGTATTTACCGCTTCCTTCCTTGCGGCACTCATCGGGGTGCTGCTGCTCAAACGGGTCGGGGCGCGGGAGTAGGCTCCGCATGCTGACGGTCATTGTCGCGACACTCTTCGTCGCCCTCGCGTCCAACATTGTGCTCAAACGTTTCGGGTTGCCGACCATCATCGGGTACATCGTGACTGGCACCGTTGTGGCTTACGGGTTCAACCTGCACGACGCGGTGCAGAACGAACATCTCAAGGAGATCGCCGAGTTCGGCGTCGTCTTCTTGATGTTCACCATCGGGCTGGAGTTTTCCCTCAAGCATCTGAAACGGATGAAACACGAGGTCTTCGTGGCGGGCACGCTGCAGATCCTTCTCAGTGCCGCGTTGGCCTATGCCGCGGGGCGCTACCTCTTCGGCATCGAGGAGCAGGTGGCCTTCATCATCGCCCTGGCGGTCTCTCTCTCCTCGACGGCGATCGTTCTCAAAAGCTTCAATGAGAGCGGTGAGATCAACCGCCGCTACGGGCAGCGGGCCCTGGGCATTTTGCTGATGCAGGACATCGCGGTCATCCCGATCCTGCTCATTATCGGCTTTATGGCCGGGGACGGCAGCCGGAGCATCGCTTCGGTACTGGGGGAGATGCTCTTTAGCGCCGTGCTGCTTCTGGTCCTGCTTCTGGCCTTCGCCCGCTATCTGCTGCAGCCCTTTTTCCGGCAGGTGGTGACCGCCAACTCCGACGAGCTCTTCGTGGGGACGATTCTTTTTCTCGCCATCGGCGCCTCCTATCTGGCGCACATGCTGGGATTCTCCTACTCCCTGGGGGCGTTCATCGCCGGGATGTTGATTGCCGAGACCCAGTACAAGCACCAGGCGGAGGCGGATCTGGTTCCTTTCCGCGATCTGCTGCTGGGGATCTTCTTCATCACGGTGGGGATGCAGATCGATTTCGCCGTCATTTTCGGCTACCTTCACATTATCGCCGCCCTTCTGGCGGCGGTGATGGCACTAAAGTTCATCATTATTTTCATGCTTGTCCGTTTCAAAGAGAACCGCCGGACCGCCTTTAAGACGGCATTGAGCCTGGTGCAGATCGGGGAGTTCTCCCTGGCGCTGCTTGAACTGGCCCGCAGCGAAGGGATTGTCGGGCCGCCCTACGGACAGGTGATGATCGTGACCATCGTCCTCTCCATGATTTTGACCCCGCTGATTCTCAAAAATCTCGAACGCATCACGGAGCGGTTCTACCCCTCCGTCGACCCCGAACCCGAAGCGACGGCCGGTACGGAATTTCTTGAATCCCATACGGTGATCCTCGGCTTCGGGGAGTTCGGGCGTAACGTCGCCCGGGCCCTTAAGGAGCATGACGAACCCTATGTGGCCATCGAAAGCAACCTGGAGAAGTTCCAGCGCGCCAAGGGTGAGGGAGAACCCGTCATCTTCGGCAACACCCTCAAGCGGGAGGTGCTTAAAAGCGCCCGACCCAACCGTGCCAAGAAGATCATCGTCGCCATCGACAATCCCCACAAGCTCTACCACATCTGCCAGAGCATCGGGAAGTACGTCGACAACTCGAAGATCGTCGTCAAGGTGCACAACAGCGATGAAAAAGCCTCCATCGCGGATCTGAACATCCGTCACATCATCGTCGAAAACGACCTCTCCGGCAGGGCGGTCTCCGCGATCGTCATGGGCTCCGGCGGAGAGCCGAATTCGATTTAAGACTCGATTGTGATTTTTTTATGTATAATACCGGCCTCCAAACATATAGACAGGTGGCCGAGTGGTCGAAGGCGCACGCCTGGAACGCGTGTGTAGGGCAACCTACCGAGAGTTCGAATCTCTTCCTGTCTGCCATTCCTACCCGACTTTCAAACTTTAAACCGCTTTCATACAAACAAATGCTTTTTTCGGTGTCTCATCTGCTATTTGCCGTAACGTGCCGGTAACGCAACAAAACGACAATGGCGCATCGCTTTTTATATTTTTAGGTACATTGACGCTATGATATGTAAAAGGGGGTGTATCTCCCTGTAGGGGCGCACGGCGCCGTCAATAAACTGTTTGGAGCGGCAGCATGAAAATTAAAAAACTTTATGGCAAAGAGGTCGAGGACATTCTGGATTACGAAGGGTTCATTCGGGCTTTGGCAGAGAATCCGTCGGAAGCGTTTTTGCAGGAGCTGCACCGGAAGTACGAGTACCGCTCCCAGGAGGAGGCGCTGCGGCTTTTGCAGGTGGAGTTGATCAAACTGCAGGAGCATCTCGAGCAGCATAACGAGAAGATGATCATCCTGGTCGAAGGGCGGGACGCTTCGGGCAAGGGGGGCGCCATCCGGCGCATTACCCGCTACATGAACGAAAAGCACTACCGGGTCGTTGCCCTGGGCAAGCCTTCCGAAGTGGAGCGGGGACAGTGGTATTTCCAGCGCTACGTCGAGCAGTTCCCAAAGGCGGGGGAGATCGTCATCTTCGACCGGAGCTGGTACAACCGCTCCATGGTCGAACCCGTATTCGGATTCTGTACGCAGGGGGAGTATGAAACTTTCCTGGAGACCGTCACACGTTTCGAAGAGGACCTGATCTCACACGGCGTGCACTTTTTGAAGATCTACTTCTCCGTCTCGAAAGATGAACAGGCCAACCGCTTTAAAGAGCGGGAGATCAACCCCCTGAAGCAGTGGAAACTGAGCGAGATCGACTTGCAGATGCAGGAGCGCTGGAGCGAGTTTACCGAGAAGAAGTACCGGATGCTCAAAGAGACCAATACCGAGAAGTCCCCATGGACCATCATCCGCAGCGACAACAAGTTTATCGCCCGCTACAACTGTATCAAGACCATTCTCAACAAGGTCGATTACGAAGGGAAAGACACGCGTCTCGACTTTACCGTCGATCCCGAGATCGTCATCTCCGCGGAGAAAGAGATGCAGATCATGAACCAGACCGCCCGCCACTGAAAGCGACGGGGTGCTCCGTTCACTCCCCGTATCTCCGTTTCTCCGGAATCACACCCCGGACCCCGCCCTGGGGCTTTTCCATATCGCCGTGACGCCTGGGGATCAAATGCACGTGCACGTGAAAGATCGTCTGTCCGGCATCCTGCCCGACATTGACGCCGAGGTTGAAGCCGGAGACGGCAGGGTCCATCGCTTCGAGCCGTAACTTCTGATCCCGGACCAGTTCCCGTATCGCATCGTGTTCCTCCTTCGTCAGCTCGAAATAGTCGGCGACGTGCCGTTTTGGAATAACCAGGGTGTGGCCGGGCGTCACCGGGTATTTGTCGCGGATGGCGAAGGCAAGACTGTTTTGTGCGATGGGTTTGGCATCAAGGCGGCAGAAGGGACAGAGGGGTTCGGAGGGTCTTGGATGCATGGTGGCTCCCTGTACGCATTGAGACGCTCATTATAGTCCTTTTCCGCCAATAGTTTCCGTGACAAAAGTGTTATAATGGAATCAATCGGCAAAGAGAGGAGAAAAATGTCATTCGAACTCGACGACATTTGGCTGCAGGAGAATGCGGCGGACGGCCCGGAACGGGCCATTGAGCGACGCAACTACCGTATTGCCGTCGTGATGGCGGTCGGGATAAGCTATCTTGTCGATACGCTGGTGCTCGCACTCTTTGTTATGGCCGGAACGATCAGTATGGATGCCCCCATGGTTTACGGGGCCCTGGGGCTGGGGCATGTGGTTCTCTTCAGCCTGATCCATTACAGCGGTTTGAGTGATCGGCTCGAAAACCCCCATGCCGCCATCTGGCAGATGCTTTACGGTCTGGGCGTGCAGCTTGCGGGGATGGTGCTGGCCCCGGAAATTATGACCTTCTTTATGGCGGTAGTTTTCATCGTGTTTGCGTTCGGAGTACTGCGCATCTCGCTGCGGCAGGCGCTGTTACTCTGGCTGGTCAGCTGCATCGGTATCCTGCTGACACTTTTAGCCATTCCCTTCTCCGGCGATGCACTGGGCAACCCGACCCTGTTTGAACGGTTGATCATCATCTTTGCCTTTGGCACGGTGTTGCTTCGCATCATTGTCGTGGGGTATTACGGCATGATGATGCGTCAGAGGATGTTACAGTATACGCGATTGTTTGAAGCCGAAGCGCATATCGATGCGTTGACCGGGGTGATGAGCCGTCGCAGTATCCTGATGGCGCTGCGGGAACATGTGACCCTTTGCCGCCGCAAAGGGATCCCTTTCTCCATCGCCCTGCTCGATATTGATGGCTTCAAGGGAGTCAATGACCGCTTCGGGCATCTGGCGGGTGATCGGGTGCTCAAAGAGATGGCCGGGATGTTTCAAAGCGACATCCGTCTTTCGGACAAGGTGGGACGTTACGGCGGGGAGGAGTTTCTTTTCATCTTCCCGGCAACCACCGAGTCAGAGTGCCACAGCCTGGTAGAGCGTGTTCGCAAGCGTATCGCAGGACACGACTGGCAGAAGATTGCTCCCGGCCTTTCGGTCACCGTTTCATGCGGTATTTGCGAGGTGGGGTCCGCTAACGTCGACACCGATCCCGTCGCCCATGCGGATGAAGCGCTTTATCTGGCGAAAGAGAAGGGGCGAAATCGTACAGAGCGCTTTGAGTGTGAACCTGAAGCGTAGGAACGCGGTTCAGGTGTATTGCGGCTGGTGCTCCGTGGCCCCGATCCGGAACGGACGGCCAAAGGAGACGACCCGGTTTTTGCCGCTCTCTTTGGCTTCGTAAAGTGCCAGGTCGGCGTGGTGGATGAGGGTTTCGGCATCGGGGTTGTCGGTGCATGCGGCGACGCCGAAACTGCAGCTGACGTGCTCGACCGATTCAAACCGGTTTTCGTCGATCATCATACGAAGTTTTTCAGCCAGTAAGGTGGCCTGTTCCAGGGAGGTCTGGGGTGCGATGATGATGAACTCCTCGCCGCCCCATCGGCCGAAGTGGTCGTTTTCCCGGATGGAGACCGCGGTCAGTTGGGCGATCTCCTGCAATACCCGGTCTCCGGCATTGTGGCCGAAGGCGTCGTTGATCTTTTTGAAGTTGTCGACATCGAAGAGCAGTACGGCCAGCGGTACGCCGTGGCGTCCTACCTGTTTGAGCTCCTTGCGCAGCAGTGCATCGCAGTGGCGGCGGTTGTAGGCTTTGGTCAGGTGATCCGTCTGGGTCAGACGCTCCAGGGTGTGGTTCTTCTGTTCGAGAATATTCTGGTAGCGGTGAATCATGCGGCTGTGCTGGGTAAAAATCTTTCGCAGAAAATAGACGGTAAAGAGCAGCAGAATCGCCGCGGTTAGCAGCATGCCGTTGCGTACGTAGGCGACTTTTTCGAAGTAGAAACCGAGGTCTTTGACGAAGAGGATCGCCCCGATGCTCTCGCCTCTGAAGGTGCCCAGGTCGGTCATGCGGAAGACCAGGTCGTTTTTGCCCTCTTGCGTGTTGATCAGGTAGGGGTAGTCGATGATGCTGGCGTCGCAGTTGCACAGAAGTCTCTGCTCGGGCGCCAGCAGGAAGTAGTCCCGGCCGATGGCGCGGTATGCCAGTTCGGGATTGGTTTCGTGCATGATGTCGAAGAAGCGTTTTTTGACCAGGAGCATGCCGCGGGAGTGGTACTCTTCGGAAAAACGGCGCAGGATGGAGTTGATGTCGATGCCGAACTCTATGACCCCGATCACCCGTGAGGCGCGGCCGATCACGGGAAAAGCGATGCGGTAGTAGATGCCGTAGCGGCCGATCTCCATGGCCGCGCGGTATCTCTTTGAACGAGAGACTTCGCCGATGACGGGCCGGATGGGTTCCAGGTCGTCACCGTAACGATCGGGGCGGTGAAGTCGGAGAAAACTGTGCTGGTCCGGGGTGATAAAGTGCAGTGTGCTTAAGCCGGGGTCTTGGGCCCGCAACCGGTCGTAGAGCGGGGAGACTTGTCGCAGCAGTCCCGGCCGGTCCTGCGCTTCGAGCGCGTTGATGATGTCCGGATCGTTGAGCAGTTGCGTCGCAATACGCTCGTAACGCTCGCGGATCTGGCCGAGATTCTTTTCATAGACAATGGTAGCGATGTCGCGTTCTTCCCGAGCCAGGGTGTCGAGCATAAGGGTCGATTGGAAGTGCCCCATGTAGAGAAAGGCCAGGGTGATGAAAGCGATCAACGCCAGAAGCGTCAGAAAGATTTTCCGGGTCGCCAGAACAACATACACATCAGTTTCCGTTTCCGAAGCTTGCTCCCCGGAGGCGTTATCTGATCTCTGCTGTTGGGTGAGAAGCGTTATGAAATTTTTTTGGACGGGTCGGAAGAAGTATTTCCGCCAGGTTGCAAGTATATTATCATAGATAATAACGTATAGTATTAAAACTGAAGGTTACCTTCATATTGACACGGTTTCGTCCGTAATTAGGTAACAGGAAAAGCGGTTAGAGGCGGTAGTAGCCGACCTGTGTGAGTGCTTGCAGGTCGAGGTCATCCTGTTCGAAATCGGCGATGGTCCCGTAAGGGAGCTGGGCGACGGGCATGATGTCCCAGTGGAGCTCGTAGTGGGATGCGGCGTTCTTGAATGTCAGGATCTTTTCCTGTACCTCGGTACTGAGGTGTTCAAACATAATCGCCGTACTGTTGACATCGATGCCGCGTTCACAAAAAAGCATGATTCAATTGTATTGGGATGAGACTTTAGGATTGCTTTGCTATAGTGTGGCAAAGAGTTGAGGAGTGGTGAAATGTTTTTCGAAGCGGGATTTCTGGGAACCCGGGCAGCGATGTATATGGATGTCGTGACCCTCTATTTCGCACTGTTACCGATACTGGTCGCTTACGCCATCCGGCTGGCCGCCAGGGGAGCGTATGAACGTCACTACCGCATGCAGATGGCGGTACTGGCCCTCACACTGGTGATCGTGGTCGTCTTTGAGGTCGGGGTCCGTTTCGGCGGCGGATTCCTTGATTATGCCGAGACGAGCGGCATGAATTACGGGTTTTTGGTCGTCTTTTTGATTGTACATATTCTGATCGCCATCGCGACGGTGGCCGCATGGCTCTACCTGGTCTACAGCGCCCGGAAGGTATTCCTCGAAAAGGGAGCGGATGCCGAAGCGTTCCGCTGGC
>JBNKLF010000014.1:0-86839 GCA_050292215.1 Sulfurimonadaceae bacterium | reverse complement strand
GCATGCGGCGATGGGAAAACGGGTCTTCGCGGGCATTACCCTAACGTCGCTCATGGGCGTGATGATCTATCTTTTTCTCTTCATTTTCTAGGCTCAAACCCTGCGAAATGCGGGCCGAGAAGGTGACGGAGTTTGTCTGTTTCAGTACTGTTTGTAGATCATGAATCCGGCGGCAAGCATGGTCAGCCCGGTAGCGAGATAGGGGCTGACCCACATTGCCAGACCGACGACGGCGAAAAGAAGCGCCAGTATGCAGGTGGCGGCAAGCAGAAAGATCAGTGCCGCAACCCAGCTGACGATGGAGCCGTGACACTCCTGTTGATGCTGCAGCCAAGAAAACATCTTTTCCATGAGGGCAGTATAGGGCACCCATACTCATATGGACATCTGCGCGGAAAACTAAATGCCGGATGATGTCGTGTTTTAAGAAAAGTGACAATCACTCATCACGGTAGCGGGCCATGCCGCAACCGCCTTTTTGCGAAGGCGGGTTGTCCCGCAGCCAGATGAGGTCTTCGAGGGTCTGCTGCAGCACCTTCTTCTGCCGTACCAGCGGCAGCATCAGCTCATCTTTTTCATTCAGCGAGAGCTTGGGGTTCGTCAAAATCGTCTGAACCTCGTCGTCGATCTCTTTGAGGGCGGTTTCGATATGGGTAATGGCTTTCATGTCAGGGATTATAGGGCGATAACATTAAAGATTGGTGGAAGTGCGAAGATAGTGACGCCGGTTCAGAGATCGAACAGCGTCGGTTCCAGCGCCTTGAGCCGGAAGCTGCGGCGGTGGATGGCGCAGTAGCCGTGCTGTCGGATCGCTTCGATGTGCGAGGCAGAGCCGTACCCCTTGTGCCCCTCGAAGCCGTACTCGGGGTAGGTCGCCGCCAGAGCCACCATCTCCCGGTCCCGGGTCACTTTGGCGAGGATGGAAGCGGCGCTCACCTCGGGGACTTCGGCATCGGCCTTGACCATGGTGCGAAGGCCCGAGACGCCGAAGGTGGAGTTGCCGTCGAAGAGGAAGTCGTCGGAATCAAGGGCTGCCATGATCTGCCGCAGCCCCGCCGCGAGGCACTTTGAGATGCCCAGTTCGTCGATCTCCTCCGCGCCGAAGCGGGCGATGTGGTGGGTCGTCTTGGCGACGATCTCGTCGAAAAGCGCTTCGCGCTTCTTCTCGGTGAGCTTTTTCGAGTCGTTGAGCCCCTCGATGGGTGCGTTGAGAATGGCCCCGGCCATCACCAATGGCCCGGCAATCGGGCCGCGTCCCGCTTCATCGATTCCGCAGAGTGCCATGGCGATCCTTTCCGTGTTTACGAAATTTTATCGAAATAGGCTACAATCGAAGTAATCCGATCGAAAGAGCCGACCATGAAAAAACTGCTGCTTCTGATCTTCTCCGCCCTTCCCCTGCTGGCCCTGACCGCCGACGAGATCATCAAAGGCGTCGAGCACAACATCCTCGCCGACAGCGGCTACTCCAAGGTCGCCATGACCGTCACCACCTCCCGCGGGGAGCGCACCATGAAGATGGAGAGCTGGAACCGGGGGCACGACAAGAGTTTCATCAAGGTGCTCTACCCCCTCAAGGACCGGGGGATCACCTTTTTGAAGATCGGCACGACGATGTGGCAGTACGTCCCCAAGATCGAAAAGACCATCAAGATCCCCAGCTCCATGATGATGCAGAGCTGGATGGGGAGCGATTTTACCAACGACGACATGGCCAAGGAGAGCTCCATCGTCGAGGATTACGACGCCAAAATCACCGCCGAAGACGCCGAGACCTACACCCTGACCCTCACTCCCAAGCCCGATGCGGCAGTGGTGTGGGGCTCCATCGTCATGGAGGTGGCCAAGGCGCATTTCGTGCCGCTGCGGGCGATCTACTACGACGAGGACGGCGAGGAGCAGCGCGTGCTCACCTACAGCGACGTCAAGGTGATCGACGGCCGTTATCTGCCCCTGGTGATGACCCTGGTCCCCTCGGACAAGCAGCGCAACAAGACCGTGGTCACCATGAGCGACGTCGATTTCGACGCGACCATCGACGACTCGCGCTTCGAGCGCAGCGCGCTCAAACGGTACAGCCGCTGATGCTGTTCACCCTGGCGTGGCGGGAGCTCTGGACCCACAAGAAACGCTCGTTGGTGACCCTGCTGCTGAGCATCTTCTCCACGGCGCTCTTCATCTTCTCCAACGCCATCTCCGACGGCAGCCACCATCAGATGATCCGCTCCTCGGTAGAGGTCTACCCGGGCTACATGGAGGTGACCCAGCGCGATTTCGAGGACGAACCCAACTTCGAACATCTCATCTTCGACCTTGCGGAGGCCAAAAAGGAACTGGCGGGCGTTGCGGGCATCCAGACCGCCGCCGCGCGCTTCGAGACCTACGCCCTCTACGCCACCGGCGAGCGCTCCGTCGGCGCCATGTTCACCGGCATCGAACCGGAGAACGAGGCGAAGGTGTCGCGGCTTAAAGCCTCCCTCGTCGAGGGGGCTTACCTCGACGACAAGGACGGCAATGCCCTCTACCTCGGTGCGGAGCTGGCGAAGCGGATGGGAGTGAAGGTAGGGGACACCCTCTCCTTCATCGCCACGGCGGCGGACTACTCCTTCGCCGCGGACAACCTCGTCGTCAAGGGGCTGTTTAAAACCAAGCTCTACGAGTTCGACAACAGCGCGGGCTTCGTCAACAAGGCCTATTTCGACACGGTGATGCAGAGTCAAAACATCGCGACACACATCATTATGAGCCCCGAGAACATTGACGATGTGGACGCCGTGACGGCGGCGGCGCAGAAGGCGGTGGGAAGCGACCTGGTCGTCAAAAGCTACAAGTTGACCATGAAGGACCTGATTTTGGCAATGGAGATCGACGAGATCTTCGGCTACATCACCCTGGGGATCTTCTTTATCGTCATCTTCTTCGTCATCGCCATCTTCGCCTTTCTCTCCGTCTACGCCCGCATCCGCCAGATCGGGATTCTGCGAGCCATCGGCACCTCCCCGCGGCAGATCGTGGCGACGCTGCTGGCCGAAGCGCTGATTTTGGGGGTGCTCAGCGTCGGTATCGGCGGGGCGGCGGGCGCCTGGTCGGCGATCCATTTCGAGGAGCACCCCCTTAGCCTGGGGACCCTGACGGACATGGACGTCGAGGATTACTACAAACAGTACAACCTCGTCGCCGAACCGACGCTTCCCGCCGAATACAACCCGCCCAAAATTCTCTGGGAGATGGGGCTGATGCTGCTACTCAACCTGCTGACGGTGATCTACCCCATCATGATGATCAACCGCTTTACCCCCACCGAGGCGATCCGATATGTCTGAAATGTTGTATCTCAAAATGGCCCTATTGCACATCGTCCGGCGACGGGGGCGTTCGGCGCTCATCTCGCTGATGATCGCCGCGTCGCTCATCGGGCTGCTGCTGATGGAGGGGATGTACGAGGGGATGATGGTGCAGATCACCCAGAACTCCATCCGCACCGGCAGCGGGACCGTCAGCATCCAGCACAAGGGATTCCGGGCCGACGAGGATCTCAAGTACCGTCTCGAACATCCCGAGGCCATCACCCCCCTGCTCGACGCCGACCCGAGGGTGCGCAGCTGGGCCCTGCGCATCGAGCAGCGCGGACTGATCGCTACGGCGGGGTATTCGCAGGGGGTCGACGTGATGGGGATCGACCCGCAACGCGAAGCGGCCCACTCCGACATGCCCACTTACATGATCGAGGGGGCCTACGACTTCGGTTCCCGCGGGCGGGGCGCGGTCATCGACTACAAACTGGCGAGGAAGCTCAAAGTCGGTCTGGGCAAGAAGGTGATCGTCACCCTGCAAGATGTCAACAACGAAGTGGTCTCCGTCGCCCTGAAGGTGCGCGGCGTCATCAAGACCAACAACCCCTCCATCGACGGCAGCGGGCTGCTGATGGAGATCGGGCGGCTGCGGGAATTGGTGGGGATGCAGGGTGCTACCGAGATCGCCGTGCTGCTGAAAGATCAGGACGCCGACGCGGCTTTCAAAAGCGACATCGTCGCGAAGATCGACAACCCGGACGTTGCCGTCTACACCTACCGTGAGCTCTCCCCGTCACTCTACGAGGGAGAGGCGATGATGGAGACCTACAACGCCATCAGCTCGGCCTTCATCTTTATCGTCGCCACCCTGGGGATCTTCGGGGTGGTGCTCGTCTCGGTACTCGAGCGCATCCGGGAGTTCGGCATCATGATGGCGGTGGGGACCCGCTTTGCGGACATCGCCCGTCTTATCGTCTACGAGTCGCTGGCGATCACCCTGAGCGGCTACGTCGCCGGGGCGCTCATCGGGGGCGGACTGCTGTGGTACTTCAAGGTCTACGGCCTCGACCTCTCGGGACTCAGCGACGCCTTCGCCATCTTCGGGATGGATTCGAGCATCCACGCGACCCTTAAAAGCGGTTACTTTACCAGCTCCTTTATCAGTGTCGTGTTGGCAACTCTGGCAGCAACCGTCATTCCCATTAGAACCCTCAAAAAACGCAATCCCATCCAATCCATTAATGAGCAGGCCACATGAATTTCCTATCCATTCACGGCGTCACCAAAATCTTCAACGAAGGGACCGAAACCGAGAGTCGGGCCCTTCGGGGGGTGGACCTCGAGGTTCACAAGGAGGAGTTCGTCGTCATCTCCGGCCCCAGCGGCAGCGGCAAGAGCACCCTGCTCAACATCATCGGCGGGCTCGACGCTCCCTCGGCGGGCAGCGTCACCCTCGAAGGGGTCGAAGTGACGGGGATGAAAGAACACGACCTCGCCCTCTTCCGGCGGGAGAACGTCGGCTTCGTCTTCCAGGCCTACAACCTGATCCCGGTGCTGACCGTCCGGGAGAATATCGCCTACATCATGCGGCTTCAGGGCGCCTCCGCCGAGGCGTGCGAGGCGCGGGTGCTGGAGGTGGCCAGAGCCCTGGACATCGACGCCTACCTTGACAAACTTCCCGACCATCTCAGCGGCGGTCAGCAGCAGCGCGTCGCCGTCGCCCGCGCCGTGGCGAGCAAGCCCAAGCTCATCCTCGCCGACGAGCCCACCGCCAACCTCGACACCGCCAACGGCGAGAAGCTCATGGCGCTGATGCGCCGTCTCAACGAAGAGGAGAAGGTAACCATCATCTTCTCCTCCCACGACCCCGTCGTCATCGACAGCGCCCGCCGCTCGGTGGTGCTGCGCGACGGTGTGGTGGTCGAGGACGAGACCCGCGCATGATCCGTCTGGCGCTGATCGCTTTCCTGTTCGGAATACCTCTTTGTGCAGAGGTTGAGACAATCTTCGAAAACAGCAACTTCACCCTTTCGACCCCGCTCAACGGCAACGGCAGCCGGGAGTGGGTCAACACCAACCGCTTCCGCACGACCCTGTCGGTGCACGAAGGGGCGTGGTTTGCCACCGGTATCGGCGATGCGGTCAATGTGCTGGGACAGGATTACGTCGAGAGCGCCGCCTACCGCGCCGCCGACGCGGAGCGTTCCGACACCCCCTTTTCCACCCGGGGCGGGACGAGCGCTTACGGAGAGGGGGCGTTCTACCTTCGCCTCTACCGGCTTTACGGAGGCTACGCCGACGGGACTCACCGGGTCAGTTTCGGACTGCAGAAGGTGAGCATGGGGGTGGGGCGGCTCTGGAATCCCACGGACCTCTTCAACCCGAAAAACCCGCTGGCACTGGAACCCGATGAGGTCTACGGCGCTTTTTCGCTGGCGTACACCTACACGCTTGACGCGCTCAGTCAGGTCACCGCCGTCGTCGCGGAGCGCCGGGATCACTCCTTCAAGTACGCCGGGCGTTTCAAGGGGTATTACGGCGGAGTCGACGTGGCGCTCAACCTGGTCGAGGCCGACGATGTTTCCATGGTCGGCTACGAGATCGAAGGGGAGTGGGGCGAAAGCGGGGTGGGGCTACGTTCGGAGGGGGGATGGTTCGACGACAAGCTGCTGGGAAAAACCTTTTTCCAGGGGATCGTCGGTGCGGACTACACCTTTGCCAACTCCTTTTCGCTGATGGGGGAGTGGCGCTACACCTCCCGCACTTTTGAACGGGAACTGCTCCTCGGCCTTCCAGGCGGAGCGCCGGATAACCGCGTCCTCTCGAAGGGGTACGGCGGCGCGGCCCTCGGGTACGAGTTCGACGCCCTGACCTACGGGACCCTGAGCGCGGTAATCAGCAGCGACGACGGCAGCTGGTTCCTGGCCCCGCTGGTCACCTACTCCCTCTCCGATGATGCGACGCTGGGTGCCGGGGCGATGCTCTACGGGGGAAGTGCGGGCACCGAGTTCGGCGATATTCACCCGACTTATTACCTGAACGTCAGGGTGACGTTCTAGGCGTCTGGTCAAACATTTCCGAGGGCGTCAACCGAGATGTTTTTGCAAAAAGCCGTGCAGCTGGTTGGCGAAGGCGTGGGCGTCTTTCGGGTTGAAGGGTTTGGGCCCGCGGGTGATTTCTCCGGTCTCCCGGATGGTCTCCATCAGGTCCCGCATGGCGAGGTAGTGTTTGATGTTGTCGCGGCTGAAGAGCTCGCCGCGGTGATCGATGGCGTGGGCTCCCTTGGAGATGACGCGGTCCGCCAGCGGGATGTCGGCGGTGATGACCAGGTCGCCGGCCTCCACCTTCTCGACGATGTGATGGTCCGCTTCGTCGGCGCCTTGTTCCACCAGGAGGTAGGTGATGTGTTCGGAACGGCCGATGTCGATGCGTTTGTTGGAGACGACGAACGTCGGCAGGCCCAGCCGTTCGACGGCGCGCAGGAGAATCGGCTTGAGGAGATTCGGAAAGGCGTCGCCGTCGACGTAGAGCGTCACCCGTAAATCTCCTTCACCCGGCCCACTTCGCCGCTCATCAGGCGCACCTTGATGCCGTGGGGATGGGTGGGCGATTTGGTCAGGATGTCCCGAACGACGCCGTCGGTGAGCCGGCCTGTGGGCTGGTCCTGTTTCAAAACGATGGCGACGCGCATGCCGCTGCGGAGATTTTTGCGAAGGGTTCCGTCCACCGTTACGCCTCCGGTTTGTAGGCCAGTACTTTTTTCACCGTCTCCAGCGCGCAGAAGAAGAGGGCGTCGAAGAGCGGGTCGAGGCGGGTGGTTTTGGCATTGACCGTTTCGAAGGGGCGGCAGCTGAAGCCCGCGCCGTCCGCCGGGTCCTTGGGTGTCACGGTGAATTCAAGCGGGTTGAGGGTGCGGACGAGGTTGAGGACTTTTTTGTAGTTCTTGTCGCTCGAAGCGGGCAGCAGGTTGCCCCGCTCGCGCTCCCCGACGCGCACCTGCATCAGCAGGGTCAGCTTGTCCTGGAAGATTTTTTTGTTCCAGGAGACGGTGCCGACCGGGGTGCGGAAGGCGCAGTTCGCGGCGCTCAAGGGGTGCGGTTTGGTTTTTCGGACCGCTTCGAGCAGCTGCAGAAAACGGTTGCGTCCCCCGAAGGCTTCGGCACATTCGGTCAGTTTGGCGTGGTAGAACGCTTTTTGGGCGGTGTCAAGGTTGTTGAAGTCGCACATATAAACTTCCTTATTGATATAGGTTTCAGCACCGGGGAGTCGTTTGTGCCGGCGAATGATTGGTGACATTATAAGGTAATCGGCTGTTGTTTTGTGCGGGTTCCCAATACCCCCCTTTGGAAACCTAATATCGTTGCACTTTTCGGAAAACATCGCTACGCGAGCGGTCTTGTTGTTTTATCCTGAGTGTATGATGCATCGGGAGATAAGGAGTGCGTGGAATCGTCCGCTGACTTTATATCTATAATTTCCCATATATCTTTTTTCTCTAGATAAAAAATAAATGCTTTATCCTCATCCATGAGGGAGGTCTTCACAATGGATAAGTGATTATCATGACTAAGTACCTCATATTGCAATACATGACGTGATTTTTTTGTATAAGGGTTGAATGTTTGTATGACTTGTTCAAGTTTTTCTTTGCTTACATTGGTAGGTATTGTGCTCAAATCCGGTTTATTCCACCAAGGCTTTATTAGAACACCTATAATGTTTTTTATGCTGCTTTGTACTTTCGTATAGTCATCTGTACGTCCATTACGCAATACATGTAAGCCACCTATCTCTTCATACACGATATAAATAAGATCTTTAGAATAATCGTATAACAAATATTTTGGTGTATAAGGCAAATGAGTCGAAAGATATTTTGTATCTTTTCCCCACACGGTCAATTGTTGGTTTGCCTTCTCTGTTACTATGCGTATTTCCCCAATATCTTTTGAATTCTTTATATCCGCGGAAGATTTTTTACTATGAAAGAGACTGTTTTCAAAGGATGTATGGTGCACCTTGTATTTATCTAAATATTCTTTGCGAGTCATATAGCCTAGCCGAGTAATTTGAGGGAATACTGCATAAACTAAAAACTTGCTGTTTCCTGCCGTAGGATCTTGATCGGAAACAAGCATGTGAAACCCGCCAGCATCCCATTGATAAATCAGATAAATGCTAGCGGTATTTGATATGTCATCAATTTTCAACGTATCGGCGCAAACCAATTTCTCGTTTTTATAATCACCAGAATATTGCAGCCGAATTATCTCCTTATCGTGAGTAGCAACGGCATATGGGCTTGCTATGGGTACATTGCCGATAAAACCGGTGATATTTTTATCTTTTAAACATTCGATTTCTTCCATCTCCTCATAGACACCATACTGATAGGGTCTTTGAAACCAGTGCGAGACGCTGGGTGTATAGTCTTTAATATATGACAGAGATGAATCTATGCCAATACTTGTGATTAATAGGATGAAAAACCCGAGTATTGTTTTTTTATTTGTAAAACCAATAACTATCGGGGAAATAAGAACCAAAAAAATATTTAAGAATGAAAAAAATGTGTACCCTTCAAGAAAGGAATCGCCAGCATGCAAAAAAGCTATAAGTGATAGTGTGAGAAAAAAGACCTTCATAGCAACTCACTGATTTGTAGTAGTGTCATTTTTAACTTTTTCCCTTAGCTTTAAAATATTTGTGCTGATCGCAATACCTACAGCCCCCGAGAAAAAAGTTAATGGGATAAAATATATGGCCGTATATACACAAAACACATAACCTTGGGGAAAACAGGATGATGCAAGTAGTAAATGTGCTGTAATTAGAGGTATGGTGATAGCATAAATAATCTGTAACGGTTTCCTGGTTTCCTTAGCAATAAAAGCACTACTCCAAATACCAACCAATATTGTTAGTATCATTGAAAACATTACTGGGCTTAGGGAGCCTTCGGCCATCTTTTTCTTCTCTTTCTTGAATATAGAAACTTTGCTTGCAAGATCGTTAAACCGAGTAAATCAAAATAATCATAGCTAAATTATAAACATTAAACAATTTTATGAAACACAATTCGTATGTTTGGAAAGGAAACTGGTAGATTGTTGGTCGGGGATGGGAGGTGGCGTCGGCATATGTATTTCGAGGCCGACGCGGGTAGTGGGAGCTAGTTAAGGTAGGAGCAGCAGTAGTCCGCGACGCTGTGAACCCGGAGTTTGAAACTGGCGTTGCCGGGAACTTCGAAGTGCTGTCCCGCTTCGATACGGGCCCATTCGCTGCTGCGGGGCAGGAGAACGTCGAGCTCGCCTTCCATGATCTCCATCAGTTCCGGGGCTTCGGTGCCGAACTCGTACTCGCCGGGCATCATGATCCCCAGGGTCTTGTGGGTGCCGTCGGAGAACCGAACGGTACGACTGGTCACCTTCCCGTCGAAATAGATGTTGGCTTTCTTGACCACGGTCACGTTGTCGAACTGTTTCATGAGAGGTCCCTGTCTGGTAAATTGCGTTGCAGCATTATACTGCACCCCGCTAGAATTTCCACCCCAGGTAGGCGAAAGCGAAGCCGGTCAGGTCATAATCCCCGACTTCGACGGAGGGGACGTAGAGCAGGTTCAGACTCCAGTCGCCCCGGTAGAAAGCGACGACGGGGGCGACCCCGCCCATAAGACCGTACTTCCCGGTGCGCCCGGTGCGGTCGTCGCTTTCGTAGAGTTTTTTCAGGCCGACGAAACCCGCCAGACCGATTGCCGTGTCCATATATCTTCCCTCGAAACGGATGGCGTGACCGAAACCGACCGTCAGCTGGGGGTGGCTGAAGGAGTCGCTGAAGAGCATGACGTTGGCGGTGAAGTAGGATTGCTCGTACCGCCGGAAGTCGTTGATTTCGTAGCCGATGCCGGGGTTCACCCCGTTGTAGGCTTCGCCAAACTGGTTCTCGTGATCTTCATGGACCGATACCCCCGGCAGCAGAAGGCGCGATTCGCCCGCCCAAAGCCAGAGGGGGAGCAGCAGGAGCAATAGATAGCGCATCCTCCCATTATAGCCCGAAAACCGAAATTTTGAAAGGCGGACTACTCCCCTTCTGAGAGCGCCCAGAGGTCGAAGGGGAGCATCTCCGCCCGGATGAAGGGGTGCTGCAGACTCCCCTCGGCGCTCATGGTGACGACTTCGACCCGTTCGACGCCGTGGGTGACCATAAACCCTTCGATTCCCTCGATCTTCTTGAAGAGCATCTCCCGGTTGCCAAAGGGCATGCAGAGCACGACGCGGTGCTGCTTCGGAAGGTAGAAGTCCACGCCTTCGCCGTAGGTGACGGTATAGCCCCGTTTGAGCATCTCCAGGAAGACCAGGTTCTCGAAAAGGCGGCCGAAATGCTTCTGGGTGCTCAGGGCGTTTTTAAACGCGCCGTCGCAGAGGTAGAGTTTTTTGACGGCCCGGTCGTGACCGAATTTGCCCACCTGGTGCAGGTAGCCCTTTTCGAGCAGCCCCTCCATGCTTTTGTAGAGCATATCCTTGGAGATCTTCCGCTCGGCTTTGAGCCGTTCGTAAAGCATATGGGCCGAGACCTTCTGGGAAGCCATCCGCGCGGCGAGGAGCATCAGGTCGAACTCAATGCCGGTCAGGGCGTGCTGCAGGCTCTCCTGGAGGTAGCGCACCCGCTCGTCCGCGGCGATGCGGTGCATGGCCGGGAAACCCCCGAGCTGGAAGAAGTGGTTCAAGGCGGTGGAATCGAATTTGTGCTCGTAGGCGAGGAACTCCTCGTAGTCCAGGGGACGCAGGACCATGCGTTCGAATCCCTTCATGGGATAGTGGACTTCGCAGGCCACGAGCCGCTGCTCCACGTCGGGAAGCATGAACTCGGGACGGTAGTTGTCCAGGACGACGCAGCGGATCTCCCGTTCGGCGCAAAAAGGCCCCAGTGCCCGGTTGAACGGCTCAATCTCGATGCGCACGTCCCGACAGTCGATGTAGAGGGAGTCGGATTTTTTCACCGTCGAAAGATGCTGTTTCAGCAGGGCGCTTTTGCCGCATTTCGCGATCCCGTTGATCTGGTAGCTGGTCTCCGGTTCGAGCTGTGCTTTGCGCTCGACGAAGTGTGCCGCGTGACGATCGGTTTTGTAGAGCTCTTCAAGCAGAATCTCCATGCCCGCCTCCCTTGTAGAGATTTTGCAAATGTACTACTTTCCTTCTAATAAGGAAATAAATTTCCCAAAATTCTCAAAAAGCCCCCCTATGTCCTTGAACTTTTCAGGACGTTTGAGTATAATTCCGCTCCCTTATATAGTTAGGCAATGACCTGACGAGTTCTTTACTAAGGAAAATTTATGGAAAAAATTCGTTTGAAACTGAGAGCTTACGACCATCGTGTACTCGATCGTTCCGTAGCCTCAATCGTTGAAGCTGTCAAGCGTACAGGTGCGGAAATCCGCGGTCCGATCCCCTTGCCGACAAAGATCCGCAAGTACACTGTTCTGAAGTCCGTTCACGTTAACAAAGACTCTCGCGAACAGTTCGAGATCCGTATGCATGCCCGTCTGATCGACATCGTCTCCGCTACGCCGGAAACTGTCGACTCACTGATGAAGCTTGATCTGGCGCCGGAAGTGGACGTTGAAGTCCGCTCTATGGATAAGTAAGGAGTAACGCATGGAATTTATCGTTGAAAAAATCGGCATGAGCCGTACTATTAGCGTTCCCAGTACTCCGGTTACGCTGCTCAAAGTCAAAGAAGTCAAGGTCTGCGAAGTTGCCGAAGGCACAGCGATCGTGGCATACAGCGACGGCAAAGTGAGCAACAAATCCATCGAGGGTCAGCAGAAGAAGTACAACCTCTCTGCAGAGTACAACCGTTTCGCAACCATGGCAGTAGCCAACACGGAAGCGGGCGACCTCGACATGGCGGCACTGGCGGAAGCGAAAGTGGTTAAAAGCTCTTTCACAACGAAAGGTCGCGGTTTCTCCGGCGTTATGAAACGCTGGAACTTCGCCGGCGGTCCGGGCGCACACGGTTCACGTTTCCACCGTCGCCCCGGTTCCATCGGTAACTGTGAATGGCCGGGCCGCGTACAGCCGGGCCGCAAAATGGCAGGTCAGTACGGCAACGTCAAAAAGACCGTCAAGAACGAAGTAATTTCATACGACGCAGAAAACGGTGTACTGGTCGTCGCGGGCGCTGTCCCGGGCGCCAACGGTGCACTCGGTCGTGTAAAGGTTGTTAAATAATGAGCGCTATCGTACTTAATGAACAATTTGAAAAAGCCTCCGAAGTCGCCCTTCCGGAGAGCTTTTCCGGTATCAACCCGCATAACCTCTACCTGTACGTAAAATCGTACCAGGCAGGTCTGCGCGCGGACACCGCGTCTGCAAAGACCCGTTCCGAAATGCGCGGCGGCGGCAAGAAGCCGTGGGCCCAAAAAGGCCGCGGCGGCGCCCGTGCCGGTTCACGCCGTTCTCCCGTATGGGTCGGCGGTGCCGTGGTTCACGGTCCGAACACCGGCCGTAACTACGACCAGAAAGTCAACAAGAAGCAGAAGAAGCTGGCACTGAAATTTGCCCTCGACGAACTTGCCAACGCCGGCAAGCTTTTCATCGTCGACAGCATCGAAGTCGCTTCCGGCAAGACTAAAGACGCGAAAGCGATGTTCGACAAGCTCGGTACTCGCGACGCGCTGTTCGTCAAGCAGGTCATCGATGAGAAGACCTACCTGGCGTTCCGCAACATCCAGAAGACTTACCTGGTTGAAGAGAACGAACTCAACGCGTTCCTGGCTGCAACCTACCGCTCCGTCGTAATCGAAAAAGCGGTTTGGGAAAACCTGACGAAAGAGGCTTAAGATGGCAGATATTACAGATATTAAATCGATCATTTATACTGAAAAGACGCTCGGTCTTCAGGAAGATGGTGTTGTCGTCGTACAGACCTCTCCCCGCATGACCAAGAACGCTCTGAAAGAGGTGTTCCGTGAGTACTTCGGCATCGTCCCCGCACGTGTCAACTCACTGAACCAAAGCGGTAAAACGAAACGTTTCCGCGGTGTCGCCGGCAAACAGAACGACTTCAAGAAGTTCTACGTAAAACTGCCCGAAGGCACAGCAATCGAAAGTTTGGCGGTATAAGATGGCTATTAAAACATACAGACCTATTACACCGAGTCGCCGTTTCTACACGAACGTCGACAGTTCCGATATCACGGCAAAAGCGTCCGTACGCTCACTGCTGGTAAAACTTCCGGTACACGCCGGCCGCAACAACAACGGCCGCATCACGTCCCGTCACAAACAGGGCGGCGCGAAAAAACTGTACCGTATCATCGATTTCAAACGTAACAAGTTTGACATCCCCGGTACCGTTGCAGCGATCGAGTACGACCCGTACCGCAACTGCCGCATCGCACTGATCAACTACGCCGACGGCGAAAAACGCTACATCATTCAACCCAAAGACCTGAAGGTCGGCGATAAAGTCCAGGCGGCAGTCGAAGGTCTCGACATCAAGCCGGGCAACGCGATGAAGCTGAAAAACATCCCGGTCGGTACCGTGATTCACAACATCGAGCTCAAACCCGGCAAAGGCGGCCAGCTGGTTCGTTCCGCAGGCAACTCCGCGCAGATCATGGGCCGTGACGGCAAGTACGTCTCCGTACGTCTTCCCTCCTCCGAGATGCGCCTGATCCTCGGCGAATGTATGGCGACCGTCGGTACCGTCGGTAACGAAGAGTACGGCAACATCGTCATCGCGAAAGCGGGACGTTCACGCTACATGGGCATCCGCCCTCAGACACGCGGTTCTGCGATGAACCCGATCGACCACCCGCACGGTGGTGGTGAAGGCAAAACGAACTCGGGCCGCCATCCGGTTACTCCCTGGGGTAAACCGACCAAAGGTGCCAAGACTCGTCGCAAGAAATCCAGCGACAAGCTGATTATTACGCGCCGCAAACCAAATGCTAAAAGGGTAGGTTAATCATGGCAAGATCCGTCAAAAAAGGTCCTTTCGTAGATGACCATCTGATGAAAAAAGTTGTCGCAGCCAAAGCGGCCGGCAACACCAAACCGATCAAAACCTGGTCGCGCCGCAGCACGATCCTTCCGGACATGATCGGCCTGACGTTCAACGTTCACAACGGCCGTCAGTTCGTTCCGGTCTACGTGACTGAGAACCACATCGGCTACAAACTCGGTGAATTCGCGCCGACACGTACGTTCAAGGGCCACAAAGGCTCCGTACAGAAGAAGGTAGGCTAATCATGGCAAGAGCACTTTTGAAATTTATCCGTGTCTCTCCGACCAAGTCCCGCCTGATCGCCCGCGAAATCCAGGGAATGAACGCCGAAGAGGCGCTCGCCGCCCTCGAGTTCACACCGAACAAAGCGGCCAAGATCATCGCGAAAGTCGTTGCTTCCGCCGTCGCCAACAGCGGCAACGAAGCGGAAGACTGCGTGATCACGTCCTGCCGTGTCGACAACGGCCCGGTTCTGAAGCGTTTCCGCCCCCGTGCCCGCGGCATGGCGTCCGGTATCCGCAAACCGACAGCACACATCTTAGTAGAAGTAGAAGGTAAATAATATGGGTCAGAAAGTCAATCCTATCGGCCTTCGCCTCGGTATTAACCGTAACTGGGAATCCCGCTGGTACCCGAGCTTCAACTCGGCGCCTGCGAACCTCGGCGAAGACCACAAAATCCGTACATTCCTGAAAAAAGAGCTTTACTACGCAGGTGTGAGCAACATCATCATCGAGCGCACCGCGAAGCGTCTGCGCGTTACCATCGTAGCAGCACGCCCGGGAATCATCATCGGTAAAAAAGGTGCCGACATCGAGAAACTGAAGACCAACCTTCAGAACCTGATCGGCAAAAACATCTCCGTCAACATCAAGGAAGAGAAAAAAGCGATGGTCGCTGCACAGCTCATCGCCGAAAACGTCGCGACTCAGCTCGAGCGCCGCGTTGCATTCCGCCGTGCGATGAAGAAGGTGATGCAGAACGCTCAGCGTTCCGGTGCCAAAGGTATCAAAGTCATGGTAGCAGGCCGCCTCGGCGGTGCTGAAATGGCGCGTACCGAGTGGTACCGCGAAGGCCGTGTTCCCCTTCATACCCTCCGCGCGAAAATCGATTACGGTTTTGCGGAAGCCCATACCACATACGGGATCATCGGGATCAAAGTATGGGTATTCAAAGGCGAGGTACTGGCGAAAGGTATCCAGCCCGAGCCCAAAGACGAAGAAAAACGCGAAGCACGCCGCCCCGGCAAACGTGCTCCCAGAAAGGCTGATTAATCATGTTGATGCCTAAGAGAATGAAATACCGTAAGTACATGAAAGGTCGTAACCGCGGCTACGCTCGTTCCGGTTACAAACTTGAATTCGGCAGCATCGGCTTCAAAGCCGTTGAAGCGGGCCGTATCAACTCCCGCCAGATCGAAGCGGCGCGTATTGCGGCAACCCGCCACATCAAGCGTCAGGGTAAAATCTGGATCCGTGTATTCCCGGATAAGCCGCTGACTGCCAAGCCTCTTGAAGTCCGTATGGGTAAGGGTAAAGGTGCCATCGACCAGTGGGTCATGAACATCAAGCCGGGCCGTATGATCTTCGAAATGGGCGGTGTTCCCGAGGAACTGGCGCGCGAAGCACTGCTGCTCGCGATGCACAAGCTCCCGTTCAAGACAAAAATTGTCACTGAGGAGATGAACAATGAAATTTTCTGATCTGTCAGACAAAACAGCCGCTGAACTTCAGGCAATGCTCAAAGAGAAGAAGACTGAGCTCTTCACTCTGAAGATCAAGCAAAAAATGATGCAACTGACGAACACCGCCGAGCTCAAAGCCGCGAAAAAAGACATTGCACGTATCAACACTGCGCTCAGCGCAGCCAAGTAAGGGTGAACTATGACACATAAGCGTGAAATTCAAGGTATCGTAGTTAAAAAAGCCGGTGACAAGACCGCGACGGTTCTCGTAGAGCGCCGCGTGATGCACCCGCGCTACCACAAAACCGTCAAACGTTTCAAGAAATACCTGATTCATGACGAAAACAACCAGCTTAACGTTGGTGACGAGGTAGTCGCGATCGAGTGCCGCCCGCTTTCCAAAACGAAGTCCTTCAGACTGAAAAACGTGGTTAAAGGAGCGGAATCATGATCCAGAGCTTCTCTCGTTTGAACGTAGCAGACAACACTGGTGCGAAAGAGATCATGTGTATCAAGGTACTCGGCGGCTCCAAACGCCGGTACGCATCGGTCGGCGACGTTATCGTCGCGTCCGTCAAAAAAGCGGCACCGACCGGTAAGGTAAAAAAAGGACAGGTCGTCAAAGCGGTCGTCGTCCGTACGAAAAAAGAGGTTCAGCGTGAAAACGGCTCCCTCATTCGTTTCGACGACAACGCGGCGGTCATCCTCGACGCAAAACGCGAGCCGGTCGGCACACGTATTTTCGGCCCTATCAGCCGTGAAGTGCGCTACGCCGGTTTCATGAAAATCGTTTCTCTGGCCCCGGAGGTAGTGTGATGGCAACTAAATTCAAATTCAAAAAAGGCGATACCGTAGAGATCCTCGCCGGTGACGACAAAGGCACCAAGGCGGAAATTCTCGCGGTTCTCCCGAAGAAAAACAAAGTAATCGTTCAGGGTTGCAAAGTCGCTAAGAAAGCAATCAAGCCGACGGAAGACAACCCCAAAGGCGGGTTCGAAAGCAAAGAGATGCCGATCGATGCTTCGAACGTCCGTAAAGTGGAGGCGTAAGTTATGGCAAGATTGAAAGAGAAATACCTGGCTCTGAAGCCCGAGCTTCAGAAAGACCTGGAGATTCAAAACCCGATGCAGGTTCCCGCGCTTGAGAAAATCATCATCAGCGTCGGTACCGGTTTCGCGATGAAAGACAACAAGCTGATGCAGAACATCCAGGACACGATCAGCCTGATCGCCGGTCAGCGCGCGACGATCATCGAAGCGCGCAAATCCGTCGCAGGCTTCAAAGTCCGCGAAGGGATGCCCGTTGGCGTTAAAGTCACACTGCGCGGTAAGAAGATGTACGAATTCCTCGACCGCCTCATCTCCATTGCGCTGCCGCGCGTGAAAGACTTCCGCGGCATCAAGCGCAACGGTTTCGACGGCCGCGGCAACTACAACTTCGGTCTCAACGAGCAGCTGATCTTCCCGGAGGTCAACTACGACTCCATCATGCAGATCCACGGGATGAACATCACGATGGTAACGACTTCGGATTCTGACAAAGAAGCTCTGGCGCTTCTCGAGAAGATGGGCATGCCGTTCGCGAAAGGAAGAGAATAATGGCTAAGAAATCTATGATCGCTAAGCAGAAGCGTACACCGAAGTTCAAAGTCCGCGCCTACACGCGCTGTCAGATCTGCGGTCGTCCGCACTCTGTCATTCGTGACTTCGGCATCTGCCGTGTGTGTTTCAGAAAAATGGCAAACGAGGGTCTCATCCCCGGCGTTAGAAAGTCGAGCTGGTAAGCAGCTTCGAAACTCCTAATTGTTAGCAAGGAAAAACAATGATTAATGATTTGATCGCGGACTCTTTGACGCGTATTCGTAATGCTGCTATGCGCAGACTGGACGTCACAACACTGATGCACTCCAAGTCTGTCGAAGCAGTGGTAAACATTCTGGTCGAAAAGGGCTATGTCGAAAGCTTCAACGTAGTCGAAGACGGCAACAAAAAGACCATCAACGTCGTTCTCAAATACGACGACAACGGTCGCACGGTGATCAACGAGCTCAAGCGCGTTTCCAAACCGGGTCGCCGCATCTACAAAGGTGCAGCTGACATCAAGCGTTTCAAAAACGGCTACGGCACCATCATCGTATCTACATCCAAAGGGGTCCTTCCCAACGATAAAGCTTTCGAGCTTGGTATCGGCGGCGAAGTACTCTGTACGGTATGGTAAGGAGGTAAGGCATGTCACGTATTGGTAAACAACCCATCGAATGTCCGGCAGACGTCAAAGTCGCCGTTGACGGCAGCGTCATCACCTTCACCAAAGGTAAAGAGAGCCAGACGCTCGACACAAAAGGCAACGTCGGTATCAGCGTTGACGGTCAGACCCTGACCTTCGCGACCAACTCCGACCACCGTCAGGACCGTGCGTACTGGGGTACCTACCGCGCACTCGCAGCCAACATCGTCAAAGGTCTCACCGAGGGCTTCGAAAAGAAACTCGAGATCAACGGCGTCGGTTACCGTGCAAACGTTCAGGGCAAAACGCTGAACCTGCAGCTGGGCTTCTCCCACGATATCAACTACGCGATTCCCGCGGGCCTCGATATCAGCGTCGAGAAGAACGTTATCACGATCAAGGGCAGCGACAAGCAGCTCGTCGGTCAGGTCGCATCCGAGATCCGCGCCTTCCGTCCGCCGGAACCGTACAAAGGCAAGGGTGTCAAATACTCTGACGAACATATCGTGCGTAAAGCCGGTAAGTCCGGTAAGTAAGGAGCGATAAGATGACTGCAAAAAACATCAAAAACAAAGCCGCTAAGCGCGTTCAGCGCAAGCGCCGCATTCGTGCGAACATCTCCGGATGTGCCGCGAAACCGCGTGTTTCCGTATTTCGTTCCAACCGCTACCTGAGCGTCCAGGCGATCGACGATATGTCCTGTACGACACTGGCTGCCGGTCACACGAAACCTCTGGGCCTTAAAGCGAACAAAGAGGGTGCAGCGGCACTGGGTGAGGCATTTGCCAAAACCCTGAAAGACGCGGGCATCAACGAGGTGACATTTGACCGTAACGGTTACGTCTACACCGGCGTTGTCGCGGCATTCGCCGACGCACTTCGTGCGAACGAAATTAAGTTTTAAGGGCTGATTGATGGATACTATCAATAGAGAAGAATTCGAAGAATCGATCGTAAACATCGGTCGTGTCACGAAAGTTGTCAAGGGTGGCCGTCGCTTCCGCTTCACCGCGCTTGTCGTTGTCGGTGACAAAAACGGCACCGTAGGCTACGGTACGGGCAAAGCGAAAGAGGTTCCCGATGCGATCAAAAAAGCGGTTGACATGGCATTCAAAAACCTGACAACCGTCAGCATCAAGGGTACGACGATCGCCCACGACATCGAGCACAAGTACAACGCCAGCCAGGTGCTTCTGAAACCGGCTTCCGAAGGTACGGGTGTCATCGCCGGCGGCGCACTTCGCCCGGTACTCGAACTTGCGGGTATCCAGGACATCCTGACGAAGTCGATCGGTTCGAACAACCCCAACACCGTTGTACGTGCTACCGTTGAAGCACTTGCACGCATCAAAGGATAACCATGGCACTGGAAAATCTTACACCTGCCAAGGGCTCCACTCACGCCAGCAAGCGTGTGGGTCGCGGCCAGGGCAGCGGTACCGGCAAAACTGCCGGTAAAGGTCACAAAGGTCAGAAAGCGCGCTCAGGCTACAACCACAAGCGCAACTTCGAGGGTGGTCAGCAGCCCCTCGCTCGCCGTCTTCCGAAAGTCGGCTTCACGTCTCGCGTCTGCAAGCCCTACGTCATCAACGTAGAGCGCGTCAAAGCGGTTGCGGAACTTGACGAAATTACAATGGAAACCATCCGCTCGGTTCACAAACTGGGCAAATCCGTGACGGCTGTCAAACTTGTAGGCGCTTCCGCTAAAGGACTGGCCTCCAAGATCAAAGACGACAACGTCACCACAACTGGTAAATAATTGTGAACTCGCAACTCGTAAACAAGATCCTGATTACGATCGGTTTTTTGTTTCTCTACCGGATGCTGGCCTACGTGCCGGTTCCGGGGGTTGATACTGCGGTAATCGCATCCTTCTTCGACTCGCACCAGGCGGACGCACTGGGTCTGTTCAACATGTTCAGCGGTAACGCCGTGGAACGCCTCTCCATCATCTCGCTCGGCATCATGCCTTACATCACCGCCTCGATCATCATGGAGCTGCTTGCAGCGACTTTCCCGAATCTCGGCCAGATGAAAAAAGAGCGTGACGGTATGGTGAAGTACATGCAGATCATCCGCTACGCGACCATCGCCATTACCCTGGTTCAGGCCATCGGCGTCAGCGTCGGGCTTCAGAGCCTGACTGGCAAAGACGGCAGCAGCGCGATCCTGATCGATCACAACACCTTCATCCTCGTCTCCGCGGTCTCCATGCTCGCCGGTACGATGCTGCTGATGTGGATCGGTGAACAGATCACCCAAAGCGGTGTCGGCAACGGGATCTCCCTGATCATCTTCGCCGGTATCGTCGCGGCGATCCCGAATGCGATCGGCCAGACCATCACCATGGTCAACACGGGTGCGATGAGCTTCCTGACGGTGCTCTTCATTCTGCTGCTGATCCTGGTGACCGTCGGCGTGATCATCTATGTCGAACTGGGCGAGCGCCGGATTCCGGTGACGTATGCCAAGAAGACGATGCTGCAGCATCAGAACAAGCGGGTGATGAACTACATCCCGATCAAGGTCAACCTCTCGGGCGTCATCCCGGTCATCTTTGCTTCGGCGATCCTGATGTTCCCGATGACGGTACTCTCCAGCAGTACCAACCCGTACATTCAGGCAGTCGCCGACGTGCTGAACCCCAACGGGTACTTCTACAACGTGCTGACCTTCTTGTTCGTGGTCTTCTTCGCCTACTTCTATGCATCCATCGTCTTCAGCGCGAAGGATATCTCCGATAACCTGAAGCGTCAGGGCGGCTTTATCCCTGGCGTTCGTCCGGGTGCATCGACGGCGGAATTCCTTAACGAGACCGCCAGCCGCCTGACCCTGAGCGGATCGATCTACCTCGGTCTCGTCGCGACCCTTCCCTGGGTCATCGTTCAGAGCATCGGCGTGCCCTTCTTCTTCGGCGGTACCGCGGTACTGATCGTCGTTCAGGTGGCACTCGACACCATGCGGAAGATCGAAGCACAGATCTACATGAGCAAGTACGAAACCCTCAGCGCGGTTGGCCTGTAACCTATGGCGATTGCGCTGCGCAAACCCGAAGAGATCGAAAAACTCCGCGCCGCCAACAAGGTGGTTGCGGGGGCCCTTGCGCTTCTGCGCGAAGCGACACGCCCCGGCATGAGCCTCAAAGAGCTCGACGCCATGGCGGAGGATTACATCCGTTCCCAGGGCGCACGTCCCTCCTTCAAAGGCCTTTACGGCTTTCCCGCATCGGTCTGCACCTCCCTCAATGAAGTGATTATCCACGGTATTCCCGACGACTACAAACTTCAAGAGGGCGATATCATCGGTTACGACATCGGCAGCGAACTCGGGGGCTATTTCGGCGATGCGGCGATTACCGTCGGCGTCGGAACGGTTTCCGAAGAGGACAAGGCGCTGATGGCCTGCGCCGAAGACTCGCTTTATTTCGCCGTAGAGACCATCCGCGAGGGGATGCGCTTTAAAGAGCTCTCCTTGAAGATCGAGCAGTTTATTCTCGAGCGCGGATTTGTGCCGCTGCGCGGTTTCTGCGGGCACGGCATCGGGAAGAAACCCCACGAGGAGCCGGAGATTCCGAATTATCTCGAAGGGAACAACCCCAAAGCCGGCCCCAAGATCAAAAACGGCATGGTCTTCTGCATCGAACCGATGATCTGCAACAAAGAGGGCAAGGCGATTATCCGCGATAACGGTTGGGACGTCGTCAGCAGCGACGGTCTGCGCGGTTCACATTATGAACATACAGTTGCTGTGATACACGGCAGAGCTGAAATACTTTCAAAAATCTAAAGGACAGGTTTATGGCAAAAGATGATGTCATTGAAGTTGACGGTAAAATTGTTGAAGCACTGCCGAATGCAACATTCCGCGTAGAGCTTGATAACGGTCATGTGATCCTCTGTCACATCGCCGGAAAGATGCGGATGCACTACATCAAGATCCTTCCCGGTGACCGCGTCAAGGTCGAGCTGACACCCTACAGCCTCGACAAGGGCCGCATTACCTACCGCTACAAGTAGTCGGTACCCGGGACCGCGTCCGGCGGTCCTCCCCTTATCTCCTTTCCCATTATCGGCTCATGGCGTAAACGCGCTATACTATAGTGACCAAACCATATACGGCGGTACCCATGGATTACGATTTGACCCGGGGCGATATCCGACGCCATATCTTTGCCCTTGCCGTTCCCGCGAGCATCGGGTTTTTGTTCCATACCCTCTTCAACGTTACCGACACCTGGTTCGCCGGGATGATCTCCACCCAGGCCCTGGCCGCGCTCTCGCTCTCTTTTCCCATCTTTTTCATGATCGTCTCCATCGCGGGGGGCATGTCCGAAGGGGCGACGGCGCTGATCGGAAATGCGCTGGGCTCGGGGGCGAAGGAGGAGGCGCGGCATCTCCTAAACAACGCCCTGATGCTCGCAGCCCTTCTGGGAGGCCTGCTGACACTCGCCGGGTACCTTGCAGCGCCGTTTTTGATGCGCCACCTCGGAGCGGACGGGGCCTACCTGGACGAAGCGGTCGGGTATATCTCCGTCATCATCCTGGGAACGGCCCTCTTCGTCTTCAGCTTTTTCAGCAATGCGGCCCTCAATGCCCAGGGCGATACCGTCTCGTTCCGCAACATCCTGATCGTCTCGGCGCTGCTCAACGTCATACTGGACTACTGGTTCGTCGAGGGAGGCTTCGGAATTTCGCCGATGGGCGTCGAGGGGATCGCGGTGGCGACGGTCATCATCGAGGGCATCACGCTGCTCTACCTCTTTTACAGGCTGGTGCGGACACCGCTTTTTGCCGTCGACGTACCGTGGCGCTACGATCCCGATGCGATGATCGAACTGGCCCGGCAGGGCGTTCCGCCGAGCCTGAATCTGGCGCTGACGGCGGTCGGCATCTACATCATCACCTATTTCGCCTCCGCATTCGGTCAGGAGGTGGTCGCGGCGTACGGGATCGGGATGCGGATCGAACAGATCATGCTGATGCCGGCGATCGGTCTCAACGTCGCCGTCCTGGCCATCGTGGCGCAAAACCACGGCTCCCGCTCCCATCATCGCATCGCCGAGGCGGTTCGTGTGGCGCTGGGGTACGGCGCGGCCCTCGCCGTATTCGGCGGTGCGCTGCTTCTCGGGGCGTCGGACCTGCTGATGGAACTCTTCAGCAGCAGCCGCGGCGTCATCGTGGAGGGGGCGGTCTACCTGCGCATCGAGGCGTTGATCCTTTACCCGTTCATGGTAATTTTTGTCTACCTGGCGATGCTGCAGGGCATCAAACGGCCGGGCTTCATCTTCTATCTCAGCCTGGCCCGGCAGGTGGTGCTGCCCGTTGCGGTCCTCTACCTTCTGGCGGCGGCGGGATTCGGGGTCGTCTCCGTCTGGGTCGCCATTGCGGCCATCGTGACCCTCTCCGCACTGGTCACCTGGTGGTACGCCCGCAGGGAGCTGACGCGGCTGGAGGGGCTGCACGGACTGGTGCGGATGGATGAACTTGAAGAGGAGAGAGGAAGATGACACAGAACCATTACGACGTCATTATTGTCGGCGGCGGGGTGTCGGGTGCGGCCCTGTTTTACGAACTGGGGCGCTATACCGACATCAAGAAGATCTGCCTGCTGGAGAAGTACGCGTCGCTCTCCACGCTCAACTCCAACGGTTCGGCGAACTCCCAGACGATTCACTGCGGCGACATCGAGACCAACTACACCCTGGAGAAAGCCCGGAAGGTGCGCAAGACCGCGAAGATGGTCGAGAAGTACTGTCTGCAGCACGGCTACGAATCGTCCATTATGTTCTCCCACCAGAAGATGGCGCTGGGCGTCGGCGACGAAGAGGTCGCCTACATGCTCAACCGGTACAAAGAGTTTCGTGAGCTCTACCCGAAAATGGAGGTCTTCGACAAGGCGAAATTGGCCGAGATCGAACCGGCGGTCGTCTTCGACGAACGGGGCAGGGAACGTCCGGAGGAGATCGTCGGCGTCGGTTCGCAGGGGGAGTATACGACGGTCGACTTCAAAAAGCTGAGCGTCAGTTTTGTCGACAACACCCTGAAGATCAAGGAGAAGGTGACGGATATCTTCTTTAACAACGAGGTGATCAACATCCAGAAACTCGGCAGCGTCTACCACGTCGAGACGACGATGAGCCAGTTCACCGCCGACTTCGTCGTGGTTGACGCCGGGGCCCACAGCCTCTTCCTGGCCCACAAGATGGGGTACGGACTCGATTACGGCTGCCTCCCCGTGGCGGGGAGTTTTTATCTTTCGAAGCGGAAGATCCTCAACGGGAAGGTCTACATGGTGCAAAATCCGAAACTCCCCTTCGCGGCCCTGCACGGCGATCCGGACATTCTGGTTAACGGATTTACCCGCTTCGGGCCGACGGCCCTGGTCCTGCCGAAGCTCGAACGTTTCAAACCCGGCACCTACATGGACTTTTTCAAAACGCTGCGTTTCGACGGCAATATCGTGAAAATATTCATGGATCTGCTGGGGGACGCGGACATCCGCAACTACATCTTCCGCAACTTCCTCTTCGAGGTTCCCTACCTGAACAAAAAGCTCTTCGTCCGTGACGCGCGGAAAATCGTACCGTCGCTCAAGGAGGAGGAGATCGCCTACGCCCGGGGATTCGGCGGGGTGCGTCCCCAGATCCTCGACAAAACGAACAAGAAGCTGATGCTCGGCGAAGCCTCCATCCACCCCGAGGGGGAGGGGCTGATTTTCAACATGACCCCCTCGCCGGGGGCGACGAGCTGTCTGGGGAACGCCTACCGGGACGTCAAGGCGGTCTGCGACTACCTGGGGCGCGACTTCGACGTCGAACGCCTGAAGGAGGAGCTGGTGGAAACCGAAGCCGAACGAGGAGGCGCCGTATGAAAAAGCTGCTCTACATTACCGACCAGCAGGAGTACTCCCAGCACGGGAGTATCGGACCGCTGTTCCAGGGTTATCTGCGCCGCTACGTGGCGGTTCATATGGTCTATTTCACGAAGTTCAAGCACAGCTTTCAGACCAAGGGGGAGGATTACGTCGTTCCCGACAAGTATCGCCGGGAGCTCTTCGCCTATCTCCAGCGCCAGGGTGTGGAGCCGGACGGGTTTGACGTCGTCTTTGTCCGGAACATGGGCGACGTCCTCGAACAGGCGCTTAAAGTGCGGGAGCGGTTCGGGTTCAAGGTGGGATTTCGCGCCTCTTTTCCCAAGACCATCGAAGCCTACGAGTCGATGAAGGCGGAGGAGAAAGCAACCTGGTTCAGCGGATTGTCGACCCAGTACAAAGCCTATAAAAAGCGCAAGCTGATTGCGCAGTGCGACCTCTTCATGCCGACGTCGCGGGATATGCAGCAGACCTTCTTCGGGGAGGCGGGTCTGACCTGCTTCCCGCTGCCGGCGGGACTCGATCCGGCGAAAGTCCGCAAGCACGATCCTGCGCCGCACTCCGAGACCCGCTTCGTCTACGTCGGCACGCTGGACCGGCTGCGCCGCTTCGAAACGATCCTCGAAGCGCTGCAGGAGGTGGGTTCGAAACAGTGGCACTTGACGGTGCTGACGCTGGACATCACCTTTGCCAAAACGCTGCTGCAACGCTATCCGAAACTCTCCGGACGGGTCGAGATCCATCGCGCCGAAGGGAGGGAGGAGCTGATGGAGCGGATTAACGGCTGTGATGTCGGTCTGGCGCTGTTGCCCTCGGCTCCGCTCTTCGACACCTCCATTCCCGCCAAAGCGATGGACTACTACACCTGCGCCATTCCGGCGGTGCTGACCGACAATGAGAAAAACCGTACCTTGTTCGAGGACGGCGAGGCGATTTTCAGTGACTTCGAGGCTTCCGCAATCGTCGAGACCCTTGAGGGAGTGATCGCCATGCCCCGCAGCGAGATCGCCGCCATCGGCGAAGCGGGGCAGAAAAAAATCCTCGGGATGAAACGCAACTACGAGATCATGGCCCGGGAGCTCGCCGGCGTGATCGACATTCTCTAATCACTTGCGGGAGAGCCGGGATACGGCTCCCCCAGATGCTCCGATCACCGTTTTTCAATTGTATATTTCGAAAAGCTTGTTATGGCAGAGTCGATATGATATAATGAATCTTCACGCTAAAAAACGTTTACAATTGGTGATCGTGCGGTACGGTGGCAGTACAGGAGCGGTGATGGAGACATATCGAACTTTGAAGCGTTCGCGCTATGCGACGCTGCTGCTGTTGGTATTCTTGCTGCTCTCCATGGGTATTTTGCTGCATTATCACTATGAGAAACAGCGTATCGTTACGGCACGTCTTCATGAGTACAGTTCCCATACCGAACATGACTATGATCAGCTCTACCGAAACTACGGACGGCTCTCCCAGGCACTCTACGACACGATGATCAACACCCGTGAGATTACCGGCTTGATGGCCGTGGCAAACCTCGGCACTCCCGAACAGGTGACGGCAGTCCGGCGCACGCTTTACTCCCGTCTCGCTTCCAAGTATGATCTGCTGAAAAAAGAGCGTGTGCGCCAGTTGCATTTTCACCTTCCCGACAACCGGAGCTTTCTGCGCTTTCACCGACCTGAAAAGTTCGGAGACGACCTGAGCGGCGTACGGCCGACGGTGGCATTCGTCAACCGGGAGCATAAGCCCATTCAGGGGTTTGAAGAGGGAAAAATTTTTAACGGTTTCCGATTTGTCTACCCGCTCTATGAGGCAGACTACGGATATGTCGGAAGCGTCGAGACCTCTTTCAGCGGTATGATATTTGTCGACGAGATGCTCAAACACGAGAGAAACGCCTACCTTCTTCTTTCAAAAAGCGTGGTGGAGAAGAAGCTGTTTGCCGATGAGAAACCGAACTATACCGACTCCCCCTTTGAACACTATTATTACGAAAAAGCGATTTTGGAACGTGTGAGCGAAGCGATCGGTTCAGTGGTGCAGCCGAATTTTCCTGCGGCTGCCGTTGCTCAGATCGACAGTCGTATCGGAGGGGGCGTGCCGTTCTCCCTTTACGAAGCCGATATCTCCACGATTTATACGGTCGTGCCTCTGGAGAACCCGGTCACGCACAAGGTGGTTGCAGCAATGGTAGTCAGCGGATCGGCCGCTGTTTTGGAGGAGGAGCTCGGGCACCAAAAAACATTGACCATGGTCTATATCCTCTGCATGGGCGGCCTGTTGCTGGTGGTCTTCCGCGAGTGGCAGTTGCGCAGCGAAATCATCAACAGTCACCGCAGGCTGCAAACCATTATCGACGCGGCGGACAACGGTATCGCAGTGATGGATGTCAACGGGAACTTTCTTGAGGTCAATCCCGCCTACAGCGGCATTCTCGGCTACAGCCGGGAGGCGCTGCTGACGCGCAACTGCATTTCCCTGACGCGGGAAGAGGAGCGGGCCATGGCGGCCCGGCTGCTCGAGCAGGTACAGCACGGTACCAATCTCTCCAAGTGGCGGAAACACTGTATCCGCAGCGACGGCAGCGAAATCTTCCTAGAGATGTCTGCGAGTCTTTTGCCGGCGGAGAAGAAGATCGTCGCCGTCATCAACTCCCTCGAGGAGACGAAAAAGCTTGAAGCGCTCAACCGGGAACTGCGCCAGAAGCAGGAGGAGCTGGGGCAGCTCAATGAAACGCTGCAGCAGCGTGTTGACGAAG
Organism: Sulfurimonadaceae bacterium; assembly: GCA_050292215.1. Taxonomy (GTDB): domain Bacteria; phylum Campylobacterota; class Campylobacteria; order Campylobacterales; family Sulfurimonadaceae; genus SZUA-415. The sequence goes on along the minus strand of JBNKLF010000014.1, from coordinate 58,995 downwards.
AGGTCTCCAAAAACCGGGAGACGGAGAAGCAGATGCTCCACCAGTCCCGTCTGGCGCAGATGGGGGAGATGATCAGCATGATTGCCCACCAGTGGCGCCAGCCCCTCTCCGCCATCTCCGCCACCGCCATCGACCTGAGCATGAAGCTGATGCTCGAACGCTATGACCGGGAGCTCTTTAAAACAAAAATCGCCAACATCTCCGAGTTTGCCCAGCACCTCTCGAAGACCATCGACGATTTCCGGGATTTCTACAAATCCAACAAGGAGAAGCGCAGCATCGCCGTAACCGAACTCTTCACGGGGGCACTCAACATCATCGGGATCTCCCTGCAGAATCGGGGCATCGAGCTCGAGACCGATTTTGCATCGGAGGCGGAACTTTACACCTACCCCAACGAACTCAAACAGGTGACCCTCAACCTGATCAAAAATGCCGAGGACGTACTTCTTGAAAAGAAGATGCCTGCGCCCTGTATCAGCCTCCGGACCTACGAAGCCGACGGGGAGGCCTGCCTGGAGGTTCGGGACAACGGGGGCGGGATACCCGAAGATGTCATCGGGCGGATCTTCGAACCCTACTTTACGACCAAGGAGAATGCCAACGGCACAGGGCTGGGGCTTTACATGTCGAAGATTATCGTCGAGGAGCATTGCGGCGGAAGACTGCGTGCCGAAAACGTCGAGGGCGGGGCCCGGTTTACCGTGGCCATCCCGCTTCCGGAAAAGGAACAGAGATGATAAATGAAGAACGGATCGGGCAGCTTCTGGAGTTCTCACGGACCCTGAAGGTGATGTATGCCGAAGACAACGAGGAGGCCCGAAGCTCCACGGCGGGAATGCTGCAGAACTTTTTTGACGATATCGTGCTGGTCACCGACGGCCAGGAGGGGGTGGAGACATTTACGGCCAGCCCGGAAGCGTTCGATCTGATCATCAGTGACATCAACATGCCGCGAATGAATGGCATCGAGATGATTGCGGCAATCCGCGAGCAGAGCCGTGAAATTCCGATATTGATCCTCTCAGCCTACAACGAGTCGGGCTATTTCATCGACACTATCCGGCTGGGGATCGAAGGGTACCTCCTTAAGCCGATCGAGCTGGAACAGTTTGTGGAGACCGTTCAGAAAGCGGTCGAGAAGATCTACTTGAAACGGGAGAACGAGACTTATCGGAAAAATCTCGAGACGAAGGTCCAACTGCGCTCCTTGGAGCTGGAACACGCCTACTACCACGACCCCCTGACGGGCCTGCAGAACCGCAACGCCCTCCTGGGAAATATCGAGGAACCCGACATCGTGGGCTTGACGCTTTTCGACCTGGAGAACTTTTCGGCCATCAATGACATCTACGGTGCCCGGATCGGGGACCGGATTCTCGTCGGTGTCGCCAATATTCTGGTGCAGATGGCGGGGGAACGCCACAGTATCCACCGCCTCTCCGGGGATCAGTTTGCCTTCCTGACCCATGAAGGGTGTTCGCGGGAACAAACGATCGAACGCACGCGCGCCGTGCTCGACCGCATCTCCCAAAAAGCGATCCGCGCCGAGGTCGGGGGCTTTGAAGTCGACATCAACGTCGCAGCCATGGCATCCATCGTCTACGGCGAACCGAGAGAGCGGCTGCTGGAGTATGCGGACATGACGCTGGGGTATGCCAAGAAGAGCCACCAGGACCTGGTGGTCTATTCGGAAGCGTTGGGGCTGGAGAAACGCTACAAAGCCGATCTTGAGGCGGTTCAAATGATCAAGGAAGCGCTGCAGCAGGATCGTCTTGTCCCCTATTTTCAACCAATCGTCAAACGCAATGAAATCTCCTACGAATGCCTGGTCCGGGTGCGGATGGAAGACAGGGTCATCGCTCCTGCGGAGTTTCTCGACGCCATCAAACGAACCAAGTATTACAGCGAAGTGACCCGCACCATGATTCAAAAGTCGATCGATGTCTTCCGAGACCGCACGGAGAGCTTTTCCCTCAACCTCTCGTTCGAGGACATTTCCAACGAGGCGACCATCGTCTTTATCAAAACCCAGCTGAAGGAAAATCAGATCGCGGAGCGGTTGATCTTCGAGATTCTGGAGACGGAGAGTATCGACAACTTCGACACCGTCCGGAACTTCATCCGGGAGATGAAGCAGCTGGGTGTACGGATCGCCATCGACGACTTCGGCAGCGGGTATTCCAACTTTACCTACCTGCTGGAGCTCAAGCCCGATTACATCAAAATCGACGGTTCGCTGATCCGCCATATCGATACAAACGAAAACTCTTACATCCTTTCCAAGTCGATCGTCAATTTTTCCAAGGAGATGGGGATTCGGGTGATCGCGGAGTATGTGCACAGCAACCCGGTGTTTGTCCGGGTGAAAGAGCTCGGGGTTCACGGGTGCCAGGGGTACTACCTCGGAGAGCCCGCTTCGGAGCTTCCCGCCGTTGCCCCGGAACTCCGTCTTTAGCGTGTAATGGCGAGCTGCCCCTCCGTCGCGTAATCGACTGTCACCCGGGTCGTCACCTCAGGCGTCTCTTCCGCTTCGTTCGCGGGAACGATGATGTCGAACTTCAGGCTTGTGATGTTGGGTTCCCGGTTTTTGAGCAGTTTTACCTCCGCATCGTCGAGGGCTGCGTCGAGGGCCGAAGCGATTTTTCCGGCAAGGGTGTTCCAGTGCCGTTCGCTGCGTTCCGCCTCTTCCTGGTAGAGGCCGCTTTCGTCGAAATCGATCGCATCGTACTCCCGCGCTACTTTCAGCAGTTTCGCAAAGAGCCGCTCCTGCTCCGAGAGAACGGCTTTTAGGGTATCGTACATGGTTTCGGTCATGGTCTGCCTGTCGGTTTTTTTGAGAATTATACCCCGCACCTCCCCAAAACAGGGTTAAAGCCTATCATGGTACAATCGCAAAAAAGATCTGGGATGGTGTTATGGACAAAGCGATTGAAGCGGAGATCGTCAAGCATGCGATGGACCCGCAGCATTACGGAGAATTGAAAGATGCCGACGGCGTCGGGGCGGGGGTCGATACTTCCGGGGTGTTCGTCCTCTTTTACATCAAGGTCGACGGCGAGACCGTCAGCGACGCGTCCTATGCGACCAGCGGCTCCCAGGACGTGATGACGATGGCGTCGATTCTCAGCGAGATGGTGATCGGCGACAGCGTGAGCGGAGCGTGGCAGAGTCTTGAGGGGCTCGAAGCGGACGTGGAAGCGCTCTACCGGGAGAAAGAGGCGCGCATCGAAGCGATGATCGCCGCCGGGAGCAAGGCGAAGATCTCCCTCAAAGAGCAAGATAACGCCGCGGTCGTACTGGCGGCGTTCCGGGCGGCGTTAACCCACCGGGAGCGCCGCCTGGAGGGGGTGGATGAGGAGCAGTACCGTATCACCATCGCGAAACGCGGCGGCAAACATGCCAAAAAAGGGTGTTCGCACTGAGTCTCAGTCGCGCTCCGCGTTGCGGTTGAGGTAGGCCATCACCAGGACGAAGAGCGCCATCAGCGTGAACATCACCAGCCAGACGAAGCTGTCGGCCCCGCCGACGCTCTCGATGATGCCGCTGATTCCCGTTGCATTCGTATCGTTCATGGGGCTCCTTCAGTTGGGTTTGATCGTTTTCTTGAGGGCTTTGGGCAGATGGGCGAAGGGGAACGCCCGGTCGGTTTTCACGGGGTGCCCCGCTTCGTGAAGGTTGACCTGCAGCGTCATCGTGTTGGGGTCGAAGGCGATAAGTTTCGCGACCGTGTCACCGATCTTAAAGTCGAGTTCCCTGTCGGCCAGGTCGACGACCGGCTTTTTCTTTCCCACCCGCTACGCCCCGTCTGACGAGGTTTTGAAGATACCGTTCTCTTTGACGTCGATGGCGCCGGCTTCCTGCAGCTGGGTCAGCGCCCGTTTGAAGTTCTTCTTGCTCAGGCCGAACACCTTCTGAAGCAGCGCGGCGTCGCTTTTGTAGTTGTAGGGGAGCATGCCGCCCGCTTCGTCGAGCAGGGCGAGCACCTTCTCCGAAGCGGCATCGGTCTTGGCCGCCCCGATGGGCTGCAGGGAGAGGTCGAGCTTGCCGTCGGGCCGGACGCTTTTGACGTAGCCGCGAAGGGTGTCGCCGACGGCGACGGACTGAAAGATCTCGTTGGCGAAGATCATCCCCTCGTAGCGGTGGTCGACGATGGTTTTGTAGCCCATCGGGGTTTTTGCCATTACCAGAAGGGAGACCGGGGAGCCCTGCCGGAGTCCCGTGACCCGGGTGCTGAGGTATTTGGTCAGCTTCTCCTCGCCGATGAGACGGTGGCTGCGTTCGTCGTAACTGACGTGCAGAATGCGTTTTTCGCCGATTTCAAAGGGGGTTTTCTGGGCGTTTTTCGGGACGAAGAGGTCCTTGGGGAGCCCCCAATCGACGAAGGCGCCGGCCCGGTTCGTGTCGACGACCTCGAAGCAGCCGTACTGCTCCAGCATCGCCTTCGGGCGCAGGGTGGTGGCGACGAGCCGGTCTTCGGAGTCGGTGTAGAGGAAGACGTCGAGCAGGCTGCCGACCTCCATCTCCGGGGTGACGTAGGCGTTGGGCAGCAGGACGTCCTTGTCGTCGCCGGCGGCGAGAAAGAGGCCCGGGTCGGTGATGCGGTCGACGCGCAGGGTGTTGATGCGGCCGAGTACGAGGTGGGGGCTGATTGTCATGCGGTATTGTACCGTTTTTTGGGAAAAACTTCCGGTCATAGCGTGACGGAGGTGCGGCGAAAGGTAACAGTTTGGTTTCGATTAATAAATCTTTTACTTTTATTTAAGTATTATACGCATCCACTTTGCTGTTTTGAACACAATCGGGTGAATGTTTGTATATATAAAAATGGTTGTAGATACAAGTATTGGCAGCGCCTTCGAGCGCTGCCTAACAAACGGCTGAGTGACTTATACAACGGAGCTTGCAATGAAAGTACGTTCTTCAGTGAAGAAGATGTGCGATGACTGCAAAGTCATCAAACGCAAAGGGATTGTCAGAGTAATCTGCAAGAACCCCAAACATAAACAGAGACAAGGATAAGCATGGCACGTATTGCTGGTGTAGACCTTCCCAAGAAAAAACGCGTCGAGTACGGCCTGACCTACATCTACGGTATCGGCCTTCACACATCACGCCTGATCCTCGATGCCACAGGTATCGATTACAACAAGCGTGTTCACGAGCTGAGTGAAGACGACGTCGCGAAGATCACCAACGAAATTCGCGAACGCTACATGGTAGAGGGTGACCTGCGCAAACAGGTCGCTCTGGACATCAAAGCACTGATGGAGCTGGGTTCCTACCGTGGCCTCCGTCACCGTCGCGGTCTGCCGTGCCGCGGTCAGAAAACTAAGACAAATGCGCGTACTCGCAAGGGTAAACGCAAGACTGTCGGCTCGTAAGGATTTAGAGTATGGCAAAAAGAACAGCTACACGCAAAAAAATCGTTAAAAAGAATATCGCCAAGGGCATCGTCCACATTTCGGCGTCTTTCAACAACACTCTGGTCACTGTTACCGATGAGATGGGTAACATGATCGCCTGGAGCTCCGCCGGCAGCCTCGGTTTCAAAGGCTCCAAAAAATCGACGCCGTTCGCTGCACAGCAGGCAGTCGAAGCGGCACTGGAAAAGGCGATGGTCCACGGTATCAAAGAAGTGGGCATCAAGGTTCAGGGTCCGGGTTCCGGCCGTGAAACAGCAGTTAAATCTGTCGGTGCGATCGAAGGTATCCGCGTCACGTTCATGAAAGACGTTACGCCGCTGCCGCACAACGGTTGCCGCGCACCGAAACGTCGTAGAGTGTAAGGGAGAGACTAAATGGCTAGATATAGAGGTCCAGTAGAAAAAATCGAAAGAAGATTCGGTGTCAGTCTTAACCTTAAAGGCGAACGTCGCCTCGCAGGCAAGTCTGCACTTGAAAAACGCCCTTACGGCCCGGGCCAGCACGGTCAGCGCCGCAAGAAGGTTTCCGAGTACGGTCTGCAGCTCAACGAGAAGCAGAAAGCGAAGTTCATGTACGGTGTCTCCGAAAAGCAGATGCGCGCACTCTTTAAAGAGGCCAAGCGTGCCGACGGCGAACACCGGTTTCAACCTGATCAATCTGCTCGAGCAGCGCCTTGACAACGTGGTATACCGCATGGGCTTCGCGTCCACGCGCCGTTTCGCACGCCAGCTGGTCAACCACGGTCACATCCTGGTTGACGGCAAACGCGTCGACATCCCGTCCTACCGCGTCAAACCGGGCCAGAAAGTGGAGATCCGCGAGAAGAGCAAAGCCAACGCCCAAGTCGTTCGTGCCATCGAACTGACCAACCAGACAGGTCTCGCACCGTGGGTTGACATCGATGCCGAAAAGGTATTCGGTATCTTTACACGTCTTCCGGAACGCGAAGAGGTTGTGATCCCTGTTGAAGAGCGCTTGATCGTCGAGCTTTACTCGAAATAATCTTTGAAATAAAGGCGTTGTATATGAAAAAGATCAAAACATCTCCGCTTCTTCCGAAAGAGTTTGTCGTTGAGCAGATCAGCGAAAACGAAGCGAACATCATTGCGTATCCTTTCGAGACCGGCTTTGCCGTCTCCCTGGCGCATCCGCTTCGCCGTTTCCTGCTCAGCAGCTCTGTCGGTTATGCACCGGTTGCGATTAAAATCGAAGGTGCCAAACACGAGTTCGACTCCGTGCGCGGCATGCTCGAGGATATCTCCGACTTTATCATCAACCTCAAAAGCATCCGCTTCAAACTGAAAAGCGATGCCAAAGAGGCCGAGCTGAACTACAGCTTCACGGGCCCCTGCGAAATCAAGGGTTCGGACCTGAACAACGACGAAGTCGAAGTGGTCACACCGGACGCGTTCCTGGCAACACTCAACGAAGATGCAACGCTGAATTTCTCCATCAAGGTATTCCAGGGTATCGGTTACGTACCGAGCGAAGAGATCCGCGAAGAGCTGGTCGAGGGCTACATCGCTCTTGACGCTTTCTTCACCCCGGTCCGCAAGGTAACCTACGACATCGAGAAAGTTCTGGTCGAAGACAACCCGAACTTCGAAAAAGTCGTCCTGAACATCGTGACCGACGGCCAGATCAGCCCGGTAGACGCGTTCAAGAACGCACTGGAAGTGATGTACGCGCAACTCGCCGTATTCAACAGCGAGATCAGCATCCAGGCTCCCGTCACCATCGAGCGTGCGGAAGAGTCCCCGGAACTGAAAAAACTGACCGAGCGCATTGACGAACTCGGACTGAGCGCGCGCAGCTTCAACTGCCTTGACCGCTCCAACATCAAGTACATCGGCGAAATCGTCATGATGAGCCAGAATGACCTGAAAAACGTCAAGAACCTGGGCAAAAAATCATTCGAAGAGATTGTTGAAAAACTCAACGAGTTTGGTTTTGAAGTCGGTGCGGATCTCACAGACGATCTGGTAAACGCACTGAAAAAGAAAATTGAAGCTGAATAAGCAAGTAGAGGAAATCCTATGAGACATCGTCACGGATACCGCAAGCTCGGACGCACCAGCGCACACCGCGCTGCACTGCTGAAAAACCTGAGCATTGCGTTGATCGAAAACGGAAAAATCGAAACGACTCTCCCCAAGGCGAAAGAGCTTCGCTCTTACGTGGAGAAACTGGTGACTGCCGCCCGCAAGGGTGATGCCAACGCGCACCGCGCAGTCTTCGCAGCGCTTCAGAGCAAAGAAGCGACCAAAAAACTGGTGAACGAAGTCGCTCCCCAGTACGCCGAACGCAACGGCGGCTACACCCGCATCGTCAAGACCCGCATCCGCCGCGGCGACGCTACGACGATGGCCTTTATCGAATTCGTATAATTCGATAGGTGGCCCCCGGCCACACCCCCGACTGTTTCGCGGCAGCGCCGCACACTCCCCCCTCTTTAAACAAATACGACACCGCACCCCTTCCGCAACAGAATGCGTGCAGTGAAACGGCAGCAAGAAAGGATTTCGATGGCAGAGATTGCATTGGGTACCTACCGTATGAGCGACAGCAGCCCCGAGCACGTGGCGGCCATCCGCATGGCCGTCGAATCGGGCGTACGTCTGATCGACACCTCTACAAACTACATGGACGGCGGCGCGGAGCGCGCCATCGGCCGGGCGCTAGCCACGGCGGAGCCGGAAGCGGCCGCGAAGGTGGAGATCGTCAGCAAGTTCGGCTACCTCCAGGGAACGACGCTCAAACGCCACCTCGACACGGAGCATTTTAACGACGTGGTCGCTTACGCCGACCACATTCATCACTCCATCGACGTCGATTTCATGCGGGACCAGCTCGCCCACTCCCTGCAGCGCCTGGGACGGACGCAGCTGGAGTGCTACCTGCTGCACAACCCGGAGTACTACCTGCTCGATGCGGCGAAGCGGGGGGTGAGCCGGGACGAACGGCTCGACATCATGCTCGAACGGATCTACGATGCCTTCGTCGCCCTCGAACAGGAGGTGGCGGCGGGCCGCATCCGGAGCTACGGCGTCAGTTCGAACGGGTTTTCCGAACCCGGAACGAGCGACGGCCATCTTCCCTATGAGGATCTTTTGAGCCTCGCGCACAAAGCTGCCCGCTACGCGGGGAACGACGCCCACGCCTTCACGACGCTGCAGCTCCCGCTGAATCTTCTCGAACGCGGCGGAGCGGCTTGTGCCGCATGGGCGAAGAAAAAAGGGCTCCGGGTGCTGTCCAACCGGCCGCTCAATGCCCAAAAGGCGGGACGGATGTACCGCCTGGCCGACTACGACGAGCCCCGGGAGTATTACCACCATCTCAATGCGCTGCTCGGAACCATCGGGGAAGAACGGGAGTTGCAACCGCTCTATAACCTCGTCAATGAACTCGACCGCATGAAGCACCGCTTCGGATGGATCGGGGATTATGAGCAGTTCTTTCAAACCCAGGCGCTTCCTCTTCTGCGCCAGATCTTTGAGGGTCTGACCGAAGAGGCACGGCTGCTTCTTGCGGCGTCAATGGAGCCTTTTTTCGAAACTTACGGTGCGATGGTGCGGTATGAGTGTGCGCGCAACACCCGCCGGGAGCTCGCTGCGGAACTCGGCAGCTGCCGGGAGACGATGCAGGAGTGCGCCATCGGGTTTTTGAAGGAGTTGGGCACGGTTGACTACATTCTCCTGGGGATGCGCAAACCCGCCTACATCGCGGAGTTTACGGGAACTACATAAGAAGCGTGATTAAAGGCTTGTTAAGGGGAAATGCCCTATTTTATGTTTAACATAGACCAGAGAGACCGAGGGAGTTCAATGATTCCATTCACCGACGAGGAGCTGATGGCTCCGGTCAGTACCGTTATCGACAAGATCCGCCCGTCGCTTGCGCTTGACGGGGGCGATATCGCTTTTCTGACCGTCAAGAACGGCGTGGTGTACGTGCAGCTTCAGGGTGCCTGTGTCGGGTGCGCCAGCAGCGGCAACACCCTCAAGTACGGCGTCGAACGCCAGTTGCGCATGGACATCCACCCGGAACTGACGGTCGTCAACGTGCCGCAGGGCATGGAAAACCAGATCGACAGCCTCTAAGCGGCGTTAATTTTTTGAGACTTTGTACGATATATATTTCAAGCAGAAGATTCGAGAGAGGAGAGGATTATGAAACCTATCAACAAATATAAAATCCTAGCCCAAGCCAACAGCAATTTCAGCAATGCGGAGTATGAAAACGCGCTGCGCAACTATGCGCTGGTACTCAGAGACTTTCCCGACTCCAAGGAGGCCTATAACGGCGCGATCCTTGCCGAGATGGCGATGAGCGGCGAAGCGGGGGCGGAAGCGCTTTTCGACTACTACTCCGTACTGCGCGAAAAGAACGCCGAGGAGGCCGACATCGTCATCGGCGAGATCCTCGATACCATCGACGGTACCATCGAGGAGATCACCCATCTCTTCAAGCAGCCCGAAACGGAACCGATGATCTTCGAAGACGGCATCACCTACGCCGATTTCCGCCTTCTGGTAGAGCGCGAAGGCGATTTTCGCCGCGTCTTCGAGAACATCATGTTCTCGACCCGGGTCATCATCACGGAGAAAGAGGATTTCATCGATTTTCTGGAACGGCTGATGGGCAACGGGTTCGAGGAGATGGCACTGGGCTACCTCGAGAGCGCCATGGGCGTCTACCCCAACGACGCCCGGCTGCAGCTGCTCGCCGAAAAGCTCTCCCGAAGGAGCGCGGTTGAAGATTAAGCTGCCGGATCAGCCTTTCGGGTATGTTACGGAGAACTCCCGGGAGGTCGATCCGCAGACGGCGTTCGTCCTGACCGCGCAGAACGAAAAGTACCTCGAAGACGCCCGCTCCCGGACCCCCCACTCCATCATCAAAGCCTCCGAACTGGCCCCCATCTTCGGGCTCGAACGCATCAAGATCATCGGCATCACCGGCACCAACGGCAAGACGACGACGGCGAGCGCCATCTACTCCTTTTTGCTGGACCTGGGCTACAAGGCGGCGATGCAGGGAACCCGCGGGTTCTTTATGAACGACGAAATCGTCGAGGGAAAAAGCCTCACGACGCCGACGGTGCTCAACACCTACCGCCACATCTATCAGGCGGTAGCGGCGGGATGCGACTACTTTGTGATGGAGGTCAGCTCCCACGCCATCGTTCAGCAGCGTATCGAGGGGATTCCCTTTGCCCTGAAAATTCTGACGAACATCACCCAGGACCACCTGGATTACCACGAGACCCTTGAGGAGTATGTCCGGGTCAAGAACAGCTTTTTCGGCGACGCATCCCCCAAGCTGATCAACAAGGATGAGCCGAAAGCGTCGTTCAACATTCAAAACGCCATGACCTACGGAGTGGAAAACCCCGCGACCTACAAGATCATGGCCTACTCCCTCAACGAGGGGATCAGCGGGATTTTACAGCATTTCGGCGCCATGATCCCCTTTACGGCATCGCTTCACGGATTTTTCAACCTCTACAATCTTGCGGCGGCCATCGGGGCCGTCCACATGCTAACGCAGCGTCCTCTGGAGGAGATCTGCGACGTCGTCGATCACTTCGCCGGGGTGAGCGGCCGCATGGAGGTGGTCAGCGAGGCGCCCCTGGTCATCGTCGACTTCGCCCATACGCCCGACGGGATGCAGCAGGTGCTTAACGCCCTGAAAGAGAAAGAGGTGGTCGTTGTCTTCGGTGCGGGGGGAGATCGCGACCGTACCAAACGTCCCCTGATGGGAAAAGTCGCCGCCCACTACGCCAAAAAGATCTACGTCACCAGCGACAATCCGCGGCATGAAGACCCCGACGCGATCATCGCGGATATTCTCAAAGGGATCGAGGGGCACGAGAGCGTCACGGTCGATCCCAACCGCCGCCATGCCATCGCCGCGGCGCTGCGGGAACGGGAGGGGGAGGAAGTCCTGCTCATCCTGGGCAAGGGCGACGAGACCTACCAGCAGATCTACGACGAGAAGCTCCCCTTCGACGACCGCGAGATCGTACGCGAACTTCTGGCCGGAGCATAACCGGCCTCTTTCCAAAAATATCAGTCTGATGAAAGTTAGATTAGTGTATCGTTATTAACTGTGATCAACACCGAACGGACACCGTAATCCACAGCCAATCATCAGGAACGCCCATGGAACTCGACTTTAGACCCGAAGAAGTGCTGCTGCCCGAGCAGTTTCTTGAGAATCCCGACGCTTACCTGGAGCGTCTTTTCAACTACCGCCTTGAGAAGCTCGTACTGCTTGAAGACAAGGTGATCCCCTCGCTGGTGATGATGCGTTACGACCGCCTCAAAAAGATCTGTCCCGCCGGTGAGCAGCAAGAGGAAGAGGAACCGTCTGACCGGGGCACTCTCAGCAAAGCCGAAAGCATGCTGCTGACCATTCGCAGCCGCATCCACTTTTTCGACGGCATGGAGGAGGACGAGATCCTCTCCGTACTCGACCGTGTCGATTTTCTTCGCCTCAAAGAGGGGGATACCGTTTTCGAACAGTTCAGCAACGGGCGGGAGATCTACTACATCATCAGAGGGGATGTGGTCATCTCCGGCTACACGGAGAAGGGGGCGCTTCGGGACGATCACCACGCCAGTCTGACCGTGCTGGAAGAGGGGCAGGTGTTCGGAGAACTCGGTCCCATCCTAGGCGAGGGACGGACGGCCAAGGCCAGCGTGGCGTCGGCGGACGCCTTTATCCTGGTGATGGAGCTCAAAGAGGATCACCGCAAGACGGCCATGAGCAAAGTCTACCGCAACCTCATGCGCAGCCTGGCGCGAAAACTCATTCTCACCAACAATCAGCTCTACCCGTTTATCTGCGACTGACCGGTTCCGTTTTATTTGATGCAAACTCCCTTCCTGCGGGGGTTTGACTGGTTTTGAAATCGAAGAATCCTTTAACCTTTGTGCCTCTATAATGGAGCTACGGATAAGGAGTCCTTATGAAAGTTTCAACGCGCATCATGCTGTTGGTGGTCACTTCGGTTCTGGTAATCGGGGTCGGCATCGGGGTGACTTCGGTCTATTATCAAAACAAAAGTAACGCTTACTTTCTGGAAACATACGAAACCGCTGCCTATGAAGCACGGATGGAAGAGTTGAAAAACGAGGTTACCGTGGTCATCGGCGGGATGAAGGCGATCTACGAAGAGGGAACCGCCGCCGGCATCGGCGACGAGCAGATCCGCACGCGCATCAAAGAGACCTTCCGCGATATCCGGCTTTTCGAGGACCGCAGCGGGTACATCTTCATTTACGACTACGCGGGCAACACCGTTCTCTACCCCATCAAGCCCGAGGCCGAGGGGAGCAACAAGATCGATGTCAAGGACAGCAACGGCAAGTTGCTGATCAAAGAGCTCATCGATGCGGCCAAATCCGGCGGCGGTACGGTGAAGTACTATTTTCCGAAAACCGCCGACGGCAAGCCGCTTCCTAAGATCAGCTACGCCGAGGGGTTTGAACCCTACGGCTGGATGGTGGGCATCGGCGTCTACGTCGACAACGTCGAGCATGACTTGAACAAGATTCGGGAAGGGATGGATGCGAACAGCCGGACGATGCTTATGGGCTTCGTCATGATCGCAGCGGTATTGATCGCCTTCATCATCGTCGCGGTGCTCGCCCTGGTACGCATCAAGGTGATGGCTCCGCTGCAGCGCCTGATCGATCTGACGGAAGACCTCGCAAGCGGGGAGGGTGACTTGACGAAAAAGCTGCAGATCGTGGGACGTGACGAGCTTTCGGAAGTCAGCGGATACGTCAATCGCTTTATCGAAAAGGTCCGGGTGCTGATCGCCGATGCCAAGCAGATGTCGAGCGAAAACTCGTCGGTGGCCCATGAGCTTTCGACGACGTCGCTGGAGACGGGACGCCGGGTTGAAGCTTCGACCACCATCGTCAACGAGACGACGCGACAGTCCGAAGCGATGCAGGAGCAGATGCGCGAGGGTATCGATGAGGCGAAGGCGCGCAAAGAGAGCATCGGCGGCGCAAGAAAAGATCTTGACGAAGCCAACAAGGCGATTTTCGCCATTACCGAGCAGATTCAGAAGAGTGCGACGACGGAGGTGGAACTGGCCCACCGCATCGACCAGCTGAGCCAGGATGCGGAGCAGGTAAAAGATATTCTGACCATCATCGGGGATATCGCGGACCAGACCAATCTTCTGGCCCTTAACGCGGCCATCGAAGCGGCCCGGGCCGGAGAACACGGCCGCGGCTTCGCCGTCGTCGCCGACGAGGTACGCAAGCTTGCCGAGCGAACGCAGAAGAGCCTGACGGAGATCAACTCGACCATCAATGTGATCGTACAGGGCATCTCGGAATCCAGCGAATCGATGGCGACGAATGCGAAGAGCGTCGAAGCGCTGGCCGATTCCGCCCGCAGCGTCGAAGAGAAGATCGGAGCGACGTTCCGTGTCATCGCGGAGGCGACCCAGCTGGCGGACGAGACGGTCGAAGGGTATGTGAATAACGCCGCATCCCTGGAAGCGATGGGCAAAGGGGTGAGCGAAATCAACGGCATTTCCCGGGAGAACGCCCGCAGCGTCGAAGAGATCGCGGCGGCCGCGGAGCATCTTAACAAGATGACCGAGTCCCTTAACGACAAGCTCGCCGCGTTCAAAACCTGATACGGTCTCTCCCGAGTTTCGGGAGAGGGAGTCTGATGCCGTCGCTGAAAAATTCTTTAAGACGCCAGTCGATTAATAAGACTAAATTTATCTGATTTGTAGCTCATGTATAATACGCCCAATTTTGCCCCAGAGGCAGTAAAGGAGCGATACCATGATGGTACCAGGTCAGGTCCCCCAACCGGCATTTTACATTTTCAAGTGTGAGCAATCTTCCCCTCCGGGCATGCCCAAACCCTCCTGCGTCAACCCGCAGACCCAGGATTTGTTCCAGCATTTAGCACAATCTTTGATGCAAAAAGGTATAATTGGCACAGTACAACCGATCCGTACGTCCTGTATGAACCGCTGCAACGTCGGTCCGGTCATGCTGGTGGAACCCGGCCACGTCATGTACGCCGGTCTGGACAAGGCAAAGATCGACCGGATCATCGACGAGCATATCATCGGCGGGAACCCGGTTGAAGAGTTCATCATTCCCCAGGAATTGTGGGGCGAGGCGATTTCGCCCGAGGATATGATGAAGCAGATGGGGCGCTGAAGCGAGTTTTCGGCATGCCCGCTGCAAAGCATTACCACGAACAAAGAGAAGATTGAATGACCATAGAAATGCTCTATAGTAAGATTCACCGTGCCACGGTGACCGACGCCAACCTGAACTATGTCGGTTCGATTACTGTCGACGAAGAACTTCTGGAGGCATCGGGCATGCGTGTCGGCCAGAAAGTGGAGATTTTGAACATCAACAACGGCGAACGTTTCTCGACGTACGTCATCCTGGGCGAGCGCGGCCGCCGCGACATCTGTCTCAACGGCGCTGCGGCGCGCAAAGTCCACAAGGGCGACAAGGTGATCATCGTCGCCTACGCGACCTACGACGAGAAAGAGCTCGAGGACTACGAACCGAAAGTTGTTCTCGTCGACGACGATAACAACATTACCGACGTCCTCAGAGAGATCTGAAATGCCCGGCACTCTAGGTACGATGACCCGGATGCCGAAAACGAATCACAGAGGTCGTGCCGCCGGATATTCCGTCGGCATGCACGCCTTCGGAGTTTAAGGGTGCGCGCACTTCTGCCCGCCCTGCTTCTGCTCCTCTCCCCCGTACTTTTTGCCTGCTCGAACGATTTTTCCCTCTGCAAACAGAAATTTTCAGACGCCGGCGTCGCTTCGGAAACCGGACTTTCGATTCCCATCGACGGTCAAAAGCGCCTGGTCGTTTCCGACACGCCCCCGGCCGGTAAGATCGTCGCAGCCGACCCTTTTCTGGGGCTCTATGTCGTCGCCGACGGGAAGCCTTTCGCTTTTCCCTTTTCGCTGCACGGCCCCTCCGGAAGCCGGGTCGCAGCCCTCGACGGCTACATGGCCCTGCCCGGAAAGATCCGCGAGTCCCAGCAGGGGCTGAACGTCCTGGGGCGTTTCGAACATCCCCTGGCGGATCCGGCCCTGCTTTGCGACAGCTGCTGCGTTCTCAAAGGGGTGGCCACCCCCCGCGGTATCGTCGAACGCTCCTACATCAAGCACCTGATGCAAGCGGAAGGGAACGTGCGCTACGGCGATGCCGGCATGCGGCTTGAGAACGATCGTCCGGGAGCGGTCGTGGAGAGTGTCGACCCTTTCTTCGGCGGGGCACCCTGGCGTGTCGGGGATCGCATTTTGGCGGTTGACGGCACGGAGGTCAAAAGCGGCGCGGAGGTGATGCGCAGCATCCTGCTTTCGGCACCGGGCGCGGCGCATACCTTTACTGTACAACGGCAGGGAAGCCGGCAGAAGCTTGCCGTAACCTTGCAAGAGCGCTTTGGCGGGGGACTGCGAAGCGATACCTACCTGGAGCGGTTCGGATTTCGTTTCGATGCGTCCCTGCGCGTGACGTCGCTGACGCCCGAAGCAGCCGCAGGAGGTGTGGCGGCCGGAGATCTTTTGGTGCAGGTCGACGGGGCGGATGTGACCTGCGACGATGAGGTACGAACCGCCGTCGGTATGCGTGAAGATGCGGTTTCGCTTCTTTTTGAACGTGACGGTTTCCAGTTTTTCATGACCCTCCCTTTCGATCTTGATGCGCACTCCCATTAATTCCTAAGCTAGAGTGCAGTAAAATTCGCGATATGATATCTCAGGAGCAGGGGACCCCGATGCAGCGTTTTGAAGCCTTTCTGACGGCCCGTCTTCCCCGCGTGGAGAGCTTTCATCCCCACTACGAAGCGGCGCTGCAAAGGATGCTTCTCGCCGGGGGAAAACGGTTTCGTCCGATGTTGCTGCTGGGCGTCGTCGGGGCGTACAACCCGCTGTTGCTCGATGCGGCGAACCACGCCGCCTACGCCGTGGAACTGCTTCACACCTACTCACTGATCCACGACGATCTTCCCGCCATGGACAACGCCGACTTGCGCCGGGGTGAACCGACTCTGCACACCTGCTACGACGAGGTGACGGCGATTCTCGTCGGCGACGCTCTGAACACCTACGCCTTCGAAGTACTTTCCCAGGCGCCGTTTTCCAATGAAGTCCGGGTCCGGTTGATCCGCGAGCTCGCGGTCAACGGCGGCGCGGGGGGAATGGTGCTCGGACAGGCGATCGACTGCCATTTCGAGAACACGCCGCTGGAACTCGAACAGATCAAAACCCTTCATATCAACAAGACGGCGAAGCTCATCGCGGCATCGCTGAAGATGGGTGCCATCATCGCCGGTCAGAAGGCGCTGGAAGCGCCGATCTACGACTTCGGCATCAAGCTCGGGCTGCTCTTCCAGATCCAGGATGATATTCTCGACGTGACGCAGAGCAGCGAAGAGGCGGGCAAAACCACTAACAACGACGAGGCGAAGAACAGCTTCGTCACCATCCTCGGCTTTGACGAGGCGATGCGTCAGGCCGACGCCCTCGCCGACGCGCTGAAAGCGCGGATCGAGAGCTTTGATGAGAACTTGCGGCGCGAGTTGTCACCAGTGCTTTTGAAATATATCAACCGTCACAAGGCGGATTGAATCAAGCGCGGCCGGCTGCGCGCGGGCTTCCCGCCGAGGGAGACACAGCGTCAGCGCAGGGGTGGGGGCTTTGCTCCCGGAGCGTATCGAACAATGAGCATTGATGAGAACTTGCGGCGCGAGTTGTCACCAGTGCTTTTGAAGTACATCGACAGACATAGGTGAGCCTTGACGAGAACCTCATTTGCGTGGGTTGTCATCAACGCTTTGAACGCAATACAATCGGGACGTGCCGCAAACACTCCCGGAACTATCAAAGGAAAAACAGATGAGCAATGACATGCGTCAGAAAATGGCCAATACGATCCGCTTCCTCGCGGCGGACATGGTTCAAGCCGCCAACTCCGGCCACCCGGGCGCCCCGATGGGCCTGGCGGACATCGCCGTGGTACTGGGAGAGCACCTCAAGCATAACCCGAAAAACCCCAACTGGATCAACCGCGACCGCCTTGTTTTCTCCGGCGGGCACGGAACGGGGCTGATCTACTCGCTCTACTACCTCTGGGGCTACGGCCTGGAGATGGAGGATCTCAAGAACTTCCGCCAGCTCGATTCGAAAACCCCCGGCCACCCCGAGTACGGCCATACGCCGGGTGTCGAGATCACCACGGGACCGCTGGGGCAGGGCGTCGCCAATGCCGTCGGTTTCGCCATGGCCGCCAAGTTCATGGGGGCGCAGACCAACTCCGAGACCGCGGCGGTCATCGACCACAACGTCTACTGCCTCTGCGGCGACGGCGACCTCGAAGAGGGGATCAGCTACGAGGCGTGTTCCATCGCAGGCCACAACGCCCTGGACAACCTGATCCTCATCTACGATTCCAACCGCATCACCATCGAGGGCTCCACGGAGCTGAGCATCAGCGAAAACATCGCGCAGCGCTTCGCTTCCCAGGGGTGGGACGTGATTGATATCGACGGTCACAACTACGACGAGATCGACGCGGCGATCTCGAAGGCGAAGGCGGCGACGAAACCCTGCCTCATCATCGCCAATACCGTCATCGCCAAGGGCGCGGACAAGATGGAGGGTTCCCACCACTCCCACGGCGCGCCCCTGGGCGACGACGAAATCGCCGCGGCCAAGCGCAAGGCGGGCTTCGACCCGGAAAAAACCTTCCAGGTCGACGAAGACGTCCTCGTCCGGTTCCGCTGCGCCGTAGAAGCGGGGGACCTGGCGGAGCGGGAGTGGACCCACAGCCTCAAGACCCTGCCGCTCTCCGAGCAGAACGAGGCGCTCGAGCAGATCATGAACCCCGATTTCAGCCGCATCCAGTGGCCGGAATTCGACAAGGGCGACGCGACCCGCAGCACCAACGGCAAAGTACTGAACGCCATCGCCAAGGCGCTTCCGGGCTTCCTCGGCGGTTCTGCAGACCTGAGCCCGTCGAACAAAACCGACCTCAAGGACATGGGCGTCTTCCCCAAGGGGCGCAACATCTATTTCGGCATCCGCGAGCACGCCATGGCGGCGATTACCAACGCTATCGCCCTCTACGGCCCGCTGATGCCTTTCAGTGCGACCTTCTTCGTCTTCAGCGACTACCTCAAGCCCGCGGCGCGCATCGCGGCGCTCAGCGGCATCCGCCACTTCTTCGTCTGGACCCATGACTCCATCGGCGTCGGCGAAGACGGCCCGACCCACCAGCCCATCGAGCACCTGAGCCAGTTCCGCGCCCTGCCGAACTTCTACGTCTGGCGTCCGGCGGACGGCAACGAGAACGTCGTGGCGTGGCAGACGGCTCTGGGGATGAAACACTCTCCCTCCGCCTTCGTCTGCTCCCGTCAGAACCTCGCCCTGCTTCCCGCGGCCGTCAAAGGTTCCGCGGCACAGGGGGGCTACCTGTTGAGCGAGTCGGCAGATGCCACCGTGACGCTGATGGCGTCGGGTTCCGAAGTGGAACTGGCGATGCAGACGGCGGAGGCTCTCGCGGCCAAAGGCGTCGTCGCCAACGTTGCGAGCATCCCCTGTTTCGACCTCTTCGTCGAGCAGGACGCCGCGTACGTCGAAAGCATCGTCAAGCCCGGTACGAAGCGCGTCGCCATCGAAGCGGCGCGGGGTATGGAGTGGTACCGCATCGCCGACGTCGTTGTCGGCATGGAGAGCTTCGGCGCCAGCGCACCGGCGGGCCAGCTCTTCGACAAGTTCGGATTTACCGTCGACAACGTCCTCTCTCACACCCTCTGATACCCGTTTCCGGAAGGTGCTTCGCACCGTTTCCGGAAATGACACCGTTTTGCGTTACCATTGTTTTTACAGGTCTCCACAAATTCAAGAGAAAGGGTGTGCATGCTCAAGCAGTCGCTGATCGCGTTTTTCCGGAAAGAGTCCTCTGTAGGGATCCTTCTGGCCATCGCCACGGTACTGGCCATGCTGCTCTCAAACTCGCCCCTGGGGACGTTCTACACGGAGGGGATGGAGATTCCCGTTGTCGTAAGCATCGGAGAGTTCGCCATCGCGAAACCGCTGCTGCTCTGGATCAACGACGGGTTGATGGCCGTTTTTTTCTTTATGGTCGGTCTGGAGATCAAGCGCGAAGTGCTTGAGGGAAGCCTCGCCGACCGGAGCAAGATCGCCCTGCCGTTTTTCGCGGCGGTCGGGGGGATGATCGTCCCGGCGCTCATCTACACGGCATTCAACCACCAGAGCCCGGAGATGATGAGCGGGTGGGCCATCCCGGTGGCGACGGACATCGCCTTTGCCCTGGGCATTCTGTCGCTTCTGGGGAACCGGGTGCCGGTCGCGCTCAAGGTTTTTCTGCTGGCGCTGGCGGTCATCGACGACCTGGGCGCCATTATCATCATCGCCCTCTTCTATACGGCGGATCTTTCGATGCAGTCGCTCCTCATCGCCCTGCTGAGCCTGCTGCTGCTCTTCTGGATGAACCGCCGGGGCGTCGTCAACAATACCGCCTACGTCCTGGTCGGCATCGTCCTCTGGGTCGCCCTGCTCAAGTCGGGCGTGCATGCGACCCTCGCCGGGGTGATGCTGGGACTCATGATCCCGCTGCGGAACAACCGGGAGAGCTTCCACGCCCTCGAATCCTCCCTCCACACACCGGTCAACTACGTCATCCTCCCGCTCTTCGCTTTTGCCAACGCAGGGGTTTCGCTCGACGCCTTCACTCCGGACCACCTGAGTGACGGGGTGACGCTGGGGGTGATGCTGGGGCTCTTTCTGGGCAAGCAGATCGGCGTCTTCACCTTTAGCGCCGCCGCCATCGCGCTGCGGCTCGGCCGGATGCCCGAAGGGGTCGGCTGGGGTCATCTCTACGGCGTGGCGATTCTCAGCGGCATCGGCTTTACGATGAGCCTCTTCATCGGCTCTCTGGCCTTTGAGTGCGAGGGCGGGGTCTGCTTCAGCATGATCGACGAGCGCATCGGCGTTCTGGCGGGTTCGCTCTTCTCCGGGCTGCTGGGCTACGCGGTATTGAGATTTGTACTTTCCCGATCGGAGGCATCCCATGAATGATTCCCAGGCTTACCTTGACAAGAAGCGGTTTTACGCGTCGCTCATCACCATCTACGGCCGTCACAGCGTGATGGAGGCGCTTCAGAGCCCGGAGGTCACGGTGCACAAGCTGCACCTCTCCAAGAGCAACAAGCCCGACGGCATCATCAAAAAGATGATCGCCGCCGCGGAGGCGAAGGGGATCGCCGTCGAGGAGCACTCCAAGGAGAAGCTTTCGCGCATCTCCAAAAACGCCAAGCAGGACCAGGGGGTCGCGGCGGACATCGTTGCCCCCAACTACAAGGAGGCGGCCGCCTTTTTCGCCGATGCCCCGGAGGCTTACCGGCTGCTGGCGCTTGACGGCATTCACAATCCCCAGAACCTCGGGATGATCATCCGCTCCGCGGCGGCGGGCAACATCGACGGGATCGTGCTCCCCACCAAGGGGAGCGCCAAACTCTCGCCCCTGGTGATGAAGGCGAGCGCGGGGACGATGTTCAAGATCGACATCCTCTACTGCGAGACGCTTTCGGAATTTCTGGAGGGACTTGAAGGGGCGGCGATCTACGCCCTCTCCTCCCATGCGCAGCAGCGTCTCGGGGCGTTGACGCCGCCGCCGCGGTCGGTTTTTGTCCTGGGGAACGAGAGCGAGGGGGTGAGTGATGCGGTGGCGCAACGCTGCAACGCTTCGGTACGCATTCCGATGAACCGCGGCGTGGAGTCGCTGAACGTCGCCGTCACGGCGGCGCTGATCGCCTTTGCGCAGTAGCGGAGCTAGGACATCATGATGTCGTAGGGGCGCCGAACGGCGTCGATCACCTCGCCGACGCTCATGTTCCGGCTTTTGCGGAGAAACTCCCGTCCGTCGAGATAGACGATGACCGTCGGGGCGGCGAAGACGCCGAAGTGCGCCCCGGCTTCGGGGAGGAGCGAGATGTCGATGTCGATGGTTTCGAAGGTATCGAATTCGGCGGTGACGGCTTCGAAGAGTTTGGGTTTGAGGACGTGGCAGACGCCGCAGTCGGGGGCGCTGAAGTAGAGCATCACCGCGGGGTGTTCTTTGATGGTCTGTTCGATGGTTTCGAGTGTGTTCATGGGCGTATTTTAGCATTCATCGAGATGAATTTTGTATATGTCTTTTTTTAGAACCATGTTCATTCTTTTCTAAAGAAACATCGGCAAGCCGAGCGCTTCGCTTGTTTTGTCTTGTCAAAAAAAACGAACCAAAACAAGGGTACCGCTCCCGAAGGGATGTTTCTATAAAAAAACCGCGCCGTGACAGTTGGGTGGCTTGCTACTGCAAGTTCCCGGAATGTGACTTCCTTTTCGCTAAAAACATAAAACTTACCCCAAGGGCACTTTGTCGCTTCGCTCGGGCGCGCACGCTCAAACAGTTATGTTTTCTTCACGCGAAAAGCAAGCCCCATCCCGGCCACCCAAAGCACGGCAAGAAGCTACAAGGTGTCGTATTTAGAATGGATTGATTTCGGCTCTGACACGTCTTGGCTGTTCTCTACTTTGTAAGTGAGCGCTACAAACTAGCCAAAGCCGCTTTGTACTTTCTTTTTTCCGGTTCGGTTTTTTCTTTGTACAAGACGAGGTGAATTGCGAAGCAAGAGAGGATACCCTGGGGTGCAAAGAAAAAAGGGAACATACGGGTCTAAAGCATTTCAATATATAAGAAACACCCAAAAAACCGTTTTTCAAATCAAACAACAATGTCAAAAACAATTTCCGTCTTCAACTTCATCTTCTTGATCTCGTTCACCATCAACCCCTCGATCTCCAGCTTCATGAACGCCTCCAGCGAATCCACCCCGTGCAGGGCCAGCTGCCGAAGCACCGTGCCGCGGTACGCCTTGGCCCAGTGGCTGACCACTTTGCCCTCTTTCATGAACTTGAGGGTTGTGAAAGAGGCGGAGGGTTTGTAGAAGCGGTCGTAGTAGCCTGCCCGCAGGTCGAGGATGTCGTGGCCCGAGAGGAGGGTGTCGAGAGCGTCGCTGAAGGCTTTTTTGTAATAGAGATCGGGTTCGATGCCGCCGACGGTGTTGCCCTGCTTCACCTTGTAGTCGGCGATCATGTCGCCGCCCATGACCGGACCGTAGAGGTTGGAGAAGATGACGGTATGCTCTTTGAGGTAGGCCGTCGCCTCCTTCGGAAGGGAGGCGACGTCGAGGTAGTCGTAGGCGACGCCGTCGTAGCGTTCGACGGCGGGCATGGTGGGGGTCTCGAAAAGCCTGCCCAGGTAGGGGGCGCAATCCTCCGCCTTTTTGTAGCCGAAAAGCGCCTTGACCGCCTCCGTGTCGCCGGAGTTGACGACGGCGTCGTAGGCTTCGAGGATGTCGCGTCGGGGCCCGAGGCCGAAGAGCAGCGCGTCCAGGGGAGCGCCGTCGCCGCCGTGGTGCTTGCCTTCGGAGGGGGAAAAAAGAGTATAGAGCATGGAGGGCTCCGTGGGTGGGATCGTGGACGTATTGTAGCAGTTTTGCACGCCGCTGCCGGGGCACGGGGAGCGCTTCGGGAAGAGTTTTCTTTTTTGGGCGGAAAACCCTTGACAATATTTTTCAAAATATATATAATTCTGGCTCAATTTCGAAGCCGACATAGCTCAGCTGGTAGAGCAACTGATTTGTAATCAGTAGGCCCGGGGTTCGACTCCTCGTGTCGGCACCATGAAGATGGCGCGAAATTGGCGTTATTAGAAAACAGTGTTAGACCAGATTTTTATCGGCCGTGGTGAGATACTCAAGTGGCCAACGAGGGCGGATTGTAAATCCGCTGACTATGTCTTCGGAGGTTCGAATCCTCCTCTCACCACCATATGCGGGAATAGCTCAGTTGGCTAGAGCGTCAGCCTTCCAAGCTGAGGGTCGCGAGTTCGAGTCTCGTTTCCCGCTCCACTGGGAGCTGTAGTATAATGTTTTTTTACTACTCCACAACTACCGAACAATAGTTTAGTTTTTAAGCTTCCATATATCTATCTGTTCAATACTTTTAAGTGCGCCCAGTTAGCTCAGAGGTAGAGCACTTCCTTGGTAAGGAAGAGGTCGGCAGTTCAATTCTGCTACTGGGCTCCATTCACCCTATGATTCGTAATTCGATCGTAATATTTGGAGCCTTAAAAGCTATTCTGGACTATTTTCTGGTATAATTCCATTTCTATTCTTTTAAATACACGTCGGAGGACACAATGGCAAAAGAAAAGTTTACGCGTAATAAACCGCACGTTAACATTGGCACCATCGGTCACGTTGACCACGGTAAAACTACACTGACTGCTGCGATCACTGCGGTACTGGCGATCAGCAACGGTGCGAAAATGATGGATTACGATCAAATCGACAACGCTCCGGAAGAGCGCGAACGCGGTATCACCATCGCGACGTCTCACGTTGAGTACGAAACAGACAACCGCCACTACGCGCACGTTGACTGTCCGGGCCACGCCGACTACGTCAAGAACATGATTACCGGTGCGGCTCAAATGGACGGCGCGATCCTGGTTGTTTCCGCTGCTGACGGCCCGATGCCGCAGACTCGCGAGCACATCCTGCTCTCTCGCCAGGTAGGTGTTCCGTACATCGTTGTTTTCATGAACAAAGAAGACATGGTTGACGACGAAGAACTCCTCGAGCTCGTTGAGATGGAAATCCGCGAACTCCTCGACCAGTACGAATTCCCGGGCGACGACACTCCGATCGTTGCAGGTTCTGCACTCCAGGCTCTGGAAGAAGCAAAAGCGGGCAACCTCGGCGAATGGTCTGAGAAAATCATCAAGCTGATGGCTGAAGTCGACGCATACATCCCGGAACCGACTCGTGAAACTGACAAAGACTTCCTGATGCCGGTTGAGGACGTATTCTCTATCTCCGGTCGCGGTACTGTTGTAACAGGCCGTATCGAGCGCGGTATCGTTAAAATCGGCGACACCATCGAAATCGTCGGTATCCACGACACTCAGACAACGACTGTTACAGGCGTTGAAATGTTCCGTAAAGAGATGGAACAGGGTGAAGCGGGCGACAACTGTGGTATCCTCCTCCGCGGTATCGGTAAAGACGAAGTCGAACGCGGTCAGGTTCTCTGTAAACCGAAATCCATCACTCCGCACACCAAGTTCGAAGCTGAGATCTACGTACTGAGCAAAGAGGAAGGCGGCCGCCATACTCCGTTCTTCAACGGTTACCGCCCGCAGTTCTACGTTCGTACAACAGACGTTACCGGTGCGATCACTCTGCCGGAAGGTACTGAAATGGTTATGCCGGGCGACAACGTCAACATCACTGCCGAACTCATCGCTCCGATCGCGATGGAAGAAGGTACTCGCTTCGCGATCCGCGAAGGTGGTCGTACAGTAGGCGCCGGCGTCGTTTCTAAAATTCTTGCGTAATCGGGTCTCCCGATACGCAACCGCTAGGAAAAGATAATGCGCGAAAATATCCACCTGGCGTGTGAAAAGTGCACCCGTCGCAACTACCACACGACCAAAAACAAAAAGACGCACACCGAGAAATTCTCCGTGCGCAAATACTGCAAGTTCTGCCGCGAACATACTGTTCACAAAGAAGCAAAACTTTAAAAAGTAGTTTTTCTCCCCCGGGAGAAAAATAGGTCAGTAGCTCCAATGGTAGAGCGCCGGATTCCAAATCCGATGGTTGGGGGTTCGAGTCCCTCCTGGCCTGCCACCCACATGATCACTCCATGCAGCCCTCGGGCTTTATCGAGTGGAAATGTAATGCCTTGGAGCATAAAGAGGAAATCGCAATGAAAACTGATTTTATGACGTACTTCAGAAACTCCAAGCTGGAGCTCTCTAAGGTTATCTTTCCGACAAAACCACAGGTGAAACAGGCGTTCTTCGCCGTTTTTATCGTCGTGACGTTCGTTGCGGTATTCCTGGCATTGGTCGACCTGCTGATGTCATCTACACTGTCGGCTATTCTGGGCTAGGAGGATCGTATGGCACATCAATGGTATTCTATTCAGACCTACGCCGGCAGCGAGCGCAGCGTCAAGACCGCGATTGAAAACCTTATGGCCGAAAACGGCCTTCAGGAGTTCATCGCGGAGATTGTCGTTCCGACGGAAGACGTCATCGAAGTCAAGAACGGGAAAAAGAAGATCTCTGAGCGTTCGCTCTACTCCGGCTACGTGTTCATCAACATCGACCTGAACACGGAGCTGCAGCATATGATCCAGTCGATCCCCCGGGTCGCCGGCTTCATCGGCGAGGCGAACCACCCGACCCCGCTCAGCGAGGAAGACATTACGACGATTCTCGACCGTGTGCAGAACCGTGCCGCCCCGAAACCGAAGGTCTTCTTCGACATGGGCGAGATGGTCCGCATCATCGAGGGACCGTTCGCGAACTTTACGGGTACGGTCGACGAGTACGACCTTGAGCACGGAACGCTGAAACTCAACGTTTCCATCTTCGGCCGGAGTACTCCGGTCGACATTTCGTACACGCAAGTCGAAAAAATTATTTAATCCCAAGAAAGGAAGCACAACATGGCAAAAAAAGTTGCAGGTTACATCAAGTTGCAAATCCAGGCCGGTGCCGCGAACCCGGCTCCCCCGGTAGGCCCCGCCCTGGGTCAGCGCGGTGTTAACATCATGGAATTCTGTAAAGCGTTCAATGAAAAGACAAAAGACAAGGCAGGTTTCAAACTGCCGGTAATCATCACTGTTTACAGCGATAAGAGTTTCTCTTTTATCACCAAACAGCCCCCGGCGTCTGCCCTGATCATGAAAGCGGCCAACCTGAAAAAAGGTTCCGACAACCCGCTGAAAAACAAAGTCGGCAAGATCACCAAGGCGCAGCTGATGGAAATCGTCAAGCTGAAAATCGCCGACCTGAACACCGACGATGAAGAGATGGCGGCCAACACGATCGCCGGCTCTGCCCGCGCTATGGGCGTTGAAGTCGTAGACTAATTTCGTCTGCGCACCTAACTTCGACCGCAAAGTTTTAAAATAACTGCGGCAGATTTAACAGGAGAAATCAAATGGCAAGCAAGCGTTACACACAGCTTACTGATAAAATTGATGCTACGAAAAACTATAGCGTTGCTGAAGCCTCTGAGTTCATCAAAGAGCTCAAATCAGCCAAATTCGACGAGACAGTCGAAATCGCAATGAACCTCGGTGTCGACCCCCGTCACGCTGATCAGATGGTTCGCGGTGCCGTTGTGCTTCCGCACGGTACGGGTAAGACCGTCCGTGTTGCGGTATTTGCAAAAGGCGCAAAAGCCGACGAGGCTAAAGAAGCCGGTGCAGATATCGTAGGTACCGATGAACTGGTCGAAATGATCCAGGCGGGCAACATTCCCTTCGACGTCGTCGTTGCAGCCCCGGACTGTATGGGTGTTGTCGGTAAAATCGGCCGTATCCTCGGGCCAAAAGGTCTGATGCCGAACCCGAAAACCGGCACGGTCACTCCCGACGTCGCGCAGGCGGTCAAAAACGTCAAGGGCGGCCAGGTCGCCTTCCGTGTCGACAAAAAAGGCAACATCCACGCCGGTATCGGCAAGGTGAGCTTCGAGAGCGACAAGATCGCCGAGAACATCAAGGCATTCGTTGCCGCGATCAACAAGCAGAAGCCCTCTTCTTCCAAAGGGCGCTACATCAAAAACGCCGCGCTCTCGCTGACCATGAGCCCGGCGGTCAAATTTGACGTCGCCGAACTGGCCGACATCAAGTAAGGCCCTCCCGCTTCGGCGGGAACCCTAGTGACCTGCTGTGCGCTTTTTGAGCCCACAGCAAGTTACTAGTTATACGGAGTATAGCCGGTAGCTATATCTTGGACTGAAGATAACAGGGGGCCATCCGGCCTTAATCGGACTTTCCCCGCCCCGTTGAAGTACGTCTGGAAAGGAGAATATCAATGACCAAAAGTCAAAAAGCTGAAATCGTCGATTTTCTGACGGAAGAGTTCAAAGCGGCCAACTGTATCGTTATGTGTGACTACAAAGGCCTGAGCGTTTCCGAGATTGAAGCTCTGCGCAAAATCGCCCGCGGCAAAGACGCCAAGGTTCGTGTCGTAAAAAACACCCTGGCAACCATCGCCCTGGCAAATGCGGAACTGACCGGCGTCGAAGTGAAAGATACGAACATCTTCGTATGGGGTGAGGATTCCATCGCCACATCCAAGACCGTATCCGAGTACGCCAAAGATGCTGAGAAATTCGTCATCAAGTCCGCATACATCGAGAACGAAGCTGCAGACGCGGCAAAAGTCGAAGCGTTTGCAAAACTTCCGGGACGCGAAGAGCTGCTGGGTATGCTCGCATCCGTCTGGATGGGCCCGATCCGCAACTTTACGATCGGCCTGAATGCGCTTAAAGAGAAGAAAGAAGCGGAAGCTTCCTAATCTCGGGTTCACACCTAGTCACGTCGCGCTTCGGCGCACAACACATTGTAAAAAAAATTAACCTTACAGGAGAAAACAATGGCTGTAACTAAAGAAGACGTACTCGAGTACATCTCTAACCTTTCTGTTCTTGAACTCTCCGAGCTCGTTAAAGAGTTCGAAGAAAAATTCGGTGTATCCGCTCAACCGGTAGCGGTTGCTGGCGCTGCTGTTGCCGGCGCTGCTGCTGACGAAGAAAAAACTGAATTCGACGTTGTCCTGACTGATGCAGGCGACAAGAAAATCAACGTCATTAAAGTTGTTCGCGCCCTGACAGGTCTTGGCCTGAAAGAAGCGAAAGAAGCCGTCGAAGGTACTCCTTCCACTCTGAAAGAGGGTATCTCCAAAGAGGACGCCGAAGAAGCGAAAAAACAACTCGAAGAAGCCGGCGCCAAAGTCGAGCTCAAGTAACACCTTTTCCCCGGAAGGCACTGCCTTCCGCCCCCCAAAAGCGGGCACTTCTCCGAGCCGTTTCGTACCGGCTGGGGAAAGTGCCCTTTGGTCGTTTTAGAGCCGGGGACGCTCGGCTCGGACGTTTCGCGCACTGCCGGGTCGCCCCCAAACACCCGACGGTGCGATGAGCACTCATTCGGAAGCCCGTCTTCCGAATACCACTAACGCTATGAGGTAGCCCATGTTAAACACTCTGTACTCCGGAAACCGCTTACGTGTAGACTTCGCGAAAAATCCTCAACAGATTGACGTTCCCAACCTTCTCCAGCTCCAGCAGAGTTCCTATGAAAACTTCCTGATGCTCGACCAGGCCGACCGTGCCGCCAGCGGCATTGAGCGGGTGTTTGAATCCGTATTCCCGATTCATGACGCCCAGAACCGCCTGACCCTCGAGTACCTTGGCTCGGAAGTCGGCAAACCCAAGTACACCGTCCGCGAATGTATGGAGCGGGGTCTGACCTACTCCGTATCCCTGCGCATGAAGACGCGCCTGGTACTCTGGGACCGTGACGAGAACACGAAAGAGAAAACCGGCGTCAAGGACATCAAAGAGCAGACCATCTTCATCCGCGACATCCCGCTGATGACCGACCGCACCTCCTTCGTCATCAACGGTGTCGAGCGCGTTGTCGTCAACCAGCTCCACCGCTCCCCGGGCGTCATCTTCAAAGAAGAGGAGTCCACGACGGCCGGCAGCAAGCTGATCTTCACCGGTCAGATCATTCCCGACCGCGGCTCCTGGCTCTACTTCGAGTACGATCCCAAAGACATCCTTTACATGCGCATCAACAAGCGCCGTAAAGTACCGGTCACCATCATGTTCCGCGCCCTGGGTTACAGCAAACAGGACATCCTGAAGCTCTTCTACCCGCTGCAGAGCATCGAGGTTCGCGACAACCAGTTCTTCATGGATTTCAAAGCGGAGAACTTCAGCGGACGCCTCGATTACGACCTGATCGACGAGAAGGGCACCGTGCTCCTCGCCGCAGGCAAACGCCTCAGCGCCAAAAAAGCGCAGAAGCTCATCGAAGACGGTATCAACAAGGTGCTTTACCCGGTTGAAACCCTGGCGGAGCGCTACCTGGCCGAGCCGATCATCAACCCCGAAACCGGCGAAGTCCTTTTCGACACGATGACGCAGGTCGACGAGACGAAACTGAAGAAAATGATCGAACTTGGCATCAGCGAGTTCATCATCGCGAACGACCTTTCCGAAGGCGTCGACGCCTCCATCATCAACGCCTTCCTCGCCGATGCGGATTCTCTGAAACTGCTGAAGCAGACCGAAGACATCGAGGACGAGAACGATCTCTCCGCGATCCGTATCTACAAAGTGATGCGCCCCGGCGAGCCGGTGACCAAAGAGGCGGCCAAAGCCTTCGTCAACCAGCTCTTCTTCGACCCGGAGCGCTACGACCTGACCCGCGTCGGCCGGATGAAGATGAACCACAAGCTGGGCATGGACGTTCCCGAATACGTGACCGTTCTGACCAACGAGGACATCATCAAGACCGTCAAGTACGTCATCAAGGTTAAAAACGGTCAGGGTCACATCGACGACCGCGACCACCTCGGCAACCGTCGTATCCGCTCCATCGGCGAGCTGCTGGGCAACGAGCTGCACAACGGCCTGATCAAGATGCAAAAAGCGATCAAGGACAAGCTCTCCACCATGAGCGGTCCGATGGCGGAACTGATGCCCCACGACCTGATCAACTCCAAAATGATCACCAGCACCATCATGGAGTTCTTCTCCGGCGGCCAGCTGTCGCAGTTCATGGACCAGACCAACCCGCTCTCCGAAGTGACGCACAAACGTCGTCTCTCCGCACTGGGCGAGGGCGGCCTTGTCAAAGAGCGCGCGGGCTTCGAAGTGCGCGACGTTCACCCGACCCACTACGGCCGGATCTGTCCCATCGAGACCCCGGAGGGTCAGAACATCGGTCTGATCAACACCCTGGCGACCTACGCCAAGGTCAACGAGCACGGCTTTATCGAAGCGCCCTACAACGTGGTGGAAGACGGTGTGGTGATGGACGAAGTCGTCTACCTGACCGCGACCCAGGAAGAGGGCAAGATCATCGCCGCCGCTTCCAACAAGATCGATGCGGACCGCCGCCTCGTCGGCGACCTGATCGAAACCCGCCAGGACGGCGAGATCATCCTGCGTTCGCCGAAAGATTGTGACTACGCGGACCTCTCGTCCCACATGGTCGTCGGCGTTGCCGCGTCCCTGATTCCGTTCCTCGAACACGATGACGCCAACCGCGCCCTCATGGGCTCGAACATGCAGCGTCAGGCGGTTCCCCTTCTGCGCCCGAACGCGCCGATGGTCGGTACCGGTGTCGAGAAGCTGGTCGCCCGCGACGCATGGGAGTGTGTCAAGGCGAAGCGTACCGGTACGGTCGAAAAAGTCGATGCGAAACACATCTACGTGATGGGCGAAGACGATGAAGGCACCTTCATCGACTACTACCCGCTGCAGAAAAACCTGCGCACCAACCAGAACACGACCTTCACCCAGAAGCCGATCGTCAAAGCCGGTGAAAAAGTCCAGAAGGGCCAGATCATCGCCGACGGCCCGAACATGGATCAGGGCGAACTCGCCCTGGGCTACAACGCCATGGTCGCCTTCATGCCGTGGAACGGTTACAACTTCGAGGATGCGATCGTCATCTCCGAGAAGCTGATCCGCGAGGACTCCTTCACCTCCGTTCACATCTATGAGAAAGAGGCGGAAGCCCGCGAACTCAAACACGGGGTCGAAGAGATCACCCGCGACATCCCGAATGTCCGTGACGATGAGCTGACCCACCTCGACGAAAGCGGTATCGTCAAAATCGGTACCCAGGTCAAGGGCGGGATGATCCTCGTCGGCAAGGTCTCTCCGAAGGGCGAAGTGAAGCCGACTCCCGAAGAGCGCCTCCTTCGCGCCATCTTCGGCGAAAAAGCGGGTCACGTCGTCAACAAGTCCCTCTACTGTCCTCCGAGCATGGAGGGTGTCGTCGTCGACGTCAAAGTCTTCACCAAGAAGGGCTACGACAAAGACCCGCGCACCCTCGAACTGGAAAAAGAGGAGCGTGACGAACTCGAACGCGAGCATTACGATCGCCTTCTGATGATCGACAAAGAGGAGATGCTGCGCATCACCTCGCTGCTGACGAAGTCCGAGCTCGTCTCCGACGCAACGGTCAACGGCAAAGAGTACAAAGTCGGCGACAAGGTGCAAGCGGAAGATCTCGCGGAGGTAAACCGCTTCGCGATGAACAACATCGTCAAGTCCTACAGCGAAGAGGTTCAGTCCAAGTACAACGCGACA
Source organism: Sulfurimonadaceae bacterium (assembly GCA_050292215.1). Classification (GTDB taxonomy): domain Bacteria; phylum Campylobacterota; class Campylobacteria; order Campylobacterales; family Sulfurimonadaceae; genus SZUA-415. The sequence goes on along the minus strand of JBNKLF010000014.1, from coordinate 27,289 downwards.
AAGAACCACTTCCAGAAAGAGAAGAAGAAGTTCCGCGACGAGCATGAAGAGAAACTCTCCATTCTCGAGAAAGACGACATTCTTCCCAACGGCGTCGTCAAGTACGTCAAGGTTTACGTCGCGACCAAGCGCAAGCTCAAAGTCGGTGACAAGATGGCGGGTCGCCACGGTAACAAGGGTATCGTCTCCACCATCGTTCCGGAAGTCGATATGCCGTACATGGACAACGGCCGCGCCGTCGACGTCTGTCTCAACCCGCTGGGGGTTCCCTCGCGGATGAACATCGGGCAGATTCTCGAGATGCACCTTGGTATGGTCGGGTACGAACTCGGGAACCAGATCCAGGAGCTCTTCGAAGCGAAACAGGCGGACTTCGTCGCCCAGCTTCGCGGCAAACTCGCGGACATCGCCGGCGTTGCCGGCCTGATGAAGCTTGAAGACGCCGTCACCAAAATGGACGACGAAACCCTGCTCAAATACGCCCGCGACTGGAGTCGCGGTGTGCGCTTCGCGACCCCGATCTTCGAGGGTGTCAACGCGGCGGAGTTCGAAAAACTCTTCGAGCTGGCGAAACTCGACAGCGACGGCAAGACCGTACTGTACGACGGCAAGACCGGCGAAAAGATGAAAGAGCGCGTCAACGTCGGCTTCATGTACATCCTGAAGCTGCACCACCTGGTCGACGAGAAAGTTCACGCCCGTTCCACCGGGCCTTACTCTCTCGTTACCCAGCAGCCCGTCGGCGGTAAAGCGCTCTTCGGCGGTCAGCGCTTCGGTGAGATGGAGGTCTGGGCTCTGGAAGCCTACGGTGCCTCCGCCGTCCTGAAAGAGATGCTGACCATCAAGTCCGACGACGTCGAAGGACGGGTCCGCGCCTACAAAGCACTGACCAAAGGCGAAAGCGTTCCGGCTTCCGGCATCCCGGAGACCCTGTTCGTACTGACCAAAGAGCTGCAGTCCCTTGCACTCGACGTAGAGATTTTTGACGAGGTAGAAGACAATGAGTAAACTGGTACCCATCGAAGTAACCGAAGAGAACCGTCCCAAGGACATCAAACAGCTCCAGTTCCGTCTGGCGAGCCCGGACAAAATCATGTCCTGGAGCCACGGTGAGGTCAAAAAACCCGAGACCATCAACTACCGGACGCTGAAACCTGAGCGCGACGGCCTCTTCTGTGCGAAGATCTTCGGTCCCGTCCGCGACTACGAGTGTCTCTGCGGCAAGTACAAGAAGATGCGCTACAAAGGCGTTGTCTGTGAGAAGTGTGGCGTCGAAGTCACCTCCGCGAAAGTACGCCGTATCCGCATGGGCCACATCGACCTGGTCACCCCGGTCGCGCACATCTGGTACGTCAACTCCCTGCCGAGCCGTATCGGCACCCTGCTCGGCGTCAAGATGAAGAACCTCGAGCGCGTACTGTATTACGAAGCCTACATCGTCAAATCCGGCGGTGAAGCCTACTACGACGCGGAGCAGAAAACGGCGGTCGCGAAGTACGACGTCCTCAACGAGGAGCAGTACCGCACCCTGATGAAGCGCTACGGCGAGAGCGGTTTCAAGGCGGAGATGGGCGGTTCGGCCGTTCGCGACCTCCTCGACGAAATCGACCTGGTCGAGCTTTTCAACATGCTCAAAGAGGAGTTTGACGCGACCAACTCCGAGGCGAAACGCAAAACAATCGTCAAGCGCCTCAAAGTCGTCGAGTCCTTCCTCAACTCCGGGAACAACCCGGCGTGGATGATGCTGACGGTGCTTCCGGTGCTTCCGCCGGACCTGCGTCCGCTGGTAAGCCTCGACGGCGGCAAGTTCGCCGTCTCCGACGTCAACGACCTCTACCGCCGCGTCATCAACCGTAACCAGCGTCTCAAACGCCTCATCGAGCTCGAAGCGCCGGAGATCATCGTGCGCAACGAGAAGCGGATGCTGCAGGAGTCCGTTGACGCGCTGTTCGACAACGGCCGCCGCGCCAACGCCGTCAAAGGCGCCAACAAGCGCCCGCTGAAGTCCCTCTCCGAGATCATCAAGGGGAAACAGGGCCGCTTCCGTCAGAACCTGCTCGGTAAGCGCGTCGACTTCTCCGGCCGTTCCGTTATCGTCGTCGGCCCGAGCCTGCGCATGGACCAGTGCGGTCTGCCCAAGCTGATGGCCCTGGAACTCTTCAAACCGCACCTGATCGCCAAACTCGAAGACAAGGGTTACGCGACGACCATCAAAGCGGCGAAGAAGATGATCGAAGAGAAGACCAACGAAGTGTGGGAGTGTCTGAGCGAGATCGTCGAAGGCTACCCCATCATGCTCAACCGGGCGCCGACGCTTCACAAACTCTCCATCCAGGCGTTCCACCCGAAACTGATCGACGGCAAGGCGATTCAGCTTCACCCGCTCGTCTGTGCGGCCTTCAACGCCGACTTCGACGGTGACCAGATGGCGGTTCACGTCCCCCTCTCCGCCGAGGCGATCGCCGAAGCGAAGATTTTGATGCTCTCGTCCATGAACATCCTGCTGCCGGCGTCGGGTAAAGCGATCGCGACACCGTCTCAGGACATGGTTCTCGGGCTCTACTACCTCTCTCTGGAGAAGAACGGCGTCAAGGGCTCCAACAAGCTCTTCGCCAACGTCAACGAAGTCATCATCGCGATGGAACACGGGGCGCTGGACATGCACGCCAAGATCCGTACCCGGGTTGACGGCCGTATGATCCACACGACGGCGGGCCGCCTGAAACTGAAGGCGATCCTGCCGGAGTTCGTTCCGATCGAACTCTGGAACACGCCGATGAAGAAAAAGGCGATCTCGACCCTCGTCGACTACGTCAACAAGCATGGCGGCGTCGCCGTCGCGGCGAGCTTCCTGGACAACCTGAAAGACCTCGGTTTCCGTGTGGCGACCGAAGCGGGTGTCTCCATCTCTGTGGCGGACATCATCATCCCCGAAGAGAAACGCGACCTGATCACGGCGTCCAAAAACAAGGTTAAAGAGATCCAGAAACAGTTCGAAGCGGGTCTGCTTACCGAGCAGGAGCGCTACAACAAGATCATCGACGTCTGGACCGACACCAACAACACCGTCGCCAGCGACATGATGCAGCTGGTTCAGAGCGACAAGAGCGGCTTCAACTCCATCCACATGATGGCGGACTCCGGCGCACGGGGTTCGGCGGCGCAGATTCGCCAGCTGGCGGGTATGCGGGGCCTGATGGCGAAGCCGAGCGGGGAGATCATCGAAACTCCCATCGTCTCGAACTTCAAAGAGGGTCTGAACGTTCTGGAGTACTTCATCTCCACCCACGGTGCCCGTAAAGGTCTGGCGGATACGGCGCTTAAAACGGCGAATGCCGGTTACCTGACCCGTAAACTTGTCGACGTCGCCCAGAACGTCAAGATTATCGAGCACGACTGCGGTACCCACGAAGGGATCGAGATCACCGAAATCTCCATCGGTAACGAGATGATCGAACCGCTGGAAGACCGGATCTACGGTCGCGTCCTGGCGGAAGACGCCATCGACCCGATCACCAACGAGATCCTCTACGCCGAGGGTACCCTGATCGACGAGATCAAAGCCGAGAAGATCGTGGAAGCGGGCATCAAGTCGGTGCATATCCGCACCCCCACGACCTGTAAATCCGAACAGGGCCTCTGTGCGCTGTGTTACGGCCTCAACCTCGGTACGGGCGAGATTGTCCGCAAGGGCGAAGCGGTCGGCATCATCGCGGCCCAGTCCATCGGTGAGCCGGGTACCCAGCTGACCCTGCGGACCTTCCACGTCGGCGGTACCGCGTCGAGCACCCGGGAAGAGCGCCAGGTCGTCGCGACCAAAGAGGGCTTCATTCGTTACTACAACATGAAGACCTACACCTCCAAAGAGGGTAAAACCATCGTGGCGAACCGCCGTAACGCGGGCGTTCTGCTGGTTGAACCGAAGATCAAGGCGCCCTTCGACGGCAAGATTGAGGTTCAGACCATCCACGACGAGGTCCTGGTCAGCGTCATCGGTGCCAAAGAGACGGCACGCTACACTCTGCGCAAGCACGAAGTGGCGAAACCGAACGAGCTTGCCGGCGTCAGCGGCAAGATCGAAGGGAAGTTCTACCTGCCGTACGAGAGCGGCTCGGAAGTGAAAGAGCACGAGTCAATCGTCGAGGTGGTCAAAGACGGCTGGAACGTTCCCAACCGGATTCCCTACGCCTCCGAGATCATGGTCAAAGACGGTGCACCGGTCACCCAGAAGATCAAGGCCCAGGAGGAGGGTACCGTCAAGTACTTCATCCTCAAGGGGGACTACCTCGAGCGTCATAAAGAGATCGCGAAGGGGTACCAGGTCGCAGAGAAGGGTCTCTTCGCCGTTGTCGTCGACAAAGACGACCGCGAAGCGATCCGCCACTACATCGCCCGCGGCTCCATCGTGGAAGTTGCCGACGACGCAACGGTGACTGCCGATGCCGTCATCGCGAAACCGGCGACCGAAGAGTCCACCATCATCGCCGAGTGGGATCCCTACTCCAACCCGATCATCTCCGAGTCGGCCGGTACGGTCACCTTCGAAGATATCATCCCGGGTGTGACGGCGTCCGAACAGTTCGACGAACTGACGGGCAAATCGCGTATGATGATCAACGAGTACATCTCTCCGGAGTATAAACCGGCGATCGTACTGGCAACGGAAGAGGGGACGCTAATCCGCTACTCCATCGATCCGAAGACCCAGATCTTCGCACGCAACAATGCGGAAGTCAAAGTGGCCGACATCCTGGCCAAGACGCCGAAAGCGCTGCAGAAGTCACGGGACATCACCGGGGGTCTGCCGCGGGTTTCCGAGCTCTTCGAAGCGCGTAAGCCCAAAGACGTTGCCCTCATCGCCGAGATCGACGGTGTGGTCAGCTTCGGCAAGCCGCTGCGCGGCAAAGAGCGCATCATCATCAGCAGCGAAAACGGCATCATCAAAGAGTACTTCGTCGACAAGAACCTGAACGCCCTGGTCCACCCGGGCGAGTTCGTTCACGCCGGCGAACGCCTCACCGACGGCATGGTCTCCTCCTACGAGATCCTGCGCATTCTCGGTACGAAGGCGCTCTACAACTACATGGTCAGCGAAGTCCAGCAGGTCTACCGCCGCCAGGGCGTTAACATCGCGGACAAACACATCGAGGTGATCTTCACCCAGATGCTGCGCCAGATCAAGATTCTGAACTCCGGCGATACGAAGTTCATCACGGGGGACCTGGTCTCCAAGAACAAGTTCCGCGAGGAGAACGAGAAGATCCTGCGCCTCGGCGGCCAGCCGGCGATCGCCGAGCCGTTCCTGGTGGGTATCACACGTGCGGCGGTCAGCGCCGACTCCATCATCTCCGCAGCCTCCTTCCAGGACACCACCAAAGTCCTGACCGAAGCGGCGGTCTCTGCGAAGATCGACGACCTGACGGATCTCAAAGAGAACGTCATCATCGGCCGCACCATCCCGGTCGGTACCGGTATCTACAAGGATCAGACGATCCAGTTCGCCGAAGACGAAGCGTAAGCTTCGCCCTTCGCGTCTCTCTCTTTTTAACCCTTTCGATTTTTACTTCCGTTCTCTTTTCAGTACAATGACGTTCAATGATGCGTAAAGGCAGACGATGAACGGGTTTAGTGCAGTCATCAAAATAATTTTGGCCATCGGTGTGCTTCTGGTGCTGATGAAGTCCTGCGGCGACGAGAATCCTTCCCTGCCGTCTTCGGCTTCCGAGCAGCTTCCCGATCCGCAACAGAGCAGCAGTTCGGAGGAGCCTTTTGCCTTCGGTGCCTACACCATTACGCCCCTGGCCGACTTCAGGATTACGGCGCGGGTCCTTTCAAGCGAGCGTTACCGTTTCGGCCGCGAAGCGGAGCTCTCTCCGGTCGATCTGGCGCTGGGCTGGGGGCCGATGGCGAATGAAAACGTCCTGAAGAGCATTGAGATCTCCCAGTCGAACCGCTGGTACTACTGGAGAACCCAGAAGCTTCCCATCCCCCGCCGGGATATCGAAACGCACAGCGCCAACATGCATATGATCCCCAAAGACGATGCGGTGAAATCGGTACTGCTGGATGCGGACGAGGGAGATGTGGTGACGATCGAAGGAGCGCTGGTCCGGGTCAATGCGAAAGACGACTGGTTCTGGAAGAGCTCGCTGACCCGGGAAGATACGGGCAACGGCGCCTGCGAAGTGGTTTTTGTCGAAACGGCGGCGATCCGCTAGAGGATGGTGCGCTCGTACTCTTCGAGGGAGGTAGAACCCTCGACGATGCGGCGAAAGAGGTCCTCCTGGAGGGTCACCATACCGCGTGAGACGATGTAGTCGGTCATCTCCACGGTACTGACCTCGTCAAAAATCATCATCTTGATTTTCGGATCGACTTCGAAGAGCTCGGTAATCGCCTGTCTGCCGTGATAGCCGGTATTGTTGCATTTTTCGCATCCCTGCGCGTCGAAGAGGTCGTAGGATTCCTGCGTGATCATCTTGTCACTGATGTTGAAGGCCCGGAGCTCGTCCCGGCTGTAGCGGCGGGGTGTCTTGCAGATGGGACAGAGGCGGCGTACCAGCCGCTGGGCGATGACGGCGAGCATCCCTTCGCTGAGCAGGAAAGAGGGGACTTTGAGGCCCCGCAGACGGACCAGGGCGCCGACGGCGTCATTGGTGTGCACCGTTGAAAGTACCAGGTGGCCGGTGATGGAGGCCTCCATGGCGATCTGGGCCGTATCGGGGTCGCGGATCTCACCGACGAGGATGATGTCGGGGTCCTGGCGCATGAAGGCGCGGATCGCCTTGTCGTAGGTGTAGCCCGCCTTGGGATTGTACTGGGTCTGGTTGACGAAGGGGATCCGGTATTCGATGGGGTTTTCGATGGTGAGGATGTTTTTCTGCAACCGGTTCACTTCCCGGAGGATTGCGTAGAGTGTGGTCGTCTTCCCGCTGCCGGTGGGACCGCTGAGGAGGATGACGCCGTGGGGTTTTTTGGCCAGCCGTTTGAGGCGGTTGAGCACATCGTCGGTCAGGCCGAGCTGTTCGAGCTGGAAAAGTTCGCGGGTGTTGGTCAAAATCCGGATAACGACGCTCTCCCCCATGTCGGTTGGCATGGTGGAGATCCGCATGTCGTAGTCGCGCTCTTCATAACTCATGGTCATGGAGCCGTCCTGGGCGACGCGCCGCTGGGAGATGTCGAGTTCGCACATGATCTTGATGCGCGATACCACCTGGTCGCGGATTTCGATGGGGAGGCTGCAGTAGTGCTGCAAGACCCCGTCGAGGCGCAGGAAGACATGGACCACGTCCTCTTCGGGGGCGAGGTGGATGTCGGAGGCCTCCATGTCGATGGCGATGTAGATCAGCGCGTCGACCAGGGCGATCACCTCGATCGCTTCATGGTCGGTCAGCATGGCGTAGAGGCTCTCTTTCTGGGAGACGTAGCGATGCTCGTAGTAGTGTTTCAACGCATCGATGAGCAGACTTTTCTGGCCGAAGACGTAGCGGATCTCGTACATCGTCGTCCGCTCCAGAAGCGCGAGGGAACGGAAGTCGTGCTCGGTGTCGACGACCACGGTCAAAACGCGGTTCTCGAAGGAGAAGGGGAGAATGTTGCGTTTGAGCGCGATCTCTTTGGGAATCAGCTGCAGTGCTTCGGCCGAAGGGAGCTGCGTATTGAGGTCGACGTAGGGGACATCCTTCTCCAGGGAGTCGGCGATGACCTGGTCGTATTCGCTGATAAAACGGTAGGCGATCAGTACGTGGTCGACGCTCAGACCGGAAACACGGGCCGCTTCGCAGGCGAGATCGCGAACCTCCTTGGTAATCATGCCGTTGTCGAAGTAGTATTCGGCGCGTTTGAATTGCGGGGCGAGGGGATCTTTTTTCTTCAGGATCGGGGTGTTCTGCATAAGCCTGCCTGGGGGTGATTCGTTTTTTTGCTTTGGAGCTATTATACATGATGTCATATTAAATCACATTCGGCCGTTTCGGGGAGGAGTGCGAAGCGGGGAGCCGAAAACCTGTTTCTTAAGTAAAGCTTCATTTAAATAATTTTTCAGTATGATTGCGCGTTTAATAGTCCCCTGTCGCAAGCCGTGCCTCCGGTGCGTCTTGTAGGGAATTATCATTCTACTGGAACACATTATGAAAGGAATTGTATGCCTACAATCAATCAGTTGATTCGTAAAGAGCGTAAAGCAGTGATCAAGAAATCGAAATCACCGGCGCTCGTAAACTGCCCGCAACGTCGCGGCGTTTGTACCCGTGTCTACACGACGACACCGAAAAAACCGAACTCGGCGCTTCGTAAAGTTGCGAAAGTCCGCCTTACTTCCGGTTTTGAAGTCATCTCCTACATCGGTGGTGAGGGACACAACCTTCAAGAACACTCCATCGTGCTGGTACGCGGCGGACGGGTCAAAGACCTTCCGGGTGTTAAGTACCACATCGTCCGCGGTGCGCTCGATACGGCAGGTGTTGCCAACCGTACGGTTGCACGTTCTAAATACGGTACCAAGAAACCGAAAAAATAAGAACGCCGCAGATTTAAGGTCTACGCTCATTGAGTATCGGGCAGCCGCCTGAGAAGTTGAGTAGAGAATACAGAACGTCCCGATGGGAACGTTTTGAGTAAATTAGGTTGAACGGAGTGCGGTGAATCTGCACGCGAGCCCTCTGCTGAAGAGGACCCAGTGTCAACGTGGCTGAAACGGCTTCGCCGATTTAGCGTCTAATAATTGAAGTCATAAAGGAAAACAATGCGTAGAAGAAGAGCGCCGGTCCGTGAGATCATGCCCGATCCGGTTCACGGAAGCAAAGTCGTTACGAAATTCATTAACAAGATCATGCTCGACGGTAAAAAAAGCACCGCCGAAAAGATCATGTACAGCGCGATGGACATCATCGGTTCCCGCGGTGAAAAGCAGGGTATCGAAGTCTTTAACGAAGCCATCGAAAAAGTCAAGCCGGTCATCGAGGTAAAAAGCCGCCGCGTCGGCGGTGCCACATACCAGGTTCCAGTAGAAGTACGCCCGGTTCGCCAACTCTCCCTGGCTATCCGTTGGCTGGTCGACGCAGCCCGCAAGCGCAACGAGCGCACCATGGCTGAGCGTCTTGCCAACGAACTGATGGACGCAGCATCCGACAAGGGTTCTGCATTCAAAAAGAAAGAAGATACCTACAAAATGGCAGAAGCGAACAAAGCGTTCGCCCACTACCGCTGGTAATTTTCCCGTTATCGCATCGTGTTACCATGGCGGCTTCGCCATGGTCGCGGGCAGTCACATTTCAGCAATGAAGGCAATGCGAAACGGGAAGCGGAAAGCGGAGCTCCTCCTTTTTCCGATTCCCGCTTTCGGATTCCGTAACCCAAAAATTTAACGAAGGTTTTAAAAGATGCCAAGATCTCATAAACTTGAAGACGTAAGAAACATCGGTATTGCCGCGCACATCGATGCCGGTAAGACCACGACGACAGAACGTATTCTGTTCTACACGGGTGTTGAGCACAAGATCGGTGAGGTTCACGACGGTGCAGCAACCATGGACTGGATGGAGCAGGAGCAAGAGCGCGGTATTACCATCACCTCTGCGGCGACCACCTGTACCTGGGCCGACAAACAGATCAACATCATCGACACCCCCGGCCACGTCGACTTCACCATCGAAGTCGAGCGCTCCATGCGCGTTCTCGACGGCGCGGTCTCCGTATTCTGTGCGGTCGGCGGCGTTCAGCCCCAGTCCGAGACGGTTTGGCGTCAGCGTAACCGCTACGGCGTTCCTTCCATCGTTTTCGTTAACAAGATGGACCGTACCGGTGCCGACTTCTACGAAGTTGAAAACCAGATCCGCGACCGCCTGAAGGGCAACCCGGTGCCGATTCAGCTCCCCATCGGTGCGGAAGATCAGTTCGAAGGGGTCATCGACCTCGTCAAAATGAAAGAGATCGTATGGGATGCGGACGCGGCCATGGGTTCTGCCTACCATGAGCAGGATATCCGTGCAGAGCTTCAGGACAAAGCCGAAGAGTACCGTGAAAAGATGATCGAAGAGATCTCCTCCGTCGACGGCAACGAAGAGCTGATGGAGAAATTCCTCGAAGGCGAAGAGATCTCCAACGAAGAGATCATGGCGGGCATCAAGCGTGCGACCATCGCAATGCACATCGTTCCGATGACTGCCGGTACCGCGTTCAAAAACAAAGGCGTTCAGACACTGCTCGACGCCGTTGTCGCCTACCTGCCGGCACCGACGGAAGTCGCCGCGATCAAAGGTACGATGATGGACGACGAAGAGAAAGAGGTGACCGTCGAGTCTACCGACAACGGTCCTTTCGCAGCGCTTGCATTTAAAATCATGACCGACCCCTTCGTCGGTCAGCTCACCTTCATCCGCGTCTACCGCGGTGTTCTTGAGTCCGGTTCCTACGCGATCAACACGACCAAGGACAAAAAAGAGCGTGTCGGCCGTATCATGAAGATGCACGCCATCAAGCGCGAAGAGGTTAAAGAGATCTACGCCGGCGAAATCGGCGCGGTCGTCGGTCTGAAAGACACGACTACCGGTGACACCCTCGCTTCCGAGAAAGACAAAGTCGTTCTTGAGCGCATGGACTTCCCGGAACCGGTTATCTCCGTCGCCGTCGAGCCGAAAACCAAAGCCGACCAGGAAAAAATGGGTATCGCTCTGGGCAAACTCGCTGCAGAAGACCCGTCGTTCCGTGTTCACACCGACGAAGAGTCCGGTCAGACCATCATCTCCGGTATGGGTGAGCTTCACCTGGAGATCATCGTCGACCGTATGAAGCGCGAGTTCAAGGTCGAAGCCGAAGTCGGTGCGCCGCAGGTTTCCTACCGCGAGACCATCAAGAAAGAGGTCGAGCAGGAGTACAAATACGCCAAGCAATCCGGCGGTCGCGGTCAGTTCGGTCACGTCTACCTGCGCATCAAGCCGGGCGAAGCGGGTGCGGGCTACACCTTCAACAACGAAATCAAGGGCGGTGTCATCCCCAAAGAGTTCATCCCCGCGATCGAAAAAGGGTGTGGCGAAGCGATGCAAAAAGGTATTCTCGCCGGTTACCCGATCGAAGACGTTGAAGTCACGGTCTACGACGGCTCCTACCACGACGTCGACTCCTCCGAGATGGCGTTTAAACTGGCGGCATCCATGGGCTTCAAAGAGGGTGCGCGCAAAGCGGATCCGGCAATCCTTGAGCCGATGATGAAAGTCGAAGTCGAAGTCCCCGAAGAGTTCATGGGCGACGTTATCGGCGACATGAACCGTCGTCGCGGCCAGGTCAACAACATGGGTGACCGCGGCGGTAACAAAATCGTTGACGCCTACGTTCCCCTTTCCGAGATGTTCGGTTACTCTACGGACCTGCGTTCTGCGACACAGGGCCGTGCGACCTACTCCATGGAATTCCACCACTACGAGGAAGTTCCCCGCAACGTTGCCGACGAGATCATCAAAAAGCGCAACGGCTAACCCCTCTTTTCCGGGGTTCCCCCGGAACCTCTCTCCTCTAATTTCTTTTTTTTATTCGGCTGTTTTCCGGCAGCGGCTATAATGTTCCCATGAGCTATCAAGATGAATTGCGGGCACGGCTCGATGCGGTAATGCGTCCCGAAACCGGGGAACGCAGCAGCGTCGTCGATGTCGCGCAGCTGGAACAGAACCTTTTCGACGAACTGGAGCGGGAGTTCGAATTCGCCTCCTACGACCTCGACGAGAGTGACGTGCTGCGGACTTTGAAGATCCTCCAGATCCTGGAGCGTCACCCCGACGTTTTCCGTCACAAAGACGCCCTTAAACTCTTTTACACCATGGCCCGGGTCGATATCATCGCGCCCAAACGGCTGCTGGGTTTTCTGCAGATGGAGACGGAGCGTTTCAAGCGGATCGTGCAGGCGATGGCCAAAGAGCGGCTGCTGCAGATGAACGGCGAGGGAGAGCTGGAGATGACCCTGGAGGGGAAGAGCCTCGCCGAACGGATCGGTATCGGCATCTACCTCTAGATGGCGGGGAGTGACGCTTAGGAGTCGGAAGCGCCCCCTTTTTTGAAGAGCCTGGCAACGGCGCCGAACGCCGCACGCAGTACGAAGACCACCAGGTAGACGAAGAGGGTGTAGAGCAGCGGGTGGACATAGTTTTGGTGCTGCTGCATCATTCCCAGGCGCGTGGCGGGGTCACTGAGCATGTCGGGGTGCATCAAAAGGATGAGCACAACGAGGATGGATGCGTAGATAAGCAGTTCGCGTTTGATGATCTTTTCCATGGCGCGATTATATCGCCGCGGTGCTGAAAAGGGCTTGATGGACTTTTGAGGGCGCATGGGGTACAATGACAAAACACACAATCCGTGATCGAAGGAGCGGTATGAAACGAGTGCTGAGCGCGTTGGTTCTATATGTGACCGTGATGATGGCAAATCCCGTCATCTATGCGGGACTGGGAGACGTCATTTACGATGCGATGCCGAAGATGGCCCAACTGGCGAATGTCGGGGCGATGGCACACCATCGGGAGAACATTCTGCAGTATCTGAAGAAGTGCGAAGCAGCCAGGGAGAGGGGTTACGCCCTTGACAAGGAGGGAGACGACGCGTCGCGAAAGGCGTACATCGAAACGCTGCGCGCCCTGAACGGACAGCATGAGTTTTTCATCCGCACGGCACACGCCGCGTTGAACCAGACCATCATCGACAACGATTACCAGGGGTTCAGCGCCCTGGTCAAGACCGGTGCCATCGAGATCGACCGCGATCCCGATCAGATTGTCGGCTTTTACGAACTCAAGCGGGGCGAGAGCCGTCTTGCGGAGATTGAGGACTATCTGAACTACCGGGCAGCGCTCGTTGCTCACGAGAAGGAAGAGAAGGCGAAGCGGCAGGAGATTTACGACGGCTACAAACAGCGCCGTATCGATCAGGTCCGGGCGCGGCAGGAAGCGAAGAAAAAAGCGCAGGTGCGGGCGATCAACGAAGAGACGGAGCAGCGAAAAGAGGCGCTGCACCGTCAGCAGGCCGAGGCGCTGGAAGAGACGCGCCGGTTCGACTAGACGCGAAACCAGCGGGGCGCATCGCTCTCTTCGGGGCGGGCGTCAAGCATGTAATAGGGGGTATACTCCCCCTTATAGGCGAGACTGGGGCACTCGGCGACGTAGTATCCCAGGTAGATCCACTCCAGTTTGTATTTGCGTGCCAGCAGAATCTGGCGGTAGAGGGAGTATTTCCCCAGCGAGCGTCGGGCGTAGTCGGGGTCGTAGTAGAAGTAGATGGAGGAGATGCCGTTGGGCAGGACGTCGATAAGGTCGACGGCAATGAGGCGCTCCTGGTCGAAATAGAGGACTTCGTAGCCGAAGGTGCCGTAGCCGTGGACGAAGGACATGTAGTAGTTGTGGGGCGTGATGGGCTGGTTCTCCCACCCCCGGCGTCCCCGCATGTAGTCGTGGTAGCGGCGGAAGAGTTGAAGATGCTCCCGGGACATGCTCGGACGGCGAATCCGCACGTCGAGTCCTTCGTTTTTCCGGATGATGCGGCGGGCGGACTTGGAAAAGACGAAGTTCCCCGCGTCGATTTTGACGCTTTCGCAGGCGGTGCAGTCCGGGCAGATGGGGCGGAAAAACATGTTCCCGAAACGCCGCCATCCCCGTTCTATCAGCGCTTCGCACTGCTCGGTGGAGCACCCTTCGATGATCTTGTAATGGGTCGTCTGCTCAAACCCTTCAAGATAGGAGCATCGTTCGTTGAGTGCGCACTCTTTGAGCAACTGATTCATGGAAGGCATTGTACATCACGAAGGTAAAAGTGAGGTAAGGGCCGCTTGGGCATTTTTTTTGCTATAGTTAGAGTGATACTGCGCCCCATGGCGCTTTTTCCGAGAGGGATATGATGAAGTATGCCAACATTCACGAAGCCGTCGTATTCGACGAGGAGAACGTCGTTGTCGAGGAGCTTATAGAAACCCCCTTTTGCCGAGAACTGCGCATCACGATGTATGCCCATCAGGTGATGCGCGACCACGAGAGCGACCACCCCCTGATGATCGAGGTGTGCGAAGGTGCCGTGACGCTGGCCTCCGAGGCGGGAGAGCGGGTGCTTCCCCGCGGCTGCATCGTGGCTGTGGAGGGGGGCATGAAACACCACATCGAAGCGCTTCAGGACAGCATCCTGCGGCTGACGCTTCTGACCGATTGCGGAAACGGGAGTGACGCATGAAAGCGTGGATTGTGAAGTATCAGCAGCAGCTCTCCATGGGAGTCGGGGCCCTGCTGCTCGTCGCGGGCATCGCGATGCTCTTCTGGGACATGCGCGGAGACGGCGTCAGCGCCGAAGAGCGGGCGGCGGCGGAACGGGTTGCGCGGTACGAAGCGCGCATGGCGGCGCAGACAGGGACGGTTTCCGAGCCCGATGCCCCGTTACTTTCCAGCAAGTTCCAGGAGCACCAGGAGAAGCAGCTCCGTTACGCGGTGCTGCTGCTTATCGGCGGAGGCGTCGCCTTCCTCGGCTTCGGAGTCTACCGCCGCATCACCGCAAACCGCGCCACGGACGCGTAACCCTTTCCCGTCATCAATAAAAATTAAATACGTTATTTACCGTGTTTTCAGCCGACGTGTCGTAAGATGAGTCTCAGCGTGCGGGCGGCAACAGTGCCTCCCGGTGCCTATTTACCTTACGGGGAGGCGCATGATGAACGGAATATTGAGACCCGTCAACGTGGCGGCGGCACTGGCGGCTGCCGTGCTGTTCGCGGGATGTATGACCCTGCCGGAGGTGACGCCCTATGCCGAGTCGACGGCGGCACTGGCGGCATCGGCCGGAACCCACTACGGCGACGTTGCCGACGAGGTCGCGGCGCTCAAAGCGGTGCAGATGCCCGGCGAAAGCAGCGCCGCTTATGCGCTGCGCAAAGCGCAGATCCGGGAGGCCCAAAAATCCTTTGCGGCGACGGAGAAGGCCCTTAACCGTCTTTTCGCCGCCATGACCGACTACTCCGAGAAGGTAGCTGCTCTCGCGGCGGCGGGTGAGAGCGGAAGCGAAGCGGCCGCCTCGCTGAAGGAGAGTCTGCAGGGGTTTGCGGAACTGGCGGGAATGGGGGGTTTGCCTACGGGCTCGGCGGCCTCTGCCGTCGGAAAAGGGTTTGAGAAGATCGCCGACGCCTTCACGAAGATGGAAGCGAAGCAGTCGCTGGCCGAGGCCCTCGAGGCCGCCGACCCCGGCGTTGAAATCGTGGCCGGGCAGTTCGAGGTGATTTACGGCACGGCGCTGACGCAGGCCGCGGGGGCCATCCGCAATACGAAGAAGCTGGAAGCGTCGATGGAAGCGGGACCGGCCGTTATCGGGTTCGACGCCAACGTACGGCGCAACTACGACGCCTACTACCGCTATTTGAACGGCATCGTCACCGATGTCGACCCGGAGGCGCCGGGGTCGGCGTGGCGGGGATTCTGCCGCGAGCCGGAGGGGAGCTGCCGGGCGGTGAACGAGCTTGAGGCGGTGGCCCTGGTGGAGGCCCGCATGGAAGCGATCCGCCCCATCGTGACGGAGTACGACCGGAAGATCGAGGCGATAGAAAAAGCGTACCGGCAGCGGCTCAAAGCGGGCAAAGCCGTCGTCAAGGCGGTCCGGGCCTGGGCGCGGGAGCACGGCAAGCTCCGGGAGAGTCTCGCCGAGGGAACCGACCTGAAAGCGTACGGTCTCAAAGCGGCCCTCGAAGAGCTGCAGAGCCGTCTGGAACATCTGTAAGGAGGGGTTATGGCAATCAGTAACGAAGAGCGGGTACGAACGCTGGGACTGGCCCGCGTGGAACGGCTGCTGGCGGAGGGACGCGAAGCGGCTGCGTCGGGAGGGGATGCCGACGCGGCGGCGGATGCACTGCTCGCACTCTCCCAGCAGAGCAGTGACGCGCAGGTGGCGGAAGCGGCGATGCTGGCCCACGCCGTGATCTCCGGCGGGCAGCTGGCGTCGGCGTCGGAGGCCCTGGCGGCGGTGAACGACGCCATCGCGTCCGCCGCCGGGGCCTTCGGGATGGCCGCGCGCATCGCCGAAGCGGGTGAGGCCGACCTGACCTTCCCCTTCGTCGCCGGCAAGGCGGCCTCTCTGCTGGAGCTGCTCAACACTCTCGAAGAGAGTGTGAAGAAGACCGCGGAGCAGGTGGATGGACTCGATTCGACGTCCGAACTGCTCGAAGCGTTCAAAACGGCCAAAGCCTCGCTCAAAACCCTTCGCAGGCAGGCCGAAGCTTTGGTTGGTTCCTGAGTCGCGCGCAGCGCGGCGATCAGCCCCGGCTCTGGGCGATCAGCACCCCCTCGATCATCTTGTCGATATCCCCGTCGAGGATGGCGGGGACGTTGGTGAAGGCTTCGCCCGAGCGGGTGTCCTTGACCTGCTGGTAGGGCTGCATGACGTAGGAGCGGATCTGGTGGCCCCAGCCGATTTCGCTCTTCTCCACACCCGCTTCTTCGGCTTTCTGTTTTTCCAGTTCGAACTCGTAGAGGCGGGACTTGAGCATCTTCAGCGCCGTGGACTTGTTTTTATGCTGTGAACGGTCGTTCTGACACTGGACCACGATGCCGGTGGGGATGTGGGTGATGCGGATGGCCGATTCGGTCTTGTTGACGTGCTGGCCGCCGGCTCCCGACGCCCGGTAGGTGTCGATGCGCATGTCCTTCTCCTCCAGCTCGATCTCGATGTCGTCGTCGATCTCCGGGGAGACGACCACCGAGGTGAAGGAGGTGTGGCGCTTGGCGTTGGAGTCGAAGGGGCTGATGCGCACCAGGCGGTGGATGCCGCTTTCGACCTTGAGGTAGCCGTAGGCGTTCTCGCCCCGGATGACGATGGAGGCGTCCTTGATGCCCGCTTCCTCGCCGTTTTGGTAGTCGAGGGTCTCGACCTTGAAGCCGCGGCGTTCCGCCCAGCGGGTGTACATCCGCAGCAAGATGGAGGCCCAGTCCTGCGACTCCGTGCCTCCCGCGCCGGGGTGGATGGAGAGGATGGCGTTCTTGGCGTCGTTTTCGCCGCTGAGCAGCATCTCGATCTCCATGGTGCGGACCATCGTCTCGAGCTGGTCCGCTTCGGCGAAGAGGCTTTCGACGGTGTCGTCGTCGCCTTCATCCTTGCCCATTTCGTAGAGCTCTTCCGCGTCGGTCAGGGCGTTCGAGGCGTCTTTGTACTTGGCGAGCTTGCGTTCGAGCTGGGTCTTCTCCTTCTGCACGACGGCGGCATTGGCCGCGTCGTTCCAGAAATCGGGGGAGTTCTCCAGGGCTTCGATCTCGCCGAGACGGGCTTCGATCTTGTCGGGCTGGACGACGCCGGTGATGTTACGCATCTTGGTCGTCAGGGTTTTCAACAGTTCCGTATATTCGTAATGGTCCAAGGTCGGCTCCGGAAATCGTATTGGGTTGTCACGGGAATGCGGCGGGATCTCTTCTCCGCGCGGTCAGTGTGGCGCCGTGGCGTTGCAAACTGATGTATAATTGCGATTATATTCAACAGAGGCTTAAAAGATGAAGATTGTCCGTTCTCCCCATGAGCTCAAAACGCTGCTTCGGGAAACGTCGGGATCGGTAGGATTCGTCCCCACCATGGGGGCGCTGCACAGCGGTCACCGTACCCTGATCGACCGGGCGCGCCGGGAAAACGACATCGTGGTCGTCTCCATCTTCGTCAACCCGACCCAGTTCCTGGAAGGGGAGGACCTCGACACCTACCCCCGCCGGGAAGAGGCGGACCGCAAGGTGTGCGAACTCTGCCGGGCGGACTACCTCTTCTACCCGGAGGCCGCGCAGATGTACGGGGAGGACGAGATCAGCCTCAACGCCCCCAACGTCCGGGGGTACATTCTCGAAGGTACCTCACGCCCCGGCCATTTCAGCGGCGTATTGACCGTGGTGATGAAACTGCTCAACATCGTCAACCCCGCGCGGGCCTACTTCGGAAAAAAAGACGCCCAGCAGCTGATGCTGATCCAGGAGATGGTGCGGCAGCTGTTCATGGACGTCGAGATCGTCCCCTGCGATACGGTACGCGAAGAAGACGGCCTGGCGCTGAGCAGCCGCAACGCCTACATGAGCTCCGCCGAACGGAGCGAAGCGCTGAAGATCTCCCGCGCGCTCAAACGGGCGGCGAACATGGTCGGGCAGGGGCGCTGCGACGTTTCCGAGGTGACGGCGGAGATGGCCGCCATCCTCGAACCGCTGGAAGTTGAACACATTGCCGTCGTCGACCGCGCTTTCCGCCCCGTCGATCGCATCGAACCGGGCCGCTGCATCATCCTCGTCGAAGCGGTCGTCGGCACCACGCGCCTGCTGGACAATATCTGGATCTAGGCGTCCGTCCGTCTACTCGCTACTCGCCGCTTTGAGGTACCCCTCTTCGACCATCATATCCACGATCGCCTTGAAGGTCGCCACCGCCGTCAGTGAGGCGAAGTGGTGTTTTTTCGGTTTGACGACGGTCACCGCGATGGTGTAGCGGCGCTTCGCATCGTTGACGAAGCCGACGAAGGAGGAGTTGTACTGGTTGACGTAGCGCCCCTTCTCCGCGATGTGGGCCGTGCCGGTTTTCCCGCCGATCTCCAGCCCCGGCGTCCGGGTGCCCACGCCGGTTCCTTCGTTGACGGTTTTGATGAGGATCTTCTTCATCCGCTGCGCCGTCGCCGGGGAGAGCACCTGCTCCGGTTCGTCCCGTTCCAGAACGATGCGCCGTCCCCGTTCGTCGACCAGTACGTCGGTGACGTAGGGGATCACCATGCGGCCGTTGTTGTTGAAGGCGTTGTAGGCCTTGATGAGCTGGATGAGGTTGACGCGCATCCCGTACCCGTAAGAGGTGGTCGCCTTGTAGATTTCGCTCTCGAGCTGCCGCAGGGAGGGGATGGAGCCCTTCTGCTCGTAGGGGAGGTCGATGCCGCTGGAGCGGGTGAAACCGAAGTCGAGCAGTCCCTGGTAGTAGGCGACGGCATCAAGCTTCTGGATCAGCTGGGCGATGCCGACGTTGGAGGAGTGGACGATGACGTTTTCGGCGCTGAGCCAGTCGAATTTGTGTTCGTCGGTGATGATTTTGCGGCCGATCTTGAAGCGGCCGTTATGGCCGTTGACCAGGTCGAAGGGGTTGACCTTGTTGTGTTCGAGAAGCAGCGCGAAGGTCAGCGCCTTGATGACCGACCCCGGTTCAAAGCTGTACTCGATGGCGTTGATGTTCAAGGAGGGGTAGTCCGAACGCCGGATATCCTTGGGAAGAAAGCGGTTGGAGCTGGCGAGAGTCCGGATTTTTCCGCTTTCGGACTCCATGATGACCGCCATGATTTCGTCCGCTTCGAGTTCGCCTTTGAGCCGGTCGAGAATGCGTTCGACGCGGATCTGCAGCGTCACGGGGATGGTGAGATGAACGTCATACCCGTCCAGCCCCGGCTTGGTGATGCTCTCCTTGTTGAGAATCATGTAGTTGTTGACGTCGCGGCGGGCCCGCTGCTCCTCGTCCTGCCGGGCGGCCAGGGAGTCGTTGAACTGTTTTTCCACCCCTTTGACGCCCCGGTTTTTCGTGTAGCCCTGGTCCTCGACTTTGCGGGGGTAACCGATGACCGGGGTGAGCAGTTTTCCGTAGGGGTATTCGCGGGTTTCGCCGCTCTCGACGATGTTGAGCCCGTGGAGAATGGTACGGCCGTCGGGGAGGGTGTACTCGGTAAAGACGTTGAGGCGCCGGAGCTCGAAGGCGAGGGATTTGAGGTACTGGGCCCGTTTGGGGCTGATGTTGTAGCTCAGCACGACGCTCCCCTTGCGCGAGCGCAGTTTCTGCGCGATCTCCTTGGCGTCCACGCCGCTGTAGATGCTGAAGAGTTTGATGAAGAGGTCCCGTTTTCCCGGGTCGATGTTGCGGGTGTTGACGACCGCTTTGTAGAGCTTTTGTGTGGAGGCGATGTGAAAGCCGTCGGCGCTGATGATGTTGCCGCGCTGGGCCCGGCTGGTGTCGGAAGTATAGATGGAGGGGAGGCCGCGGGGCTTGACCGCCGTCATCAGCATCACGCTCAGAAAGATGAGGAAGCCGACGAGCAGCAGCAGAAAAAGCAGGATGATCTTCGGCGCTTTGTTGCTGCTGGTCATGTCGGAGCGGTCGTTGCTGCTGGTCATCGTGGAGCGCGGCCCTTTTTTAAAGATACTATAGCGCTAGTTTCATTAGGGAACGGTGAAGAAGTGACGGATGGGGGAAGAACAGGACAGAGGCCCGAAACGCCTTAGGCGCTACATCTGCGTTCGGGTAATCTCTTTGTAGGCGTTGAGCGCCTTGTTGCGGACTTCGAGCATCAGTTTCATGCTCAGTTCGGCCTTATCGATGGCCATCGCGGCCTGGTGCAGGTCCTTGACCTGTCCCGTGGCGATGTCGGCCATCGCTTTTTCCCCTTCGACCTGTTGCGAGTTGACCCCGTCGATGGCCGCTTTGAGCTCTTTGGCAAAGTCGCCGCTTCCCGCTTCCGCGCCGGTGACGCCGCTCTTTTGTTTGAGCAGGTCCGCAGTGGAGAGGGCGTTGATATTGGTGATGTCAGCCAAAGGTTACCTCCTTACCCCTGCATGTTCGCGATGATCGCGTTGGCCATGCTTTTGGAACTTTCGAACGCCGCGACGTTCGCCTGGTACGAGCGGGTCGCTTCTACCAGATCGGCCATTTCGATAACAGGATTAATGTTCGGATAGGCGACATACCCGTTAGCGTCGGCATCGGGGTGGGCCGGATCGTACTTCATTTTCGGTTCGCTGTCGTCGCGGACGATCTTGTCAACGATAACACTCATTATAGCAGGATTGGGCTGAGTCCCGAAATCCCCCTCCTTGAGCGGGTCGCTGTAACCCAGGGCCGAACTCTCGTCGGCGAGGGCGCGGTTGTAGGCTTCGTTGAAGTCGATCGCTTTGAAAAGGACTTCGCGGCGGCGGTAGGGGCCGCCCTCTTCGGTACGGGTGGTCTGTGCGTTGGCGATGTTGGCGCTGATGGTGTTGACCCGTACGCGCTGGGCGGAGAGTCCGTACCCGCTGATGTCAAAACTGCTCAGAAAACTCATGGCCTACTCCTTATGATGTCTTGCCGGAGGCTTCGATGACGCTTTTGTAGATGGCGGTGCCTTTTTTCTTGGCGGCCAGCAGGGCGTTGAACATGATGGCGTTTTTCGCCATCTCCGTCGTTTCGACGTCGATGTCGACGCTGTTGCCGTCGTTGCGGGCGCCGTGGCCGTCGCGGAAGAAGGTGACGGGATGTTTCGACGCGGCGCTCTGCTGCGGCTGCATGTGCGCGCCGTCCGTCGTCGCGAGCTGCAGCTGGGCGGTGTCGTCGGCGAAGACTTCGCGCCGCTTGTCGGCCAGGTAATCTTCGAAGCTGATGTCGCGGGGCCGGTAGAACGGGGTGTCGGCGTTGGCGATGTTCGAGGCGATCATGTCCTGACGCGCCGCCCGGTAGTTGAGGGCTTCGTTCATCAGTTCATGGGCACGGGATACCTGGATTCCCATCGGTGACTCCTTCATAGCGTTGCCGGTAACAAGCAAATAGCATTCCAAAACAGGTAGCGCCGTGGATGAAGAGAAGTTTCAGAGGGAGCGCGATACAATCGGGTCTGATATTTCCCGACAGTTTCCGCCGAAAGCGGTGCGACATGGCGGGAAAACGTAAAATCCTGAACCCGTGTCGGAGACCGATGGCAGATCGCACCCTCTTTATCATCACCGGCATTCTCATCACCTGCGGCATCGTCTTTGCCTACACCCTCTCCACCTACACGGTCGTACTGTTCGATTACAGCGATTTCCATTTCGCCCTGCGGCAGCTGGTGTTCGGGGTGGGTTCCATCGTCGTCATCTGGTCTCTGGCCCAGCTCGACCCCGACGTCTGGCTGCACCGGCTGGGACTGACGCTCTTTTTCGGCGGGCTGGTGCTGATGATCGCCATGCCATTTCTCCCGGCTACCCTCGTCACCGAGGTGGGCGGCGCGAAGCGGTGGATCAAACTCTTCGGCTTCTCCCTGGCGCCGGTGGAGATTTTCAAGGTGGGGTTCGTCTACTTCCTGGCATGGAGTTTTTCCCGCAAGCTGGGACACCACGGCAACATGGGAGTGAAAGAGGAGCTCAAACGCTTCCTCCCCTATGCGGTCGTCTTCGTGCTGGTGATGTTCCTGATCGCCTTCATGCAAAACGACCTGGGGCAGGTGGTCGTTCTGGGGCTGACGCTGGCCTTTATGCTCTTTTTCGCCGGCAGCAGTTTCAAGTTCTTCTTCACGCTGATCGTCAGCGCACTGGTGTTTTTCATCTTCTTCATCCTGACGGCGGAACACCGGATTTTGCGGATCAAATCCTGGTGGTCCCTGGCCCAGAACACGGTGCTGACCTTCTTCCCGGAGTCCGTCGCCCGCCATTTGCGGGTCGAGAGCAACGACGAACCCTACCAGATCGGGCACTCCCTCAACGCCATCCACAACGGCGGCATTTTCGGGACGGGGCTGGGTAATGGCACCTTCAAGCTGGGGTTCCTCAGCGAAGTCCATACGGACTTCGTCCTGGCGGGGATCGCCGAGGAGACGGGGTTTATCGGGCTGCTGGCGGTCACCTTCCTCTTCATCTGGATGCTGCAGCGCATCTTCCGCATCGCCAACCGGACCGAGGAGAGCGTCTACTACCTCTTCAGCATGGGGGTGGGGCTGCTGCTGGCCTTCGCTTTCTTGATGAACGCCTACGGCATCAGCGGCCTGACGCCCATCAAGGGGATTTCGGTCCCCTTCCTCAGTTACGGCGGTTCGGCGATGATCGCGGCCTCGCTGGGGGTCGGAATGGTATTGATGATCTCAAAAAAAGTCGACCACAGCACCAAGCGGCGGCGGCAGAAACGGGAGGAACATGGGTAAGCGGTTTGCAGTGACCGGGGGCGGCACCGGGGGGCATCTCGCCATTGCCGGGGCATTGGCCGACGCCCTCAGGGCGCGGGGGCATGAAGCGATTTTCATCGGTTCCACCAGCGGCCAGGACCGGATGTGGTTCGAGGACTCCGAACGCTTCTCGCAGCGCTATTTCCTGGAGACGACGGGGGTGGTCAACCGCAAGGGGCTGCACCGCCTGGCGGCGCTGTGGCGCATCGTGAAGGGGTGGTGGCGGGCCCGCAGCATCCTCTCCCGCCACCGTGTCGACGGGGTGATCAGCGTCGGGGGCTTTTCGGCGGCCCCGGGCGCTCTGGCGGCGCTGAGCCGGGGCACCCCGCTTTTCATCCACGAGCAAAACGCCGCCACGGGACGTCTGAACCGCATGCTGCGCCCCTACGCCCGCGCCTTTTTCAGCTCCTACGAAGCGGCATCCCCCGTGCGGGACTACCCCGTGGCCGCGACCTTTTTCGAGCGGGCGCGGGTGCGCCGCCGCATCGAGCGCATCATCTTCTTGGGGGGCTCGCAGGGGGCCGCGTTCATCAACGACCTGGCCCTCGCGATCGCGCCGCTGCTGGCGGAGCGGGGGATCGCTCTCACCCACCAGTGCGGCGAACGGGACTTCGAACGGGTGCGCGACGCCTACAAGGCGATGGGCGCCGAGGTCAATCTCGTCGCCTTCACCAGGTCGCTGCCCGAACTGCTCGAAGCCAGCGACCTCGCCGTCAGCCGTGCGGGGGCGAGTACGCTCTGGGAACTCTGCGCCACCGGGCTTCCCGCCCTCTTCGTTCCCTACCCCTACGCGGCGGGGGACCACCAGTTCCATAACGCCGCCTTCCTCGTCGAACGGGGGTTCGGGTGGTGCGAACGGCAGGGGCCGCAGGTCGAGGCACTGCTGCGTTCGTTGCTCGATGAAGATCTCGAGGCGCGCAGCCGGGGCGTCATGACGCTCTGCGGTCCGGGCGGGGCGGAGCGCCTTGTCGCGGCGGTCGAGGAGATGCTCGATGCTTGAGGCGATGACCGGGTGGCTGGTTGAGACCGTATTTGGCATGGGGTACTGGGGCATCTACCTGCTGATGAGCGTCGAGAGCTCCTTTATTCCCTTCCCCAGCGAAGTGGTGCTTATTCCGGCGGGCTACCTGGCGGCCAGGGGCGAAATGGACATGGGGCTGATTCTCCTCGTCTCCCTGCTCGGGTCGCTGACCGGGGCGCTGGTCAACTACTTCGGCGCCATGTGGATCGGCCGCGCCTTCCTCCTGCGTTACGGCCGCTACTTCTTCATCAAGCCCTCGGCCCTGGAGAAGATGGAGCGCTTTTTCGAGCGGCACGGTCCCATCTCCACCTTCACCGGGCGCCTCATCCCGGGAATCCGGCAGCTTATCTCCCTGCCCGCGGGACTGGCCCGGATGGAGCTGCGCCTCTTCCTTTTCTACACGGCGCTGGGCGCGGGCATCTGGGGAACCATTTTGACGGTATTGGGGTATCTGATCGGGGATAACGAGGCCCTCATTCGGAGCTACATGACGCAGATTACCCTGGTCGTTCTCTCCCTTACGGGGCTGCTTCTGCTGCTCTATTTCTACATACAAAAGCGCAAAGCCCTCCAAAAATAAGGACTCTTTCGCTATAATCGCTCACTTTAAAAACTGCCGGCTTGCCACGGTTGCAAGCCTTTGATGGAAAGTAACGTATGGACGTAAGAGAAGCGTATCTGAAATATTTTGAATCCAAGGGCCACGGGCGCGTCGCGAGCGCGCCGCTGGTACCGGACGATCCGACACTGCTGTTCAACAACGCGGGGATGGTCCCCTTCAAGTCGATCTTTACCGGTGACGTCCCGGTCCCGGAGAATCCCCGGGCGACTTCCTGCCAGACCTGTGTCCGCGCCGGCGGCAAGCACAACGACCTCGAAAACGTCGGCCATACGGCCCGCCACCACACCTTCTTCGAGATGCTGGGCAACTTCAGCTTCGGCGACTACTTCAAGGAAGAGGCGATCGCCTATGCCTGGGAGTTCGTGACCGAAGTGCTCGAACTGCCGGTCGAAAAACTCTGGGTCACCGTCCACGAAAGCGACGACGAGGCGGAGGAGATATGGAAGAAGCACATCGCCGCGGACCGCATCATGCGCCTGGGGGACAAGGATAACTTCTGGCAGATGGGCGACACCGGCCCCTGCGGCCCCTGTTCGGAGATCTTCGTCGACCAGGGCGCAGAACACTTCAACGGCCCGGAAGACTACATGGGCGGCGACGGCGACCGGTTCCTGGAGATCTGGAACCTCGTCTTCATGCAGTACGAGCGCAACGCCAAGGGCGAACTCAAGCCGCTGCCCAAACCCTCCATCGACACCGGCATGGGTCTGGAGCGGGTCGTCGCGGTCAAAGAGGGGGCTACGAGCAACTACGACTCTTCGCTCTTCATGCCCATCATCAACCGCGTCGCCGAGCTCATCGGCAAGCCCTACGCCTACGAAGGCGGCGCCTCCTACCGGGTCATCGCCGACCACGTCCGTACCGTCACCTTCCTCCTCGCCCAGGGGGTCAACTTCTCCAACGAGGGACGCGGTTACGTTCTGCGCCGCATCCTGCGCCGCGCCGTGCGCCACGGCTACCTGCTGGGCTTCACCGAGCCCTTCATGTACCAAGTCGTCGATTCGGTTATCGGCCTGATGGGCGGGGCTTACCCCTACCTCGGCGAGAAAGCGGAAGCGGTCAAAGAGCAGATCATGCTCGAAGAGGAGCGCTTCTTCAAAACCATCGCCTCGGGCATCGAGATGTTCAACGAGGAGCTGGAGCGGA
Organism: Sulfurimonadaceae bacterium; assembly: GCA_050292215.1. GTDB lineage: Bacteria > Campylobacterota > Campylobacteria > Campylobacterales > Sulfurimonadaceae > SZUA-415. The sequence goes on along the minus strand of JBNKLF010000014.1, from coordinate 1,621 downwards.
CCGCGTCGGTCTTCAGCGGCGAAGCGGCGTTCAAACTCTATGATACCTTCGGCTTCCCCCTCGACCTCACCGAGGATATGCTCCGCGAAAAAGGGATGACCCTCGACACGGAAACCTTCGAGCGGCTGATGCAGGAGCAGCGCGAACGGGCCAAGGCTGCCTGGAAAGGGAGCGGCGACGCCCATGTCGAAGGAGATTTTAAAGCGTTGCTTGAAGCCTTCGGCGAAAACAGCTTCGTCGGTTACGACGGGCTCTACAGCGACGCCCGCATCCTGGCGCTGCTCAGCGACGACTTCAGTCGCGTCGAAACGCTTCATGCCGAACACACCGGCTGGGTGCTGCTCGACCGTACGCCCTTCTACGCCGAGAGCGGCGGACAGGTGGGCGACCGGGGCTGGATCGAGGAGAAGGCGGAGGTGCTCGACACCAAGAAGTTCCACGGCCTGAACCTCTCCCGCGTCCGTGTCAACGAGACCCTGAGCGTTCACGAGCAGGTCGGCGCCCGCGTCGACATCTCCCGCTACGAAGTCGCCAAGCACCACTCGGCGACCCACCTGCTTCACGCGGCGCTCTACGACGTTCTGGGGGATCACATCTCCCAGGCGGGCTCCCTGGTCGAGGCCAACCGCCTCCGTTTCGACTTCTCCCATCCCAAGGCGATGAGCCCCGAGGAGATCCGCGAGGTCGAGGAGCAGGTCAACCACGTCATTCTCCGCAGCATCCGCAGCGAGACGAAGGAGATGGCGATCGACGAAGCGAAGCAAAGCGGCGCCAAGGCGCAGTTCGGCGAGAAGTACGGCGACACCGTCCGGGTCGTCTCCTTCGCCGACGCTTCCGTCGAACTCTGCGGTGGTATCCACGTCGAGGACACCGCTTCCATCGGGACCTTCGTCATTGTCAAGGAGAGCGGGGTCAGCGCCGGGGTCCGCCGCATCGAGGCGGTCTGCGGCAACGCGGCCTACAATCTCTTCAAACAGCAGCGCCACCTGATCGAGCAGGCGGAGGAGGCGGTCAAGAACCGCGACATCCTCGCCGGCATCGAGCGCCTCAAAGAGCAGGTTAAAAGTCTCAAAGAGGAGGTGGTCGAAGCCCAGAACGCCGCCAAGGAGGAGCTCAATGCCGACACCGTCGGCGGGGTGACCCTCATCATCGAAGAGATCAAGAGCGGGGATGTGAAGACCCGTATCGACGAGCTCAAGAACGCCCATGAACGTGTGGCGGCGATGCTCTTCCAGGTCAAGGGCGACAAGGTGATGATCGCCGCTGGCGTGAAGGAAGCGCCGCTCAAGGCGGGGGAGTGGATCAAAAACGTTGCCCCGGTCCTCGGCGGCGGGGGCGGCGGACGCCCCGACTTCGCCCAGGCGGGAGGCAAAGACCCTTCTAAACTTCCCGAAGCCAAAACTGAAGCCCTCGCCTTCGCGAAAGCGGCGCTGGAGGCGTAATGCAGGGCCTGGCCGACTTCTACGCAGCGTACCATACGCCCATCCTTTTCCTCCACGTGCTCAGCGCGGTGGTCTGGGTCGGCGGGATGATCGCGATGCGTTTCGCGGCCCACCACTCCTTCATGGAACTGCGCGAACCGCCCCAGCGGCTCGAACGGATCTCCCACGCCCTCGGTCGG